>NZ_JBMYXC010000052.1:0-22543 GCF_049608025.1 Mycobacterium sp. | reverse complement strand
CGCGGGCGGGCATGACCACGGTGCGGGCGGGCATGACCACGGCGACGGCGGTGCGGGCGGGCATGACCATGGGGGAGTTGGCGCAGACGGCCACGCCGGCCACGCTCATGGCTCAGCGGGCGCGGTCGGCGCCGTGCACAACCACGGTATGGATGGCCCAGGCGATCACGAAGGCCACGTGCACATGGTCGCTGGTGTGGTCGGCGCAGGCCATGACCACGGCGGTCATGGTGGGGCCGCGCAGGGCCACGCAGGCCATGACCATGGCGGTCATGGTGGGGCCGCGCAGGGCCACGCAGGCCATGATCATGGCGGTCATGGTGGGGCCGCGCAGGGCCACGCAGGCCATGACCACGGCGGGGATGGTGAAACTGGCCATGATCACTCGGGCCATGATCACTCGGGCCATGATCACTCGGGCCACGATCACGGTATGAGTGACCAGGCGGTCAGGAACACCGCACTGGAGCCTCACCAACCCGCCGCCGGCTGGGCTCTGCCCCTTTCGCTCGCCGGAATGGTCATCTTTCTGGGCGCCGCCATGATGTCTCGGCGACGCCTGTTACCCGTCCTTGTCTCGCTGCCGGGCGTCGTTGCGGGCGTGTGGAATTGGCTGCGCATACGAACCTAAGCAGGGGGCCGACGTCTCTCGTTGCCGAACGTAGATCAGCACGTGGTGCTGGGCTGCCCGACGTTCCCGGCGAGGCCCCGGTCACGGTGCGCGTGCACCAGGACGTGCCGCGTGGAGAACGATCTCCTCGCCAGGACTGAGCTTGTCCGGATCCTTCGGCTGGCATGATCGGACCCATGAGCATCGAAGTCGTCTACACCGCAGAGTCCACAGCCACCGATGGAGGCCGCGACGGCCACGTGAAATCCACCGACGGCAAGGTCGACCTCGACACCCGGCCCCCGAAGGAGATGGGCGGCAGCGGTGAAGGGGTGAACCCCGAACTGCTGTTCTCGGCGGGCTACGCCGCCTGCTTCCTGGGCGCGTTGCGGTTGGTCGCCAAGAACGAAAAGATCGCGCTCGACAGTGCCAGCGGCATCACGGCCAAAATCGGAATCGGGAAGGATTCCGAGGGTGGCTTCGGGCTCACCGCTGAGATGATCGGTTACCTGCCGGGCCTCGAGCAGGGTGTCGCCGACGACCTGATGGAGAAGGCCCACGGAGTCTGCCCCTACTCGAAGGCCACGCGCGGAAACATCGACGTCAAGCTCGGCGCGAAGGTGACATGAAAGCGCTTGCCGTTGGTCTTGCCGTGAGCGTGGGCCTGGCCCTGGCAGCTACCCCTGCGGCTTCGGCGCAGCCCTCGGGCCCCGGGGTAGTGAACTACGCCGTTCTTCCGAAGGGTTCGGTAGGCAACATCGTCGGCGCGCGCATGGGTTTCGAGTGGACTTTCACCAACCCGTTCCAGTCTTTCTACGTCGACAATCCGATGTGTAACAACTGGGCGGACATCGGTTTGCCCGACGTGTACAACGACCCCGACCTGGCGGCGTTCAACGGCGCGGTCACCCAGGAATCTGCCACCGACATGACGCACTTCGTCAAACAGGCGGTCGGCGTGTTCGCCACGCTCGAGGCCGCTGACCGCGCCTTCGCCCGCGTCGTCGACCGGACCCAGGGGTGCAACGGAGCGACCACGGCCATGCATCTGGACAACTTCACCACCCAGGTGTGGACCTTCACCGGCGGCCCGACGAGCGCAACAGATGCCGACTGGGTCAAGCAGGAGGCCGGCACCGACCGGCGCTGCTTCGTCACTACCCGCAAGCGAGAGAACGTCTTGCTGCAGGCCAAGGTCTGCCAGTCGGGCAACGGCGGTCCCGCGGTCAACGTCCTGGCCGGAGCGATGCAGAACACCCTCGGTCAGTAGGGCGGCTCTAGTGACGCCCGGCATCGGCTGCACCGAACTGACCAGTACCGAACTGCCCGGTGCCGAGGTGGCTGCGCAGCACCTTGTCGAGGGCTGTTTGACCCGGGGTCCGGTCGGTCGTGTCGGTCTTGAGATCGAGGCGCACTGTTACGACTTGGCGGTCCCCTCGCGGCGGCCCGGGTGGGACGAGTTGACGGCGGCGATCGCTGCGTTGCCACCGTTTCCTGGCAGCAGCGTTGTCACCGTCGAACCTGGCGGTGCGGTCGAGCTCTCGGGGCCACCGTGCATCGACGCGGTGGCGGCGATCTCGGCGATGAGCTCGGACCGGGCTGTGCTGCGCGAGTCCTTCGCGAAGGCAGGGCTCGGTCTGGTGCTGGTGGGCGCCGACCCGCTGCGGCCTGCCGCACGGGTCAATCCCGGAGCGCGCTATCAGGCGATGGAAGAGTTCTTCCGCGCCAGCCAGACCGGTGCCGCGGGCGCGGCGATGATGACGTCGACGGCGTCGATCCAGGTCAACGTCGAGGCTGGACCCAGTGCGGGATGGGCCGATCGGGTCCGTTTGACCCACGCGCTGGGCCCGATGATGATCGCCATCGCCGCGAACTCCCCGATGCTGGGCGGCAGATTCACCGGCTGGCGTTCGACCCGTCAGCGGGTGTGGAGCCAACTGGACTCGGCGCGTTGCGGGCCGATCCTCGGCGAAAGCGGTGACGACCCCGCCAATGATTGGGCCGGTTACGCGTTGCGCGCACCGGTCATGCTCGTGCACAACCCCGAACCGACGCCCGTCACGCAGTGGGTGCCGTTCGCGGACTGGGCCGACGGGCGGGTGCTGCTCGGTGAGCGCAGGCCCACCATCCTCGATGTGGATTACCACCTCACCACCCTGTTCCCGCCGGTGCGGCCTCGTGGATTCCTGGAGGTGCGTTACCTGGACAGCGTGCCCGACGCGATCTGGCCCGCACTGGTCTTCACCCTGTGCACCCTGCTCGACGATCCGGTGGCCTCGGATGTCGCCGCCGAGGCCACCGAATCGGTGGCCACGGCGTGGGATCGGGCCGCCCAGGTCGGGCTTCGTGACCAGCGACTGCACGGCGCTGCCCGGCGCTGCGTGCAGGAGGCGGCCGAACGCGTACCGCCCGAGCTGGAAGAATCCATGCACCTACTGGTCCGTGCGGTCGAGCAGGGACGTAGCCCGGCCGACGACTTCGCCGACCGGGTGGTCCGGTGCGGGGTCGCCGATGCGGTCACTGACGCGGCGAAAGGGGAGCTGTGACTTCACGCGACGTGCTTGCCGACGAACTGGCCGCGGCGAGGAACCGGACGTTGCGACTCGTGGACTTCGACGACGCCGAGGTTCGACGCCAGTATGACTCGCTGATGAGCCCACTGGTTTGGGATCTGGCCCACATCGGGCAGCAGGAAGAGCTGTGGCTGCTGCGCGGCGGCGACCCGGACCGGCCGGGCCTGCTGGCCCCCGAGGTAGACAAGCTCTACGACGCTTTCGTGCACTCCCGGGCCAGCAGGGTCGATCTACCATTGCTGTCACCGACGGATGCCCGCGCCTACTGTGCGACGGTGCGCGGCAAGGCACTTGATGTGCTCGACGCCCTGCCCGAAGGGCACCCCGACGCGTTCACCTTCGGGATGGTGGTCAGCCATGAGAACCAGCACGACGAGACGATGCTGCAGGCGCTGAATCTGCGGCGGGGCGCTCCGCTGCTCGACCGTGGCGCCGCGATTCCCGCGGGACGGGCCGGGCTGGCCGGGACGTCGGTTCTGGTGCCGGGGGGCGAGTTCGTTCTCGGCGTGGACGCCGCAACAGAGCCGTACGCGCTGGACAACGAACGTCCTGCTCACGTTGTCGACATACCCGCCTTTCGTATCGGCCGAGTGCCGGTGACCAATGGTGAGTGGCGAGAGTTCATCGACGACGGCGGCTACCACCAGCCCCACTGGTGGTCGGCGACAGGCTGGGCGCACCGCAAGCAGGCCGGCCTGACGGCTCCGTTGTCCTGGAACGGGGATGGCACGCGGATGCGCTTCGGCCACCTAGAGGACGTGCCCGCCAACGAACCCGTCCAACACGTCAGTTACTTCGAGGCAGAGGCTTACGCCGCTTGGGCTGGTGCGCGCCTGCCCACCGAATTGGAGTGGGAGAAGGCCTGCGCGTGGGATCCGGACACCAATTCTCGGCGTCGATATCCCTGGGGCGCTGCGCAACCCACTGCCGAAAAGGCGAACCTGGGTGGTGATGCTTTGCGTCCCGCACCGGTCGGCGCATATCCCGCAGGCGCTTCGGCCTACCAGGTTGAACAGATGCTGGGTGACGTGTGGGAGTGGACGACCTCGCCACTGCGGCCGTGGCCCGGCTTCACCCCGATGGTCTACGACCTCTACTCCGAGCCCTTCTTCGACGAGGGTGATCTCGTGCCGGGGCCCCCCGTTACCGGCGCCGGCGACTACCGGGTGCTGCGCGGCGGATCGTGGGCGGTCGCCCCCGGCATCCTGCGACCCAGTTTCCGCAACTGGGACCATCCGATCCGCAGGCAGATATTCTCCGGTGTGCGCCTGGCATGGGATGCCGATGTGTAGGCATCTGGGTTGGCTCGGCGCCCCGGTGTCGGTCGCATCACTGGTTCTGGACCAACCGTCGGGGCTGTTGGTCCAGTCCTACGCACCACGTCGACAGAAGAACGGCCTGATGAACGCCGATGGTTGGGGAGTGGGTTTCTTCGATCCGCAGCGGCAGGAACGCTGGGCCCACGCCCGAAAGGCAGGGGACGACTCGGCGGGCGACTCCCACGGAAGTGCTGATGGCGGAGCTGATGGTGCGGTGCCCCGGCGTTGGCGCAGTGCCGCACCGCTCTGGGGTGACACGTCGTTCGCCTCGGTCGCGCCCGCGCTGGTCAGTCGATGCATGGTGGCCGCGGTTCGCTCGGCGAGTGCGGGCATGCCGATTGAGCCATCGGCCTCTGCGCCGTTCAGCGACGGGACGTGGCTGCTGTCGCACAACGGGGTCGTCGATCGGGCAGTGCTGCCCGCATCCACGCGTGCGGAGTCGACCAACGACAGTGCCCTGTTGGCGGCGATGATTTTCGACCGTGGCATGGATGCGCTGGCCGACACCATTGTCCAAGTGGCCGCCGCCGACCCCAAAGCCCGGCTGAACATCCTGGCCGCCAACGGTTCCCGCCTCATCGCCACCACCTGGGGCGACACTTTGTCGGTGCGGTGCGGGGACGACGGCGTCGTGCTGGCCAGCGAACCCTACGACGACGATCCCGCCTGGCAGGAGATTCCGGATCTACACCTGGTGGAAGTTATCGATGCCCGCGTGCAGCTCACACCGTTGAAAGGACCATGATGGCTGAAAGGACCGGGATGGCTTCGTCCCTCTTGTCGATTACCAATTATCTTGCCGCCGACGCCGCCGAAGATGCACTGCGCCGCGACGTCAGGCATGGCCTGTCTCAGACTCCGAAATCGTTGCCGCCCAAGTGGTTCTATGATTCCGCTGGCAGTGATCTGTTCGACCAGATCACTCGGCTCCCCGAGTATTATCCGACCCGGGCCGAGGCGCAGATCCTCGATGAGCACGCTCAGGAGATCGTGACCGTCGCCGGCGCCGACACCCTCGTGGAACTGGGCAGCGGAACCTCGGAGAAGACGCGCGCGCTGCTCGACGCGCTGCAGAACCGGGGAGCACTGCGTCGGTTCGTCCCCTTCGATGTGGACGCCAGTGTGCTGGCCGCGGCAGGCGCGGCGATCGAGGAGGAGTATCCAGGAGTCGAGATCGAGGCGGTCTGCGGAGACTTCGAAGTTCACTTGGACAAGATCCCCACCGAAGGTCGTCGGCTGGTGGCGTTCCTGGGTTCCACTCTCGGGAACCTGACCCCGGTACCTCGTGCGGGTTTTCTGGCCTCGGTGGCTGACATGCTTCGGCCCGGCGACTCGCTGCTGTTGGGCACCGACCTGGTCAAGGACACCGCCCGCCTGATCAACGCCTACGACGACAGCGCCGGGGTGACGGCGCGGTTCAACCGCAACGTGCTCGCGGTGGTGAATCGCGAGCTCGGTGCCGACTTCGACATCGATAGTTTCGAGCACGTCGCCCGGTTCAACGCTGTCGAGGAGCGCATCGAGATGTGGTTGAGGTCGACCCGCCGGCAGCGCGTACACATCGCGGCGCTCGCCCTCGATGTCGACTTCGCCGCCGGCGAGGAGATGCTCACCGAGGTGTCGTGCAAGTTCCGCCGGTCCGGTCTGGACGCCGAGCTGGCCGCCGCCGGGTTGCGGCGCACCCATTGGTGGACCGACGAGTCAGCCGATTTCAGTTTGTCGCTCTCGGTGCTGTGACATGGGTGGCGATATGACGCTCGCCGACCATTGGCGCGCGGCGCGACCGCCCGTCGCCGGTGTGCACCTCGACAGCGCGGCCTGTTCGCGGCAGAGTTTCGCCGCCATGGACGCCGCTGCCCGGCACGCCTGCCACGAAGCCGAAGTGGGTGGCTACGTGGCCGCAGATGCTGCCGAACCGGCCCTCGAAGCCGGCCGTTCGGCAGTGCGGGTACTGACCGGGATGGCCAGCGCCGACGTCGTCTTCACCACCGGATCCCATAATGCGCTCGACATCCTGCTGGGCGACTGGGTGGGTCAGCGAACGCTGGCATGCCTGCCCGGCGAGTTCGGCCCCAATCTGCTGCTGATGGCACGGCATGGATTCGAGGTTCGAGTGCTACCGGTCGACGGCGCAGGCCGGGTGGACGTGGACGGGGCGGCCGCTGCGCTGGCCGCGGATCCACCGTCGTTAGTGCATTTCACCGTGCTGGGCAGTCACAGCGGGATCGTGCAACCGGCCCACGACATGGCTGCGGTGTGCCGTTCCCTGGGCATACCCTTGATTGTCGACGCCGCGCAGGGTTTTGCGCATCTGGACTGTGCTGATATCGGTGCCGATGCGCTGTACTCGTCGGGACGGAAGTGGGCCGCAGGGCCGCGGGGTACGGGGATGCTCGCCACCCGCACCGGGCTGCTCTCCGAATCCACCATGATGCGATTGAGCTACGCGGAGAGGAACATCGGTTTGCACGTCGGCCTCTCGGTCGCACTTGGCGAGTACATCGCCATGGGCCCAAAGAACATGCAGACCAGGCTGTGTGAGGTCGGTGCGGTAACCCGCGCCGCATTGGCGCAGATTCCGGGTTGGAGCGTCATCGAACCCACTGATGAACCCAGCGCCACCACCACGCTGCGCCCGCCCCACGGTGTCGACCTTGCGGAGGTGCGGGCGCGCCTACTTGCCGAGCACTCGATCCTGACGACCTTCCTCGGTCTGGAGCGGGCACCCTGGGAGATGACGCAGCCGGCACTTCGGGTTTCGCCGCACGTCGACGTCACCGACGCCGAGCTGGAAACCCTCGCTCGAGCGCTGGCTACGGTGCCGCGCGCTCAAGTCCACACAGGTTCGGGCTAGAGCTTGTCCCGCAACTATTTTGGGTTGCGTCCTTCACGCGGGTGGGGCGGTTTTCGCGCAAGCCCCACCCCCTCCTCGGTGGTCCACCAGCAGAGTGCGACGGCCAGGACTTCAAGAGCCGCAACGATAATCAAGAACGGAGCTACGCGGGCGGGGTCGACTCAAGCCATCATCTGCGGCTCGTACTGCCGCAGGACGCGCCCTAGGTCGAGTGCGGAGGTGTCTGCGCCTGGCCGATGAACTCGATGAGCACTCGCGCGACCTCCGGTGAGTAGAGCAGCGAGAGGTGGCCCAAGCCATCGACGGCTACATCGGTGCCACCGCGCGAGGCCAGTTCACTGGTCGAGGGCGGGTGCACGATGTTGTCGTGGGTGGAGTACACACTCAACGTCGGTGTGATGACGGCCCGTTCCCGGCGCTCGAAGGTGAACTCACCTCCTGCGCGGAGTTCTCGGGCGACCCTGCCCGGAATGGGGCCGCGCCACGTGACCCCGGCGTGCGGGGTGCCGATCGTGATGCAGTTCGCCACCCGAAACTGGCCGGCGGCGGAGTGGGCGTAATCCAGCGAAACCAGTCCGCCGAGGGAGTGGGCCACGAGGGTGACCCGTTCGGCACCGGTTTCGGCGCAGACCCGCTCGACGAATCGGGCCAGTCGTGGAACGTTGCGGTCCACGGAATCGAACCAGGGGTAGTTGACGCCGTACAGCGGACCCATCGAAGATTTCCGGAATTGCTTTGCCAGCCAGACGAAGTCGGCCCGATTCTGGAAATAGCCATGGACGAATATCACCGGTATCCCGTCGCCGGAGCCCAGGCGTCGTCCGATGAAGAAATACAGGGGGATCAGCGGTTGGGTGATGAGTACGTAATACAACTCGCGGCACATCGCGGTCAGTTGCCTCTGGCCCCGGCGGGGGGAAACGTACCTGGCCATCAGGAAAAAGGATCCGAGCAGATAAACCAGCGCTGCGCCGAGTAGTACCGCGAGCACCCCGATCGCCAGCAGTTCGGCAGTCTGGAATTTCACTGCACGATCGTAACCGGCGGCCACGAGGAAGGACGGGTCACGAAGAACATGGGCGAACGTATGGGCGCTGTCAGTGGCGGTGCTTCTCGAGTTGGTCAACCGTGCCCGCTGGGACGGAACTTAGTTCGGCCTGAGCGAAATCGTCGTTGTTGCTCAGGTCGACCTGCAGGCTGGTAAAGGTCTGGGCCGACACCCGGCCACGGGTGAGAGCGAACTCGGAGATATGGCCGCCGGCGTTGCGGCCGCCGTCGTCTCGCTCATCGGTCGATAAGTTCCAGGTTGGCAGCGTTCGCTTCTCGCCCGCCGCGCTGTGATGCGGCCCTCGATTCGCAGCGAGTGGATGAGAGCGGTTCGCCGTCGATTGTGGGTAATACACAGAGGCCGAAATCGCCGCGAGCCCTCATCGACAAGATGTTCTTGTCGCCTCGCGCACCGCGCTAACCAGGGGAGGCTCTGTCGCCGGGAACTTTGTGACGACGGTACCTGAGTGTGGTCACCTGACTCGGCCCCACTTTTGTCATTGTTCTGCCTGACAAAACGCTGGTAACCGTCGGAACCGATCATCGCCGGGCCTCAGGGTGCCAACGCTGTCGACAACGGCGCGTTCGTCCGGCAGCCAACGACTTCGATTCCAGCCAAATGGCCCAGCGGATCGAACGGTGAGCTCGTCTAGACCGGCTTGTGCGCGCTCAGCAGGAACGCCGGGAACTTCATCCGTCCCTTGTCGTCGAACTCATAGTCGGGCATGTGCAGAGGTGGGTTCTCCGGCATGGCGAACGGGTTGGCATGGATGAACGCCGGGCGGACTTCGTCGATCTGCCAGTACTTGCCGACTGCCGCACGCAACTCGTCTTCGGTCACCGCGTTGGGTTTGGTTTCGAGTTCGGCGGGGAAGGCCCCGTCCGCGAACACCAGGATGTAGTAGGCCGCACCGGGCGCGGCAGCGCGGTATACCGACTTCTGATAGCCCTCGCGGCCTGCGACGGGCAGGGAATGGAACAGGGTCGAGTCGATGATCGTGTTGAATCTGCCGTCGAAACCGGTGAACGTCGTGATGTCGTCCTGAACGAAGCTGGCTTGGGGTAGACCGCGTTCCTGCGCGGCTTTCGTCGCTGCCGCCACTGCGGTCGGTGTCAGCTCGATGCCCACGACGGTGTATCCGTCGGCGGCCAACGCCAGCGACAGTTCGGCGTGTCCGCAGCCGGCGTCCAGCACATCGCTGCGCACCTTGCCCGCCTCGATCAGGGTGATCAGCTCCGGCTGGGGTTCGCCGATGTTCCACGGCGGCGGCCCGTCGAAACCGCCCTCGCCCCGATAGGCGTCGTCCCAGTCCATCGCGTCGATGTTGTCGGCCATGCCGACGACGGTACGCCGCATACCCCTCAGTCCGGCAGATCCCAGGTGTGCACCGGGTCGTTGGAATGCATCCGCTCGCAATACAACCGCAGCATCTCGGCGAGCGCATCGGGCCGGCTGAATCCGCGATCCTGCAGCGCGCCTACCGAGGCCGACTGCCACGCCGCGCCGTTGCGTCCGGTCTTGGCGCGGCCCTCGATGACGCCGAGGTAGCGGTCGCGCACATCGACGGCGACCTCCCAGCGGCGCAGGCCCTCCTCGGCCATCGGCAGTAGTCGCCGCAGGACCAATTCGTCAGGCGTCACCTCGCCCAGCCCCGGCCAGTACAGTCGTGCGTCCATGCCGCGATGCGCTGCGGCCAGGAAATTTGCCTCCGCCGCAGCGAAACTCATCTTCGTCCACAGCGGCCGGTCCTCTTCGGACATCGCCCGCAGCACTCCGTAGTAGAAGGCGGAGTTGGCCATCATGTCCAGCACGGTCGGCCCCGCGGGAAGCACCCTGTTTTCGACCCGAAGATGTGGGCGGCCGACTCCCCCCTGTTCGACGACGTCGTACACGGGACGATTCCACCGATAGATGGTGCCGTTGTGCAGCCGCAGCTCCGACAGTCGGGGAGCGCGGCCCTCGGCCAGTTCGGTCACCGGGTCCTCGTCGGAGAGCTCGGGCAGCAGCGATGGGAAGTAGCGCACGTTCTCCTCGAACAGGTCGAAGATCGAGGTGATCCAGCGCTCCCCGAACCACACTCGAGGGCGCACCCCCTGGGCCTTGAGCTCCTCGGGGCGGGTATCGGTGGCCTGGGCGAACAACTCGATTCGCGTCTCAGACCACAGGTGATGGCCGAAGAAATACGGCGAGTTCGCCCCCAGGGCCAACTGCGGCCCGGCCAACACCTGAGCGGCGTTCCAGTTGTCGGCGAAGTCCGCGGGGGAGACCTGAAGGTGCAACTGCATGCTGGTGCAGGCTGATTCGGGTGCGATCGAGGCGGTATGCAGGCTGAGACGTTCGGGGCCGTCGATCTCGATCATGATGTCCTCGCCGCGCGCGGTGAAGATCGAGTCGTTGAGCGCCTGGTATCGGGTCGACTCGCTCATCCAACTCCCCGAGAGGTGCTCGGGCATCAGGGTCGGCAGGATCCCGATCATCACTATGTGGGCGCCATCGGTGTTGGCTTTGATTTCAGCGGCGTTGAGGCTGGCGCGGACCTCGTCCTCGAGCTCCAGCGCGGCGCGCCCGGGTAGTCTGCGCGGCGGCACATTGAATTCGATGTTGTAGGCGCCTAATTCGGTCTGGTAGGCCGGGTCGGCGATCGAGGCCAGGACTTCGGAGTTGCTCATCGCGGGCTGGTAGTCGGAGTCGACCAGGTTGCACTCGATCTCCATGCCGGTCAGCGGCTTCTCGAACTCGAAGCTGGACTGGGCGAGCATGGTCTCGAAGACGTCGAGGGACAGTTGCACCTTGCGCCGGTATTCGCGGCGGTGCGCGCGACTGAACTCGGTCTGCTTCAGTTCCTCGCCCACCCCGCCATTCTCGGCGAGCGCGCGTGTTTGTGCGCCAACACGCCGCAATTGCCGTCAACTCGTGCACAGTCGCGGCCCATCACCGTGCGCGAGTTGTCACCGTGCGCGAGTTGTCACCCTGCGCGCGTTGTCACCGTGCGCGCGAAGCCACCACCACCTGGGGGCTCAGCAGCCCGCCGCGCAGCTCCAGCTCGATCGAGGGGTCAGCGTGGGCGGCCAGCTCCCGCAATGCCGACGGGCTGTATGCGCGCAGCGAACTGATCACGCCGTCGTGCACGAACGGCACGACCAGGGCCAACGGCAACATCGCGGCGATTCTCAGGATGTGCAGCGGCGCAGGCGGGCGCGGGAGGTCGATGATGAGTAGCTTCTTCGCCACCCGGGTTCCCTCGGCGAGCACCTGCGCGGCAGCGGTTGGGGGTAGGTGGTGGAACGACAACGCAAAGATCGCCAGATCGAACTGTCCACCCGCGGCGTCCAGCGCCCGCGCATCCATCTCTCGGACCGTCGCCCGCGGATGCGCGCCCAAATCAGCGGCCGCGATGGCGGCCACCGAGGACGGCTCGAGGTCGGTCACGGTCAGCCGCGCCGTTGGGTGCCAATCGAGCAGCTTCTGAGACAGAGCGCCATGCCCGGCCCCCAACTCCAGGATCTGCGGGTCGGCGACGTCGGCGACCTCGTCCAAGGCGATCTTGGCGAATCTCTCGTGGTTGCCGAAGACCTCTCCGGTCCAGTCCAGCGCACGGATCACGCTGCGCTTTCGCGCCTCATCGGCAGCATCTCCCGCGGAGTTGCGATCCAGGTACTCGAGCCGGTCCGTCTGCAGTAGCCGGTCCAGGCAGGACGCATCCGGGCCGCCCCGGGGCATGCGGGCGATATTTCTTTCGACTGATCGCGAGGTTGGGATACCCACGTAGTCCATCATGGACGAATGGCCGACTTCGTTGCAGCAATCGACCAAGGTACAACCAGTACCCGAGCCATGATCTTCGATCATTCGGGACGTGAGATCGGTCGCCACCAGCTGGAACACGAACAGATCCTGCCGCGGGCGGGATGGGTGGAACACAATCCGGTGGAGATCTGGGAGCGCACCGCATCGGTGCTGATGTCGGTGCTCAACTCGACGAAACTGCAAGCCGACGACCTCGCTGCCCTCGGCATCACCAACCAGCGTGAGACCGCGCTGGTGTGGAACCGACGCACCGGCCGGCCCTACTACAACGCCATCGTGTGGCAGGACACCCGCACTGACCGGATCGCCGCCGCCCTGGACCGCGAGGGCCGCGGTGACATCATCCGCTCGAAGGCGGGGTTGCCGCCGGCGACGTATTTTTCGGCGGGCAAGGTGCAGTGGATCCTGGAGAACGTCGACGGCGTGCGAGCAGCCGCCGAAAAGGGTGACGCGATCTTCGGGACCTCGGATACCTGGGTGTTGTGGAACCTGACCGGCGGTCCGCAGGGTGGGGTCCACATCACCGACGTGACCAACGCCAGTCGCACCATGCTGATGGATCTGGAGACCCTGGACTGGGATGACGAACTGCTGGCGCTCTTCGGGATTCCGCGCCAGATGCTGCCGCGGATCAAGCCGTCGTCATCACCGGAACCCTACGGGATGACTTTGGCTTCAGGGCCGCTCGGCGGTGAAGTGGCGCTGACGGCCAGCCTCGGTGACCAGCAGGCGGCAATGGTGGGCCAGGTCTGTCTTGCCGCGGGTGAGGCTAAAAACACCTACGGCACAGGCAATTTCCTGCTGCTCAACACAGGCGAGAAGATCGTGCGGTCATCCAACGGGCTACTGACAACCGTGTGCTACCAATTCGCGCCCCGAGATGGCGGTCCGGCGAAACCCGTTTATGCACTGGAAGGTTCGATCGCGGTGACGGGCTCGGCCATCCAGTGGCTGCGTGACCAACTGGGTATCATCAGCGGCGCCGCGCAGAGTGAGGCGTTGGCCCGGCAAGTTGCTGACAACGGCGGGGTCTACTTCGTGCCGGCATTCTCCGGCCTCTTCGCTCCGTACTGGCGCTCCGATGCCCGCGGCGCCATCGTCGGGTTGTCGCGGTTCAACACCAACGCCCATGTGGCCCGTGCAGCGTTGGAGGCCATCTGTTACCAGAGCCGTGATGTCGTCGACGCGATGGAAGCCGACTCCGGTGTGCATCTAGAGGTACTCAAGGTCGACGGCGGAATCACGGCCAATGATCTGTGTATGCAGATACAGGCTGACGTCCTCGGTGTTGACGTCGTGAAACCCGTTGTGGCAGAGACTACGGCGCTCGGCGCGGCGTACGCGGCTGGACTCGCGGTCGGATTCTGGTCGGATCCCGACGAGCTACGTGCCAACTGGCACGAGGACAAGCGTTGGACGCCGCGCTGGAGCGAGAACCAACGCGCCGACGGCTACGCCGGCTGGCAGAAGGCCGTCGAGCGCACGCTGGACTGGGTGGACGTCGAATAGTCAGCAGTTTCAACGGGCATCGGTGGAAACCGAGTGTGCCCTCACCCTCGGTTTCGGTCATCGATGGACTTCACCAGCCAGCGCGCCCACTGCTCCTCCATTTCGGCGTCGCGGAGTCCGAATTCTAGCGCCGCACGGCCGTAGAATTCGCCATCCGTCTGTCCCCAATCGATCGAATCACGCAGTTGTTCAAGTCGTTTGAGTTCCGAGGCGGCATGCTGGGCAAAGGCGAGGGCGTGCTTGCGGGCGTCGTCGGCCGGCAGTTCACCCAGCAGGAATATGCGAAGTACGTCCGGCCGGCGCATCGGTGGATCGTCTTGGGAATCACCGATCCAGCGGGTGAGCTCTGCGCGGCCGGAATCGGTGACGCGGTACTCCTTGCGGCCGCGCGGGCCGATGTCGGTGACCTCGATGAGGCCCGCCTCGGCGAGCTTGTTGAGTTCCCCGTAGAGCTGGCTCTGCGTCGCGGGCCACACGTTGGCCATCGACTTCTCGAACCGCTTGAGCAGGTCGTAACCGCTGCCGGGACGCTGGGCCAGCAGGCCGAGCGTGGCGGATCGAAGGCTCATGGCGGCATAGTACGGCCTCGACATTCCACGAATGGAGTATCGGGGATTGTGTGGTCGCCGAACCTTGCTCCACCCGCCACAACGACGTTCCAGTATTGACATGTCATAAGTGAGGTGTCAGTGTGGGGTCTAATTGAACTGACAGGAGGTCCAGCCCATGACCGATACCACCGCAGAACAGACCGACTCCGCGACACTGTTCGGCGCCGATGACTTCTTCCGACTGGGGAATTACGCGCCGGTAGCCGATGAGCTGACCGAGTTCGACCTGCCGGTGGAAGGTGCGATCCCCCCCGAGGTAACGGGTTGGTACCTGCGCAACGGGCCGAACCCCCGCAAGCCGAGCGGCCATTGGTTCGCCGGGGACGGCATGATCCACGGCGTCCGTATCGAGGGCGGCCGGGCCGCCTGGTACCGCAACCGGTGGGTGCAGACCGACAGCTTCAAGAAAGAATTCCCGCTCTACAACGCCGACGGCACCCGCAACTTGCGGGCCAGCGTAGCCAACACCCACATCGTCAACCACGCCGGAAAAACGCTCGCACTTGTCGAGTCGTCGCTGCCCTACGAGATCACCAACGACCTCGAGACCGTGGGCGCTTATGACTTCGGTGGCAAGCTGGACAACTCGATGACCGCACATCCGAAGATCTGCCCGACGACCGGCGAACTGCATTTCTTCGGATACGGCAATATCTTCGAACCGCACGTCTCTTACCATCGCGCCGACGCCGACGGACAGCTGGTGGTCAGCCGACCGTTGGAGGTCAAGGCTCTGACGATGATGCACGACTTCGCATTGACTGCGAAGTACATCGTGTTCATGGACCTGCCCATCGTCTTCAACCTCGACGTCGCGATGAGTAACCCCGGTGACATGCCCTACCGCTGGGACGATTCCTACGGCGCGCGACTGGGTGTGCTGCGCCGCGACGACCCGCACGGGGAGGTGCGGTGGTTCGACATCGACCCCTGTTACGTCTTCCACGTTGCCAATGCCTACGATCGCGATAACACCGGATCGGTGGAAGGCTCGATCGTCGTCCAGGCTGTTCGGTATCCCGAATTATGGCGGGGCGACGCCGGATTCGATGCCGAGGGGGTCATGTGGACATGGGTGGTCGATCTGCAGAACGGCACTGTGACCGAAAGCCAGCTCGACGAGAGAGTGGTTGAGTTTCCCCGGATCGACGACCGGCTTGCGACGCTGCCTGCGCGCTACGCGGTGTCCGTCGGCGATCACAGCTTGGTGCGCCATGATCTCGGCAGCGGTGAGTCCACCGAGCACCGGTTCGGCACGCCCGACTCTCCGGGCGGCCCCGGTGAGGCGGTGTTTGTGCCGTCGACGTCCGGCTCGGCGGACGAGAGCGCTGGTTGGTACCTCGGCTATGTCTACGACCCCGCGCGTGACGGCAGCGATCTCGTGATCATCGACGCATCCGACTTCACCGGCCCACCCGTGGCTAAAATCAATCTGCCGCAGCGTATTCCGTACGGATTCCACGGAAACTGGGTCGCCGGCTAAGTCGGTTTGGTCGGCGGGACGGGCTGTCCACGGTCGCTTGGTACTGCGCTCACGACGGTGGGGTGAACGGACCGGGTGGCGCCGACGGAGGTGGCGGTGCTTGCGGTAGCGATGGATAGGTAGGCGCTGGTGCTGACGGCGCGGGCCAGGCGGGCGGCGGAGCGGATGCCTGCAGCCGTTCCAGTTCCCTGCGGTGTCGCTCGGCGAGAACGGCGGCCAGTATCAGCGATGCCGGCGTGCCCGGCGGCGGCGGCGGCGAGATACGGGAGACGACCTCCGAGGTAATCCGATACGCCATCTGATCGCGTACCTGTGGTTGCAACTGCGTTGCACGGGAGAGGAACTGGCGGGCCATCTCCGCGGTTTCGGCGCCGAGTCCGGATAGCTGAAGCGACTGTGCCCACCATGCGAGCTGGGGGGGCATGGGCGGCGGGGGTGAGAGCTTCGGTGCGCGTTCGGTGATGACCACGGTGCCCGCGAAAACGTCCCCTATGCGCTTACCTTTTGGTGAGATCAGGCTGCAGATCACCGCGGGGCCGCCGGTGAGCATCCAGATTTCGATCACACCGGACAATGCGCGAAAGAGTGCCTGACGGAAGCGTTCCGGGCCTCCGTCATCGGACACCACGCGCAAACCCATCGCCAACTTGCCCAATGAACGGCCGCGGGTGGCGGTCTCGAAGATGACCGGATATCCCACGACGGCCAGGACTGTGAAGATGATCAACACCGCGGCCGAGAAGGCCGAATCGAACTGCGACAGCGTGACTGCCCACAGCACAACGCCGATGATGTAGCAGATGAAAACCACCGTGATATCGATCAACGCCGCGATTGCGCGCACCGGTACCTGGGCGATCTGAACGTCGAGGATCACTGCGTCGCCGGTCACGACGGGCTCTTGTGTACCGACCATGCCAGCCACGCTACTAGGATCGGCCACGTGGATGTCGACGCGTTCGTCATGGCGAATCGCCCGACCTGGGATCGGCTGGAGAAGCTGGTCAGGAAACGGCGGCAACTCACCGGCGCCGAGGTGGACGAACTCGTCGACCTCTACCAGCGGGTGTCCACCCACCTGTCGATCTTGCGGTCGGTGTCCTCCGACGGCGTCCTCATTGGGAAGTTGTCCGGCCTGGTGGCCCGTGCGCGGTCGGTCGTCACCGGGGCGCACGCACCGCTATGGAGCGAGTTCGTCCGCTTCTGGACAGTGTCTTTCCCGGTCGTGGCATACCGGTCGTGGCGCTGGTGGCTGGGTTCGGCGATCGGCTTCTTCATCGTCACGATTTCGATCGCTGGGTGGATCGCCGGCAACCCCGAAGTCCAGGCTGCCTTCGGAACCCCCAGTGAAATCGACGAATTGGTCAACAATGACTTTGCTTCCTACTACAGCGAGAATCCGGCGGGATCGTTTGCGCTGCGGGTGTGGGTCAACAACGCCTGGGTGGCGGCGCAATGCATCGGCTTCTCGGTCCTGCTCGGGATCCCGATCCCCTACGTGCTGTTCCAGAACGCAGCCAATCTCGGCGCAACTGCGGGCTTGATGTTCGACGCGGGCAAGGGCGACATCTTCCTCGGCCTGATCACACCGCATGGGCTGATCGAGTTGACGGCGATCTTCCTGGCTGCCGGTGTGGGGATGCGACTCGGCTGGTCGGTGGTAGCGCCAGGTGATCGCCCCCGTGGCCAGGTGCTGGCCGAACAGGGTAGGGCGGTCATCGCGGTCGCCATCGGGCTGGTTGCGGTTCTGCTGATAGCCGGGCTGATCGAAGCTTTCGTCACGCCCTCGCCGTTATCGACGTTCGCGCGTATCGCGATCGGTGTGGCCGCCGAGGTCGCGTTCCTCGGCTACGTGTTCCACTTCGGCCGCAAGGCCGCTTTGGTCGGCGAGACCGGTGACATCGACAACGCGCCCGACGTTGTGCCGACGGGCTGAGTTCTTCTGCCGAGCACACGCAAACTCGCGTGAATCTGGCCGGATCCGTGCGATCGAGTGTCTGCTCGCGGGGGAAGCGGAGGGGGTGTCAAAGGCGACCGGTGGCCTTCATCGCCAGATAGTGGTCGGCGAGTTCAGGCGCGAGGTCCTCAGGCGGGGCATCGACGACGTCGACGCCGCAGCGCCGCAGCCGGGACGCGACATCGCGCCGTTCGTTGCGGGCGCGTTCGGCAGCGGCAGCGTCGTATACCGCGACGGCATCTGCGCGGCCCGCAGCGAGTGTGTCCACCCGCGGATCGGCGACCGCGGCCAACAGCACCTGGTGTTTGGCGGTAAGTTGCGGCAGCACAGTGAGCAGCCCCTCGTCGATTGCCGAGGCGTTCAGGTCGGTCAGCAATACCACTAGGGCCCGTCGTCGCGCGCGCCGCTGGATTGCGGCCACGAGCGCACGAGGATCCGACTCGAGCAGCGCAGGCTCCAACGGTGCCATCGCCTCGACCAGATGTGCCAGCAATTCGGTGCGTGATGCATTGAACACGCCGGCGCGGGTGACGCGATCGTGGGCCAAGAAGTCGACGTGGTCGCCCGCCCTCGCGGCAAGGGCCGCGAGCAGCAGGGCGGCGTCCATCGACCAGTCCAGGCGCGGCCAGCCACTGGGATCTGCGGCGGTTGGGTCGACGCCCACCCGACCGGCGGAGGTTCGGCCGGTATCGAGCGCGATCACCACTCGTCGGTCGCGTTCGGGCCGCCAGGTACGCACCACCACGTCAGCGCGTCGTGCGGTCGCCCGCCAGTCGATCGAGCGGACGTCGTCACCCACCACGTACTCACGCAGCGAGTCGAACTCGGTGCCTTGGCCCCGGATCAGCACCGGCGTCATGCCGTCGAGTTCGCGTAACCTGGCTAGCCGCGAGGGCAAGTGCTTTCGTGACAAGAACGGCGGCAGGATGCGGATCTGCCACGGCACCCGGTGCGAGCCCTGCCGTCCGGCCAGGCCAAGCGGCCCAACGGATCTGGCGGTCACCAGTGCGGAAACCAGATCGCCGCGACGTACCGGCCGCAACTGTGTCTCGACCGTAATCCATTTCCCGGCAACAATATTCACTGAATGGGTGCGGGGTGTGGCACGCGCACTGGGGGCCCACGCATCGCGGATCACGCCGCGGAAGCGGGACCGGCCGCGGTTCTCGATCGTCAGCACCGCGGCTACCGGTTGGCCCAGCCGTGCCGAGGTCTGACCGCTTCGCGCCAGGGTGAGGGCCCGCGGACTGCCGGCCAGCAACACATCCACGAAAATCGCCACGGCAAGCGCACTCAGCAGTACGACGAAGGTCAACGCGGGCCGGACGGAAAACGCTATGGGAAGTGCGCACAACAGCGCGATCATCCCGGTGCGTCCGGTGAGTATCATTGTCCCGTAGACTATCTGGGCACTGGCACCGCGGCCAGGATGCCCTCGATGACTCCGTCGGCTGTGGCCCCTTCGAGCTCGGCCTCGGGGCGGAGGGCGACGCGATGACGCAGCGTAGGGCGGGCCATTGCTTTGACATCATCGGGCGTGACGTAGCCGCGGCCGGACAGCCAGGCCCATGATCGTGCGGTGGACAGCAGGGCTGTCGCACCGCGCGGGGACACGCCGAGTTGGAGCGACGGGGACCGTCTCGTCGCGCCGACGATGTCGACGATGTAGCCGAGCACCTCGTCGCCGACGAGAACCTGCCGGACCGCTGCTCGTGCGGTCGCCAACTCGGTAGGACCGGCGACGGGCTTGACGCCGGAGAGGTCTCGAGGGTCGAACCCGCGGGCGTGCCGATCGAGGATGGCGATCTCTTGTTCGCGCGGTGGCAGCGGCACATTGAGCTTCAACAGGAACCGGTCCAGTTGAGCCTCGGGCAACTGGTAGGTGCCTTCATACTCGATCGGGTTCTGGGTGGCGGCGACGATGAATGGGTCAGGTAGGGCGCGCGGCTCTCCATCGACGCTGACCTGCCGCTCCTCCATCGCCTCCAGCAGTGCTGCCTGCGTCTTGGGTGGCGTGCGGTTTATCTCGTCAGCCAGCAGCAAGTTGGTGAAGACCGGGCCCGCACGGAACTTGAACTCTGCGGTCCGTGCGTCGTAGACGAGAGATCCGGTGACGTCGCCCGGCATCAGATCGGGGGTGAACTGTACCCGCTTGAAGTCCAGTTGCAGTGCCGCGGAGAGGGTGCGTATCAGCAGGGTCTTCGCGACGCCCGGCACGCCCTCCAAAAGTACGTGGCCGCGGCACAGCAATGCCACCACCAGGCCGCTGACCACGGCGTCCTGGCCGACGACGACCTTGGAGATCTCAGCGCGCAGAGCCATCAGCGCGGTGCGGGCGCTGTCTTGTTGGGTGGGGTGTGTCACGACTGTGCGACCAGCCTTTCCATTTCGTCGAGTTCGCGTGCGAGGTTGACCAGGTCGGTGTCGGTGGCCGGGGTCGGTCCATGCAGCGTATGGGTGACGGCCAGTGGATTGAGACCGCTGCGTGCGGCGACGGCCTGAGCGATGGTGGACAGGTCGGCCGCCGGGCCCAGGCCCAGGCGCGGCAGCATTCGCTGCAAAGTCGACGTGCGCAGCGCTTCGGCGGCCCGGTCCCGGGCCCGGCGCGATCGATACAACCGCCCCCGGCCTTCGACCGTCTCCGAGGCCCGAACCACCACTGGCAGCCGCTCGGCGACCAGAGGTCCGACTCGGCGTCCCTTCCACAGGGCCAGGAGCGCCACTGCGGCCACCAGCTGCAAGACCACCCACATCACCTGTGTGGGTATGAGAGCGGTGACCGATTCGCCACCGCCAGACTCGGGGCCCTCCCTGTTCTGAGGCGCGTACCACAGCACCCGGGGGTGCGAGCCGGCGAGATTCATCGCGAGGGCAGCATTGCCCTCCTTGAGGAGCCCCTGGTTCATCATGAAGAAGGCGCTGCCGACGACGGTGACCGTGCGGCCGTCGTCGGCGTACTGCACCAGCACGCCGTCGTAGCACCGGGTGACCGACGCTGCCCCGGCAGCCTCGTAGGCCTGGGCCGGGCCGAACTGCACGGTGCGGGCCTGTGTCGCGGCCCGCAGGTCGCAATCCGGCGCGATGCCACCGTAACTCGTCGATTCTGCGCGACGGATCCCCGGCGAGAGCTGCTCGCGTGTACGCGCGGCCGGCTCGACCAGGAGACGATCACCCGGGACTGCCGCCAACCGGCTCAGCACCTCGTCGCCAGACAGGTGGAAGGTCTGCGCGACCACCAGGAGGCTGTCGGGCCGGGCTTCGCGTTCGACTGCGTCGATGGTGTCGGTCTCGATCACCGTCACGCCGTTGTCCCGCAGTAGGGTCACCAGGGCGCGGGCCCCTTCCGGCGACGTCGAACTCGCCTCCAGCCTGCCCCCGGGTTGCGGGGAGGTCAGATAGGTGCTCACCCCGGCCACTCCGACGATGACGACGAGCGCGAGCAGCACCCAGCGCAGTCGGTGCCAACGTTGGGCGACGGTGAAGCCGACCACGGTGGAAGGGGTCCCTGATTTCTCTAGTGTCATCGCACGTCGGCCCAGGTCTGGTTCTCCGGTCGCGCCGGCAGTTTGCCCGGCCCCTGCGACATGTGGCTGCCCAGCTTGTCATCCAGCGAGGCGATCATTCTGTACTGCGATTCTTGCCCGGGTCGCGCACCGTAGGTCACATCGTTGAAAGCCTCTGCTGCCATGGTCAATTCGTCGGCCAGCTCGGGTAGCACACGGCCCGCAGCGCGGGCCAGCTCGGTCGCTGTTCGTCCCGCAACCGGGTCGAGCACGCCGTCTTCTTCGAGCTGTCGCGCTATCGCCCTGAGCCGGTGGCGAATGGCAGGTGCCCAATCCCCTGACGCGGCAAACCTTTCGGCGGTTGCGCGGTGTTCGGTGGCACTGAGCTCGTGGTCGCCGAACAGCGCGCTCGTTTCGCCGCGGCTGGTGCGCATGGCACGTCGGGCGATGCGGACCGCGACGAGGACACCAACGCCGACCAGAATCAGCAGCACCGCGATGGTGAACCAACCGCCGGGAATGGACGAGCTGTTGGCGATCACACGGTAGAGCAGCTCTTCGATCCAGCTGTAGACGAGCTCGGTCAGCGACGGCCGCGGGTAGATCGGTTTTGCAAGTTCGCGCTGGGCGGCGTCGTGCGCTGCGTCGCGGTCGATGTCGATCGTCGGCATATCAGGTCTGGCGGGTCAGCCAGAGATCGTCGGTCGACTCGGCGGGCGCCGCGGGCCCAGCTGCGGCGCCCGTTTGCAGGACGAGATCGAACGCCTCCGATCTGATTCTGCGGTCGGTGTACTGCAACACGATGACGCCCGCACTGAACGGTCCGGTGATGATCTGGCCGATGGCGCCGCCGATCGCGAATAACACGAGCGCGAACATTGCGGCGGTGGTGGACGATGAACCGGCGATCGTGATCTGACCGCTCAAGCTGAACGGGATCGCCACCGCGCCGGCGACCAGATTCGCCGCCAGCAACGCAAGAATTCGGATTCCGAGCACCCGCCAGAAGTCGCCTTTGATCAAGGTGAACGACCGCTTGATCGACGAGATGATGTCGCGCCGTTCCAGGACGATGGCCGCCGGCGCGAACGTGAGCATTGTGCCCAGGTAGATGAGGGCCGCGATCAGCGCGAGCACCAGCGGAGCGCCGACGAAGAACGCAAAGAGCCCGTTGGCGGCAACAGCCACACCGACGATGATCAGGACCACGAACCCGACCAACACGATCGCGCCGATGGTCTCCAGCAGGGTGAACCCGACCAGCGCCCA
>NZ_JBMYXC010000051.1:0-25900 GCF_049608025.1 Mycobacterium sp. | reverse complement strand
CGGGTTGTCGCTGACGACGGCGGAACGGGCACTGGGAATGACTCCAGGGCTGTGACCGTTGACACAGCGAGAACGCGCCCGGGGCGAGGTGCATGGTTGCATCCCGACCCCGAGTGCCTCCGGGCGGCGATTCGCCGGCGGGCGTTCGGCCGAGCGTTGCGGATCACCGGTAGCCCGGACATCACCGCGGTGGAAGAGCGTTTCACCCCGGCAACAGAACAGGTAGCGAAGAACATGAGCACACCGTGAAGTCTCGATGACCATGCGTCATAGCTAAACCGAGGCGCGGCGCCCACCACCGCTGTCGCCTCCCAGACAGGAGATGTAGTGGCAGGTAAGGCCCGCGTGCACGAGTTGGCTAAAGAACTCGGTGTCACCAGTAAGGAAGTTCTCGCCCGGCTGAATGATCAGGGTGAATTCGTCAAGTCCGCGTCGTCCACGGTAGAGGCGCCGGTCGCCCGCCGCCTTCGCGAGTCGTTCGGCGGACCGAAACCCGCAGCCGAGAAGGCCAAGAGCAGCGGCAATGGCAACAGTGCGCCCGTTACGAGTGCACCCGTCACGCCCGCCCCGCCCGTGGCGACGCCGGCCGCGCCGAAGCCGGCTGCGCCACCGGTAGCCCAAGAGCCGCCGCCGGCCCCGGCTGCGCCACCGGCCACCCCGACCCCACGTCCGGGCCCGACGCCGGGCGGCGCTCCCAAGCCCGCCGCGCGGACCCCGCGTGTCGGCAACAACCCGTTCTCATCGCAGCAGCCGGTCGAGCGGCCCGCTCCGCGACCACAAACACCAGGCCCGCGGCCGGGTGCCGGGCCGGGCGGTCCCCGCCCCGGCGGCGGTCCCCGCCCCGGGGCCAACCCCGGCAACATGCCGCCTCGGCCCCAGGGTGCCCGCCCGACTCCCGGAGGTCGACCAGGCGGCGGTCCCCGTCCCGGCCCCGGCGGCGGTCCTCGTCCCGGCCCCGGTGGTCGCGGTCCAGGTGGGGGTGGTCGTCCAGGCGGCCCCGGTGGCGGCGGTAACTACCGTGGCGGCGGCCCAGGTGGCGGCGGCGGTGCACCCGCAGGAGGCGGTGGTTTCAGAGGCCGTCCAGGTGGGGGCGGTCGTCCCGGTCAACGCGGTGGTGCCGCAGGTGCCTTCGGCCGGCCCGGCGGGGCAGTCCGTCGCGGGCGCAAGTCGAAGCGGGCGAAACGCGCCGAGTACGAGAACATGCAGGCCCCGGTCGTCGGTGGTGTGCGGTTGCCGCATGGCAACGGCGAGACGATCCGTCTGGCCCGTGGCGCGTCGTTGGTCGACTTCGCTGAGAAGATCGATGCGAATCCGGCCTCGCTGGTGCAGGCGCTGTTCAACCTCGGTGAGATGGTCACGGCCACGCAGTCGGTCGGTGACGAGACGCTTGAGCTTCTCGGCGGTGAGATGAACTATGTCGTCCAGGTGGTCAGCCCGGAGGACGAAGACCGCGAACTGCTCCAGTCCTTCGACCTGACCTACGGTGAGGACGAAGGCGACGAAGGCGATCTCGAGCAGCGTCCCCCGGTGGTCACCGTCATGGGTCACGTCGACCACGGCAAGACCCGCCTGCTGGACAGCATCCGAGAGGCCAACGTCGGCGAAGGCGAGGCCGGTGGCATCACCCAGCACATCGGGGCCTATCAGGTTCTCACCGAACTCGATGGCACCGAGCGGCTCGTCACCTTCATCGACACTCCAGGTCACGAGGCGTTCACCGCCATGCGTGCCCGCGGCGCGAAGGCCACCGATATCGCGATCCTGGTGGTCGCGGCCGACGACGGTGTGATGCCGCAGACGGTGGAGGCCATCAACCACGCGCAGGCGGCCGAAGTGCCGATCGTGGTGGCGATCAACAAGATCGACAAGGAAGGTGCCGACCCGGCCAAGATCCGCGGTCAGCTCACCGAGTACGGCCTGGTCGCCGAGGACTTCGGTGGCGACACCATGTTCGTCGAAATCTCCGCCAAGCAGGGCACCAATATCGAGGCTCTGCTGGAAGCGGTGTTGCTGACTGCAGACGCTGCGTTGGACCTTCGGGCGAACCCGGACATGGAAGCCCAGGGTGTGGCCATCGAGGCGCACCTGGACCGTGGGCGCGGCCCAGTGGCCACCGTGCTCATCCAGCGCGGCACCCTGCGGGTCGGCGACTCCATCGTCGCCGGCGACGCCTATGGCCGCGTCCGGCGCATGGTCGACGAGCACGGCGAGGACGTCCACGACGCGCTGCCATCGCGACCCGTCCAGGTCATCGGCTTCACGTCGGTGCCCGGTGCCGGCGACAACCTGCTGGTCGTCGACGAAGACCGGATCGCCCGCCAGATCGCCGATCGCCGCAGTGCACGCAAGCGCAACGCGCTCGCCGCCCGCACCCGCAAGCGCATCAGCCTGGACGATCTCGACGCAGCGTTGAAGGAAACGTCGCAACTCAACCTCATCCTCAAGGGCGACAATTCCGGCACCGTCGAGGCGTTGGAAGAAGCCCTGCTGGGTATCGAGATCGACGATGAGGTGGAGTTGCGCGTCATCGACCGAGGCGTGGGCGGCGTCACCGAGACCAACGTCAACCTGGCTTCGGCATCGGATGCCATCATCATCGGCTTCAACGTCCGGGCAGAGGGCAAGGCCACCGAGTTGGCGAACCGCGAGGGCGTGGACATCCGGTACTACTCGGTGATCTACCAGGCCATCGACGAGATTCAGAGCGCGCTCAAAGGCATGCTCAAGCCCGTCTATGAGGAGAAGGAACTCGGCCGTGCTGAGGTCCGAGCCATCTTCCGGTCGTCGAAAGTCGGCAATATCGCCGGTTGCCTCGTCCAGTCGGGCATCATGCGGCGCAATGCCAAGGCACGCCTCATCCGCGACAGCGTCGTGGTGGCGCAGACCGTCACCATCTCCTCGCTCAAGCGGGAGAAAGACGATGCCACCGAGGTTCGCGAGGGTTACGAGTGCGGTCTGACGCTGACCTACAACGACATCAAGGAAGGCGATGTCATCGAGGCGTACGAGTTGGTCGAGAAAGAGCGCGTGTGATGAGCCGCTTGCGCGACGAACGTCCAACTCTGATGAGCCGCTTGCGCGTAGAACGTCTCAGTCAGCATGGTTGACGTAGGTCGGGCGCGGCGACTCTCCAAGCGCATCGGCACCGTCGTCGCCTCAGCAATCGAGTTCGAGATCAAGGATCCACCGCTGGCCTTGGTGACCATCACCGACACGAAGGTCACCGGGGACCTGCACGACGCCACGGTCTTCTACACGGTGCGTGGCGAGACGCTGCAGGACGAACCCGACTATGCGGCGGCGGCGGCGGCACTCGAGCGGGCCAAGGGCACGCTGCGGAGCAAGGTCGGCGCAGCCACCGGCGTCCGCTTCACCCCGACGCTGGCCTTCGAGCTGGACAAAGTGCCAGAGACCTCGGCTCACATGGAAGAACTGCTGGCGCGCGCACGGGCGGCAGATGAGGATTTGGCAAGAGCTCGCCAAGGCGCCAAGCACGCCGGCGACGCCGACCCATACCGTGTCAGCGCGGCGGGGGACACCGGAGAACGCAGCGAGCAGGGCGCCGCAGGGGAGCACGGGCCGGCCGGGCGCTGAGGGCGCTGGTGCTCGACCACTCGAGTCATCGCCTAAGCAGAATCAGGGTCGGACGCCGATGACCGTCCACACCGGCCGCCGCCCACTGCTGTGGCCGGCCACGTTGACATCGACGAAACCCGCTGAGCGGCACAGTGCGGCAAAGGATTCCGCTTGTTGGGCGGTCCAGCCATGGCTGGCGAATCCGGTGGCACCCGGGCGGCATTGGCGTTCGACGGCCAGTAAGCGCCCGCCGGATGACAGCACTCGGTATACCTCCGCAACCCCGGCGGACGCGTCGCGCCAGTGATGCACGGTGGCCAGCGCCCACACGACCGTCGCCCATCCGTCGGCCACCGGCAACGATTCCGCGCTGCCCTCGGCCCACCGCACGGTCCGGTCGCGGGTGATGGTGCGCGCCATCCGCAGCATCGAAGGGGATGGGTCTACGCCGATTGTCAGCGCGCCACGTTGGGCGGCCGTCCGGATCGCGTTGCCCGGCCCGCATCCGATGTCGACCACGTGGTCTTCGGGCGATATCTGCATCAGATCGGCGGCGAGCATGGCGTGGGCGCGGCCGGTCAGCAGGAAGGCCGCCGCGAACAGACTGCCGGTGACGCCGGCGAAGCCTGGGTGATCGGCGTGGTGGTTGACCGCCAGGCTGTTTTCGTCATTCATGGTTGGTTCAGCGCACCTGGGCTCGGCCGCGCTCGATGACGGCGCTGCGACTGGCGGCGATGTCATCCCCGGTCGCGATGCTCATCCATTCTCGGGCGGCGTCTGCTTCGAGCCACAGCCCGGCGCTATTCTGCGTGTCGTCGATGCGGTGGTAGGACGCGAGCAGGGCGCGCACCGATTTCTGGTTGTTGCCGACGATCGAGGTGGCGATCTGGCGGGCAGTGTCGAGCAGGTCGCCATGAGGCACCACCTGGGTTACCAGTCCGGCGCGCAGCGCGTCCGAGGCGGACAGATAGTCGCCGGTCATGCTCATCCGCCGCGCCATACCCACCCCGACCTTCTGCGGTAACCGCACCGAAAGACCCCAGGTGGGCAGCAGCCCGACCCGGGCGTGGGTGTCGGCGAAGCGGGCCGCCTCCGAGGCGATGAGGATGTCGCAGTACAGCGCGATCTCCAGTCCTCCGGTCACCGCCGCACCGTTGATTGCTCCGATCACGGGTTTCGTCAGCGGTGGCCACTTGGGCGAGATATCGGGAAGGTCGGTTGAGTCGCCGAGTTCTTTGAGGTCAAGACCCGCGCAGAACACCGGATCGGATCCGGTGAGGATGACGACGTCGACATCGTCATCGGTTTGCGCGGCGCGCAGCGCCCGGAAGAGTCGTGCACGCAACGCGGAGGAGAGTGCGTTGCGTGCGGCGGGCCGATTCAGGGTGAGTGTCTGGATCCGGTCGCGCGTGTCGATGAGCAGGATGTCATTGGCTACAGAGTCGGCGCCGTTGGTCATCTGCTCACCGTATCTGCTCGACATTCCACCCTGGTGCGCCGCTCAATCGGTTGATGGCGGGCGGTTGCCGGCCGGCAGCACCAGCCGTGAGGCCTCATCGAAGTGGACGGTGTGCCGGGCGGTGGCGATGCTGGTCCCGCTGATGGCGGGTTCGCCGGTGCCGAGGTTGCGCACGAAGCGTGGGTGTGAGCCGCCGGCGACCAGAACCCTGATTCGGCATCCCGCTCCGAAGGTGCGCGCGATGGCGTCGAGTTCGATTCTGACGGTGCCGGATCCAGGCGCCGAAGAGCAGTATCCGTCGCTGACGTTGCGCGAGCGGCCGTGCGCGTCGACTTCGCTGATGCGGACGAACAGGTCGTTGTGCGGGTTCTCGCAGGAGTGGGACAGCTCGAGCACCGGGGTCCCGACCACGTAGAGCTCCGTCGTCAGCGGCTCAGTGGTGAACGTCAGGACATCGGCGCGCCGCGCCAGGGCGGTGTCGTCGCGATAGCCTCCCACCGGCGAGAGCAGGCGGCCGCCGACAGTGGGTGTCGGGTCGGCAGGGTTGTAGACGAAAGTTGCCGAGCCCGCAGCGGCCGGCACGGTGTTTCCGAGTCGGCCGGTCGGTTGCAGATAGAGCACGCGCTCGGGCATCGGGGGCGGCCATTCGGTCAGGTCGAGCCACCCATCTCCGCCGGGTGAGTTGTCGAGATGGATGCGCACTGGAGCCGACCGCTGCGCCGGCGCGCCGCCGAGGTGCGTGCCCAGCCAGTCCAGGGATTCGCGAATCACGGTGGGGCCGCCCTTGGTCATCATCTGTCCGTGTGTCCACGGTCCGATCGTCAGGCCGGTGGTGACACCTCGGCTGCGCAGGCGCTCGCATTGCTTGAGCGTCTGTTCCAGGAACAGGTCCTGCCAGCCGCTCAGCAACAGCACCGGGATCTCGGTGCGTTCCAGGGCCTCGCGCAGATGCAATCTCGTCCAGAACGGATCGTCGGCGTGCGGATGCTCGAGCCACGATTCGAACCAGGGCGCACCGTCACCGAGCAGCGCGCGGCTGGATTCGCCCAGCGGCAAGCCGAGTGCGGCCTCGGTCACATTCCGCTGCGCGCGAGCCTGGCGCAACAGGACGCGCAGTCGACGCGGGTCCTCCTGGTTGGCGACCAGATCACTCCAGCCCAGGAAGTCGTTGAGACCGAAAGACCCGTGGCCCCAGCGGGGTCCACTGACGTCGTGGGGTCCGACCGTGATCACGGCCGCCTTCATCTCCGGCGGCGGATCCGCGAGCAGAGCCCACTGGGTGAAGCCCAGGTAGGAGATTCCGACGGTGCCGAAAGTGCCCGTGAACCAGGGCTGTTCGCGCAGCCAGTCGACCGTGTCGGCGCCGTCGTCGATCTCGTGCACCATCGGGTCGAAGTCGCCGCCTGAGCCGAACGTTCCGCGAACACTCTGGATCAGCACGTGGTACCCCCGCGCGGCGTACACCGAGCCGAACATCGTGGCGAACGGCCAGCCGCGCCCATAGGGTCCGCGGACCAACAGCGTGCCTGCCGGGGTCGTTGTCTCTGGCGCATAGTGGTCGGCAAGCAGCTCGACGCCGTCGCGCATGGGTGCGCGCAGCCGACGTTCGACGACGAAGTCGGTGGTCGGCGATGGCAGAGCCAGGACGTCGCCGAGTTTGCTGCTGAGCTTGCCGCCGAGTCTTCGGACGGCCTGCCGCAACATCGGTTGCGGGCGGATCACGGTGATCGGGGGAGCGTCGGTCACGCCTCCGAGGTTACGCAAGCCCGCAGACAATTCGCCCCACCAGTACGCTGATGGGTTGTGACCAGTGACGACCGACGTCCAACGTTGTGGGCCGTCAGTGACCTCCATACCGGACACACCGGCAACACGCCGGTGACCGAGTCGCTGCACCCGTCCTCGCCCGATGACTGGCTGATCGTAGCCGGAGATGTCGCCGAGCGGACCGACGAGATTCGCTGGGCGCTCGATCTGCTGCGCAAGCGGTTCGCGAAGGTCATCTGGATACCGGGTAACCACGAGCTGTGGACGACCACCCGCGACCCGATGCAGATCTTCGGCAAGGCCCGCTACGACTATCTGGTCAACATGTGCGATGAAATGGGCATCCTCACCCCCGAACACCCCTATCCGGTATGGACCGAAGAGGGTGGTCCGGCCACCGTAGTGCCGATGTTCCTGCTGTACGACTACTCGTTCCTGCCGCAGGGCGCCGGTACCAAGGCCGAGGGCCTGGCGATCGCCAAGGAACGCAACATCGTGGGCACCGACGAGTATCTGCTGTCCGCCGAGCCCTACTCGACGCGTGACGCGTGGTGCCGGGATCGGGTCGATTACACCCGCAAGCGACTCGAGGATCTGGACTGGATGATGCCGACAGTCCAGGTCAATCACTTCCCGATGGTGCGTGAACCCTGCGACGCCATGTTCTATCCCGAGTTCTCGCTGTGGTGCGGAACCACCGCGACCGCCGACTGGCACACGCGGTACAACGCGGTCTGCTCGGTTTACGGCCACCTACACATCCCACGGACCACTTGGTATGACGGCGTGCGGTTCGAGGAGGTATCGGTCGGCTACCCACGGGAATGGCGCCGCCGCAGGCCCTATCGCTGGTTGCGGCAGATCCTGCCAGACCCGAACTATGCGCCGGGCTACCTCAACGAGTTCGGCGGACACTTCCAGATCACCCAGGAAATGCGCGATCACGCCGTCAAGGTGCAGGATCGGATCGCGAGTCGGCGGGCATGATCTCGGCGACTCTGCTGGCAGGAGTGTTGCCTGGCTTCATCGATGCGCTGGCCGCTGCTGAGATGTACTCCGACCCCAAGGAGCTCGCACCGTTGCCCGAGGAGGAGTCGCTGATCGCCCGCTCGGTCGCCAAGCGGCGCAGCGAGTTCATCACCGTGCGTTACTGCGCGCGCCAGGCGCTGGTGGACCTCGGTATGGAGCCGGTGCCGATCTTGAAGGGGGAGAAGGGCGAACCGCGCTGGCCCGACGGTGTCGTCGGCAGCCTCACACACTGTGAGGGTTTCCGTGGCGCTGCGGTCGGCCGCAGCGAGGAGGTCCGTTCGTTGGGCATCGACGCCGAACCGCACGGCGTTCTGCCCGATGGGGTCCTCGACGCGATCAGTCTTGCCGCCGAGCGCCGGCAGCTCCAGGCCCTACCGGCCGGCGTGCACTGGGACCGGATGCTGTTCTGCGCCAAGGAAGCGACGTACAAGGCATGGTTCCCGTTGACGCGCAGATGGCTGGGCTTCGAGGACGCCCACATAGCTTTCGACGTCGACGCGTCGGGCCAGTCCGGGACGTTCACCTCGGCGATCCTCATTGATCCGGCCACGTTGTCGGGACCGCCGCTGACGGCGTTGTCCGGTCGCTGGTCGGTGCGCAACGGCATCGCGTTGACCGCGATCGTGCTGTGACCGGCGCGGGCGGAAACGCGTCCGGATCGACCGTCCCCGGCTTGGTCGGTCCCGGATTGGTGATTGTCGACAAACCGGGCGGGTTGACCAGCCACGACGTCGTGGGCAGGTGCCGGCGGTTCTTCGGTACGCGCAAGGTCGGCCACGCCGGAACGCTCGACCCGATGGCAACCGGGGTGCTCGTTGTCGGAATCCAACGGGCGACCAAGATCCTCGGTCTGCTGACGGCGACCGACAAGTCTTATTCGGCGACGATCCGGCTCGGACAGGCGACATCCACTGAAGACGCTGAAGGTGTTGTCGTGCAATCAGTTTCGGCATCGCATATAGCGGACGGTCAGATCAGATCCGCGCTCGCGCGTTGGCGGGGCGAGGTCGAACAGATCCCTTCGGCGGTCAGTGCGATAAAAGTCGACGGCACCCGTGCCTACCAATTGGTTCGGGAGGGTCGCACCGTCGAACTGCAGCCGCGTCGAATCCGGATTCACCGCTTTGAGATGCGTGGTGTGCGGCGGGGTGCCGATGTACCAGATGTCTGTGACGGGGATGTCGTTGACGTGGATGTCGATGTTGACTGTTCGAGCGGCACATATATCCGCGCGCTCGCCCGCGACGTCGGTGCCGGGCTCGGCGTCGGCGGGCATCTCACGGTGCTGCGACGTACCCGCGTCGGCCCGTTCGGCCTCGACCAGGCCCGCACGCTGGAGCAGCTCGCGGAGGCGCCACAGTTGTCCTACAGCCTCGATGAGGCCTGCCTGCAAGCCTTTCCGCGGCGAGATATCTCTGCCGGCGAGGCTGAAGACGTGAGCCATGGCCGTGCTTTGCAGCCGGCGGGTCTCGGTGGGGTGTACGCCGCGACCGCGGCTGACGGACGGGTCATCGCGCTGTTGGAAGATGCCGGTTCACGGACCAGGAGCGTTGTCGTGGTGCGGCCTGCGACGCTGTGACCCTGCCACGCTGTGACATGGATCAACGGGAGCTGTCGCTCCGGGCGGCCGACACCCACCTCGTCATCCTCCCCGGCCAGCGATCGTAGCTATCGGGCCCGAAGGAACTCCTGGAAAGCCGGGCTGCTGTCATGTTGGTGAAAGCCGATGTCCCGGGCGAAATACAACACGCTGCGGTACCGGTCGTTACCGAAATCCTTCAGGTCGAGTCTGGCGTGAAGCTGCTCTGGCGTGATGGGAGTCGCCGAATCACCGTGCACCTGAAGTGCACCGGCCGGCTACGCCGCTCACGATGTCTCGGCGCCTTGGGTTCCCGCGTTAGGCATAGAGCGTCTCGAACTGGGCGATCGACTTCTCGATGTCGCCCTTGACCGCGCGCACGGCGGCGACGCCGATCGGGCCGAACAGCGGAGCCCCACCGAGATTCATCCGGACGGTGAACGTGCAGCCGTCATCGATGGAGCTGACCTTCATCGCCAGCAGGTATTTGGTGCCGCCGACGCCCACCCCGCTGATCTCAAGCATCGACGGTGGATCGAAGGTGCGCACGGTCCACGTGACGCGGTTGCGCATACCTTTCACGCCGGCTACGCCGACGATCTGGGCTCCCGGGCAGAGGGCCTCGGGCAGGTCCGAGCGCCATCCCTGGTGCATGGTCATCCAGTCGCCCAGTGTGGCCAGATCGGATGCGTGTGCCCAGGCCTGGTCTGCGGGCATCGGCAGCGACCGCGACAACTCAAGTTTGGCCATTGATGGATCCTCCTATGTGACGACCCAGATCGCTTGCGCGGCAGGGCTTCCCAGTTCAACGGTGGCCTTGGATTCCTCGCCTGGACCGGTGGCGGCCGGATCTTGCACGGTCACGGCGATCATCCCGGCGAAGTCGCGGCGGGCAATGACGTGCAATCGGGAGTCCAGGCTGATCCCGACGCTGTCGAAGTAGCGCAGCATTTCGGGATCGGCGTCGGAGATGCGCGCGACGGTGCCTACTTCGCCGTTCTGGCAGGCTGACAACTGTCGCGCGGGGGGTGTCGGCACCTGGCCGTCGGCGGCCGGGATCGGATCACCGTGCGGATCGCGTGTCGGATACCCGAGCTTGGCGTCGATCCGGTCCAGCATCCGGTCGGATACCGCGTGTTCCAGTACCTCGGCCTCGTCGTGCACCTCGTCCCAGCCGTAGCCGAGCTCGCACACCAGGAACGTCTCCATCAGGCGGTGACGGCGCACCATCGCCAACGCAGCGCGCCTTCCCTCATGGGTGAGCGTCACCGCGCCGTACTTTTCGTGATCGACCAGGCCTTGCTCGGCGAGCTTGCGGATCGACTCCGAGGCCGTACTTGCCGACACGCCGATGCGGGCGGCCAGCAACTTTGTGCTGACCTTTTCGTGTGACCACTCCTGGGCGGTCCAGATGACTTTCAGATAGTCCTGCGCCACCGTTGTCAGATGGCTGGGCTTTCCGGCAGGACTCACGCAACAAAGTTTAGGCAATCGTCACCTCATCTGGTGGCTCTGATGGTCTGTGGTGCCGTCCTGGCCGTAGGCTAGCGACGTGCAGCGCTGGCGGGGGCAAGATGAAATCCCCACCGACTGGGGCCGATGTGTCGTCACCATCGGTGTGTTCGACGGTGTCCACCGGGGCCACCAGGAGCTGATCGGCCGTGCTGTGAAAGCGGGACGCTCGCGCGGTATCCCGACGGTCTTGATGACCTTCGATCCGCACCCGATGGAGGTCGTGTTCCCCGGTAGCCATCCGGCGCAGCTGACCACCCTGACCCGGCGCGCGGAACTGGTTGAGGAAATGGGCATCGACGTCTTTCTCGTGATGCCCTTCACGCCCGACTTCATGAAGCTCACTCCCGACCGCTACGTGCATGAATTGCTGATCGAGCGGCTCCACGTGGTCGAGGTCCTGGTCGGCGAGAACTTCACGTTCGGCAAGAAGGCGGCAGGCGATGTTGCCCTGCTCCGCACCGCCGGCGAGCGTTTCGGATTCGCGGTCGATTCCCTGACCCTGGTGTCCGAGGTGGCAGAACCCGCGCAACACGAGCCCGTGACGTTCTCCTCGACCTACATCCGGTCCTGTGTCGATGCCGGTGACATGGTCGCGGCAGCCGAGGCGCTGGGCCGCGCCCATCGGGTCGAGGGAGTGGTGGTCCGCGGCGAAGGCCGGGGCAAGGTTCTCGGTTTCCCGACGGCGAACGTCGCCCCACCTATGTATTCCGCGATCCCGGCGGACGGCGTGTACGCAGCCTGGTTCACCGTTCTCGGGTACGGCCCCGTCGTCGGCTCCGTGGCACCGGGCGAGCGTTATCAGGCCGCGGTCTCCGTCGGCACCAACCCGACCTTCTCGGGCCGCACCCGCACAGTGGAAGCCTATGTTCTGGACACCACCGCCGATCTCTACGGCCAGCATGTGGCCGTAGATTTCGTCGCGCGCCTGCGCGGGCAGGAGAAGTTCAACTCGGTGGCTGACCTGCTCTCTGCGATGAGCGCCGACACCGACCGCGCGCGCACCATCCTCTCCACGCAGTGACAGATGCGCTGCTGACAGATGCGCTGCGGAGCCGCGGTGACGATTCGCCGCTTGGTCATCGCCGCTGCTAGACTCCCTGCCGACCTGGCACACGCTGCAGTTCGCGGTGGCTGTGCTCATCGGAAATCCTCCCGGATCTCTCCGACCTTTGATCGCGGACCGATGTGATGGAGTTAATTCGTGGCGCTCACAGCCGAACAGAAAAAAGACATTCTGGGCCAGTACGGCCTGCACGACACCGATACCGGTTCGCCAGAGGCGCAGGTCGCGCTGCTGACCAGGCGGATCTCAGATCTCACCGAGCATCTGAAGTCACACAAGCACGATCACCACTCGCGGCGCGGTCTGCTGCTGCTGGTCGGCCGTCGTCGCCGACTGCTCAAGTACGTCGCCCAGGTCGACGTGGGCCGATACCGCACGTTGATCGAACGACTCGGCCTGCGTCGCTGACCCAGACTCTCCTGCAAGCCCGCGCGAACCCCGTTCGTGGGGCCTTCGGTCGCGCTCTCCGTGCGCAAGCGGAGTGGTTGTTGCTACGCGGGACGAGACTGCCTGCCAGGAACGAAACTTCACCGTCTGCGTTGAGCACCCGGCGTGAAGGTCGTGAATGCCGTGAAGGTCGTGAATGCTCTGCCACGCCCAGCAACGGGCCGGATTAGGGATCATGGATACGCCGGGATGTACGATGAGTGCGTTCGCTGGCCGTATGGCGCGAACAACCGGGTGCGGTCCTCGCAGATCCGCGTGCACCGCCCCCGCGTGACACGACAGGTACCGCTCGATCGCGCGGTCTTCGGTAGTGGCTGCCGGATGAACTCCGGCCGCTTCGATCGACGGCCGTCGAAGCATTCGGGCCGGTCTTCTCGGGGCCACTCGAGGTTGTCTGCAACTATTCGCATTCAACGTGGGGTGCTCACGCGAAACAGCTGAATGACGACCTAGAAAGGCCGTACGGACGTCCATGTCTGTAGTTGAAATTGAAGACGGCGTATTCGAATCCACCGCCGTGATCGACAACGGGAGCTTCGGCACCCGCACCATCCGCTTCGAGACCGGCCGGTTGGCCAAGCAGGCCGCCGGCTCGGTGGTCGCTTACCTCGACGACGAAACCATGCTGCTGTCGGCCACCACCGCCGGCAAGACGCCGAAAGACCACTTCGACTTCTTCCCGCTCACCATCGATGTCGAGGAGCGGATGTATGCCGCCGGGCGCATCCCCGGCTCCTTCTTCCGGCGTGAGGGCCGCCCGTCCACTGACGCCATCCTCACCTGCCGCCTCATCGACCGACCCCTGCGCCCGACGTTCATCTCGGGTCTGCGTAACGAGGTCCAGGTCGTCGTCACCATCATGAGCCTTGACCCCAAGGACCTCTACGACGTCTTGGCCATCAACGCTGCCTCGGCATCAACCCAGATATCGGGTCTGCCGTTCAGCGGCCCCGTCGGGGGCGTGCGCGTCGCGCTGATCTCCACCCCGGAGAACAAGGCAGGCCAGTGGGTGGCTTTCCCGACGGTGGAACAGCTCGAGGGCGCGCTCTTCGACATGGTCGTGGCGGGCCGCAAGGCCGGCGATCCCGGCAACGAAGATGTGGCCATCATGATGGTCGAGGCCGAGGCGACCGACAAGGTCATCGAGCTGATCGCCGGTGGCGCAGGCGCGCCCACCGAGTCCGTGGTGGCCGCCGGCCTCGAGGCCGCCAAGCCGTTCATCGCCGCGCTGTGCACTGCTCAGCAGGAGCTGGCCGATAGGGCTGGAGATTCGGGCAAGCCGGCGCTTGAATTCCCGGTCTTTCCCGAGTACCAGGACGACGTGTTCGACGCGGTGTCCTCGGCTGCGGCCGATGAGCTGTCCAAGGCCCTGACCATTGCGGGCAAGGAGGAGCGCAACAGCCGCACCGACGAGATCAAGGCCGAGGTGCTCAGCCGACTGGGCGACACCTTCGCGGGCCGCGAAAAGGAGATCGGTGCGGCGTACCGCTCGCTGACCAAGAAACTGGTCCGCCAGCGCATCCTGACGGATCACTTCCGCATCGACGGACGCGGCGTCACCGATATCCGGGCGCTCTCGGCTGAGGTGGCCGTCGTGCCGCGGGCTCACGGCAGCGCGATCTTCGAGCGTGGCGAGACCCAGATCCTGGGTGTCACCACGTTGGACATGGTCAAGATGGCGCAGCAGATCGACTCGCTGGGACCTGAGACCAAAAAGCGGTACATGCACCACTACAACTTCCCGCCGTACTCGACCGGTGAGACCGGCCGCGTCGGTTCGCCCAAGCGTCGCGAGATCGGCCATGGCGCGCTCGCCGAGCGGGCTCTGATGCCCGTGCTGCCGACCGTCGAGGAATTCCCCTACGCGATCCGCCAGGTGTCCGAAGCTCTGAGCTCCAACGGCTCGACATCGATGGGTTCGGTGTGTGCCTCGACGCTGGCCCTGCTGAATGCCGGTGTGCCGTTGAAGGCTCCAGTCGCCGGTATCGCGATGGGGCTGGTGTCCGACGACGTGCAGGTAGAGGGCGCAGCCGACGGTGTCGTGGAGCGCCGGTTCGTCACTTTGACCGATATCCTCGGCGCCGAGGATGCCTTCGGTGACATGGACTTCAAGTGCGCAGGCACCAAAGACTTCGTCACCGCCCTGCAGCTGGACACCAAGCTGGACGGAATCCCCTCCAAGGTCCTGGCCGGCGCCCTTGCGCAGGCGAAGGACGCCCGACTCGCCATTCTCGAGGTGATGGCCGAGGCCATCGACGAGCCAGACGAGATGAGCCCATTCGCACCGCGTATCACCACGATCAAGGTGCCGATGGACAAAATCGGCGAGGTCATCGGGCCGAAGGGCAAGATGATCAACTCGATTACCGAGGAGACCGGCGCATCCATCTCCATCGAGGACGACGGCACGGTGTTCGTCGGCGCCTCCAGCGGCGACGCGGCGCAGGCTGCGATCGACAAGATCAACGCCATTGCCAACCCGCAGCTGCCCAAGACCGGGGAGCGGTTCCTCGGAACCGTGGTCAAGACGACCGATTTCGGTGCTTTCGTTTCCCTGCTGCCGGGCCGGGACGGCTTGGTGCACATCTCCAAGCTGGGGCGCGGCAAGCGGATCAAGAAGGTGGAAGACGTCGCCAACGTGGGCGACAAGCTGCGCGTGGAGATTGCCGATATCGACAACCGCGGCAAGATCTCACTGGTGCTCGTCGCTGAAGAAGATGCGGCGGACTCACCCGCCGGGTCCGATTCATCTGTTCGGGTCGATGCAGCGACCGCCGGCAGCTAGCGCTGGGTCGCTGCGCCCCGGGCGCCGCAACGGCGACGCCGACGAGAAGTCGATGGCGGTGCGCCGCGCCGACTTGCCTGGTGGTCTGCGCGTGGTCACCGAGCACATCCCGCACGTGCACTCGGCTTCGGTGGGGGTGTGGGTCGGCGTCGGGTCACGCGATGAAGGCCGCACCGTAGCCGGTGCCGCGCACTTTCTGGAGCACCTGCTTTTCAAGGCGACGCCGACGCGGACCGCGGTGCAGATAGCCCAGGAAGTGGATGCCGTCGGCGGTGAGTTGAACGCATTCACCTCCAGGGAGCACACCTGCTACTACGCCCATGTGATCGATTCGGATCTGGCGCTGGCCGTCGATCTGGTCGCTGACGTCGTACTGAACGGGCGCTGCGCTCACGACGATGTGGAGATCGAACGCGACGTCGTGCTCGAGGAGATCGCCATGCGCGACGACGATCCGGAGGACACTCTCGGTGACGTCTTCCTGTCGGCGATGTTCGGTGGCCACCCGGTGGGGCGACCGGTGATCGGCAGCGTGGACTCGGTCTCGACGATGACCCGAGCGCAGTTGCATTCGTTTCATGTCCGCCGCTATACGCCCGAACGCATGGTCGTGGCGGTTGCCGGAAATATCGATCACGATGAGGTCGTCGGCCTGGTAAGCGAGCACTTCGGCCCGCGGTTGGTGCGGGGCCGGTCGCCGTTGGCGCCGCGTAAGGGGGCTGGCCGGGTGTCGGGTCGTCCGACGCTGCAACTGGTCAGCCGAGAGGCGGAGCAGACCCATCTGTCGTTGGGCGTGCGTACTCCGGGACGGAACTGGGATCATCGCTGGGCGCTGTCGGTGCTCAATACGGCGTTGGGCGGCGGACTGAGTTCGCGTCTGTTTCAACAGATTCGAGAGATGCGAGGGCTGGCATACTCGGTGTACTCGACGGTCGACACGTTCGCCGACAGCGGGGCGCTCTCGGTGTATGCCGGGTGTCTGCCCGAGCGGTTCGACGAGGTCGTGCGGGTGACCACTGATGTGCTGGCCGACGTCGCTCGCGATGGAATCACCGCCGACGAATGCCGAATCGCCAAGGGCTCGCTGCGAGGTGGGCTGGTTCTGGGGCTGGAGGATTCGGGATCTCGAATGAACCGCATCGGCCGCAGTGAACTCAACTACGGGCACCACCGCACCATCGCGCACACGTTGGACCGGATCGAGGCCGTCACCCTCGAAGAGGTCAATGCGGTTGCGCGCCTTCTGCTCACCCGCGCGTTCGGGGCCGCCGTTCTCGGTCCGGTGCGCGGGAAGAAGTCGCTGCCGCGGCCGCTGCAGACGATCACGGGTTAAGGGCAAGAGGGTCCGCAATGCGCCCGATTGCACCGATGCCCCGACGGCGCGTCGTGCTGGCGGGGTTGGCCGTGGCCGCGCTGACCGCGTGCTCGCGGCACCCGGCGCCGGCCCAACCTGTCGATCCCAACCCGCCGGTGCCGCCGACGGACGAAGGGATCGAGGCGCTGGAGCGGCGGTACAACGTGATCGTGGGCCTTTCGGCGGTAGACGTGCCCAGCGGTCGACGGCTGACCCACCGCGCCGAGGACCGCTTCGCCATGTGTTCGACTTTCAAGGGCTATGCCGCTGCCGCGGTGCTGCAGAAGTCTGAGCGCGGCCAACTCGCCCTGTCTGACACGGTCACCATCGAGTCGGCCGACATCATTTCCCACTCTCCGGTGACCAGGACGCGGGTGGGCGCGACGATGACGCTGGCCGAGCTGTGCCAGGCGGCGGTCCAAGTCAGCGACAACGGGGCAGCCAACTGGTTGTTGCGGGTGCTTGGTGGCCCGTCAGCGATCACCGACTTCGCGCGCAGCATCGGTGACGAAGAGTCCCGTCTGGACCGCTGGGAAATCGAACTGAACTCCGCAATTCCCGGCGATCCCCGTGACACGAGCACGCCGCTCGCGCTGGGCATCGGCTACCGCAATTTGCTCGCCGGCAGCGCGCTTGAAGTCGCCAGCCGCCGGCAACTGAAAAACTGGATGTTGGCAAACGAGACGTCGAGCCTGCGCGCCGGCCTCCCGGCGGGGTGGACCAGCGCCGACAAGTCGGGCGCCGGTGGCTACGGCACCACCAATGACATTGGCATCGCCTACGCTCCCGACGGGCATCAGCTGCTGTTGTCGATCATGAGCAGGTCGGCGATAGAGGATCCGGAGGCGCCGAACCAGCGTCCGCCGATTGGTGAAGTGGCCGCGCTCGCGGTGGAACGCCTATACCAGCGGTAGTGAGTCATCGCGCTGCAGCACGAAAAAGTACGGCGCCCTGATTCCGCGCAGATCCATCGCACCCACCACAGTGTCGTTGTCGAGCCGTCGGAACACATCGTTGATCGGCAACTGGTCGTAGATCATCGTCGCGGTATCCACACCTCGGTAGCGCGTCGTGCGCAGCCGGGCTTTGGGTCCGCGCGCCTGCAGAGCAGGCTTGAGGGCGGCGATCGTGCCCCCGAAGTTCTGTCGCTTGAGGGCAGGAATCTTGGTGACCAGGCCGAGTCCGCCGAATGCCAACGCGGGGTTGAGTGCCCACAGCGCAGTGCCGTCATGGGTGCGGAAAAGCAGTGGGTGAACGGTCTCGGAGTCCAGGAATGACTTGCCCCACCAGCCACTGGCGGCCAGCATCCCGTCGAGAGGATGATTGGTCGGAAGTTCGAAGCCGTGCCAGGTACCGATCATGAAATCCGGTTCGACGGCCGGGTGGGAATCGAACAACGCCAGCGCATCGGTGGTCGTGGTGGGGGCGTTCGGAAGGACGTCGGTGAGCGCAACCATGAGCTGACCTTACTTGACACCCGTCAAGTCGGGCACACTGTACGGGTGCGACCCGACGGTGCCTGTCCCTGCGGTACTGGTGACCCATTCGGCGGCTGTTGTCTGCCGGTGCACATCGGCGAGCGGGAGGCGCAGACGGCCGAGCAGCTCATGCGGGCGCGCTACAGTGCCTACGCGGTCGGGGACTCCGATTACCTATGGCGTAGCTGGCACCCACGCACCCGCCCGGATAGCGTCACCGGCTCCGGACTGGTGTGGACCCGACTCGAGATCATCGACAGTGTGGCGGGCGAACCCGGGGACGAATCCGGCGAGGTCGAGTTCCTCGCGTATTACCGCGGGGGCGTTCTACGCGAGCGATCTCGGTTCGCGTGGCGCGCCCGCCGCTGGTTCTATGTCGACGGGGATGGCGCCGGGGATGGCGATCGGGATGCCGACGGGAATCCGGTCGGCTAGCGGAGCAGGTCGGCCGGGTCGGTGAACGGTAGACAGAGATCTGCCGCGACCTGTTCGGACAGCAGCGCGCCCCGATGAGTCGACAGCCCTTTCGCCAGGGCGGCATCGGCCCGGCAGGCGTCCTCCCAGCCCTTGTCAGCGAGTTGGAGCACGTACGGCATCGTGGCGTTGGTCAGCGCGAAGGTCGACGTGCGCGGCACCGCACCGGGCATGTTGGCCACGCAGTAGAAGATCGCGTCGCGCACGGGAAAAGTCGGGTCATCGTGGGTGGTCGGCCGGGAGTCCTCGAAGCAGCCCCCCTGGTCGATGGCAATGTCGACCAGGACGGCACCCGACTTCATTTGCGCGACCATCGAATTGGTGACCAGCTTGGGCGCCTTGGCGCCAGGTACCAGCACCGCGCCGATCACCAGGTCGGCATGTTGGACCGCGTCCTCGAGTTCCAAGGCCGATGAGTAGCGGGTCTCGATGCTGCCGCCGTACTCGGCGTCGATCTTCCGGAGCGTATCGATGTTCACGTCGAAGACCGTGACGCGAGCACCCATACCCTTGGCGACCGCGGCGGCGTTGTCTCCGGCCATTCCACCCCCGATCACCGCGACGTCGGCGGGCGCGACGCCGGGGACTCCGCCCATGAGAACGCCGCGGCCCCCATGGCTGCGCATCAGATGGTATGCGCCGACCTGGGCCGCGAGCCGGCCCGCGACCTCGCTCATCGGGGCCAACAGCGGAAGGGAGACCGATCCGTCCGAGCTGGTCACCTGGACCGTCTCGTAGGCGATCGACGTAGTTCCGGAGTTCAGCAGCGCTTCGGTGCACGGCTTGGATGCGGCGAGGTGCAGGTAGGTGAAAAGTGTTTGGCCCTCGCGCATCCGGCTGTACTCGGCCTCGATCGGCTCCTTGACCTTGAGCAGCAGGTCGGCCTCTGCCCACACCTTGTCAGCGCTGTCGATCATGTGTGCGCCGGCTGCCGTCAAGTCCGCGTCGGATATCGCAGAACCCAGGCCTGCGCCGGCCTGGACCAGCACTTCGTGACCGCGACGGGTCAATTCGGCCACGCCTGCCGGGGTGATGGCGATGCGGTATTCGTTGTTCTTGATTTCGGTCGGGACGCCGACACGCATGATCGCTCCTCAGTGTCGCGGCTGGTGATACCTGTGGCTGGCGGGGTACCAATGGTGTTGGTACCAATTGTGAAGAAAAGTCGGCTAGCTGACAATATCGGTGTAGATAATTCATAAGATTGCGCCATGACTGACAAAACAGCCGCCCATAGGCGCCTGAAGCCGCGAACATCGAAGGATGTTCGACCCGCGTCGATCGACGATGTGGACCGGCGAATATTGACCGCGTTGCACGCCGACGCACGCATGTCGAACAGTGCGTTGGCCGATCTCGTCGGGATCGCCCCGTCGACGTGTCACGGCCGGGTGCGTCGGTTGCAGGAGGTCGGGGTCATCCGTGGTTTCTATGCCGACATCGATCCGTCGGCAATCGGGCTGAACCTGCAGGCGATGATCTCGGTCAGCTTGCACTTCACAGCGCGCGGCAAGATCGGCAACTTCATCCAACAGATCCGCAGCAATCCCCAAGTGATGGATGTCTACTTCCTGGCCGGCGCCGATGACTTCATCCTGCACGTCGCCGCGCGGGACACCGATGATCTGCGGTCTTTCGTCGTCGAGAATCTCAACGCCGACGCTGATGTGGCGGGCACCCAGACCTCACTGATCTTCGAGCATCTGCGAGGCGCGTCGCCGCTGTAACACGTTGCGCTATGGGTCTTCCGGGTGCTGGGGGTGCTGGGGGTGCTCGGGGTGCTGGGGGTGCTGGGGGTTTTCGTCCCTTTCGGGAAAGTTGTTGTGGGGTAGGAGGTTGCGTTGGGGGTGGTGGTAGTTGTTGGTGCGGGTTTGGCCGGTGTCGAGGTGGGGTGGTGGGATCCATTGGGTGGTGCCGGTGGGGTGTGTGGTGGTGGTCCAGTCGGTGTTTTCGATGAGGCGGTTGTCGGGGCCGCAGGCCAGGGTGAGGTTGTTGATGTTGGTGGGGCCGCCGTTTTTCCAGTCGGTGAGGGTGTGGTGGACCTGGCATTGGTAGCCGGGGGTGGTGCAGCCGGGTCGGGTGCAGCCGCGGTCGCGGGCGTGGAGCACGATGCGTTGTGCTGGTGAGGCGCAGCGTCGGGTGCGGCCTAGGTAGAGGGCTTGGTTGCTGTGGTGGTCGAACACGGCGAGGTAGTGGTAGGCGTGGGAGGCTAGGCGGATCAGGTCGGGCATGGGGAGCAGGGAGCCGCCGCCGGTGACGGCGAGGCCGGCTCCGGATTGCAGTTCTTGCAGTGTGGTGGACACGATGATGGTGGCCGGGAGTCCGTTGTGTTGGCCTAGTTTCCCGGAGGCCAGTGTGGCGCGGCCTAGGGCGGTGAAGGCGTCGTGGTGGCGTTGGCTTGGGGTGCGGATGTCGGATCCGGTGTGTTCGGGTGAGGGTTCGCCGTCCACGCAGGGGGTCGGGTCGGTGGGGTTGCACATGCCGGGGGCGGCGAGTTTGGCGGATACTGCTTCCCAGGTGGCGCGGGCCTCGGGGGTGAGCCAGCCGGTGAGGCGTGACATTCCGTCGCGTTGTTGGGGTCCTAGGGTCAGGCTGCGTTTGCGTTGGTGGTCTTCGTCGGTGGGTGCGGGGCCGTCTTGGTCGATCATGGCCAGCAGTCGGTGGGCGCATTTGTTGAGGTGTTCGGGTCCCAGTCCGGCGGCGAGTTCGGCGAGTTGGCTGTCGGCCTGGGCGCGGGTCTCGACGTCAACCCAGCTGGGCAGATTCTTGTGGAATTTCTCGATGACTTCGACATGCTCGGCGCCGATGCGCCCGTGGGCTTGGGCGGTCGCGGTGGCCTCCCAGGACGGCGGTAGTGGTTGCCCGGTCATGGCCTGTCGGGGCCCCAGTACCCGTGCGTGGCGTAGTCGGCGGTGGGCCTCTTTACGGGAGCACCGCAACGCGGTGCACAACACATCGGGCCAGGAAGCCGCACCCAGATCGCGGGGCTCGACCTCGGCGGTGAGGCTGGCGGTCAGCCGATGACCCACGGTGGGGGCGCGCCGCAGGCTGCGTTCCATCCGGGCGTGCAACGCCACTTTGTCTGCTGGGGTCAGCGCGGTGTAGTCGTGGGTGTCCACGATCGTGTCGAGGGCAGCTTCCAGCGCGTCGAACGCGGCGAGTACGTCATCCCGAGCCAAACCCATGAATCGAACACTAGTGCGAACCTCTGACAAGAAACCCCGGAATGTTTCTACAGAAACCCAAGTGACACAAGAGGTTCAACTAGCCGATCTCACCAACCGAACTGCCACGGTGTGCGCCCCCGACGCGGGGCCAACCCCGACGGCGGGCAAGTTAGGGTTGGCCCATGCGAGTCGGAGTGCTGGGCGCCAAGGGCAAGGTCGGTGCCACCATGGTGAAAGCTGTCCAGGATGTCGACGATCTCACCTTCTCAGTGGGTGTGGATGAAGGTGATCCGCTATCCGAACTAGTGCAGGCAGAGACTGACGTCGCCATCGATTTCACCCATCCCGCGGTGGTGATGGAAAACCTGAAGTTCCTGATCGACAACGGGATCCACGCTGTCGTCGGCACCACTGGATTCACTGACTCGCGACTGGGCCAGGTCGAGGAATGGCTGGCCGCCAAACCGGAGGTGGCGGTCCTCATCGCACCGAACTTCGCGATTGGCGCAGTGCTTTCGATGCACTTTGCGCAACAAGCGGCGCGGTTCTTCGAGTCGGTGGAAGTCATCGAGTTGCACCATCCGAACAAGGCCGACGCCCCGTCCGGCACGGCGGTGCGGACCGCCCGTCTCATGGCGGCATCGCGGAAAGGCCTGCCGCCCAACCCCGATGCCACGAGTACTGGACTCGAGGGCGCCCGTGGGGCCGAGGTCGACGGCATCGCCGTCCACTCGGTGCGGCTCGCCGGCTTGGTAGCACATCAGGAGGTGCTCTTCGGCGGCCCGGGGGAGACGTTGACCATCCGGCACGACAGTATCGACCGCACATCTTTCGTGCCCGGTGTGTTGTTGGCCGTCAGGAAGATTCGCGAGTTCGCCGGGCTGACCGTAGGCATCGAGCAACTGCTCGATCTGACATGACAGAGGGAGGGCGCGCGCTACGCATCCAGCTGTTGATCGGCTTGATGTGCATAGCGCTACTGATCTACGTCGTCATGCTGGGCCGCGCCGCGATTGTCTTCATCTCATCCGGGCGGCCTGCCGCTATCGGGCTGGGCGCCGCGATCATGATCATGCCGGTCATCGGCGTCTGGGTCTTGGTCACGACATTGAAGGCCGGACTGGCCCATCAGCGGCTCGCGCGCCTGGCGCGGGAAGAAGGAATGGAACTCGACGTCGCTGAGCTACCCCGCATGCCATCCGGGCGGATCCAGCGTGCCGCCGCCGACGCGCTGTTCGAGACTGTGCGCGACGAACTCGAGTCTGACCCGGGCAACTGGCGGCGCTGGTATCGACTGGCACGTGCCTACGATTATGCCGGTGATCGCACCCGGGCCCGGGCAACGATGAAGAAGGCTGTGCAGCTCGAGGCCGGGATCCCATGACCAGCAGGTTGCTGATCGTGCACCACACACCGTCGCCGCACTGCCAGGAGATGTTCGAGGCAGTGGTGGCCGGGGCGACCGATCCCGAGATCGAGGGGGTGGAGGTGGTTCGACGGGCGGCGTTGACGGTCTCGCCGCTCGAGATGCTGGAGGCCGACGGCTACCTGCTGGGTAGCCCGGCGAATCTCGGGTACATTTCCGGTGCTCTCAAACACGCCTTCGACCAAAGCTATTACCAACTGCTCGACTCGACGCGGGGGAGACTGTTCGGCGTCTGGCTGCACGGTAACGAGGGCACCGAGGGAGCCGAGCGCGCCGTGGACGGCATCACCGCCGGGCTCGGCTGGATCAAGGCTGCGGAGACCGTCGTCGTGATGGGCAAGCCGACCAAGGACGACCTGGAGGCGTGCTGGAACTTGGGCGCGACTGTCGCCGCTCAGCTGATGGGGTAAACGCGGACTTCGGAGAACCGTCGTTCCCCTCAGATGCACAGCAGCACGCGAGCCCGCCCCTCAGCGCGGACCTTCGCCGCGATCTGAGGTCCAATTGCGCCCAGCAGGCGGAGGCACGGCGTCCCTCTGATCTTCAAGGCGTGAATCCGATACGACTCCCGCAGGCGGCGATGTGGGGCCATCTTCTGCCAGAACGAGCCGGGAAGCTTGTGCGGACGCCGGGTCGAGTCGGGCGGGCAAACCGCCGCCCGTCGTGCGCCCTCGCGGTGCCGGAATCCCAGGCGTTCAGCGATCTCCTGCCAGCTATAGGCGTAGCTGCGCAGCTCAGGAGCAGCCAGAGCGCGGCGACGGCTCCCTGCGTAGGATGCTAGGGACTTGACCGGTTGCTGCTTCAGGTGCCGTTAAAGGTGGCAAGTGCGCGACATGACCAAACTGCTGACCTCTACGAGAGAATAACGATGACCAAGCCCGCAGTTGTCCACGACGCCGAGTTTTACCTTTCTGAGGTCGCTAACCGGGAGTCCTGGGCCAGTGAGGATGCCCAGATCAGCGAGCGCTTAGAAGGCCTTGTGGCTGAGCGGGGCCGTCGGCCGAACATCATCCACATCATGTGGGACGACATGGCGTTTGGCGATCTCGGCATACCGGCGCTGAAAGCGATTCGCGGGTTTGAATGCCCGAACATCGACCAGATCGCTCAAGAGGGAATTCTCTTCACGCGCATGTATACCGAACCCGCCTGCACGCCGAGTCGGGCGGCAGTGCTCACGGGTAGGCATCCGGTGCGTACCGGGATGAGCAAGGTCGGCTGGCCACTGGAGTTCGGCGGCCTCAGTGGTGAGGAGGCGACCTCTGCGAACGTCCTGGCCGATGCCGGCTACGCCACCGCCTTCTATTCCAAGTGGCATCTGGGGGACATCGAGGAGTGCTACCCCTACAACCAAGGGTTCGATGAGGCGTTCTTCGATCCCTACAACCAGGTTTCCAATATCTGGAACCCGCAGGGGGACGCGGCGAACGCCGCCATCAACATCGCACCTGAGCAGCGGAAGAAGTATCCGTACTTGTACGACCAGGAAGCCCTTAACCCCGACGGGTGGGTCATGGCGATAGAGGGCAAGAAAGGCGCGCAGGGTCGTGAGTGGAAGGAACCCTCGGCGGAGACCTATGCGCAGCTCGACCTTGAGGCCGAGCGGCGGATGCTCGACTTCATCGAGCGCCAGGTCGTTGCGGAGACCCCGTTCTTTGTGACCTACTGGCCCCAGATGTTGGGGTTCACGCCCACCCCGAAGAAGCAGACCCCGCAGTGGGGGCTCATGGCCGAGGGGCTTCGGCGTCTGGATGAGTTCATCGGCACCCTGATGAATCGGCTCCGCGAGCTGGGAATCGCCGACAATACGCTCTTGGTGTGCCACGCCGACAACGGTCCGATGGTTCATGATCCGCCGGCCGGGATGGGTCTGGCCGAGACCATCTTCCGCGGTGGCAAAGGCGACTACACCGAGGGGGGCGTACGGGTGCCGGCCTTCGCCTGGTGGCCGGGGGTGATTGAACCGGGGCAGATCATCAACGACATCATCCACGAGACCGATTTGTTCACCACCTTCGCCCGTCTAGGTCGCGCCATCGAGCACGTCCCGACCGACCGAGTGATCGACGGCGTCGATCAGACGTCGCTACTGCTGAACGGCGATACGCACGGGCGTCGCGATTTCGTCCACATCTACGCCGGTGATACCTACGCGGCGACCGTCAAAGGCCGGGTAAAGCGACATTGGGTCACCGAAGGAATCGAGAGCGGCGTGTCCTCGGCGTTCTTCGACCTGATCCTCGACCCGCGCGAGAAATCTCCACTGCTGGTCCCGATGGTCCATACGTATTCGCAGTTCGACCGCATTCGCGCTCGCCACGAGCTGTGGATCAAGAAGTATCCGCACCGCCCGAAGGCTCGAGGTATTCCGTTCACCGGTCTGAGCAACGCCAGACCGGAGACCCAGGCGATCGGCGAGAAACTACGGGCCGCACGTGAGCAACTCCCGTTCGACCCCCTCGAATTCATGGACTGGGAACCTCCGTGGGGACCACAACAGGCCAACGTCGTCGACTAAACCCGGTGGTGTTGTTGGTTCGTTTAGCTGATTGGACATCGGCCGATTCAGGGCATTTAACAGATGGAACTTCGTGAGTTTCGAGGCTGTTGATCTGGCGGACGCGGGCCGGGCCGAGGTCGGTCATGAGGCTGGCGGTGGTGGCTGCTGCGGCCGGCTCGATGGGGTCGAGATCCTCGTCGTTCTGCTGTCGCCGAGGCGTTTGACGGAATGAGTCGCGAGGGTTGAACGCCCGCCCGTCTGCTCGGCATGGCAGCCGGCGG
>NZ_JBMYXC010000050.1:0-26427 GCF_049608025.1 Mycobacterium sp. | reverse complement strand
CCTCATCGGACTGATTGTCGAGCGGCAATGGAAGCTGCTCGGTGCCTACGCCGCGGCCGGGATCATCGCCATCCTGTCGCTGTCCATCACCGGAAACGGGTTCGCCGCGCCTCAATGGCACCTGGACTTGAACGAGCGTCTCGACACCGTGCTCTCGCAGTTCCTCGACGATCCCCGGTGGATCGCGATGCTCGCGGCGGTACTCACGGTTTCGGGCCCCTGGCTGCCCGCGCGCTGGCGTCACTGGTGGTGGGCGCTGCTACTGGCGTTCGTACCGATCCATCTGGTGGTCAGCGCGGTGGTACCGGTGCGTTCACTGCTCGGTTTGGCCGTGGGCTGGTTGGTCGGCGCGCTGGTCGTCCTGGTGGTGGGGACACCCGCGCTGGAGGTTCCGCTCGACGGTGCGGTGCGGGCGATGACGCGGCGCGGGTTCCGAGTGTCGGCGCTGACCGTGGTGCGGCCCGCAGGACGGGGCCCATTGGTGCTCAGGGCCACCCAGGAGCCGGCCGGGGCCACCCACGGCCGGTCAGCCGACGTCGCCGATCCGGTAGAGGACAGCGCGGTCGTAGAACTGTACGGGCCACATCAACGCGGCGGCGGGTTCCTGCGCCAATTCTGGAGCAAGCTGCGACTCCGCAACAGCGAAACGGCACCGTTGCACGCCTCGATGCGTCGCGCCGTGGAACATCGAGCGCTGATGGCGATCGCGGTCGGCGACCTCGCACTGGCCAACAACTCGCCGATCGCGCTGGCGACGCTGGACCGCGGCTGGACGCTGTACTCGCACCGGTCCTCGCACGGCAGATCTTTGGGCGACTGCGCGAACGAGATACCGGTGACGCGGGTGTGGGACTCGCTCGGGGTGCTGCACAGCCAGCAGATCTCCCACGGCGACCTACGCAGCAAAAACGTCACGGTCGTCGACGGCACACCGATGTTCGGCAGTTTCGCCTACGCCGAATACGGCGCCTCCGAAGCGCATCTGCACACCGATATCGCCCAATTGCTCCTGACGACGACGGACCTCTACGGCGCCCAACCGGCTGTCCAGGCCGCGATCACCGTGTTCGGTAACGATTCGGTGCTGGCCGCGTCGCGCCGCCTCACCAAAGCCGCTGTGCCAAAACGTATCCGGGCGTCAGTGCGGCAGGCAGGTACTGCGATGTCGACCGCCCGCGACGAGGTGAAGCAGCAGACCGGTGCAGACCAGATCACCGCCGAGACCATCACCCGGTTCACCCGCAATCAGCTGATCCAGATGGTGCTCCTGGTCGCGCTGGTCTATGTCGCGTATCCGTTCATCGCCACCGTACCGGCGTTCTTCGCCGAACTGGGCTCGGCGAACTGGTGGTGGGCGCTGGCCGGGCTGGCAGTTTCCGGGCTGACATACCTCGGCGCGGCCGCCGCGCTGTGGGCCTGCGCCGACGGGATGGTGAAGTTCCGCAATCTGGCGATCATGCAGGTGGCGAACACCTTCGCCGCCACGACGACACCTGCCGGGGTCGGCGGCTTGGCCCTGAGCGCCCGCTTTCTGCAGAAGGGCGGACTGGGCGCACTGCGGGCCACCACGGCGGTGGCTCTTCAGCAGTCGGTGCAGGTGCTCACTCACGTCACGTTGCTGATCGTCTTCAGCGCTGCGGCGGGAGCCTCGGCCGACCTGTCGCGGTTCGTGCCGAGTAGCACGGTGCTCTACCTGATCGCCGGCGCGGCGCTCGGATTCGTCGGGGTGTTCCTGTTCGTCCCCAAGCTGCGACGCTGGCTGGCCACTGCGGTACGGCCCCGCCTCAAGGAAGTCGTTGATGACCTGGTCGAGCTGGCCCGCGAGCCAAAGCGCCTGGCAGTAATCGTACTCGGTTGTGCGGCAACCACACTCGGAGCAGCATTGGCGCTGTGGGCGAGCATCGAAGCGTTCGGCGGTAGCGCCAGCTTCGTCACTGTCACGATCGTGACGATGGTCGGGGGCACACTGGCCGCGGCTGCCCCGACCCCCGGCGGGGTCGGCGCCGTGGAGGCTGCGCTGATCGGTGGTCTCGCGGCGTTCGGCCTACCCGCAGCGGTCGCGGTGCCCTCGGTGCTGCTCTACCGGATCCTGACCTGCTGGCTACCGGTGTTCATCGGCTGGCCGATCATGCGATGGCTGGCCCGCAACGACATGATCTAGTCGGCCAATTGTGACCGATGCATAAACCTTCGCCGACCCCTCTTGGCACCCTATGGTGAGTAGGCTTTGCTAAAACGGGAGGCTCAGGTGTTATATCGAATCGCGATCCTGGCCCAATCGGCGCCGCGCCGGATCCTGGTCGCTGCGGCGCTACTCACGGTTGCCCTGGCGATATTCGGGGTGCCCGTAGCCAAAGACCTGTCTCCCAGCGGTTTTCAGGACCCGGGCGCTGAATCGAGTCTGGCAACGCAGGTTCTTGCCGACAAGTTCGGCAAGGGCGACGTCCAGATGCTCATCGCTGTCTCCTCGCCCGACGGCATCGACAACGCCCGCGCACGCGAAGCCGGAACAGCCATCGTCGACTCGCTGTCCGAGCGCCCCTATGTCACTGGCATCTCGTCGGCCTGGACGTCCCCACCCGCTGTGGCCGCGGACCTTGCCAGCAGAGATCGCACCGCCGGGCTCATCGTCTCCGATATCAGCGGTACCGACGCCCAGCAGCAGACTTACGCCAAGGAGATCTCCGAAGAGGTCACCCGCTCGGAAGACGGCCTCACCGTACGCACCGGCGGCACCGCAATGGTCAACCTTCAGGTCACCCAACAGTCCCAACGCGACCTGCTGATCATGGAATCGCTGGCCATCCCGCTGAGCTTCTTGGTGCTCGTGTGGGTGTTCGGCGGACTGCTGGCCGCCGCGGTGCCGGTCACCATCGGCGTGATGGCGATCATCGGTGCGCTGGCCGTACTACGGATCGTCAGCTTCACCACAGACGTGTCGATCTTCGCGCTGAATCTGGCCACAGCCATGGGTCTGGCCCTGGCCATCGATTACACCCTGTTGATCATCAGCCGCTATCGAGATGAACTGGCCCTTGGCGCGGAGCGCGATGGGTACGACGCGGGCGCGAATCGGATCGAAGCCCTCACGCGCACCATGACCACCGCCGGACGCACCGTGATTTTCTCTGCCATCACAGTGGCGCTGTCTATGTCGGCATTGGTGCTGTTCCCGATGAACTTCCTCAAGTCCTTCGCCTATGCCGGGGTGGCCACCGTGGCGTTCGCCGCCGCCGCGGCGGTCATCGTGACGCCCGCTGCACTGGTGCTGCTCGGCGACCGAATCGACTCGCTGGACGTTCGCCGGCTCGCCCGCCGAATCCTGCGCAGGCCCGAACCTCAGCCTGTTCCCGTCGAACAACGGTTCTGGTACCGGTGCGCGAAAGCCGTCATGCGTCGAGCACTTCCACTCGGTGCGGCCGTGGTCGTCCTACTGCTCGCGCTGGGCGCGCCGTTCCTCGGCGTGCGTTGGGGGTTCCCCGACGACCGGGTACTGCCAAAGTCGGCGTCAGCGCATCAGGTCGGAGACATGCTACGCAGCGAATTCGCCGATAACTCCAACAGCGCTGTCACCGTGGTCGTTCCCGACAGCCAAGGCCTGTCGGCGGCCGATCTGTCCGGGTACGCCGCTGAGCTGTCCCGGGTGCCCGACGTTCCCGGCGTGTCCGCTCCGACCGGAACGTTCGTCGACGGGACGCTCGCCGGTCCGCCGTCCGCACCGACTGGCGAGAGTCAGGGCACCGTCTTCCTCACCGTAACCAGCACCGCACCACTGTTCTCCGACGCCTCCGAAACCCAGCTCGACCGACTGCACGCAGTCCCCGGCCCCGATGGACGGGCGATCCAGCTGACGGGCACCGCCCAGACCAACCGCGACAGCGTCGAGGCCATCACCTCCAAGCTGCCGCTCGTGCTGGGAGTCATCGCCGTCATCATGTTCGGGCTGCTTTTCCTGCTGACCGGCAGCATCGTCGTCCCGCTGAAAGCTCTGGTCCTGAACATCCTTTCGCTGACCGCCGCGTTCGGCGCGTTGGTCTGGATCTTCCAAGACGGTCATCTCGGCGGGCTCGGGACGACCACCACTGGCACGCTCGTCGCGAACATGCCGGTGCTGCTGTTCTGTGTCGCGTTCGGGTTGTCGATGGACTACGAGGTGTTCCTCATCGCGCGCATCCGCGAATGCTGGCTCAAACTGAGGGAAAACGCCGGCGATGCCGCGGACCAGCCGGGGTCGGCCCAGGCCAGATCTGAACAAGCCCAAGCCCACAGCGACGAAGCGGTAGCGCTGGGCATCGCCTACACCGGCCGAGTCATCACCGCCGCTGCGCTCATCATGTCCATCTCGTTCGCGGCCCTAATCGCCTCCAGCGTGTCGATCATGAAGTTATTCGGCCTCGGCCTCACACTTGCCATCCTTGTGGATGCCACGCTGGTCCGAATGGTGTTGGTACCCGCATTCATGCGTCTGATGGGGGAAACGAACTGGTGGGCTCCCCACTGGCTCAAACGGGTACACGATCGCTTCGGTTTCAGCGAAGCGCCAAGCGATCGGCCCCTCGAGTATGCAAACCTCGGCCAGAGCAAGGTCGATCAGGCGAAACTCGGCCCCACGGAACTCGGCCCCACGGAACTCGACCATACGGAACTCGACAATACGGAACTCGACAATACGGAGCTTGATCACACGAAGCGGGAGCCGTTCTCGTGACAACCAAGGGCCCCATCAGTGTCATCGCCGGTGTCCAGGGGGCGCTGCCGCCTCATCGCTACACCCAGCAGGAGATCACCGAGGCCTTCCTTCGCGTCCCGGCGTTCGCAGAGGTCGGCGACCTGCTCCGCAGCCTGCACCGGAATGCGAAGGTCAACAACCGCCATTTGGTATTGCCGTTGGAGCGCTATCCCGACCTAGTCGATTTCGGCGACGCCAACGACCTCTACGTCGAGCATGCCGTCGATCTCGGCTGCGAGGCGCTAACGGCCGCGCTCGACGAAGCAGGTTTGCGCCCAACCGATCTCGATATCATCATGACGACGACGGTCACCGGGATCGCGGTGCCGTCGCTGGACGCGCGCATCGCGGGCCGGCTGGGACTGCGCCCCGATGTGCGCCGGGTACCGCTGTTCGGGTTGGGCTGTGTGGCCGGCGCGGCCGGCGTCGCCCGGATGCAGGACTACCTGCGCGGCGCACCCGATCATGTCGCCGCCCTGGTGTCGGTGGAATTGTGCTCACTCACGCGCCCCGCGCTCGAGCCGACGATCGGCAGCCTGGTGGGCAGCGCCTTGTTCGGGGACGGTGCGGCTGCGGTGATCGCCGCGGGTGAAGACCGGGCCGCGGCGATCAACGCGGCGGGCCCGGAAGTGCTCGCCACCCGCAGCAGGATGTACCCCGACTCTCTGGACATCATGGGCTGGGCGGTGGGCCGCAACGGGTTCCAGCTCGTTCTCTCGCCTGAACTGCCCGAGCTCATCGAACGCTATCTGCCCGACGACATGACCGGCTTCCTCGCCGATCATGATCTCGGCATCGGCGACATCGCCACGTGGATCTCGCATCCTGGCGGCCCCAAGGTCATGGAAGCGATCTCCTCGGCGCTCGACCTCGAGGACACCGCCCTCGAACTGTCCTGGCGTTCGCTGGCCGAGGTGGGCAACATGTCGTCATCGTCGGTGCTGCACATCCTGCGCGACACAGTTGCCAAGAAGCCGCCCGCCGGGGAACGCGGCCTGCTGATGGCGATGGGGCCCGGTTTCTGCGCCGAACTCGTCCTGCTGCGTTGGCGCTGAACATGTTTGCCTACACCTTGCTGATCGCCGCGGTAGCGGTCGAGCGAATCGCTGAACTTATTGTCTCCCAACGGAACCTGAAGTGGAGCAGAGCACGCGGCGGCGTCGAATTCGGAGCAGGCCACTATCCGGCGATGGTGCTGCTGCATACCGCCCTGTTGGCCGGCTGCCTTATCGAGGCCGCGCACCGCGAGTTCATCCCGGCGTTGGGGTGGCCGATGCTCGCCGTCGTGATCGCCGCCCAAGTGCTGCGCTGGTGGTGCATCACCACGCTGGGACGGCAGTGGAACACCCGCGTGGTCGTCGTTCCCGACGCCGGCCGGGTCACCGGTGGCCCATACCGGTTCATCCCGCACCCCAACTACGTGGCGGTTGTCATCGAGGGCATCGCGCTGCCACTGGTGCACAGCGCATGGATCACCGCGTTGGTATTCACCGTGCTCAACGCCGCGCTGCTGTGGGTCAGAATCTCGGTGGAGAACACCGCGCTCGCGACGCTGACAGAAGACCCGCGAGAGGCCTGACATGCTCGACCTGCTGATCGCCGGGGGCGGGCCAGCAGGTCTGGCCACCGCTATCCACGCGGCCCGTGCGGGCCTCGAGGTCACCGTGATCGAACAGCGCACCGGAGCCATCGACAAGGCCTGCGGTGAGGGGCTGATGCCGCACGCGGTGCGCCAACTCGATCTTCTCGGCGCGCGGCCGGCGGGTAAGAAGTTCCGCGGCGTGTCCTACTTCGACAGTCACCGCAGTGTCACAGCGCAGTTCGGCTCCGGTCCCGGGCTGGGGGTCCGACGCAATATCCTGCACACAGCGCTGCAGCACGAGGCGTCCCAGGCCGGGGTAACGGTGGTGCACGATAAGGTCGGCGCAATCGTCCAGGACGGAGAATCGCTCACGGTCAACGGGATCCGCGCCCGCTATCTCGCGGCGGCGGACGGTTTACACTCGCCGATCCGGACCGGCCTCGGCCTGGATGGTCCGCCCGGTAAAACGCGGCGCTGGGGGATCAAGCGACACATCGCCATGGCACCGTGGAGCGACTACGTCGAGGTGTACTGGTCGCAGCACGCCGAGGCGTATGTGACACCGGTGGCCGACGACAGCGTGGGCATCGCAATTCTCACCTCGCAGCGAGGGCGCTTCGAGGAGCACCTCGCTGCGTTTCCTTCCCTGCGCGAGCGAATCGATGCTCATGAGCACGGGCCGGACCGGGCGGCCGGACCGCTGCGGCAGAGAGTGCGCGGCCGGGTGGCCGGGCGGGTGCTGCTGGTCGGCGACGCGGCGGGCTACGTCGACGCCCTCACCGGAGAGGGTCTGGGGTTGGCGTTCGCCGCAGCACGCTTACTGGTCGACAGCGTGGTCGCCGACCGTCCCGGTGACTACGAGCGGCAATGGCGGCGAACCACCCGCCGCTACCGATTGCTGACCGCCGGGATGCTCTACGCGAGCACCTCGCCGCTACGTTCACTGATCGTGCCTGCTGCCAGCGGCCTCCCGCGGGTGTTCGCCGGAGTGGTGAACGCGCTCGCCGACTAAAGCAGCGCCAATATGCGCTGCCAATACGTGACCGTATCCACGTTCCCGCATCCTTCAGATTTCGCGGCGTAGCGCGCGACCGCGCCGGATACCGAGGTCACAACCCGGTCACTGAGCCGCGCGGCCCCCCGATGACTCCGTCAAGCGCTGCTACCTTCGCGCCCGTGGCGATCTTGGGGCATCTGGTCCGGCGCGTCGGCGCGCAACTGGCTGTCGTGGCGCTGCTGGCTGTCGGGTTGACCGCGGCCACCACTGAGCCTGAGGCCGAGGCGTTCTCTCGGCCAGGCCTGCCCGTCGAGATGCTGGACGTCCCGTCAACGGCGATGGGACGCACCATCCGCGTCCAATTCCAATACGGAGGGCCGCATTCGGTGCTGTTGCTGGACGGGCTGCGCGCCCAGGAAGACTTCAACGGCTGGGACGAGAACACTACCGCGTTCGAACTTTTCTACCAGTCCGGAATCTCGGTCATCATGCCCGTCGGCGGCCAGTCCAGCTTCTACTCCGACTGGTACCGGCCCGCCAGAAACCGTTCGGGCACAGTCACATACAAGTGGGAGACCTTCCTCACGAACGAGCTGCCGATCTGGCTCGCCGCCAATCGCGGGCAGGACCCGTTCGGTAATGCCGTGGTAGGCCTGTCGATGTCGGGTGGTAGCGCGTTGACGATGGCCGCCTGGCATCCGCGGCAGTACATATTCGCCGCCTCGTTGTCGGGTTACCTCGCGCCCTCGCAAGGCTTGTGGCCGACGCTGATCGACATCGCGATGCAGGATGCCGGCGGCTTCGACGCGGTTGACATGTGGGGAAAACCCGGCTCCCCCGCCTGGCAGCGCAACGATCCGACCCTCAACATCAACCGATTGGTCGCCAACGGCACCGCGCTGTGGGTCTACTGCGGCAACGGGGTTAGCTCGGATCTCGACACCAGCAGGGACTTCGGCATGAACTTCAGTGCTGCCTATCTGGAGAACATCACGCTGTCCACCAACAAGGAGTTCCAAGAGAAGTTCGTGGCGGCGGGGGGTCGCAACGCCGTGTTCAACTTCCCGCCCAATGGAACTCACAGCTGGGGTTACTGGGGTGCGCAACTCCAGGCGATGAAGGCCGACATGGTGAGCGTCCTGACTCCTCCGCCTCCGCCTCCGCCTCCCCCGCCGGCGCCACCCCCCACCGTTCCGGGCGCTGCACCGCCACCTGCTGCTGCTGCACCTGCTGCGTCGGCGCCCGCTGCGTCGGCGCCCGCTGCGTCGGCGCCCGCTGCGTCGGCGCCCGCCGCGTCGGCGCCCGCCGCGTCGGCACCCGCCACAGGGTAAGCGCTACCTTGCGCCGGCTTGGCCGGCAGGCGGGCTACTTGGACTACTTGGACTACTTGGAATAGTCAGTGCTCAACCAACGCTCGGGGCGCATCCGGATGATGATCGAAGTCGGCGTCAGGTTTTGGTCGGCGAACAGACCACCGGCCTCCGCACCGAGGTAGCGCACCGCGATCGTGCGAACGTCGTTGTCGCCCGCGGGGCCGACGTTACCTTCGGCGGTCACGTACTTGTACGGCGGATTTTCATCCTGAACGGTGATGGAGAAACGTCCTGCATCGCGAATTAGCCTGTGTTTGATCGACTCTGACTCGGTCCATAGCAGAACTTCACCGCCGGGCCGGTATCCGTACCAGATTGGCACCGCTAGCGGGGCCCGGTCAGCTCGCTCAACGGCGACCACACCGACGTGGACGCCAGCCAGATACTGCTCGCGTTCGGATCTGCTCATCTTGGGCATGTCTTCTGCCAACGACGGCGTGCGTCCTCACATTCCCCTCAGCTGATCGGCACCAACTCGAAGACCGGGATGACCCGCTCTGTGCGCCTCTCGTAATCCGCGAAGCCAGGTGTCTGCTCGGCAACGACGGCGTAGATACGGTCCCGCTCGGCGCGGGGCAGTTCGCGCGCGGTGACGGTCCTCGACGCGTGAGATCCAATCTCGATACTGACCTCCGGGCGGGCGCGAATATTGAATGCCCAAGCTGGATCTCGGTCTCGCCCTGCCGACGAGCCGACAACATAGATCTTGTCGTCGATCTCGAAGTAAGCCACCGGGTTGACGCGCTGCCGGCGACTCTTGGCGCCAGTCGATGTCAGCAACAGCAACGGGACGTTCTCGAATTGGCCGCCCAACTCGCCGCCGTTGGAGCGGAACTCGTCGATGTTGCGCTTGTTGAAATCACGCTCTGCGTTCATCGCATCCTCGGGCATGAGCCCATCGTGGCAGGTCCCGTGGGCACCGGCGACCAGTAGCCATCGTGGGTCTCGGTCCCTCAGGCAAGCGCTTCGCCGTTACGGCGGCATCCGCGAGACCGGCCGACCGCCACCGGGCCACACCAACCATTCGACGGCACGCTGACCAGTGCCGGTAATCCTGACGGGTCAGCCCGGACCGAGGGCCACCGGGCGCGCAGGATCCGAACTCCACTCAGACCACGAGCCGGGAAACAGTGCCGCGTCGACGCCCACAGCGGCCAGCCCGGCGATGACCACCGCCGCGGTGACACCCGAACCGCAGTACACCGCGACGTTCCCGGCGCCCACGCCGCTCTCGTCGAGCAGTTGGGTGAGCTCGGGCTCGGCCAGCCAGGCGCCGTCACCGGCCAGCAGGCTGGTGCTCGGCACATTGACTGCCCCGGGGATGTGGCCGGCGACCGGGTCGGCAGGCTCGGCGTCACCGCGGTAGCGCTCCGGTGGGCGCGTGTCGAGCAGGACCCTGTCGTCGGCGAAAACCCCGTCGGCAGTCACTGTCCGACGAGCTGCCGAATAGAGATCGGTGTGCGCCACCGAAACGTCACCACACTCGGGAGTGACTGTGCCTGTTGGCAATTCGCCTTTCCAGGAAGACAGCCCGCCGTCGAGAATTCTCACATCGGCGATGCCGGCGGCCGTCAGCACCCACCATGCGCGGGCAGAACCGGCACGGTACCAGTCGTCGTAAACCACAACCGGAACACCGGCGCGCACACCCCACCGCCGCGCCGCTTCCTGCAGGTCGGCCCCGGAGGGCAGCGGGTGACGGCCGCGGCCCGGCACCGAGTGATCGGTGAGTTCATCGTCAAGTGACACGTAGACCGCCCCGGGCAGATGGCCGCGTTGGTAGGCGTCGAACCCATCTGGTCGGCCGAAGTCCCATCGGACGTCCAACAGCGTGATCGGTTCGCCCGATTCGAGCCGGCGGGCCAGATCTTTGGCGGTGATGAAGACATCTTCACGCGAACTCATCGCGACTCCCTTCGCTTCTCGCGACTTCGGTGCACTTGGTCACGCCCACGGCGACAAAGTACACCGAAGTCGCTCGGGTGCGGCAGGATCGCCTTCAAGATGGTTGACAGCGAAGGGGCAGCCGGGACCTCCCGGGGCCGACATTTCGTACGCCTGGCGCTGTTCGTCGCGGTACTGGCCGCGCTCTTCTATCTGGTCGCCGTGCGGCGAGTCATCGACGTCGAGTACATCCGCGGGTTGGTGGCGTCGACGGGTCCGCTGGCGCCGGCGGCTTACGTGATGGTGTCGGCAGTGCTGGGATCAGTGCTGGTGCCCGGACCGCTGCTCGCAGCGGGCAGCGGATTCCTGTTCGGCCCGGTACTCGGGACGTTCGTGACGCTGGGGGCCACGGTCGGCACTGCGATGATCGCCAGCCTGGCGGGGCGGCGGGCCGGTCGCGACAGCGCCCGCGGACTGCTGGGCCCGCAACGGTCGGAGCGTATAGACGCGTTGATCGCGCGGGGCGGGCTGTGGGCTGTCGTAGGTCAACGGTTCGTGCCGGGGATCTCCGACGCATTGGCCTCGTATGCGTTCGGGGCGTTCGGAGTTCCGCTGTGGCAGATGGCGGCCGGGGCGTTCATCGGGTCTGCACCGCGGGCCTTCGTTTACACGGCGCTGGGGGCGTCCATCGGCGAGTTCTCGGCGCCTTTGGCGTACGCGGCGATCGCCGTGTGGTGCGTGACCGCGGTGGTCGGCGCTTTCGCCGCGCATCGAGGCTGGCGATCGTGGCGCTCGGCCCGCTAGCCTTCCTGGCCCCGAGATAGCACTCGTGGCCGTCAAACCGGCCCGATCACAACCATGGCTTCTCGATCGCAAGGCGTGAAGTGCGATCATGACCTACGTGTCGTCTGCGTCGAATGCCTTCGCTTCGGACAACGCTGCGCCCGCGCATCCGAAGGCACTGGAGGCCCTGCGCCGGGCCAACGACGGATCAGCCCCCTCCTATGGCGCGGACATCGTCACCCGAGAAGCCGTCGACGCGCTGAAGGATGTTTTCGACTCCCCCGACGCCGAGGTGCTGTTCGCGTTCACCGGCACTGCAGCCAACATCATCGCGCTCGCGTCGGCGGTCCAGCCATGGCACGAGATCCTCTGCAGTGACGTGGCCCACGTACTGCTCGATGAAGCAGGCGGACCCGTCCGGCTCTCCGGTGCCCAGCTGACCCGGCTGCCCAGTCAAGACGGCCTGATCGCGCCCGACGAACTCGACCGCAGGGTGGCCCGCCGCGGCGAGGTTCACCATTCCCAGCCCCGCATCGTCACCATCACTCAGTCCACCGAGAACGGTCGCGTATGGACCGCGCCGGCAATGGCAGACTTTGTGGACAAAGCGCATGCACTGGATCTGCTGGTCCACGTCGATGGGGCGCGTATCGGCAACGCCATTGCCGCACTGGATGTCTCACCCAGGGACGCCATCGCCGACGCCGACATCGTGACGGTCGGGGGAACCAAGAATGGCATGCTTTTCGGTGACGCCATCCTGGTACGAAACCCCGGTCACTTCGCCGGGATTCATTTCGTGCAGAAGCAGATCGGGCACCTGGCAAGCAAGCACCGCTTCGTCGCGGCGCAATTCCTGGAATTCCTCGAAGACGGCTTTTGGCTGGGCACCGCCGCGCACGCTAACGCGATGGCCCGCCGACTCAGCGACGGGATGGCGGCGATGGGATTGCGACTTGCGGCACCGGTGGAAGCCAACGAAGTCTTCGTGGTCCTGGACGATGGCGTACGACGCGCCCTCGCGCAGTCCTACGTAGTTCACCAACCAGACCCCGGCGAGCCGGTGGTGCGGTTTGTCTGCTCCTGGTCGACCACCGACAGCGACGTCGACGAAGCACTGTCTGCACTGCGCAAGCTGCTCTAGGCACACGCCTATGGTGGAAGAGGAAACCCGACACATGAGGAGCCAGTGGTGACGCGCTACCAGCTGCCCGACACAGCCGATCTAAGCCGACTCGGCGAACCGCACGAACACGCGATCACGGTGTACGCAGAAACCTCGCCGGCCCCCGACCAACGCGAGAACAGCCTGCTGACAGCCAAGAGCGCAGTCGACCGCGCGCTGCGCAGCATCCGCGAGCGCGGCGCCTCGCACGCCGTCGAGCAGCAGCTGCGCGACCGGTGGAAGGACATCGCCGAGTCCGATCTGTGGCTGCGGTTGTCGCGATCGCTGGCCATCTTCATCGCCGACGACTTCCACGAGGTCTTCGTGCTGCCCAACGCGCTGCAGAACCAGTCCCAGGTGGGCGCTTATTTCGACATCGGCCAGCTGGTTCGGGCGGTGACCACGCCGCAGGCGGCGTACGCGCTGACGCTGTCGGCGAACGGGTGGAACCTATGGCGGGCAACGGCAAGCACCCGTGCCGAGGAGCTGCCCTTGGTCGGCGAGCACGCAGCCGATGTGTCCGAGGCGACCAACCGAGCGACGGTCCGCGACCGTGACCACGTCCGCAGGTTGGTCGGCGATGAGGGCAAGAAGGTGCTGTTGGAGACCTACGCCAAGCGGGTCGGCGAGGCGGTGGAATCAGAACTTGGTCACGTCGATTCGTCATCGTCCCGGCCGCTGTTCCTGTTTGCCACCGACCCGCTGCTCGATCTTTATCGCAGTTTTGATCACAAGCGCGAGATCGTCGTCGTTCCCGGTGCACCGGATACGTTGCGGCCCGATCAGATCGACGCGGCCATCCGGGAGTCGCTGCCGGCGCTCAATGCCCGCCACACCAACAAGCGCGTCAATGACATCGGCGACGGCGTCTCCCGCGGGCTGGTGGCCACCGACATCGTCGACATCGGACGGGCCGCCGCAGACGGCGCGGTGGCCACGCTGGTGTACGACTTTACGGTGGACATCCTGGGCCGGCTCGATGACGCCGACGGCAGCGTCACCTACGACGACGACGGCTACGACCTGTTGTCTCGGATCGCCATCACCGTGTTGGACAAGGGCGGAGAGGTGATCGCGGTGCGACCCGACGAGATAACGGCCGACATCTGGAACGGCACCGCGGTGGCCGGGTTGCGGTTTGCGCTGTCCTGAACGGCTGCGAGACTCCCACGCCTCGGGATTACCACACTTAGGGAATGTTACTTAGGGAATGTTGAGCCGCCGCGCCAGGTCCGGCCCGCCCACCTCGCGAAGAAAACCAGGGTCACCGCAGACGACGAGTTGGTCGCGCGCCCGCGACAACCCGACGTAGAGACGTTCACGCGAGCGTTCAAACGCCGAGGCCTCGTTGACGACCAGCACAACCGCCCGACGCTCGAGCCCTTTGAAACCCAGGACGTGACCGTAGAACACCTGCTCGGCGTCCCAGAAGCTGTCCCAGTAGGCGGCGCTGCCGGCGGCCTGACGCTCGACCTGTTCTGGGTGTCGGCTGCCGGTAGTCAGCAAGGCAACGTCCTCGGGCCGCCAGCCCTGATCGAGCAACAACTCGACCTCGTCGTCACCGGTACCCATCGCATCCTCACGGGCGCACGGCACGTACTTCACAGCCGGCCCCTCACCGCCGAGGAAGCGCATCGGCTGACCGACCAGCGGCTGGAACGCGTTGGCGATCTGGCGGGTATTACGCAGATTCTGGTCGAGGACAAGCGGCACCAGCGGCACCGGCGGCGAACCGAGCCGGTTGAAGACACGCTGGCCTTCGTCGGTGAACACGTACAACCCACCGGTGTCCTCGTCCTTGAGTGCGGCCAACAACGGATCCCACCAGGCGTCGGCGAAATCCTGAGCCTCATCGACGACGATCGCGTCGAACCGGTGACCTGGCTCGAGTTGCGCGGCAAGATCGGCCATCTGGATCGGCAGGTCCTTTTCCCAGAACTGGACGGTGTCGTCATTTCGCACGGATTCGTCGGGACCTTCAGGTGCTCCCCACCGCTTGCCGAGGTCGTGGAACTCGCCGACGTAGGCCGGCTGCTGACGTCGGCTCCAGGTGGCGGTGATGCGCTCCAGGTAAGAGGCCAGGCCGTGTGAATAGCAGACCAACGCGACGCGTTGGCCCTGGCGTGCCAGCCGTCGCGCCTGCTCCATAGCCAGGAAGGTCTTGCCGCTGCCGGCGCCCCCGCGGATCTCGACGCGATTCAGCAGCCTGATCGCGTCGAGGATGACGGACTGATGTTCGGTGAGAACGTCTGCGGCGTCCTCGTTTTCGAGTGCCCGGGCAACGACGCTGCGCTGCGGCAGCCCGCGTCCGCTGAGGGCCTCGGTGAGCTGCGCGATGCCTGCTGCGGCGAGAAGGGGCCGTTCGATTTCCTGGCCGAGCAGAATCTCGCGCAGCTTGGCGACCAGGTCGGGCAGGTCGGTGCGGTCGATGATCTTCCAGCGCGGGCACTCAGGCAGGGCGAAATCGTCCGGCAGGTCGGTGTTCGGCAGGACGACCACGTGATCCCAGCGCAGCCGGCCCTGCGTCCAGCGCGGGTCCATCTCGATGAAGTCGCGCAGGGCATAGCAGGCTTCCCGGGCCTGGCGGACAGGTTCGATCTTGCGCGGATGGCCCCGGCCTTGTTGCCACCAAGTCTCGCCATCGTGCCAGACCTCGCCGCCCTTGACCTCGATGCAGACGATGCCCGCGCCTTCGATCGCCACGAAGAAATCAATCTCGTGATCCTTGAGGTGGTCGGTGACCCGTTTGCCCGGAATGACGAGGTCGCCGGGTTCGCGCTGGTCGACCAGAGACTCCCAAACCTTGCGTTCCGCGCCGTTCGCCAGGCGCGGAGCCTTGGCCACGTCGTACCCGCTGGCTAAGTTGATGTTCATGCGGTCGGCTCCGCGGCAGGGCGTGGCATGTCTGAAGTCTCTCCTTCGTCGCCGGTGCTGTTAGCCAGAGGGTAGGACGTTGATGACCAGGGTCATGTCGGGACCATAGAATACGGTGGCCGCATTAGATCAAATATGCGCTAAATACTGTTCGGGGGCGGGCGATGACATCACGACACGATCGAATCGAAGGAGTGCTGCTGGGAACGGCGGCGGGGGACGCACTGGGCGCACCGTATGAGTTCCAGCCACCGCGAGGGCCCGAACTCGACGTCACGATGACCAGCGGCGGCCCCTGGAAAGCCGGGGAATGGACTGACGACACCGCGATGGCAGTGGCGATCGCCGAGGTGGCGGCGACTGGCGCGAACCTACTCGATCCGGCCGCCCAGGACGCCGTCGTCACGCGGTGGTACCAGTGGTCTCTCAGCGCAAAAGACGTCGGTATCCAGACGCGCAAGGTACTCACCGCAGCCGCGCGCGGCGGCGCGATCACCGCCGACCGGGCACGCTCCGCGTCTGCGGCGCTGCACGAACAGACACGCCACACCGCGGGTAACGGTTCGTTGATGCGTACCGCCCCTGTCGCACTGGCCTATCTCGACGACGAGGCAACCATGGTGGCGGCCGCGCGTGCGATCAGTGAGCTCACCCATTTCGACCCGGATGCCGGCGACGCCTGCGTGTTGTGGTGCAGCGCCATTGCCCACGCGGTGCGCACCGGCCAGCTCGATGTGCGAGTCGGCCTGGAGAACATCGACTCTGCCCGCAGAGACCTATGGACGGGGCGCCTGGACGCCGCCGAAGACGGGGCACCGGCGACGTTCCCCAACAACGGCTGGGTGGTGGCCGCACTGCAAGCCGCATGGTCGGCTATCGCGACGACGCCGGTCCCGGCCGACGACCCAGCCGCCGGAACGTATCCCGCCGATCATCTGCACCTGGCGCTCGACGCGGCGGTGCGGGCGGGGTTCGACACCGACACCGTCGCGGCGATCGCCGGCGGGCTGCTCGGTGCGGCCTACGGGGCCGCGGCGGTACCGCCGCGGTGGTACGCACTGCTGCACGGCTGGCCGGGCCTCACGGCGCGGGACCTGGCGGCCCTGGCCGGGTCGATCGCGACGACCGGCAACTCGGCACCCCCGGTCGGCTAGCTGTCCTTGGAGCGCTGCCCGGCGAAAGCCACCGTCACAGTGTCGGCGATCTTCACCGAACCCATCAGGATCGAGTAGGGCTTGACCCCGAACGCAGTCTGGCGTACCTCGGCTTCACACGACATTCGCATGGTGCCGTCGAGGTCCTCCACTCGCACCCCGACCTGGCAGGCATTGGTCTTCCCGTGGATCTCCAGCGTGCCGCTGAGGTCGTAGCCCTCGGCAGTCTTCCGAATATCTTGGGCCCGGAATCGGATGTGCGGGAATCGATCAGCGTCGAGGGCCTTCATCGCGTTAGACCGAACGATCGTCTTCTCCGGCCCCGACAGGCCCTTGACACCGCCCTCGCCCCGCACCACTCGCAACGACGTGACCTCGACCGTCAGATCCACTTCGGTGGGTTCACCGGCGGCCCAGGTGACCTCAGCCCGCCAGCTGTCCATGGCAATGGTCAGGCGGTGCCCCATCTTCGCTGCCCGGCCGACTACGCCGGTCTTCACCAGGAGCTCGCCGGCCGACTCGTCGAGTTTCCACACGGTGTCAGTCATCGGCCGACCATATCGCCCAGGTCGGGTCGGGGCGCACTCCAGTCTCGTCCGAAGATGACCATGTACACCGATGAGGCCCGATAGGTTGGTGCACGGCCTTGCTTGATCCTGATCTGCCGTGAGGGGCGACGACATGCCAGACGCCATGCCTGAGGTCCACAGCGCGCCGGCATCTATCGGAGTGCTGACCAGCGGAGGCGATGCGCCCGGGATGAACGCCGCGGTCCGCGCGGTCATCTGCACAGCCGCGCACCACGGCATCGACGCCTACGCGATTCACGAGGGCTACCACGGACTGGTCACCGGTGGTCACCTGATTCGACGGATGCAACCCAAGGACACCGAAGGTATTTTGCATCGCGGCGGTACCGCGATAGGTACCGCCCGATCCCAGGAATTCAGAACACGCGAGGGCCGCAGAACCGCCGCCCGGAACTTGGTCGAGTACGGCATCGATGCGCTCGTGGTGATCGGCGGCGACGGCAGTCTCACCGGTGCCGATATTTTCCGCCGGGAATGGCCCGAACTGCTCGCCGAATTGGTCGACGCGGGCACGATCTCACCGGCTCTCGCCGAGAACCACCCCTTTCTCCGGATCGCCGGCCTGGCCGGCTCCATCGACAACGACATGTCGGGCACCGACATGACGATCGGCGCAGACACTGCGCTACACCGGATCGTCGAGGCGATGGACGCGCTGCGCAGCACCGCGTCCAGCCATCAGCGGACCTTCGTGGTCGAGGCGATGGGAAGGGAGTGCGGCTACCTCGCGCTGATGGCCTCACTGGCTACCGCGGCGAACTGGCTTCTGATCCCTGAGCAACCGCCCGCCGAGGATTGGGCGATACAGATGTGTCGGGATATCAAGGAGGGCCGGGACATCGGCCGCAGGCAGAGCGTGGTTCTGGTCGCTGAGGGCGCCCGAGACGCGCACGAGAACCCGATCACCACCGACCACATCAAATCGATACTGGAGCAGGAACTGGGCGAGGACACCAGGGTCACAATCCTCGGCCACGTACAACGCGGTGGCGCACCGAGTGCGTTCGACAGGTACCTGGCCACCATCCTGGGCCATGCCGCCGTCGAACGACTCATCACCGACAAGGAGGACGCTCCCCCGCAGCTGATCGGGCTACGGGGCAATCGGGTGGTCACCACACCACTGATGGACTGCGTCGCGCAGACACAGGCCGTGGCAGAGCGCATCAAGGCCAAGGACTTCGACGGGGCAATGCTGCTGCGCGGCGGCAGCTTTCGGCAGTCGTACAAGATCCTGCAGACTATCCAGCAGCCCGCGGCACGGCCGACATTGGCGGGCAGGCGGCGCTTCCGGCTCGCAATCATCCATGGCGGTGGCCCGTCGCCGGGGATGAACAACGCGGTGCGCGCCTTCGTCCGACTCGGCCTGGAACGCGGCTACACGGTGCTGGCGGTGAAGAACGGATTCCGCGGTCTCCGCAACGGCAACGTCCACGAGATGGGCTGGATGGACGTCAGCGGCTGGGTATCCGACGGAGGCGCCGAGATCGGCACAAACCGGTATCTGCCCGACGCCGGGGCGATCGAGCTGATCGCCGAACAGGTTGCCGCTCATCGGATCGACGGCTTGGTCATGGCAGGCGGGTGGACCGGTTACCAGGCCGCCCACGAACTGCACCGGCACCGACACCAGTACGCCTCCCTCGACATCCCGATCGTGTGCATGCCGATGACGATCAACAACGACGTCCCGGGAACCGAACTGAGCATCGGCAGCGACACGGCACTGAACAGCATCGTGGCCGACGTCGACAAGATCAGGCAGTCCGCGGTGGCCACCCGCCGGGTCTTCGTGGTCGAGGTGATGGGTCGGGACTGCGGCTACCTGGCGTTGCTCAGCGGGTTGGCCTCCGGCGCCGAGCGGATCTACCTGCCTGAGGAGGGCATCACGCTGGACTCCCTGACCGCTGACATCCGCATCCTCTCGGAGGGGTTCCGTTCCGGGAAACGCCTGGGCCTGATCATCCGCAGCGAACGTGCCGACCACGTCTACACCACCGGATTCATGACGTCGCTGTTCGAGAAAGAAGGCGGGAACCTCTTCGACGCCCGGCAGGCGATTCTCGGGCATATCCAGGAGGGCGGTGACCCGTCGCCATTCGACCGGATACACGCCACGAGCCTGACCGCTCGCTGCATCGAGTTCCTTTCAGAGCAGCTCGAATCCGGCGGCCGGGCCAGCGCAATGCTCGGATTCCAGTCCGGGCGACTGCAATTCACCGACCTGACCTCATACCCCACCCTGATCGAACAGGACGCCCAGCGTCCACTCGAACAGCGCTGGATGGCCCGCCGTGATCTCTCCGACATCATGCGTTCCTAGCTGACCATCCTTGTCGCCGGCCCACAACCCACCGATCTAGCCCACGAACCACAACAGGGATCAATGGTGACTGAACTCAGATACCAGCGGTGGTTCCTGCCCTTGGCCACACCACTCGGGCTGGGGCCCAAGCGCAGCGATGTGAGCATTCGGGATGACATTCTGCACGTCGCGATGGGATGGGGATTCTCCGCGGATATCCCGCTGGATTCAGTCAAAGACGCCCGCGAGTGCCAGGACCGGGTCTTCGCGATCGGCGTGCACGGCGGCTGGCGAGGGCGTTGGCTGGTGAACGGTTCGTCGCAAGGCATCGTGGAGCTGACGATCGAGCCGCCGGTGAGGGCAACGGTGATGGGAGTGCCCACGACGCTGCGGGTGCTGATGGTGAGCGTCACCGATCCATCCGAGTTGATCGCCGCATGCGCCCGGCGCTGAGACGATTGCTTGCCTAGCCCGCACCGCCACTTTGTCTGAATGCCGCTCAGTCTCGGTCGAAGATGGCAACCGCCCGGGTCCAGCCAGCCGACGCGGCGTGCACCTTGACGGGGAAGCAGGAGACTTCGAAACCTTTGGCGGGAAGCGATTCCAGATTGTGCAGCTTCTCGATGTGCGAATACCCGATGGTGCGCCCGGCGCGATGACCCTCCCAGATAATCGATGGGTCGTGGTTCTGTGCATAACGCGCCGCGGTGTAGGAGAACGGCGCGTCCCAACTCCAGGCATCCGTGCCGGTCAGTCGTACGCCCCGCTCGAGCAGGTACAAGGTTGCCTCCCGGCCCATACCGCAGCCGCTGCTCACATAGTCGTCGTGCCCGTAGCGGGTACCGGCACTGGTGTTGACCAGAACGATCTCCAACGGTGCCAGGGTGTGGTCGATGCGCCGAAGTTCTTCCTCGACATCGGCCGCTGTCGCGACGTAGCCGTCGGGAAAGTCCCGGAAGTCCAGCTTCACCGCGGGTTGCAGGCACCATTCCAGCGGGATCTCGTCGATGGTGATCGACCGCTTGCCGCCGTCCATTGTCGAGGCGTAGTGATAGGGCGCGTCCACGTGGGTGCCGTTGTGGGTGGTGATTCGGACGCGCTCGATCGCCCAGCCCTCCCGGTTGGGCAGGTCATCGACGGTGGCACCCGGGAAGAACGACACCACCTCGGTCGCGGTCTGCTGATGGTCGTAGTAATCGATCTCCGGCAGATGCCCGGGCGGATCCGACGTGATTCCCGCCTGCAGCGGGACCGAGATGTCGATGAACCTGCGCATCCGCGCTCCTCTTCCGGTGAGACGGCTTCCACCTGGACTGCCGGTGGGCGAACCATCCAGCCAACTATGCCAAGACGTAGACCTTCCGCAGTGTTTCGGTCACCCTCCAGAGACCGGATTCGTCGAAGCTTTGACCGGCGGGGCTTGCCGCGCAACGATGGCGGGTAGCGACGATCCGGAGGTTAGGGCGCACACATGCTTGAGATCAGCCCGTGGACATGGGGTGCGACGATCGCTGTGATCATCGCCCTGCTCGCCGTTGACCTCACCCTTGCGGCGCTACGGCCCCACCGTGTCGGGTTCCGTGAGGCCACTGCATGGTCGCTGTTCTACATCGCGGTCGCCATCGTGTTCGGGGTGTGGTTCACCGCAGCCTACGGTGGTGACTTCGGCACGCAGTACTTCGCCGGCTACATCGTCGAGAAGAGCCTCTCGGTCGACAACCTGTTCGTCTTCGTGATCATCATGGCGACGTTCGCGGTGCCCGAAGAGCACCAGCACAAGGTGTTGACCTTCGGCATCATCCTGGCGCTGATCATGCGCGCGATCTTCATCGTCGTCGGCGCGGCGCTGCTGTCGATGTTCTCGTTCATGTTCCTGCTGTTCGGTGTTCTGCTGATCTACACCGCGATACAGCTGTTCCGGCATCGCGATGAAGACCCCGACGTCGAGAACAACATCATGGTCCGAGCCACCCGGCGCTTCCTGCCGGTCACCGAGGAGTATGACGGCGGCAAGCTGGTCACGCGGGTGGACGGTCGGCGGATATTCACGCCGCTGGTGGCGGTGCTCATCGCGATCGGCAGCGTGGATCTGCTGTTCGCGCTGGACTCGATCCCCGCGGTCTTCGGCATCACCGCCGAGCCCTACATCGTGCTCACCGCGAACGCATTCGCGCTGCTGGGTCTGCGCGCGCTGTTCTTTCTCGTCAAAGGCTTGCTCGATCGGCTGGTATATCTGTCGACCGGATTGTCGATCATCCTCGCTTTCATCGGCTGCAAGCTGGTGCTGCACTGGGCCCACGTCGACATCGACCCCCGCGTGCCGGAGATCCACACCTACCTCAGCCTGGTGGTGATCGTGGTGATCCTCGCGGTGGTCACCGTCGCCAGCCTGATCAAGACGCGCCGCGACCCGACGGCCAAGGCTCATCCGGGTGCATTGCGCGCAACCCGGGACGACGACCGCGAGCGCTGAGCACGGGTCCTCGTACAGACTGCGGACACACCGACGCGTTGTGACGGTACGGTCGAAGGACTTCGCCGCAACAGACTGGAATCGCCGTGACTAGACCGATGGATCAACTGGGCCGCGCGCTGGCGAGGACGCCGGAGGGGCTCAAGGGCCGCGATCCGGAATTCATCCGCGAGATGTTGCCACGGTTCTGGCTGGCCGCCCAGGTGTACTTCCGGGCCGAGGTGAACGGGTTCGAGAACGTCCCCGACGAGCCGGTGCTGTTCGTCGGAAACCACAGCGGCGGAGCCAACATCCCCGACACATTCGTCTTCACCCTCGCCTACCACACCTACTTCACCGTGGAGGGCCGTCCACTGATCGCACTGGCCCACGAGATCGTCGTAGGTATGCCGGTGATCGGCGATATGGCGCGCAGGTTCGGCATGGTGAAGGCCGGACGAACAGTCGCCGCGGATCTCCTGCAAGAGGGCGCCAACGTGCTGGTCTACCCCGGTGGTGACGTGGAGGCGTTGCGGCCCTGGACGGATCGCAACAAGATCGTCTTCGACGGTCGGAAGGGCTTCCTGAAACTGGCCCACGCGCAGCGGGTCAAGATCGTCCCGGTCGTCGCGACCGGCGGGCAGGAGACATTCTTCGTCTTCAACGACGGGCGCAGAATCGCCAAACTGCTGCGATTCGACAAGTTGCTGCGGGTCAAGACACTGCCGCTCAGTCTGAGCTTCCCGTGGGGTCTGTTACCCGGAGACCTGCCGCACATACCCTTCCCGGCGAAAATACGCATTCAGGTGCTGCCACCGATCGACTTGCACGAACTCTTCGGCGACGACCCGGACTGGGATCAGGTCTACGGGTACGTGACCTCGGTGATGCAGGTAGCTCTCTCAGACCTGGCCGCCAAGACCGTCGTCCCGGTGCTGGGCTGATGGGCAGGGTCACCAAGTCGACACTGGTCCGCGCCGACGTCGATGAGGCCGTGAAGGTGGCGACCGACCCTGATGTGGTCTTCCCGATCATGGGTGCCTTCGGCAGGTTCGAATGCATCGATCGACTCCCCGACGGCTCACAGGAATGGGACCTCTACCTCGATATCGGGACGATCCATGCAGGTGGCCGTGTGCTGGTCGAGGCGCCGTCCGAGAACTGCCTGGTCTGGCAATCCGTACGCGGTATTCACCACAGCGCGCACATCGAGGTCTCACCGGCAACCGACGGCGCGACGGTGACCATGACGATCTCCGTCGAGTTCGCCGGCAGACTGCTCGCCGGGTGGGCCACCGGCGTGCTGGCCGACGGAATACTGGCTCGGCACATAGAAGCCGGGTTGCAGCAGATGCGACACCGCATCGAATACGGGCGCTGAATGAATTAGGCGCAGTGGGATCGCAGTTCGCCCAACTCGGCGCCGAAGCGGTCAGCAAGATCCCAGAGATCAGCCACCAGTTGCGGGCACGAGATGATGCCGATGTTCAGCTTGTCCCCCAGGGACATTACCGTGATATTCAATCCCGAGCCATGGAAGATCGGGCCGAACGGATACAGCGACTTCACCTCTGCGCCGCAGACATACAGCTTTGTGGTGGGACCCGCGACATTGGAGATCACCACGTTGTGGACCGTTGCGCCACTCAGCGGGGTGTGCGACATGAGGTTGAGCAACGACCCGAACATTGTGCGAGAGACGGACTGGGCCAGGTCGACCAACAGTGTCGGACCAAGCGCGGAACTGTGTTCCTTTGCCCGTGAGTCTGATTCGGCGAGAGCACGAAGTCGCTCCCGCGGATCCTCGATGTCGGTGTGCAAACTGCAGAACATCCCCGACAGCTGATTTCGGCCCGGACGGTCGGACTGGTCGTGCACCGACGACGGCACCACGGCAATCAGCGAATGGTCCGGAAGCTGTGCGCGTTCACGCAGGAAGCCGCGCAATGCACCCGCGCACAGCCCCATCACCACGTCGTTGACCTTGACGCCGAATTCGTTCTTGACCTGTTTGACGTCTTCCAGGTCCAGTTGAGCCACGGCAATGTTGCGCGCAGACGTAAGTTTGGCGTTGAAAGGAGTTTCCGGCGCGGTGAACGGTGCGGCCATGGCTGTGCCGCTGACCGCACGGCCCACCGTCTCGACGATTGTGGACGCGGCCTCGGGAATCACCCTGGTCAGCTGCCACGGCCGGGTGAGGAACCGCAAAAGCCCGTCCGCTGCAATCGCCCACGACGTCGCGTCGCCCGACCCGGCGACCGGATCGCGGGGCGCGGCGTCGGGCTCCACATCACAGAGCCGACCAAGCAGGTCGGCGGCTGCTACGCCGTCCACCGCGGCGTGGTGCACCTTGACGAGCAACGCGACACGATCGCTGTCGGACGGGTCGGTGTTGCCACCGAGGCCTTCGATCACCCACATCTCCCACAGCGGCTTGCTTCGGTCCAGCGGAATCGCGACGATGTCGGCGCAGACGCCGGCGAGTTCTTCGCGCCCGCCCGGTGACGGCACACCGATCCGATGCAGATGACGGGACAGCTGAAAATCTCTGTCCTCCACCCACACCGGGTGATCCAGATTCAGCTGGCTGTCGGCCAGCTTCGCGCGCAACTCCGGCAGCGCACTCATTCGGGATGACAATCCGCTGCAGAATCGCGGAAATGTGTAGCCACCCGGCACCGTAGAGGTGTCCAGCTCGGCGACTGAGCACACATGCAGCGGCACCGCAGACGATTCGCTGTACAAAAGGCCTGCGTCAAGCCCGCTCAACCGCTCCATCCAGGCCACGGTACCCGGGCTGGCGGTTCGCCAAGCCACGGCAGGTGGGAGCCCCCGACAACTACTCCGAGGAGTCCCAAAAAGCGTTCAGAGCGGCCGCACCGCGGTTGCTGGAGAGTCCTGCTTTCGGGCGGCGTTGCCAACAATCTCGCGCTCGATCAACACGATCGTCCGTTTGAGCTCATCGAACACCCAGTTGTCGCCGGCACTTTCGTACCTTTCCGCCAAGGCCCGGTAGTACCAAAGGTGCTCGCCAGGATCTTTCTCGGTGAACCGTTCCCACAGCGACGGGCCCTCGTTGCGAAGGTCGCGCAGGATTGCCCGGGCGTTGTCGAGTTTATCGGCGGCCGAGACCAGGATAGTTTCCGTCGAGACATCGGCGAGGTGCTCGATATAGCTCTCCTTGCGTGAGCGCCAGGGCGGTTTGGGATCCTCGTCAGTGTCGCTGCAGTCGTCGACGATCCCGGCGACACCCTGCCCGAAGCGGGACTCGATCTCAGCGAGGGTGTCGGCGCCGCCCTGGTCTTCCACCGCGTCGTGCAGAAGGGCTGCTATCGCCTGCGTTTCGGTCCCGCCCGCTTCGATAACCAGCGCCGCGACCGATAGCAAATGCCCGATATAGGGGATGTCTCCACCTTTGCGGACCTGTGTCTTGTGCAGGTCGGCGGCATAGGTGAGCGCATCAGCGAATCTGGCGGTCAATCGGGGCGAGTCCGTCTCGTTCGGCATGGACTTCTCCTGTCTGGTAGCGGGTGGAGGGGAGCGGGGTCACGCTGCGGACCGTCGGTCGTAGCGGCCGTTGACCAATGCTGACACCGATGACCGCTGCCACAGCCGACCCTGGGCCGTTCGATGGCCCGCGGTGTTGAGCAGGTGTGCGGCCTCGGCCTGTGTCAGGCCGCACTCGTGCACGAGCCAGCCTGCGAAACGTTTGAGCGCGGGGCGCCGTTGCGACCACTGCGCCGTGATCGCCGGCAATTCCGGGTGCGGCCCGAAGTCTGCCTTGATGAGCTCGAGCACGTCGCGCTGTTGCTCGCCAGATTGTTGAGCAGGGGGCGAGTCCGCCGGGCTCTGACCGGAGTACAGCGCCTGTTCGACCTCGTTGCTGAGGGTGTGCAGTCCTGCGGCGGCGATGGCGGTGTGGTCGAGGTCGTCGACAGCGCGGACTTCTCGACGGAGCGCAGCGTCGATTTCATTAATCCCACCAGCCAGCGGGCACGACCACAGGTTGGGCCCCAGAACCAGATTGAGGCCGTGGCGCTGGAGTACCAGGCTCAGCCTGCGGACGTGTTCCTCGCGGCCGAGGTCCATGTGCGAAAAGGGCACCCAGATATGGGCCCGGATGGCCAGGGCCCGGCTCAGTGCGGAGACGACGGCGTCGACCTGACCGAGATCGTCATGCGAAACGGCTTCACCAGAGTCGAAGGTGTGGACTTCAGCGATGCTCGCGCCGTGTTCGGCCGCCTTGGTTGCCAGCATTGCGACGCTCTGACCGGTGTCATGGTCGCCGAGGACGATTACCGCCCTGCCGGCGTAGGGGAAACTCGCCATTTTGTCCCTCCAATGGGCGTGACTGCCGGCCGCTTCGAATGAGGCCGCCTTGGGTATTCCATGCCGTCTTGCTTTAGAGCAATTCTATCGCTAACCATCTTTAGCGAGAGAATCGCGCTAACAACTCCTGCTCATCTAGGATAGCGGGCAGGTCTGACATTGATAATGGAAGAGCGTTACCGCGCAGGTCGTGACTCTGGGTCCGACTGA
>NZ_JBMYXC010000049.1:346-27047 GCF_049608025.1 Mycobacterium sp. | reverse complement strand
CGTCCTGCCGGCTGGAGTCTGCCACCACGACGAAGCTGATCTGGTCTGCGTCGGGCGCGTTGGCATCGGCGTCCAGCTCGCGGAGAACCTCGTTAACCACCAGCGAGCCCGCTGACAACCCGACCACGGTGACTTTCTCGCCCGGCGCCGCCAGGCGATCAAGGGCCGAATCTATCTCGGTGTTGAGGTTCCCGATGCCCACCGCGATCGAATCGCCCAGGCTCAGCCCGCCGCTCGATGGAGCATGCTCTGCCGGCCAGTAAACGCTGACACGTTCCTGGCCCTGCAGTGCGCCGCCAAGTAGCTGAGACATGACCACGTCGTGCAGGGTCGACGTCTCCAACCCACCGACCACGAGAGCGGAGTTGCTGCCCCAGGCCCCGGTCGCAGTAGTAACAGCTAGGGCGGAAGAGGCAAAGAGGGTGCCACAGGCAACACCCGCCTTGCGAATCGCAGTACGCATAGTAACTCCAGGATTAGAAGCAGATCGAGTGTTAGCCGTGATCGGCATGAGATAAATCATATTGCTTCGCGAAGCGTTCGGACAGTAAAATTTCAACAAGCCATCTACATGCAATTTTGGCAAATATTATTTAAATTGCTGTAATCCACCGGCGGCGACATCTTTTTTGCAATCCGGAGGCGGCCCGTCGGCAACCACAAGATGGATCTAGCTAGCGGAAAACGCGGTAAATATGCTGTTCAGAAGGGATATGCCCGCTAGCTACCGTCGAGTAGAAAATGCTCGCAGCTACAATTACACAAATGTAATTAAATGGCGAGATTGATCCGCTCTTTGAGCTAGCTTTACGTTGCTGATTTATGGCGGGCAAAAAAATAAGAAAACACTTTTTCGCTGGCCAGGGGCGCACCATTAGGGCCACGGAACCGGGGGGTGAACGGAGACATCGAAATGTGGCTGTTTTGCCGATGTGATCGCTGGGCACTGGCGCAGAACTGATCTTTCGGGCATGTCGACCTCCGCCCAGAGCAAACACTCCGATCAGCGTGTTCGTACGCGATGGATAGTCATCGCGTCGGCACGGGCAGCCCAAGCGCTCGGTTTCAGGGCTCGCCGGCAAAGACACCGCATCCCGCCTTCGCGCCCGCGACTCTTCTGATGCCCTGTGGCCCAACAGATCCGGCATACCGTTCAGCGCTTTCGGGCCCGCGGGACGAGGGGCCGCAGACCGGAGGCCATCGGGCGGCCAGTAGCCAAATAGTGCGCCCTAGCGCCCGCCACCAGGGATTATGGGCGGCATCTGTTTGCTGCAAGGTACCCGGGGCAAGGCGGAACCGAAGTCTCGGGCACCTCGGGGTGAGGACTGCAGCGCGCCGAGCGCGAGCTATCGATGCGGGCCGGCGCCGCTCATGGCAACCCCTTCGCCGGACCCCCCCTTCGCCGGACAAGTAGACGGCTATTCTTCCCCAGTGGCCACCAAAGACACGACTGATCTGTCCGGAAAGGTCGCCTTCATCACCGGGGGAGCGTCCGGGATCGGCGCCGCACTGACATCGAAACTAAGCGAAGCAGGCGCCGAGGTCTGGATTGCCGACCGTCAGTACGAGGTCGCCGAGCGACTGGCACGCCACCTCGGCGAGGCTGGCGCCGCGGTGCACGCAATCGAACTCGATGTCCGTGACTATTCGGCGTTCGAGCAGGCCATTGCCCGTACCGTTGAGTTATCCGGGCGGATCGACTACTTGTTCAACAACGCGGGAATCGGCATCGGCGGTGAGGTCGACACCCTGACTCTCGACGACTGGAACGACGTCATCGATGTGAACCTGCGCGGTGTGGTCCACGGTGTCCGGGCCGCATACCCGGTGATGATCGGTCAGGGCAGTGGGCACATCGTCAACACCGCCTCGATGGCCGGTCTGGTCACCACGTCAGCCCAGGCCGGCTACTCCGCGACCAAGCACGCGGTCGTCGCCTTGTCCAAGACCATGCGGGTGGAGGCGGCTACCCACGGCGTCAAGGTGTCGGTGCTGTGTCCGGGAGTGGTGCGGACTCCCATCCTTGCCGGTGGAGAATATGGCCGCAACAGAAGCGTCAGCCGCGAGAATCTTCTCAAGCTCGGTGAGGCGTTGCGCCCGATGGAACCCGATGCCTTCGCCGGGCGGGCACTGGACGCGGTCATGCGCAATCGGGCGATCATCGTGGTGCCCCGGTGGTGGAAGGCGCTCTGGTATCTGGAGCGAGCTTCGCCCGCTCTATCGATGCGCATGGCCGCTGTCGCGCTGCGACGTACTCGCCAAGTGCAGTCAGCCGTAACGCCGAGTTAGCTGCCGCGCCTTGCGGGGCCTCAGCGCGGCCAGGCCGATGTCGCCCCCGTAGTGGGCGAGAACCCGTCGATCCATCACGCGCCGCCACAACGGTGGAACCAATGCCACGACCACCATGGTTGCGTAGCCGGCAGGCAGCTGAGGCGCCTCGTCGGCGTGACACAGTGCCTGGTACCGGCGCTGCGGATTCGCATGATGGTCGGAGTGTCGCTGCAGGTGGAAAAGGAAGACGTTGGAGATCGCAGAATTGCTGTTCCAGCTGTGCGAGGGACGCACCTGCTCGTAGCGTCCGTCAGCCCGCTTCCGGCGACGCAACCCGTAGTGCTCCAGATAGTTGATGGTCTCCATCAAGAAGATGCCGATGAGGGCCTGCCCGATCAGCCAGGGCAGCACCTGCAGGCCGAACCCCAGAACCAGGGCCGCGAACAGCGCGAGGCTCATGAGCCAAGCGTTGAGTATGTCGTTCCGCAGCGTCCACGTGCGCTTTCCCCGGCGTGCCAGGCATCGGCGCTCCAGCCTCCATGCGGAGCGCAGGCTGCCGAATATGGATCTGAAGTGAAAGAAGTAGACGTTCTCGCCCAACCGGGCGCTGGCCGGATCCTCTGCGGTGGCGACGCGAGCGTGATGACCCCGGTTGTGCTCGACGTAGAATTGCCCGTAGCCCGCCTGCGCAAGCGCCACCTTGCTGAGCCACCGCTCCGACCGTGCTCGCTGGTGGCCCATCTCGTGGGCGGCGTTGATGGCAACACCGGCGATTCCACCGACGGTCAGCATCAGGCCCACCTTGTCGAGTTCGCTCAGCACGACTCCACCGCCGCCGCTCCAGAACCAGCAGGCCAGCACCAACGACACGTATTGGGCGGGCAGGTAGAGATAGATTGCGCACCGGTAGTAGCGATCCTGCTCCAACTCGGACAGCGCGCTCTCCGGCGGGTTCTCGGCGTCCGAGCCGATCACAAGGTCCAACGCCGGGAGAACAAGGAGTATCAACACCGGTCCGGACCACCAGAACAAGCCCCATCCGGTCACGGCTACCGCCGCCCACGACAGGGGGACCAGGGTAGGTACGACCAGCCCGAGCAACCACAGGTAGCGCTTGCGATCACGCCAGCGGCGAGTAATCGCGGGATTCTCACCGGTAGGGGTTGGTTCCTCATGCTGATTGGGCATCGCGCGCAGTGCTACACCCCCCGGCCCCTAATTCCCCGATCACCGCAAGACGGTGCGACGAAGCTGTCATGCTGTCATACCATTGGCGCACCGGGCAGCCAAAACCATCGGCGAGCCCGGAAAGGATCACCCGGCGGTTACGGCGTCCCTTCCCACGCAGGTTCACGCCCGTTCAGGACAACAGCACCGCGATCGCCGAGGCTAGTTCCGGCGACGCCGCGTTCGCCACGTTCTGGTAGCTGCCACCGGTTGTTTGTGCAACCGCCTCCCACGTCGCGCGGTCGGAATCGTCGCCGAAGGCGATGATGTTGACCGCGACCGGACGCTCAGGATCGAAGGCACCCCTGATGTACTGCTCCAAGCCCTCCGCGCCCAGCGACTGATCCGTGTGCGGCCCGGTGGTGATGACCAGCACCGAATTATCCTGGCCCTCGCGGTATGCGGCCGACGCCTCGGTGTAGACCAACCGCAGCGTGGTGAACGACACCGCCCCGCCGCCGGAGGCCCTCTGGGCGTCCAGCACGGCGGTCAGGGCCTCTGATCGTGTCTGCCCGTTGAGCGGTTCGGACAGCGGGCCCGCGACGATCTCCGAACGCCCCTGTACGCCGTCGAACGTCCACAACCCCACGGCGGAATCCGCCGGGAGCATCTGGAGTCGCACCGTGAGCGCGTCCGCGACGTTGGTGAGGCGCGACCTGCCACCCTCGTCCGTCGGCATGGACTGGTCGAGCATGACTGTGACGGTCGGGCTCATGACCGGCGCGGCCAGCGTGTCGGCGATCGTCGCCCGCAGCGCATTGTCACCGATACTCAACGGCGCATCCACTGGCACGAAATCGATGACGCCCGTGGCCGGAGGCGTGGCCCCGTCGACGCGAAATCCCGCCGCGGCGAACTCACCGAGTTGCTCGGGCTTGCGCAGGAATCGAGCGAACTCGCTCACCGCAGTCACCTGTTCTTGGGACAACCAATCGCCGTCCAGCAGAACAGTGGGGAAGTCGGCCATCGCTGCCGGCCCCGGCGGCAGCCACGCCGCCAGCTTGGAATCCGCATCCGACAGCGAGGACGCCCGACCCAAGAGTCGCTGCTCGGTGGTCACCACCGCGTGCACTGGGGCGGTGGCCGGATCCGCTGCATCCACCAAGGCGTCCAGGGCCGTGTCGGCATCGGTGTCGGCAAGCTCGGGGGCACCGCCCATCAACCTGCCGACAGCTCCCAACCCCGCGCTGGCGGGATCTCCGGCCGGGGCGGCCGCGGCCGCCACAGCCTCGGCCGCCAGATATGCGGCATCGCTGTTCTGGGTCAGGGGGAGCGCGAGGCGAAGCCCTCCCCAGCCCGGCAGTCCTAGCCCGTCGATGGCGCCAGGATCGGACTGGAGCTGCGGGAGAGTTCCCCAGTTCTGCTCACCCAGAACACTTTTCAGCTGCGGCGACACCGCCAGCAGTACGGGCGAGGTCACCAATGAGCGGCTGTCGCTCACGGTTTCGGCGCCCACCGCAGCTTCCAGTCGAGCCTCCGACACCGAACTGCCCGGAATCCACAGTGCCGGCCGCTCGCCGAGGTCGTCGGGCCACTGGTCGGCGAATCCGTTGACGACCTGATCTGAATCGGCGGCCTGGACCTTCACTATGACGCAGAGGTCTCCGACCGGGGCGGCGTCCTCGTTATAGCGCTCCGCCAGCGCTGCGACCGGCTCGCTGATCGCCGGATCCGCAACGACGGCGACATCGACTTCGCCGTCGACGCAACGTGCTGAAGCGACATTGGATCGGTCGGAGAGGGCGGCGCCGAAGAACCGCCACAGAATCACGGCGCCGACGACCACGACGACGCTCACCAGCGCCACGATGACGCCGACGCTGACTCCACGCCGTCCCGGCGTCACGGCGCGATGGCTGCCGGTCCAGTCGCCGCCGTCCCAGTCGCCGCCGTGCTGCCGACCGGCGGCCCCCGGTGACCCGGAGGCGGAATCCGTTGCTGGTGGGCTGTCGGAGTCAGACCCGAACTGCTCGTTCCGCTGCTCGCGGGGGACGTTATCTGCGGGATCCGGGCGGGGGGAGTCCTCGGGATCGGGACGGCTATGTCTTCCCATGTCTGCCCGTTTCGCCTGTTTCGCCTGTTTCGCCCGATCGAGCCTCGGGCGCGCTTCCCCGGCCAGTCGGCCCTGGCTTCACTGCATCAATCAACGTTATTAGCTGCCTTGAACTCTCGGCGCCGCCGGTGCAGGATCGGCTCGGTGTAGCCGTTGGGCTGCTCTCCGCCGGACAGGATCAACTCCTGGGCCGCCTGGAACGCGATGTTGTTGTCCGGGTCGGCTGCCATCGGACGGAATTCCGGGTCACCGGCATTCTGGTCGTCCACGACCGCGGCCATCCGCCGCAGGCTGGCCCTGACGTCCTCTTCGGTGATCACGCCGTGGCGCAACCAGTTGGCCAGGAGCTGGCTGGAGATCCGCAGCGTTGCACGATCCTCCATCAGGGCGACGTCGTGAATGTCAGGCACCTTCGAGCAGCCGACTCCGGCGTCGATCCAACGCACCACGTAGCCGAGGATCGACTGGCAGTTGTTGTCGACCTCCTCGCGAATCTCCTCGGGCGCCCACGCCAGCTCCTGGGACAGCGGGATGGTCAGCAACTCGTCGAGAGTGGAACGCTGCTCACCTGCGAGCTCCTGCTGAACCGCGTAGACGTCCACCTCGTGGTAGTGCATGGCGTGCAGGGTCGCTGCCGTCGGTGAGGGCACCCACGCGGTGGTAGCACCGGCCTTGGGTTGACCGATCTTCTGCTCGACCATGTCGCCCATCAGCTCGGTCATCGCCCACATTCCCTTGCCGATCTGGGCCCGGCCCGAGAAACCCGTCGCCAGCCCGATATCGACGTTCTGGTTCTCGTAGGCCTGAATCCACGGCTGAGACTTCATCGCGCCCTTGCGGATCATCGGACCCGCCTGCATCGACGTGTGGATCTCATCCCCGGTGCGATCCAGGAATCCGGTGTTGATGAACACCACCCGGTCGGCGGCGGCCTTGATGCAGGCCTTGAGGTTCAGCGTGGTACGCCGTTCTTCGTCCATGATGCCGACCTTGATGGTGTTCTGCGGCAGCCCGAGTACGTCCTCGACGCGGCTGAACAGCTCGCAGGTGAATGCCACCTCGTCGGGGCCGTGCATCTTGGGTTTGACGATGTAGATCGAGTCGGTCCGGCTGTTGGCCAGAGGTCCGTTCGCTCCGTCGCCATCGTTGTCCTGGCGCAATCCGTGGATGCCGATCAGGCTGGTGAACAAAGCGTCCTGGATTCCCTCCGGGATCTCGTTCCCGGAGGTATCCACGATCGCGTCGTTCGTCATCAGGTGGCCGACGTTGCGCACGAACATCAGGCTGCGGCCGGGCAGCGTGAGCTCGGCACCCTCAGCGCCTCCAGCTGGCCGCGTGTAAGTGCGGTCTTGGTTGAGGACCCGGGTGAAGGTCTCGTCACCGTCCGGGGAGGCCTTGACGACTTCCTCGCTGAGGTCCCCGCGGTTGAGCCCGAGCCAATTGCGGTAGCCGAGCACCTTGTCTCCGGCATCGACGGCGGCCACGGAATCCTCGAAGTCCATGATCGTGGTGAGGGCCGATTCCAGCACCACATCCTTGATGCCGGCCGGGTCGGTGGATCCGATCGGGGAGTCGGGGTCGACCAGGATCTCGATGTGCAGGCCGTGGTTGACCAGCAGAACCGATTCGGGGTTGTCGGCCTCTCCTGTGTAACCGGCGAACTGCTCGGGGTCGTCCAGTCCTACTGACAGTCCGTCGCCCAGCGCCGCCGCCATCTGAGCGACTCCGTCGTCAACCTCGATCTTGATCGCCCCGACATCTGCCCATGAGCCCGATGCCAAGGGAACGGCCCCGTCGAGGAAACGTCGAGCGTAGGCGATGACCTTGTCGCCGCGGACTGCGTTGTAGCCCTTACCCTTCTCAGCCCCGCCGTCCTCAGCGATGACGTCGGTGCCGTAGAGCGCGTCGTAGAGCGAGCCCCAGCGCGCGTTGGCCGCGTTCAGCGCGAACCGCGCATTGAGGATCGGCACCACCAGCTGCGGACCCGCAGTGGTCGCGATCTCGTCATCGACACCTGAGGTGGTGATGGTGAAGTCCGCTGGTTCAGGCTGCAGATATCCGATACCGGTCAGGAACTGCTTGTATTCGTCGTGGTCGAAGGGGCCGATCACCCTGGCTCGGTGCCACCTGTCGATTTGGGCCTGCAAATCGTCGCGGCGGGCCAGCAGCTCCTCGTTCTTGGGGGTCAGATCGGCGACGACCTTGTCGACGCCGGACCAGAACGTGTCGGGGTCGAGACCGGTGCCCGGCAACGCCTCTTTGGTGATGAAGTTGTACAACACGGGGGCGACGCGCAGGTTCCCCACCTTCACGCGTTTGGTCATGATTCCTCCCTCACCGACGCCATGCCGTGTGCATATCGTCGATCTAGCTTACCCAGCGCTGATTGGCCCGATCCTGGGCGGCGGTGTCGAAGCGGCACATCAGACCGCATCAGACACGGTGTGTCCCGTCACGGACGGTTCCCACCAGATCCTCGACAAGATCCTCTAGCGCCACCACTGCGGCCACTCCTCCGTCTGCGGCGGTGACCAGCGCGAGATGACTGTTGCTGCGCCGCAGCCGGGAGAGAGCATCGGGCAGCGGCAGCGAGGCAGCCACCCGCGGCAGCGGTCGCACCATCGCCGAATCCACCACCGTGGTGTTGTCGTAGGGGTCAGCGACCAAAGACAGCACGTCCTTGATGTGCAGATAGCCGATGAATGCGCCGTCCGAAGCTGCCACCGGAAACCGGGAGTATCCGGTCTCGGTCAATGCCTTCTCGAGAGCCACGACCGTCGGACCGGAACCCTCGCGCGCGACGGGCACGGCCCGAATCTGGTGCAGCGGTATCGCCACGTCGTTGACCACGCGGGTACGGATCTGCAACGCCCTGGTCAGCCTGCTGTGCTCCTCAGGATCCAGCAAGCCCTCCGAGAGCGACTCGGCGATCATCTCGGAGAGTTCCACCGTCGATACCGTGACGTCGAGTTCATCCTTGGGCTCCACACCGAAGGTGCGCAGGGTGATGTTGGCGCACCAGTTGTAGAACGCGATAAACGGCCGGGCTGCGCGGATGTAGATCAGATAGACCGGTATCAGCAGCATCGCGGTCGACTCCGGACCCGCGATGGCGATGTTCTTCGGCACCATTTCCCCGAGCAGCACGTGCAGTGTCACCACGATCGACAGTGCCACCAGAAACGACACCGTATGCAGCAGCGCGTCCGGGATGCCGAGGAGGCCGAAGGGCACCGCCAGCAGGTGTGCCACGGCGGGCTCGGCGACCCTGCCCAGCAGGATCGAGCACACCGTGATGCCCAACTGGGCGCCGGCCAGCATCAGCGACAGATTCTCACCGGCCCTCATCACCGTGACCGCACTCTTCTTGCCCTGCTCGGACAATGCCTCCAGTCGGTCGCGGCGCGCAGAGATCAGCGCAAACTCCGAGGCCACGAAGAACGCATTGGCCATGAGCAGCAGCACCGCCAGCAGCACGCCGAAGATATCTCCCACTAGCTCGGCCCGAGTTCGTCGCCGCTGCGCCCGATCGAGGTGAGCTCGAGCAGGTCGATCCGGCGGCCGTCCATGCGCAGCACGGTCGCCAGCCAGCGCACCGGATCCTCGGCCGCGTTATCCGGCTCGAAGGCCATCAGTTCCACCGATTCGCCCTCTTCGGGGATGTGGCCCAGCGTCTCCAGCACCAGCCCGCCGATGGTGTCGTAATCACCTTCGGGCGCCCGGAACTCGGTGTTGTCGGCTACCTCGTCGATACGCAGCAACCCCGAGACCTGCCAGCCGCGTCCGGCGGGCACTACATCGGGTGGTTCGTCGTCGTGCTCGTCGCGCACGTCTCCGACGATCTCTTCGATCAGGTCCTCCACCGTGACCATGCCGGCGGTGCCCCCATACTCGTCGACGACCAGCGCCGTCTGCAATCCGTTGGCGCGCACTTCGGCCATCACCGCGTCGCCGTCCAGGGTCGAGGGCACCTTGGCGACCGGCTGCGCGATATCGGCCAGTCGAGTCAACGAACGCACCGGATGCGGCACCGCGAAAACCTGCTTGACATGCACCACCCCCATGGTTTCGTCGAGGTCGCCCCGGATTACCGGGAAGCGCGAATGCCCGGTCCTGACGGCCGCCGAACTGAGATCGGCCACGCTGTGATCGGCGTCCAGTGTGTCGATCTTGGACCGCGGAGTCATCAGTTCCTCGGCGGTGCGCTCGCCGAACTGCAGAGAACGGTCCACCAGGACCGCGGTGACCGGATCCAGTGAACCGCTGCGAGCCGAGGTGCGTACCAGCGACACCAACTCCTGCGGTGAGCGCGCCGACCGCAGTTCCTCCGCGGGTTCGATGCCCAGCCGCCGCAGGATCCGGTTCGCGGTGCCGTTGGTCAGCTTGATCACTGGCGTGAACACGAAGGAGAAGAACAGCTGCGGACCCGCCGACCAGCGGGCCGTCGGCACCGGACGGGCCACGGCGAGGTTCTTGGGCACCAACTCGCCGAAGATCATCGAGAGGGAGGTGGCGATCAGGATGGCCAGCACCAATGCCAGGCCGCCAGTGAACCGCGCGGGCACGTGCAGGGCGGTCAGGCCGGGCTGGATAAGCCGGCCGACGACGGGTTCGGCGAGGAAACCGGTGGCCAGAGTGGTGATCGAGATACCCACCTGCGCGCCCGACAGTTGGGTGGACAGCGTGCGGTGAGCCTTCTGCACCATGCGGTCGCGCCGGCCGCCGGTGCGCGCATTGGCGTCGACCGTACTGCGCTCCAGAGCGGTCAGCGAGAACTCCGCGGCAACGAACACCGCCGTTCCGGCGGTGAGTAGACCTATTGCCAGCAGGGGCAACAGCGAAATGACGACGTTCATCCACCCGCTCCCGCGGCGGAGCTTCGTCGATCGGTCCAAGAACCGGGGATGCCGGGCCGAGAGCCCGGCCGACTACAGGACGGTTCGGCCCCGGCGGGCTCATCGCCAGAGCGCTCGGCGGGTACTGCCGCCTCGGATGGGCCCCCATCCAGTGCCTGCGGCACCTGATCCCTTTCGTCTTCGTGGGACGACTCGTGGCAGGCCTTGCGGTGCCCGAATTCGACTGATGGCCATCACATGCTAGCCGAATCCCCGGGGGCCCCCGGCCGGCCGTCCGCTAGTAAGGTTAGCCTCACACAATGATAGGTTCGGGGCCGGTTCCTTCGGGCGGAACCTCACGCGAGAACCCCCCACGAAAGGCGGAATCCACCCAGATGTCGATCTTGAAGCCCCGACTGGCCGGCGCGTTCGCAGCTGTGGCAGCAATGCTGGCCCTCACCGCCTGCGGAGCTGACTCCCAGACCGCAGATCCCGACAAGATAGTCCTCTATTCGGGCCGCAGCGAGGAGTTGGTGGGACCGCTGATCAAACAGTTCACCGCGGACACCGGGATCGAGGTTGAGACGCGTTATGCGAGCTCGGGCGAGATGGCTGCCCAGCTCATCACCGAGGGGGACAAGTCACCCGCCGATGTGTTCCTGTCTCAGGACGCGGGCGCGTTGGGCGCGGTGTCCAAGGCCGGAATGCTGGCCCCCATCGATGCTGCGACATTGCAGGCGGTTCCCGGGCAGTTCTCCGCTGCCGACGGCACCTGGGTCGGGGTATCCGGTCGTGCCCGCGTCGTCGTCTACAACCCGACCCTGGCCCCCGATCCTCCCGACACCATCGACGGACTGCTTGCGCCGGAGTGGAAAGGCCAGATTGGTTTCGCTCCCAGCAATGCGTCCTGGCAGTCCTTCGTCACCGGGCTGCGCGTCGTCCGCGGAGAAGATGCCGCCGCGCAGTGGCTGCGAGCGTTCAAAGCTCAGGATCCGCAGGCCTTCGAGAACAATGTGGCGGTGCGTGATGCGGTGGACTCCGGCCAGGTTGCACTCGGCCTGGTCAATCACTATTACCTCTATGAATTGATCCACGCCAAGGGTGCCGAGGCCGTGACCGCGCAGAACATGTTCATGGCCCCCGGCGATCCCGGCGGGCTGATCAACGTCGCCGGCGTCGGAGTACTCAGGTCTGCACCGAATCCCGAAGGGGCACAAGCATTTGCTGGATATCTGGTAGGCGAGTCCGCTCAGCAGTACTTTGCCGGGGAGACCTCGGAGTATCCGTTGGTGACCGGCGTTGCATCTTCTGCCGAGATGCCGCCGCTGAGCGACCTGCAGCCGCCCGCGGTGGACCTCTCCCAGCTCGACGACATCGAGGCGACGCAAGAATTGCTCGTCGAGACCGGATTGCTGACGAACTGACCCCGGCGCCGGTGACCACGTACCGCAGACGCCCGCCGGCGCTGCTGTTGGTGCCGGCTGCTGCCGTGGCGGGATGCACGTTGATCCCGCTCGTCTATCTTGCAGGACGCGCGCTGGATCGCGGCTGGGCTTTCGTCATAGAGGAACTGATCCAGCCTCGTACCGCTGCGTTGGTCGGCCGGTCATTGCTGCTGGTGGTGGTAGTCACCGCAGCCTGTGTGGTGCTCGGGGTGGGCCTCGCGGTGCTGGTCAGCCGCACCGACGTCAAGGCCCGACGTGGGCTGGGGGTGGCACTCACCCTGCCGTTGGCGATGCCGAGCTACCTGCTGGCCTACCTGTGGGTGTCCGTCTACCCCTCCATCGCTGGGTTCTGGGGCGCATGCCTGGTGTTGACCCTGGTCAGCTATCCATTGGTGCTGCTGACCACGATCGCGGCCTTGGCCCGTGTCGACCCCGCGCAGGAAGAGGTGGCACGCTCCCTTGGCCTCGGCGGAATTGCCGTGCTGTTCCGGGTCACACTGCGCCAGGCGCGTGCTGCTATCGCAGCCGGCGCGCTGCTGGTCGCGTTGTACGTGCTCAGCGATTTCGGCGCGGTGGCGGCGATGCGATTCGAGGCGTTCACCTGGGTCATCTATGGGGCTTACCGCTCGGGTTTCAATCCAGCGCGGGCGGCGGTGCTCTCTCTGGTGCTGATGGCGTTCGCCGTCGCGCTGGTGATCGCCGAGAGCCGGGCCCGCGGATTGGCGGTCTCCTCGCGAGTCGGCGGCGGCTCGCCGCGACCGGCGCCGTTGAACCGTCTCGGGGCCTGGAGTTGGCCGGCCCTTCTGGTTCCCGCCGCCGTGCTCATCGCTGCGGTCGTCGTGCCGGGTGTGACGCTGGCCGACTGGCTCCTGACAGCGGGTCCACGGTGGGACTTTGCCGAATGGTTTGGGGCACTGAGATCAACAGCGTGGCTGTCAGCGGCCGCCGCGCTGGCTGCTACCTTGGCAGCCCTGCCGCTCGGCGTGCTCGCCGCTCGCTATCGTGATCGCGCGACGCGCATGATGGAGAGTGCAAGCTATGTGGCGCATGGCCTTCCGGCTATCGTGATCGCGATCTCCATGGTGTCTGTCGGCGTTCTGCTGCTGCGCCCCATCTACCAACGCGAACCGCTGCTGATCCTCGCCTATACGGTTCTGTTCGTGCCCCTGGCGATCGGATCGGTCCGCGCGGCAGTAGAAGCTGCGCCGATTCGCCTGGAGGAGGTGGCCCGCTCCCTGGGCCACCCGCCGCTGCGGGCATTCGGCACGGTCACAGCGCGGGTGGCGCTGCCCGGGATCGCGGCGGGAGCAGCACTGGTGCTGTTGACCTGCATGAAGGAATTACCCGTTACCCTGCTGCTGCATCCCAACGGCACCGACACCCTGGCCACGCGCCTGTGGAGCTACAGCTCGGTCAGCGATTACGCAGCCGCCGCCCCGTACGCGTTGGCGCTCTTGGTGTTCGCGGCTGTCCCGACGGCGGTACTGGGCATGTGGAGCACACGTGCGGGCAGGGTTCGCGGTGGCTGACATGATCGCTACAGCAGTTGCGGCCCAGGGCATCTCCAAGTCCTACGGCGGCAACCAAGTGTTGTCCGGTGTGGACCTCGACTTGCCAGAGGGGACGATCACCGCGGTGCTCGGGCCGTCGGGATGCGGCAAGACCACGCTGCTTCGCATTCTCGCCGGCTTCGAGGATCCCGATGCCGGGACCGTGCGTATCGCGGGGGAGACGGTGGCAGGGGGAGCCGCGACCGTGCCGGTACACCGTCGGCGGGTGGGGCTGATGCCGCAGGAGGGTGCACTTTTCCCGCATCTGAGCGTGGGGGAGAACGTCGCCTTCGGCGTAAAACGATCTACCCGCGGCGAGGCGCAGGCACAGGTCGCGCACTGGCTGGCGGTCGTGGGACTGGACGGGTTGGCCGACGCCCGGCCCCATGAGATCTCCGGTGGACAGCAGCAGCGGGTGGCACTGGCGCGCGCGCTGGCCGCACAGCCTCGCGTGCTGCTTCTGGACGAGCCATTCGCCGCGCTGGACGCCAGCCTGCGGGTTCGGGTGCGCGAGGACATCGCCGTGATTCTGCGCGATGCCGGCACCACCGCGCTTCTGGTCACACACGACCAGTCCGAAGCGTTGTCGCTTCCCGATTCGGTGGCTTTGATGATCGACGGCACCATCGCCCAGCACGGCCCACCGGCCGACGTGTATGCCCGGCCCACCAGCCTGGCCAACGCTCGATTCATCGGCGCCACAGTCGAACTCGCGGGAATCGCGAGCTCTGGGATCGTTCACACTGCGCTAGGGGCGCTGCGCGCGCGTCTGCCGGTGGCCGACGGTGCCGCCGTCGTGGTGCTGCGGCCCGAGCAGTTGCGGCTAGGCGCGGGGCCCTCGGCAACTCCCGCCCGCGTGACGGGGTGCCGCTTCTACGGCGCGGACACGGTCATTCACGTCGAACTGTCCGACGGTGGCAGGGTCCAGCTGCGCAGCCCCGGGGAGATCAGCCTGGCCCAGGGGTCAACAGTCGACATCGAAGTCATCGGCAGCATCGAGACCGGCGTGCTCGCCTATCCTTCACCAACCGGCAGGCAGCGGGTGGCCCTCGGCGAATCCGGCGGCTGACTGCACGCCGACCACCGCCTTCTCATGCAACTCGGTCAACGTTGAGGCCCCCACGTAGGTGCAGGTACTGCGTACACCCGAGGTGATGTGGTCGAGCAGATCCTCGACGCCACCGCGAGTGGGGTCCAGGCTCATCTTCGAGGTGGAGATGCCCTCCTCGAACAGCGATTTACGGGCGCGGTCGAACGAACTGTCGGCGACGGCGCGTGCGGCCACGGCGCGTTTGGATGCCATCCCGTAGCTTTCCTTGTACGGACGGCCGTCGCGGTCGCGCAGCAGGTCGCCGGGGGACTCGTAGGTGCCGGCAAACCAGGATCCGATCATCACGTTCGACGCGCCCGCAGCCAGGGCGAGTGCCACGTCGCGCGGATGCCGCACGCCTCCATCGGCCCACACGTGACCGCCGAGTTCACTTGCCGAAGTGGCACATTCGACGACAGCGGAGAATTGCGGACGACCGACCCCGGTCATCATCCGGGTGGTGCACATGGCGCCGGGGCCGACGCCGACCTTGACGATGGACGCACCGGCGTTCAGCAGATCTCGCACACCTTCGGCCGACACCACATTGCCCGCTACCAGCGGCAGACCGAGATCGAGCGAGGACAGCACCTTGATCGCGTCGATCATCTTGGCCTGGTGTCCATGTGCGGTGTCGACGACCAGGATGTCGGCACCGGCTTCGGCGAGTGCAGTGGCCTTGGCCGCGAAATCCCCGTTGATGCCGAGTGCCGCTGCGATCCGCAGGCGGCCGGCCGCGTCGATTGCAGGGGTGTAGATGCCCGCGCGTACGGCACCGGTGCGGGTCAGGACGCCGGCCAGCGTGCCATCGAGTTCGGTCAGCACCGCAACATCGGCCGGGGCGTGTTCGAGCAGATCGAACACCTTGCGCGGATCGGTTCCCAACGGCGCGGTAACGAGATCGGTGGCCGCGACCTCGCGCACCCGGGCGAACCGATCGACACCGATGCAGGCCGCCTCCGTGACCAGCCCGATCGGCCGGTTCTCCTGCACCACCACCGCCGCGCCGTGCGCCCGTTTGGGAATCAGTGCGGTGGCGTCGGACACCGAATCATCGGGTGACAGCGTCACCGGGGTGTCGACCACCAGGTCGCGACTCTTGACGAAGTCGACAGTGTCCTTGACCGCCTGGATCGGCAGATCCTGCGGGAGTACCACGATCCCACCCCGGCGGGCGACCGTCTCTGCCATCCGGCGACCGGCGACGGCCGTCATGTTCGCGACGACGACCGGGATTGTCGTGCCGGTGCCATCGGATGTCGAGAGATCCACGTCGAACCGCGAGGCGACGTCGCTTCGAGTCGGCACGACGAACACATCGTCATAGGTCAGGTCGTACGGCGGTTTGTGGCCTTCGAGGTACTGCACGCCTCCAGCCTAGGCGGTGCCGGCGATGACCTCCCCGAGGCAAGCACACGCCGGTGCCGGCGCCCGCGAAGGTGCTGGTGCGGCGGTGGTGCTACACCTCGACCTCGCTGCGATCCCCACTCCACAGCGTGTGGAACCGTTTGGCCGGATCGGCGTCGATACGGCCATAGGTGTGGGCGCCGAAGAAGTCGCGCAACCCCTGCGTCAGTGCCGCCGGAAGCCTCTCAGTTCGCAACCCGTCGTAGTACGACAGCGCCGAGCTGAATCCGGGGATCGGGATGCCCAGCTCGGTGGCCTTGACCACGACGCGCCGCCAGCTGTCGACGGCATTTTCGATGGCGCTACGGAAGTAGGGCGCCACGATCAGCGACGGCAGATTTGGGTCGTCGTCGAAGGCGTCCTTGATGCGGTTGAGGAATTTCGCCCTGATGATGCAACCGCCACGCCAGATGGTCGCAAGGTCTCCGGGTGCGATGCCCCAGCCGTATTCGGCCGATCCGGCCTGAATCTGGTTGAAGCCCTGCGCGTAGGCAACGATCTTCGACGCGTACAGCGCCTGGCGCACGTCCTCGGTGAACTGTGCTGACTCTTCCTCATCCAACAGCTGCCCACCGAGCTCGCCCGACGCCAGTCCGGTGGTCGCTCTGCGTTGGGTCACCGAACCCGACAGTGCGCGCGCGAAGACGGCCTCGGCGATACCGGTTACCGGAACACCCAGGTCGAGCGCCGATTTCACAGTCCATCGCCCGGTGCCCTTCTGCTCGGCTTCATCAAGGATGAGGTCAACGAGCGGCTGTCCGGTCTTGGCGTCGGCCTGCCGCAGCACATCGGTGGTGATCTCTACCAGGAAACTGTCCAGGTCGCCCTTGTTCCACTCGTCGAATACATCGGCGATCTCGGGTGCGGACTTACCCAGCCCGTCGCGCAACAGCTGATAAGCCTCGCCGATCAGCTGCATGTCGGAGTACTCGATGCCGTTGTGCACCATCTTGACGAAATGTCCTGCCCCGTCTGGCCCGATGTGGGTGCAACACGGCACCCCGTCGACGTGCGCGGAGATCTCCTCAAGCAACGGCCCCAGGCTTTCGTAGGATGCAGCCGGCCCGCCCGGCATGATCGACGGGCCGTTGAGTGCGCCTTCCTCACCACCGGAGATACCTGCACCGACGAAATGCAGCCCGCGTTCGGCCATTGCCTTCTCACGACGGATGGTGTCGGTGAAGAGCGCATTGCCTCCGTCGATGATGATGTCGCCGCTTTCCATGGCATCGGCGAGCTCGTCGATCACGGCATCGGTCGGGTCACCGGCCTTGACCATGATCAGCACCCGCCGCGGCTTCTCAAGCGCGGCAAGGAATTCCCGAATCGTCTCGGTCCGCACGAAGTTGCCTTCGGATCCGTGCTCGGCCAGCAGGTTGTCGGTCTTGGCGATCGAGCGGTTGTGCAGCGCAACGGTGTAGCCATGCCTGGCGAAGTTGCGTGCGATATTGGAACCCATTACGGCCAGACCGGTGACGCCGATCTGTGCAATGCCCGTGGGCGCGGTGGGGTGCGAGCTCATAGAGGAAACCCTTTCGGTCGCTTGTTGCGGCACAGCTTCTAGTCATCCAACACTGGGGGCCTGACACTCAGGCAGAGAACAATCGATGGAGTTCGGTCAGCCAGGGAACCGCCAACGCGACGGTGGGGACGACGAGCACGGCCGCCGCGGCGACATACGCACCCGCGGCGACGATCAAGCTGTTAGGCCTGCCCCCGAGTCGGCGCACCCGCAGCACCGTCGTCGGCCCGCCGACGGCGAGCGCGCCCCGGGGGGTGCGAGCGGAGGCGCAGGCGACCAGGGCGCGCGCCAGGGGGGTCGGGCCGGTGTTACGGACCGCCGCATCGTCGGCGAGCAGTTCGATCAAGAGTCGCACCGCGGTGAGTGCATTGGCACTGCGGACGAACCGGGGGAACGCCGCGTGTACCGCCGTGAACATCTCCAACACCAGATCGTGGCGGGCTCGCAGATGGGCATGTTCATGGGTGAGGATCGCGAGAATCTCGCTGTTCGACAACTTGTCCAGCGCGCCCTCGCTGAGCACGACGCGGCTGCGGACGCCGGGCAGGCAATACGCCAGCGGCTCGGCAACATCGAGAATGCGCAGCCCGCCGCGAGCCAGCGGTCTGGGGTAATGGCTGCGCAACCGCCGCGCCGCCACATGAGATGCGCCGACTAGATCGACCACCATCCGGTGATGCGCGCGGCGCCGGCGCGTAGCGATCGCGACCTTGAGCACAGAGACGATCAGGCGGACGCCGATCATGATGGTGAGCGCGAATACCAACGCGTATGCCGTCCACAGCGGCCACCCGAGGATGTTGATCTGGCCGGTAAACGTGGCGGTGGGCGCTACCCCCGCGCCGGATGTGAACAGCCGGCTGGCAATGGCGATTCCGGCGGAGAAGGCCGAAAGGACCGCGGCCAACGCGATCGACTGCCACAGCACGATCGCAGCCCTCGGCGCGCGCATCGGCCAGTTGGCTCCTGCCAGCATCGCCGGCACCGGCCCCGACAGGAGCAGAGCAAGGAGGGTGAAGGCCAGCGCGGACACGCGGTAAGTGTCTCTCAGCCGGTGCCTTGACCGCCAGCAGATCGGTCGTTGCGTTCTGTGCCGTTGTGTTCTGTGTCCTCGATTTCGGCCAGCGCTCGGCGTAACGCGGCCGAATCGTCGACTCCGACCCGCTCGACGAAATGCACCAGCGCGGCTTCCCGGCCTCCTGAATCGGAAGCCTGGTCCAGCGCATCGACCATCAGCCCGGCAACCAGTTCATCGCGGCCATGGGTGGGTGCGTAGCGGTGCGCCCGATCGTCACGATGTTGGACGACCAGATTCTTCTTCGCCAGCCGCTGCAACACGGTCATGATCGTCGTGTAGGCAAGGTCGCGGTGGTCTGACAGCACTTCGTGCACCTGGCGGACAGTCTGGGGCTCATCCGCGGACCACAGATGATCCATCACGGACCGCTCCAACTCTCCAAGCCGCGGCACCTTGGCCAATTTGCGCTCATCTCCTGCCCGCTGTACTTCAAAGGGTACTACGCGATTACTACCGATCGTCGTATCGTGCTCCGCGCTCGTTGATCTCGGCCGCACTACCGGCGCGGCGGATGCGGTGGGCGCATCGAGTTCATCAGCATCGTTTTCACCAGCCTATTCAGCGAGGCGGCGAGTCCAAACACGCGAAGTCGCCCGTGCTTCCCCATCAATAGTAAGGCTACCCTAATTCAGGCGATGTGCTGGCGGCTGTCATCGAAAGTGCGCGCCGAGGTTACCCGGCGACCCCAGCTGACGAGGGCGTACGCCGAGCGTGTAGACACGAGCGGTGACAATTGACCTTCCCGAAGGCCTCGGCAACGGATTCGACCGCGAGCTCGGTCTGACCTACCTCGAGATCACCCCCGACGGCGGACGCGCGCAACTGCAGATCGCCGACAAGCTGAAACAGCCGTACGGCATCGTGCACGGTGGCGTGTATTGCTCGATCGTCGAGAGCCTGGCCAGCGTCTCTGGGGCCGTCTGGCTGAGAGCCAACGGAGGCGGCAAGGTCGTCGGCGTCAACAACAACACCGACTTCCTGCGGGCAATCGGTTCTGGCACCGTGACTGCCGTGTCCACGCCTATCCATCGCGGACGTCGTCAGCAGCTGTGGCTGATCACCATTGTCGACGCCGATGATCGGCTGGTGGCCCGCGGCCAAGTCCGGCTGCAGAACCTTCCCACTGAGCAGAGTTGAGTGCGTGCGCTGCTGACTGCGGCCAGCCGTGGCAAGATCGCCCACTATGCGTTTGACCCCGCATGAACAAGAGCGGCTGCTGATCTCTTACGCAGCCGAACTTGCCCGCCGCCGCCAGGCGCGCGGTCTGAGACTCAACCATCCCGAGGCCGTCGCACTCATCACCGACCACATCCTCGAAGGCGCGCGCGATGGCCGCACCGTGGCGGAGTTGATGGTCAGTGGACGCGAAACGCTCGGCCGCGACGACGTGATGGAGGGAGTGCCCGAAATGCTCGACGATGTGCAGGTGGAGGCGACGTTTCCGGACGGCACCAAGCTCGTCACCGTCCACCACCCGATCCCGTGAGGCAGGTCTGGTGAACGACAAGCCTGCCGATCGCGAATACCTCACTCCGGGCGAGGTCATATTCGGCGAAGGCGACATCGAGATCAACCCGGGCGCGCACCGGCTGGAGTTGGAGATCATCAACAGCGGGGACCGGCCGGTCCAGGTTGGCAGCCACGTGCATGTTCCGCAGGCCAACAGCGCGCTGCAGTTCGATCGAGCGGCTGCCCACGGGCACCGCTTCGACATTCCAGCCGGCACCGCGATCAGGTTCGAACCTGGTGTTGCACAGCGTGTCTGCCTCGTTCCGTTGATGGGCGCCCGCGCGGTTTACGGTCTGAGCCTGAGCCCGCCAGGCAACCTGGACGAGGATCAATCGGGCCGATCGGACGGAGCAGAGTGAGCGAGCTGACCCGTTCCCGCTACGCGGCCCTGTTCGGACCGACCACCGGTGACCGAATCCGACTGGCCGACACAGACCTGTTCATCGAGATCACCGAGGACCGTAGCGGCGGACCGGGCCGGGCCGGCGACGAGGCGGTCTTCGGTGGCGGGAAAGTGTTGCGCGAATCGATGGGGCAGTCGCGCGCGACACGCGCAGAGGGAGCACCCGACACCGTCATCACCGGCGCGGTCATCCTCGACCACTGGGGGATCATCAAGGCTGACATCGGGATTCGCGATGGCCGTATCACCGCGATCGGCAAGGCCGGTAATCCCGACATCATGTCCGGGGTGCACCCTGACCTGGCGGTGGGCCCGTCGACCGAGATCATCGCGGGGAATGGCCGCATCCTCACCGCGGGGGCCATCGACTGCCACGTCCACCTGATCTGCCCGCAGCTCATGGAAGAGGCGCTCGGTAGCGGTGTCACGACGATGGTCGCGGGCGGTACCGGCCCCGCCGAGGGCAGCAAGTCCACCACTGTCACGCCCGGGGCGTGGCACCTGGCCCGGATGCTCGAGGCGCTGGATTCCTGGCCGCTCAATATCGCGTTGCTGGGTAAGGGGAACACCGTCAGCGCCGAGGCGATGTGGGAACAATTGCGCGGTGGTGCAGCGGGTTTCAAGCTCCACGAGGACTGGGGAACCACGCCGGCCGCCATCGACGCGTGCCTGACCGTCAGCGACGCCGCAGGCGTGCAAGTCAACATCCACACCGACACTCTCAACGAAGCCGGGTTCGTCGAGGACACGCTGGCCGCGATCAAGGGGCGCTCGATCCACGCCTATCACACCGAGGGCGCCGGGGGTGGGCACGCACCCGACATCATCACCGTCGCGGGGCAGCCGAACGTGCTGCCCAGTTCGACCAATCCCACCCGACCCCACACCGTCAACACCCTCGATGAGCACCTCGACATGTTGATGGTCTGCCATCACCTCAACCCGAGCGTCCCCGAGGATCTCGCGTTCGCCGAGAGCCGGATCCGGCCGTCCACGATCGCCGCAGAGGACCTCCTGCACGACATCGGGGCGATCTCGATGATCGGCAGCGACTCCCAGGCGATGGGGCGTGTCGGCGAGGTCGTCATGCGTACCTGGCAGACCGCCCACGTGATGAAGCGCCGTCGCGGTGCGCTGGATCGCGACGGCGCGGCCGACAACCACAGGGCACGCCGTTACGTCGCGAAGTACACGATCTGCCCGGCCGTCGCGCACGGGTTGGATCACGAGATCGGCTCGGTCGAGGTCGGCAAGTTGGCCGACCTAGTGCTGTGGGAGCCTGCATTCTTCGGCGTACGCCCCCACGCTGTGATCAAGGGGGGAATGATCGCGTGGGCGGCGATGGGGGACGCCAACGCATCCATCCCGACGCCCCAGCCGGTGCTGCCCCGGCCGATGTTCGGTGCGGCACCCGCGGCGGCTGCGGCCACGTCGGTGCACTTCGTCGCGCCCCAGGCGATCGAAGACGGCCTCGCCGACCGGATCGCCCTCAACCGCAAGCTTGTTGCGGTAGGCAACGTGCGCGGTCTCGGTAAGGCGCAGATGCCGCTCAACGATGCCACACCTGACATCGAGGTGGACCCCGACACGTTCACGGTGCGAATCGACGGCGAGGTATGGCGCGAGCAGCCCGCCGCCGAGTTACCCATGGCACAGAGATACTTCCTGTTCTGATGTCGAACCTGACCGGCCTTGCCGCCCTGCTCGCCTTGTCCGATTCCCGACTGCCGATCGGGGGCCACGTACACTCGGGCGGCATCGAGGAGGCGGTTGTCAGCGAGTTGGTCACCGACCTCGTGACATTGCGCGCCTACCTGCGCCGCAGAATACGGACCCACGGTTTGGTCACAGCATCGATCGCGGCAGCGGTGCACAAGGGGGCGCTGTCGGCTGCGGCCGGCGCCAGCGGCGACTCCGAAACCGACTCGCGCACACCGGCTCCCGCTGCCCGCCGAGCGTCCCGAGCCCAGGGGCGGGGATTGGTCCGGTTGGCTCGCCAGGTCTGGCCCGACTTCGAATGGGATGCGCTGGGCCGCACTCCGCACCTGGCGGTGGCCGCGGGTGCGGCCGGTGGCGCGAGCGGCCTGGCCCCCGAACACACCGCGATGTCTCTCGTCTACACGACGATGACCGGTTCGGCGACAGCGGCTCAGCGACTACTAGCGCTGGATCCCGGCGACGTCGCGGCTGCGACGTTCGAGCTGTCTACGCTCTGCGAGCAGACCGCCGCCGAGGCCGCCGGAGACCTGGCCGACCTTTCCGACCCACTGCTGGACGTTCTGGCCCAGCGCCACATCGAACGCGAACGTCCTCTCTTCGCTTCGTGATTCGCCAAGCAGCAGATCTGAAGAACAAGGAAGGTGCCTGCCCGTGCCCCCCATGCCACCGCATTTCCTCTCGTCTGATTCGGTCGGCCATACCCACCGCCACGCCGATCGTCCGCGCCGGGTTCGAAAGCCCGGGGATCCCCTGCGCATCGGCGTCGGGGGCCCTGTCGGCTCCGGCAAGACGGCGCTGGTGGCCGCCTTGTGCCGGCAGCTCCGTGACGAGTTGTCACTGGCGGTGCTGACCAACGACATCTACACCACCGAGGACGCCGATTTCCTACGCCGTCACGCGGTACTGCCCGACGAACGCATCGCTGCCGTGCAGACCGGCGGCTGCCCGCATACCGCGATCCGCGACGACATCACCGCCAACCTGGACGCCATCGACGACCTCGTCGCGGCGCACTCAGGTGTTGACCGCGACCTCGACTTGATCCTCGTTGAATCCGGCGGCGACAACCTCACCGCGACATTCTCCTCCGGGCTGGTGGACGCCCAGATCTTCGTGATCGACGTGGCAGGTGGGGACAAGGTGCCCCGCAAAGGAGGGCCGGGTGTGACGTACTCGGATCTGCTGGTGATCAACAAGACCGATCTCGCACCGCTCGTCGGTGCCGACCTGGACGTGATGCGCCGCGACTCGGCGGCAGTACGTGGTGAGCGTCCCACGGTGCTGATCTCACTCACTGCGGACCCGGCCGCCACCCCCGTGCTGGGGTGGGTGCGCGAGCAACTCAACGTCGCGCAGGGCAACGTCGCGCAGGGCATCTAGGTGCGATCGGACGTTCTGATCGTCGCGCGACCGGACCGCTCACCACACCTCGAGGCTTCCGGCGGGCTGGCCGCCCGCCGCACCGAACCCGACACCGTTCACCTGGTGTCCTCGGCCGCGACTCCACTGGGAGGCGACTCGATCCACGTCCGGCTTGTGGTGGAATCCGGCGCACGCCTGAAACTGCGCACCGCGGCCGCAACGGTGACGCTGCCGGGGATGAACACCACTGATTCCCATGCGAACTGGACACTGGACATTGCAGGAGAGCTCGATCTCGACCCGCAGCCGACCATTGTGGCCGCCACGTCGCGGCACTTCGCCACGACGCTCGTGAACTTGACCGGCTCCGGCAGCCTCAGATTGGTGGAGCGTGTGCAGATCGGCAGAACCGGTGAGTCCCAGGGCTTCTGGTCAGGTTCGCTAAGCGCCGACATCGACGGGAAACCTCTGCTGAGGCACCGAATCGAACTCGGCCGCGGGGCAGCCGCCCATGACGAGCTGGCCGCGCCGCTGGCAAGTGTGAGCGAACTGCATTACCCGCGCGCTGATGTCCAGACGGCCGGGGTGACGCTGGCACTGGCTGGGGGAGGATGCCTATCGACCTGGCAGGGAGACAGGCTGTGACGCTCCGGCCGGATGCGACCCGCCCGAGCAACTCCGGCCGCTAACTGGCGGCCTTCTCGGCGTCCTGAGCAGCCGCGGCGATCTCCTGGAGTTCCTCGATACGGGTTCGCGCATAAGCCTGCTGTTCGGTGATGGTCAGTTGGCCACGGTTGCGCCCGACGAACGTCACCGTCCACGAAAGCAGGGTGGCGATCTTGGTCTTGAAGCCAACCAGATAGACCAGGTGAAGAAACAGCCAGGCCAGCCATGCGACAAAGCCGCTCATCTCCAATGGTCCAACCTTGGCTACCGCGCTGAACCTCGACACCGTGGCCATCGAACCCTTGTCGAAGTAGCTGAATGGTTCGCGCTGGGCTGAATCTGCCCCTTTGAGGCCGGAAATTATGGCCTTGGCCGCATAGTTCGCACCTTGGATCGCACCTTGCGCCATGCCTGGCACCCCGTCGACCGCGGCCATGTCGCCGACGACGAACACGTCGGGATGGCCCGGGATGGAAAGATCCGGCAGCACTTTGACCCGTCCGGCACGGTCGAGTTCGACCCCCGACTGGGTGGCCAGGTCGCTGCCGAGCGGGCTGGCAGACACCCCAGCCGACCAGACCTTGCACGCAGACTCGATGCGACGCAGGGTGCCGTCAGGGTCCTTGACCGTGATTCCATTGCGGTCGACGTCGGTGACCATCGCGTTGAGCTGAATATCGACGCCCATCTTCTCCAACCTGGCCTGGGCCTTCTTGCCGAGCTTCTCGCCCATCGGGGGAAGCACCGCAGGGGCCGCATCGAGCAGGATCACCCGCGCCTTGGTCGAATCGATATGGCGAAAGGCCCCTTTGAGGGTGTTGTCAGCCAGTTCGGCGATCTGCCCGGCCATCTCAACGCCCGTCGGACCCGCGCCCACGACCACAAACGTGAGCAGCTTCTCCCGTCGGACCGGGTCACTTGAACGTTCGGCCTGTTCGAAGGCTCCAAGAATGCGACCACGCAACTCCAGTGCGTCGTCGATCGACTTCATGCCGGGGGCAAACTCGGCGAAGTGGTCATTGCCGAAATAGGACTGTCCCGCACCCGCAGCAATGATCAGGCTGTCATAAGGCGTGGCATAGATATGGCCCAGCAGTTCGGAGCGAACGGTCTTGGTCTTCAGATCGATTCCGGTCACGTCCCCGAGCAACACCTGCGCATTCTTCTGGTTCCGCAGAATCACCCGAGTCGCCGGGGCGATCTCTCCCTCGGAGATGATGCCGGTCGCGACTTGATACAGCAGGGGCTGAAACAGGTGATGGGTGGTGCGGGCAATCAGCTTGATGTCGACGTCGGCCCTCTTGAGGGCCTTGGCGGCGGTGAGTCCGCCGAATCCAGAGCCGACGATCACCACCTTGTGTCGGTCGGATGCAGTAGTTCCGGGGTGGCTCATTACTACTCCTTGGCGGATCGCCCTGGCGGGTTACCTTCTTACTTACTACAACGAGTACGTTAGCCGCCGCGCTTCTGGCCAGCGCGGCGAGATAGCCCACCGGCCTACCGATCAGCCGGCCGTCAGTGGCCTCAGCGCCTTCCCCAGCGCGGCGATCTGGCCCGGCAAGTAGCCCTGCAGGCTGGTGGGCAGGTTAATGATCACCGCATCGACGCCGACGTCGAAGACCCGGGCTTTGAGCTGGTCGGCGATCGACTCGGCGCTGCCGACCACCATCCGCTGACGCATCCCCTCGGGAATGAGATCGGAGGTGGCCTGCGCGTCGACCATCGCCGTCACGAGCATGCTGGTCTCCAGCGTTGCCGGGTCGCGACCAATGTCGTCGCAGCGGGCCTTCACGACGTCGAGTTTGGCGTTCAGTTCGTCGAACCCTGCGATGAGGTTGAGGTGGTCGAAGTGCCGAACCGCCAACGGGATCGTCTTCTTCTCGCCACTGCCGCCGATCATCAAGGGAATGTGTTCACGGAAGCGGGGATTGGCCATCGCCTCCTCGACCCGGTAGTACGTGCCCGCCAGGGTGGGTCGTTCACCTTTGAGCATCGGCAGGATGATCTGCAGCGCCTCATCGAGTTTGGCGAACCGCTCGGTGAAGGTGCCGAACTCGAAACCGAGCTGATCATGCTCCAACTCGAACCACCCGGTACCGATACCGAGGATCGCCCGGCCCTGGCTGATCACGTCGAGCGTCGTGATGGCTTTGGCCAGCAGCGTGGGGTTGCGGTAGCTATTGCCGGTGACCAAGGTGCCCAACTGAACGCGCTCAGTAGCGGTGGCGAGGGCACCCAACGCGGTGTATGCCTCCAGCATCGGCTGGTCAGGGCTGCCCAGCATAGGCAGTTGATAAAAGTGATCCATCACGAACACAGAGTCGAAGCCCGCCGCCTCGGCCTCCTGCGCCTGGGCGATGACGGTGGGGAACAGCTCGGCTACGCCGGTGCCGTAGGAAAAGTTGGGAATCTGGAGCCCGAGTCGAATCGTCACTCCCTGGACCCTAATCGGCTACCAGCGAGGGTCGCACTCCTGCACGCGACTCGTCCCTCGCCGCTAGATCGTCGTCCGACTACCACCGAGGGTCGCACTCCTCAACGCCGCTCGTCCCTCGCCGCTAGAT
>NZ_JBMYXC010000049.1:0-336 GCF_049608025.1 Mycobacterium sp. | reverse complement strand
GTGATGTGGCGAGCCGCCGGAGTGGCGAGAAATAGCGACACCCGGGCGATCTCAGCGCTGACCGACGGTGGGGCGGTACCCAGTCCTTCGTAGCCGGGTTCGACGCCGCGACCGGCAGCCACCGCGTTGACGGTGATGCCCCTGGTGCCGAAATGGTTGGCCTGCCCGGCGGTCCACTCGGATATCGCGGCCTTGACGGCCGCGTCGGCGCTGCCTTCCCGCACGGGATCGGGGATCACGGTAACCACGGAGCCCCCCGACCGGAGGTGATCACCGAGGACCTGAACGGTCAGCACTGCAGAAACCAGGTTGTTGTCGTAGATGCTGCGCCATTCG
>NZ_JBMYXC010000048.1:0-27235 GCF_049608025.1 Mycobacterium sp. | reverse complement strand
TGGCGGCGGTGACGAGCTACCCGGGCACCGTCTACTTCGAGGGCACCAATATCTCGGAGGGAAGGGGCACCGATCGGCCGTTCGAGCAAGTCGGTGCGCCATGGCTCGATGCGCCGCGCGTGGCCGAGACCATGAACGCCATGCAGCTCCCGGGCATTGGCTTCCAGGCCATCACCATGTCGGTTGCCGACAGCGCCCTCAAGTTTCCTGGACAGACGATCCCGGCCATCGGGCTGGTGGTCACCGATCGGCAGACCTACCGGCCGGTCCGCACGGCACTGCTCCTCATCGACTCGATTCGCAAGCAGCATCCGGACGACTTTGCCTGGGGTCCCTCGATCGATCTGCTGACCGGATCGGACAAGGTGCGCCTCGCGATCGGTGCCGGTCAACTCGCGCCGCTCCTCGAGGAATGGGACCGCGAAGCAGCCGCTTTCCGCGAGAGCCGAGCGGCGTACCTGTTGTATTAGGGGGTCAACCGTGACGGTTCGCCACCAATCTGCGTGACCCCGACCGTGCCGTTGCGAGTGAGTGATCTTTAGTGGTCACGCGACTCGCACCCCATCTCGGGGTTGTTCCCCGGCCGGGTGGCCGGTTCCCTTCCGCGCTTCACAGCCACCAGCCCGGCCAGGCCGGGTCTTACGGTCGGCTCCACGCTTAACGGCGGCCCCAACTGGGCCGACGGCGGTGGCGGGTTCCTCCCACCGCGCGAGGTTGATAGATGCGTTGTCGTCGCGTTGATGCGACACCGAACATGACTCGCATTGCCAATGTTCGGCCCATCCGATGTCCTGCACGTGCTCGCAGGCATGGCAGGTTTTCGACGACGGGAACCAGCGGTCGGCAACGACCAGTTGCGACCCGTACCAGCCTGTCTTATAGGACAGGTGGCGGCGCGGTGTTCCCAGGGACGCGTCCGACAGTCCACGTCGGCGAACGCGGGCACCAGACAAGCCCTTTTGCCGCAACATCCCCGCAGCGTCCAACCCTTCAACAACGATCCGGCCGTGGGTTTTAGCCAACCGTGTTGTCAGGACGTGCAGGTGATGGGTGCGGACATCGTTGACCCGGCGGTGCAGCCGGGAAATCTGAATGGTGCGCTCACGATAGCGCCGCGAGCCTTTCGTGCAACGCGACCGTGCCCGGCATAACTGCCGCAGCTCACGCAACGCAGCCTCTAGCGGTCGCGGGTTCTCGACTTGTTCGATCACGACACCGTCAGCGGTGGCCACTGTCGCCAAACGCCGCACCCCGACATCGACACCAACCCGCGAACCAGCTAACGCGACGCTGGGCTGTTGGGGGCGTTGGACAAGCACCCGCACACTCGCATCTAAACGGGCGCCGTTGCGGCGCACAGAGATCGCCAACACACGCCCCCGATCCGCACCGATGAGGCGCTCGATACGGCGGGTGTTCTCGTGCGTGCGGACCGTGCCGATCACCGGCATCGTGAGATGGCGGCGGTCAGGCTCGACCCGCATCGCACCGGTGGTGAAACACACCCGATCGGCGTCGCGGCCCTTCTTCTTGAACCTCGGAAACCCGACTCGTTTCCCAGCACGCTTGCCAGCACGGCTCTGCTGCCAATTCCAGTAGGCATCCACCGCACCCGCGATCCCGTCGGCGTAAGCCTCTTTCGAGCACTCCTGCCACCACACATGCCCGGTCTCGGCGTTGACGCACACGTTGTCTTTGATGCTGTTCCAGCGCTTCCGCATCACCTGCAGGGACGGTTTCTCGGTCTGGGCGCCAATCTCACGCCATGCCTGGATGTCAGCTGTCAGGGCCGCGACGGTCCAATTGAATGCTTTGCGCCGCGCACCGAAATGCCGCGCCAGCGCACAGGCTTGCTCCTCGGCCGGATCCAGCGTGAACCGGAACGCCTGCACACACCACCCGTCAGACACCTCGAACTTCGCCATCAGGCCGCGCCACGCTCCTCGGTCACTGCTGCAGCTGCCAGTGCACGTTTGGCGCGGTTCGCCGCGGCACGTTTCCCGTACAACCTTGCGCACATCGAGGTCAGGATCTCGGTCACATCCCGCACCAGGTCGTCATCAACCTCCGAGTTATCCACGACCACCAGATCGCGGCCCTGCGCAGCCAGCGCGGCCTGCACATATTCCGAACCGAACCGGCAGAACCGGTCCCGGTGCTCCACCACGATCCGCATCACCGACGGATCCCGCAACAACGCAAGGAACTTCCGGCGGTGCCCGTTCAGCGCGGAACCGACCTCGACCACGACCTTGTCGACCGGGATCTTCTGGGTCGTGGCCCACGCGGTTACCCGCGCCACCTGCCGATCGAGATCTGCCTTCTGATCGGCCGACGACACCCGGGCATACACCGCCGTCCGCGAGCCGGGACCGGCCGCAACAGAAAGACCGTCGACCAGGATCAGCCTGCCTACACGCTGGGCAGGTACCGGCAACAGGCCCGCACGGAACCAGCGGTACGCAGTCACACGCGCAACACCGTTGCGCTCAGCCCACGCCGCCAAATTCATACCCCAGTTACTACAGCACACCACCGACAACTACCGACCACTCAACCCGCAACAGCTGGCAGCCCTACAAGCCTGGTGGGCACTCCAACGCCACCGACTTGCGACTATCGACACGCAAGTTCTCCCGCATGCGACGGCATCAATGCGCGTTTCGCCCCGCCCGCCGGCGTCTCCGGTGCTGAAACAGGCGGATCGGTTCGACCAAGATTAGTGCCGACGCCGAAACCGCAAGATAGAGGAACACGGCGACATTGGGCAGCAATGCGCCGATCAAGGTCGACGCAGCCCAGAATGCCGTCCAGGACCACCGAGCCTTCGTGAGGCTCCTCAAGTCCGATTCAGCCCCCTCCCGGATGAGATCTGGCTCTGTCGTCACATAGGAGCAAAGCACCGCGTTGATCGCAGTCGCCAGAGTCAAGTTCAAGCCGAACAGGAATACCGCTAGACGCTGGCCCGGCCCGTTGAGATGGGTGCCCATCACCGCGGTGGTGAACGGGAGAAAGGTGACAAATAGCAGCAGAAGAAGGTTGAGCCCAACCACGACGTTGTCGGTGACAGCGAGAGACCGAGTCAGTTCGTTGTGCGCAACCCACGAAGCACCGATGAACGCGAAGCTCACGAAATAGGCCAGCAGGGTCGGCCATGCTTCAATCAACTCGTCCACCAGTGGATCCGAGGATTCTGGAACTCTGAATTCGAGGACAAGCAGGGTGATCACGATCGCATACACCCCGTCGGAGAAGGCCTCAAATCGGCCCTTCGGCATTAGCCGCATTTCCCAACTCATTACGTGAGGATCGCACGCCCGCCCCATGGTTGCGGGGCATAAACAGTTTATGGAGCCTGCACCGCGGCGGCAGCGTCAAGAGGCGCCTCCGTCCCCCGGCGCGCGCCCGGCATCCTTGGGTGCTCATCGCGGTCCTTCTTGCGGCGCGAAGACGATCGGCATATCGATGAGCGGTGCTTTGGTATTGAAATCGATAAGGCGCGTGAACCTAGCTGAAAATGGTTGGTGCAGTGGGTAAACGTCTCACGAGCTCCAGGCGCCACACATCCGAATAGTCTGTTCCATGGAGTCCTTTCATGGGCCTAACAAGACCGCGAAAATCGGGTACCGTTCGCGGCATGCGCCAAGCCACGGTTGCCGAATACGTCCTGCAAAGACTGAGCGCCCTCGGCATCGACCGGGTGTTCGGAGTCCCCGGCGACTACGCCTTCTCCATCGATAACGCCGTCGAGAAGGTCGAGGGTCTCGACTGGGTGGGATGCGCCAACGAGCTCAACGCCGCCTACGCAGCCGACGGCTACGCGCGAATCCGCGGAGCGGCGATATTGTCCACCACCTACGGCGTCGGCGAGCTGTCGGCGCTCAACGGAGTGATGGGCGCCAAGGCCCACAGGGTGCCGGTCTTCCACATCGTCGGGATGCCCAGCGAGCGCATTCAGCACCTCCGTCTGATCACCCACCACAACCTCGGAGACACCAGATACGACCGTTTCCAAGACATATCGGCGACAGCCTGCTGTGTGTCGGCGGTGTTGACCCCGGACAACTGCATCGACGAACTTGAGCGCGTGATCCGTGAGGCACTGCGCCAGTCCATGCCGGCTTACATCGTCATCTCGCAAGTCAACGGACTCATGCCGGTGATCGGCACCCCTGTCGAGGGGGCGCCGCTGGATACGATCAAAAGGCAGCGAAGCGACGAGTCCGAGCTGGCCGCGGCCGTCGCCGCAATCACCGCAAAACTAGCCGCCGCAACAAACCCCGTCGCCGTGATCACTACCATGACAAGCCGCTACGGCGTCGCCGGCAAGGCTGCCGCGCTGGTCGGCAAGGCCAACCTGCCCGTCGCGGTCACAGCCAACGACAAAGGCGTGATCGACGAGTCCCTGCCGCAGTACATCGGTCTCTATGCGGCGCAGAACTCGCGCCCGGCCGGGGTCTGCGACATCGTGGAGCAGGCCGACCTGATCCTCGACATCGGCGGTGTCCTACTCACTGAGCTCAACACCGGTTTGTGGGGCGCCGTCCTGGACACCACGCGGGCGATCTGCATCCACGACAACTGGGTCCGTAGCGGCACCGACGTGTACCTCAACGTCGCCATCGAGGACGTGATCGAAGCCCTGACCACCGAGGTCACACCCCGCACGCGGGAACCCGGCCCGACCCCGGAGGCGCTGGAGATGGTCGGCTCCGGTGACGAGCCCACCTCGTCGGCCGGTTTCTACCCGCGATTGCAGCGGCGGCTGCGCACCGGTGACACACTGCTGATCGAGACCGGCACGTGCATGCTCCACCTCAACGGGATGCACCTGCCTGCCGGAGTCGGCGCCGAGGGACAAGGGCTGTGGGGCTCGATCGGCTGGGCGACACCAGCCGCCCTGGGCGTCGCGCTGGCCAAACGCTCAGGTCGCACGTGGCTGGTCACCGGCGACGGATCTCACCAGCTCACCCTCAACGAACTCGCCGTCATGGGTCGCTATGGCGCCGACCCGGTGATCTTCGTGCTCAACAACGGCATCTACGGCATCGAGGACGTCATCAGCGAGCGCGGGCACGCCTACGACGACCTCGCCCCGGTCCAATACCATCTGCTGCCGGCGGCGTTCGGCTGTCAAGGCTGGCTCTCCGCGAAGGTCACCACCATCGCCGAACTGGACGAAATCCTCGACGCCATCGAGTCTCACGACGGTGCGGCCTATATCGAGGTGATGATTCCCGAAGCCGAGAGTCAACCGCTGCCAAGGGAAGTGATCGACCGGGGGTACAAGCTGCAGACCCCGAAACCCACCTGAGGTTCAGCTGGACCACTGTTCACTTGGGTCCCGCTGAGAGGTCGGTTGGTTGATCGTCGGCGCGGTCCTGGAAGGTCGCACCGAAGTTCGGGACCTCGAGTGGACCGTCTCGGCGCGCGGCGGCGATGGCACTGGTCAGCAGCGGCGCCAGCCCGGCGAAGGAGCCCATGTCGAACAACATCAGCGTGAGAAGACGGTTGTGCACGTAGCCGAAGGAGCTGCCGGTCTCGGGATCGGCCCAACCGATCGTGCCGCCCAGACCGATATGGCCGAAGCCCGGCAAGAACCCCGGGATCGGCGAGGATTGGAACCCTCGGTGATACGAAAACGGAATACCGAGGTTCAGGTCCGGCGACAGATCGACCTCCCCAACCAGTCCGTGTGCCATCTCCCGAGACAGCAGTCGGGTTTGGTTCATGACGCCGTCGTTGGCCAGGGCGCCGTACAGCTTGGCCAAGGCGCGCGCGGTTACGACTCCGTTGGCAGCGGGCATCTCGGTATCGAGAAACGGCATATCACCCTGCAATAAGGAGGTGATTCCCGGGAAGTACACCGCGCCCAGCATCCCCGAGAACGACAGCCCGGCAACCTTGGGCGCAACGAAGTCGAAAATCGGTGTAGGAATGGCACTTTGAGGGAACAGCGTCTGCGCGGTCACCGTCGGGGCGCCGACCGGAGGGCGGCCCAGATGCAGACCTTCGGTATCCAGGTTGCGCGCGAGCTCGTCGCGGAACAACTCACGCATCCCGATGCCCGTTACTGCACGAGCCAGCCCGGACAGCAGCCATCCGTAGGTGATCGCGTGATAGGCCGGCGTGCCATACATCGGGTCCAGCGGTGCGGCGGCCAGCCTTTCTTCCATCGCGAGGTGGTCAAGGACGTCGTCCTTGCCCACACCTTTGAGATGTGCCAGCCCGGCTCGATGCCGCAACACGTCGCTGACGGTGATCACGGACTTACCGTTGGCCCCGAACTCGGGCCAGTACTCGGCCACCGGTGCGTCGTAGGCGATCAGACCGCGGTCAGCCAGTCGATGAATTACCGTCGCCGCCAAACCTTTTGTCGCGGAGAACACCATGGCACCGGTATTTGCGGTCCACGGCACCTCACCGCGCCGGTCCGCGCATCCCATCCAGACATCGACGACCGGCCGGCCGTCGATGTACACCGCGAGGGCGCCGCCGCCGAGTTGGCGGGCCGGGTACAGCGCGGCGAACGCACGCATAACCCCGCCGAAATGCGGATCGGCCCCGCCCTGTACGCCCGACGGTAGGCCGTTGTCGGCCGTGAGAACAGAAGACTTCGCCATGGCATCAACGATGCTCCCGGGGCTTGCCCAGTGTGCAGGAATCGCCATTTTTTCGGCTCGGCAGGCCGACCATTGCCAGGCTATCGCTCAGCCCTCCCTGGGCAGAGCGCACAGCACGGTGGGGCCGACCCTCGTCTTCGCGCCGCCGCTTGCTCGAGCCGGCGCGGATGACCACACTGTGCAGGAGCCGTTTCTGCGGTGTTGCCGCAGGTCGCGGAACGAATTGCGGCCTGCGTCGACAAAAGCCGACGCGAAAAGGCCCGAGTCACTAACATCACTGTCGGAATACCTCCGATAGCGCCAAGAGGGGTGCAATGACCAGCGAACAAGGCATAGAGGCAACCGGAGTCGACGGACGACTCGAGTGGTTGCGGAGTTCGATGACGGCCGAGCCGTCCGGTGCTGCAGAAGCAGCCTGGGCCTGGATCGTGGACCTGTCCGAACGAGCAAAAACCGACGCCGCCGGCGCGGACACCGAACTCAACGAGTTGTTCCGGATGGGTACGGTGCCGACTGATCTGCACGGACCTACCGAGGGCATTCTCGTGATGACCACAACGAACCCCAAGCTGGACATGGTGGTGCGGGCCGTGACCGCGCTGTGGATGCCGTGGCAGGGCAAGCGTTTCGACTCGGGCGCGGGTAGCGGCGACAACCGACTCACCAAGAGCACCGGGCTGGTTTCCAAACTGCTCTGGCCGCTGTACTCGATGCGTGACGCCGAGGCAGGCAAGCTCGCATTCGATTTCAAGACGTATGTCGAAGCGGGCAAGGACGACCCCGACCTGCAGGTGATGGTGATCGACTACGCCAACGTGGAGAAGAACCCGCGCCTGATCATTCGCAGCGTTCGCGACGAACTGGTTGAACTCGTCGACGGCGTCTTCCTGGGCAAGATCTTGTTCAATTCCGACGACAGCTACAGCAAGATCGGCTACTTCGCCCTGCGCACACCGCGCTAGGCGGCCGGCAACTACCACCACAACCCAAGACAAGAACGGGGAACTCAGTTGAGTCGCCAATGGTACGAGCACCCATCTCTGATCCTTCAGCTCAAGGAGCTGTCGAAGCAGCGCGTCGAGTTGCGCGAGCAGAATCTCTTCGAGGGCCCCGGCATCCGGCCGGACGAAGATCTCGGCAAGCCGACCGACGAGGAGAAGCGGGCTCGTACGCCCGACGGCAAGTTCAACGATCTCGATGAGCCGTGGATGGGCGCGAAGTGCACCGGCTTCGGCCGGAACTCACCGCCGGAAAAGACGATCATCGACCGGAAGCGGCTGCTCGAACCCGACCCTCGGGTCATCAGCCGCCGACTGATGGCACGTGACGAATTCAAGCCGGCCGGCATCGTGAACACGATTGCGGCCGCTTGGATTCAGTTCGAGAATCACAACTGGTTCTTTCACGGCGACGGAGTGCCCGAGAAGACCATCGACATCCCGCTTCGCGAGGGTGACGATTTCCCCGAAAACCCGATGCGGATTCGCAGCACCATCCCGCTGCACGGGGAAATCAAGGACGGTTGCCCTGCTCCGGTGTTCGAGAACCAAGAAACCCATTGGTGGGACGGCTCCCAGATCTATGGCAGTGGCCAGGAAAAGCAAAACAAGATTCGCACCTACGTCGACGGCAAGGTCAAAGTCGGCGACAACGGACGGCTGCCTACCAGTGACATCCCGGGCGTCGACCTCACCGGCTTCCAGGAGAACTGGTGGCTGGGCGTCGGGTTGCTACACACCCTCTTCGCCCGCGAGCACAACTCGGTGTGCGACGCACTGAAGAAGGCATACCCCAGCCTCGACGATCAGCGACTGTTCGAACTCGGTGTGCTGGTGGTGTCCGCGCTGATCGCCAAGATCCACACTGTGGAGTGGACGACATGCGTGCTTCGCCACCCCGCCCTGCAGATCGGCATGAATGCCAACTGGTACGGCGCACTCGGCGAAACGTTCAAGGACCGGATCGGCCGCGTCGGTGACAGCGAAGTGCTCTCCGGCATCCTCGGGTCGTCGACCGAGCACCACGCCTCGCCCTTCTCGCTCACCGAGGAGTTCGTCTCGGTCTACCGACTTCACCCGCTGATCCCCGATGACTGGAACTTCTTCTCGCTGGAATCCGGGGAGCACCTCGAGCACAAGAACTTCACCGAACTGCAGGGCCGCCACACCCGCGGCTTCATGGACGGCATGCAGATGGGCGATCTGTGGTACTCGATGGGCGGTGCCAGCGCCGGCGCGATCTGCTTGCACAATTACCCCAATGCGCTGCGTGAGTTGACTCGGATCGACGGACAGATCACCGATCTGGCCACCCTGGACATCGTCCGGGATCGCGAACGAGGTGTACCCCGCTACAACGACTTCCGCGAGGTGCTGCGCATGCCCCGTCGGAACAGTATCGACGAGATCACCCCGAACAAGCAGTGGGCCAAGGAGATCAACGAGGTCTACAACGGCGATGTCGATGCGGTCGACCTGCAGATCGGCATGCAGGCCGAGCAGCCACCGAAGGGATTCGGGTTCTCCGACACCGCGTTCCGTATCTTCATTCTGATGGCGTCGCGCCGGCTGAAGAGTGACCGGTTCTTCACCAAGGACTTCACGCCGGAAACCTACACTCAGGTGGGCTTCGACTGGGTCAACCACACGTCGATGAAGGATGTCCTGCTGCGGCACTACCCCGAGCTGGAACCGGCACTCGGCGGCGCCGAGCGGGTATTCGCGCCGTGGCCGAAGCTGGGTGCTCCCGCACCGGGGAAAAAGAATCGGATCGTGGGATTGGCAGATTCCGTGCGCGCCTATATGCCTTGGGGGTAGTCGATCGTGACTGACGACTTCCCGCACGCGTCCGTTCTGGAAGGCATTCGATTCACTGCGCAGATCGGTGCGCCCAACGTCATCCTGGGGCTGTTCAACAAGCGGGAACTGCCCACCAGGATCGCTTCCACCGTCGGTGCCGATTACCTCGGATACCGCCTAGTGGAAGGAATGGTGCGCAGCTATGGTCCGGGGCCTTTCTACGTTCGGGTCGCCCGCGATGAAGCGCTGCTGCTCCACGATCCGGCGGACTTGGAGTTCGTCCTGAGCGGTTCTCCGGACCCGTTCGCCTCCGATCTGGAGCCCAAACGCAAAGGGATGGCCGCATTTCAGCCTGATGCCCTAACGATTTCACGGGGTCAGGCATGGGAGGACAGGCGGCGGTTCGCCGTGGCGGTGCTCGATAGCGACAAACCGATGCATCGGCTGGCCCAAGCCTTCGTCGACGTCGCCGCGGAAACCGCCAGGGAGCTTGCTGCGGAAACGATTCGGTGGCAGAACTTCAATGCTGCTTTTCAGCGGATGACTCGCCGGGTCATCTTCGGCGACAGGGCCGCCGACGACACTCGCCTCACCGAGATATTGGGCGAGATGATGTCGGTCGGCAACAAGATGCCCGGTGAACCCGCGCCGCAGTACGACGAGTTCATCGCCATGATCGACGGATACCTGGACGCCCCAGAACCCAACAGCCTTGCCTCGCTGATCCCGCAGGCCCCCACCGCGCCCGATGTGACACCCTCTGGTCAGGTGATTCACTGGCTGTTTGCCATGGGTGACACGTTGGCGGCCAACGTGTTCCGCGCTCTTGGCGCGCTTGCCACCCATGGCGAGCAACGCCATGAGGTGGGCGTGGAGATGGCCAACCGGGACATCATGTCGGCGGCGGGCATCGTGTCGCTCGACTACCTCGCTGGCTGCCTGTTCGAAGCAATGCGCCTCTGGCCGGCCACCGCGATGTTCGGCCGGGTGACCACCCGTGATGTCGAGTTCCCCAACGGGGCGGTGCTTCCCGCAGGTGGTCAGGTACTCATCTATAACGTGTTCAACCATCGCAATCGCGACCGCATCTCGTATGCGGACCGGTTCTCTCCAGGCGAGTGGGCCAGCGGCGATGCCGGAAGCGACTGGTCGTACAACTTCTTCAGTCACGGGCCGCAGGTCTGTCCGGGCATCGGCCTGTCGATGCTCCTAGGCCAGACCGTGCTGGCGCACCTCCTCGATACCGGGACACCCGTAGTCTCGGGAACGCAATTGGATTCGACCAAGCCGCTCCCCCACAGCCTCGACCTGTACGGTTTCAGCGTCGATATCGAAGCCGGACGCTGGTAGCGAGGCATTTCCGAAGCGGCGCGGGCAACCACTGATGCCAACAGCCAGACGGGCGGTTCAGCTATGACGGCGGGCGTCGTCGTTGCCCTCGTCATGGCGTTGGTCGGCGCCGGATTGGTGGCCAGCCAATTGGTCCGTCTGCGAGCGTGGCTGGACAAGCCGCCTCCGGCGCCTGAACCTCCCAAGGACAGCGCAGACTGAACGCGATTCAGCCAGCCTCGGACGCCGCTGCTGGGACGCGACCACTGTGGTGCCGGCGAATCCGGCCCGGGTGTCCGGGCGACTTGGCTACGACGTGGCTACGACTTGGCGGTGGGCCCCTCCTCGGCCTCGACGGAGCGTGGTGTCCTACCGTCTGCCACCTGGTCGGCCAACTCCAACCCCGCACCCGCGTAGACGTTGAAGGCGATGCCCACACCGTGGTCCTTGGCCCACTGGACTTCGTCTTCGTATCGGGCCACGGCAGCGACCTTTCCGCTGAACCCCGACTCACGCAGGCATTCCAGCGCGGTGACGTTGGCGCCGTGACGCGGCATGGCCAGAACGGCGATGCGCACCGACCCCGAGCGGCGCATCTGGTTCCAGAAGTACAGGTCGGTGGCGTCACCTTCGATGACCCGCAGACCCTCGGCCGCGAGTCGCCCGATCCGTGGGCCGTCGTAGTCGACTCCGACCACCCGGAATCCATAGTGATCGGTCAGTCGCTGGTAGGCGGCGAATCCCACTCGGCCCATTCCGATCACCACAACCTCGGCATCGCCGGCGTCGCCGGGACGTTCCTCGGGGTGCAGGGAGTGTTCGTCCTGGGCGGGAAGCCGCTCGGCGATCTTCTCCACCATCAGGTGCCCGCGACCGTTGACCAGTGCCGAGACGACGAAGCTCAGGGCCACGGCGATCGACATCTCGACCAGCCAGGCCTGGCCCAGCAGCCCGGCTGAGACACCGACGGACACCACGATCAAGCCGAATTCCGAGTAGTTCATCAGACTCAGCCCGGCCAGCAACGCCGTGCGATACCGCAACTTCAGGCGGGACAGGAACACCACGTACAGGGTCGCCTTGAAGGGCAGCAGCAGAAGCATCAGCAATGCCACGCCGATGGTGGGCAGATCCGGCAATCCGGTGAGCCCAATCGACACGAAGAAGCCCACCAGCAGCAGCTCCTTGATGTGGAACAGCGATCGCGCGAGCTCCGAGGAAGCCGGGTGCGATGCCAGCAGGACACCGATGATCAACGCCCCTAGGTCACCCTTGAGCCCCAGCGCCGAGAACAACGCGTACCCGGGCACGAGTGCCATCACGATGCCGAACAGCGACTGCATCTCGCCGTGTCCGAGCCGGGTCCAGATCTTGCGCAGCACCCGCGTCAGCGGCCATAAGCCCACCAGCGCCAGCGCCCACGGGCTGGGCAGGTGACCTCCGGTGGCGGTCAGGAAGACCACGGCGATGATGTCCTGCATCACCAGAATGCCGATGGCGACCCGGCCGTAGAGTGCGTGCGATTCGCCTCGCTCCTCGAGCACCTTGACCACGAACACCGTGCTGGAGAACGACAGGGCGAAGGCGAGCAGTGCGATCGTTTGCATGCCCTGACCCGCGAGCATTGCCACCCCGGCCACAGCGGCCAACCACAGGACGACGCTTCCGAGGATCACGCTGATCACCATGTGCGCAGAGGTGGTCAACCACACCTCGCGACGCAGCAGTATGCGAACGTCGAGCTTGAGACCAATTGCGAAGAGCAACAAGGTGACGCCGAGGTCGGCCATCGTCTCCAGTTGCGGCAGTTCCTCGACGCCGAGTGCGTTGATGACGAATCCCGCGGCCAGGAAACCCACCAGAGGGGGCAGTCGGACCGCCATGGCCAGGCCGCCGAGACCGAAGGTGATGACGAGATAGATGGCGACGACTGTCATACGCGGTCCCCTTGCTCGTAGGGCGTAGGCGGTCGCCAAGGATCGTCGACGATGCGCTGCTGGATTTCAACAAGTATCCCGCCAAACACTGCGCGGAATGGCCGGCCGCCTCGAACGGTTCTCCTAACGTTGAGTCGGCCCGTCCCAGGTGGTGATCTCGCCCAGTGAGCGTCGCTCGCCGGGCGCAAGCTGGTCACCGTTGCCAGCCGCCCAACCCACCCGGATCAGCAGTTGCGGGTACGCCTCGCCATCGAATACCTCGCAAGCCAGTGCCAGACGATCACGGGTTTCCGTCAACGGTTCCGTCAGTGGGCAGGTCGCCAGACCCATCTCGGTGGCCGACAAGACTATTCGGCTCAGCGTCTCGCCGGCCCGTATTCGCATCAGATCGGTATCGGCATCGGTGGCCAGCACCACCATCGCGGCATCGTCGGCGTGTGGTCGGTCTGCGTGTGGTCGGTCTGCACTGCTGACTCCCCCGCCGTAGCGCAACACGACATCGCCTTCGTCGAGTCGGGTCCATCGGATCTTGGGAACCACTCCCAGCGTCACCTGAGATCGCGCCGCCCGGATATGGAAATACTCGAGTGTGCCGGCGGGAATCGCGCGCGCATCGTATCGGCGGCGGTCGGTCCTGCGTCGCGTGATAGCGGCGGCTAATTCGATGTCGTCTCGACGCGCGGGCAGTTCCACCACTTCGATCCACGCCAACTGACTGGCGTCGTCAGGATCGGGGAGGCGGCGCACCCGAGGGCGCCAGCCGGCTGCGGCCAGAGCCGTGACGCAATGATCCAGTACCGCTCCACAGCTGAGAAGGACATCGCGCCGTCCGGAGTCGGAATCATCGAGTTGACGACTCCAATCAGCGTAGAGACGCACTCCGTCACGACCGACCTGCCAACGCCAGGGCTGCGAATTCTGGACCGAGGGCGCGTGAGAAGCAACCCCCAACGCCTCCTCAAGCGTTGCCGTGTCGGGGAACCCAACCGCCAACGTTGTCACCTCCACCACACGTATGAAGCCCACACCGAAAATGCAGCCCCCACCGATAACCGAAGTCCCCATCATAGAACCCGGCAGCGGTGAAGCCGCGCACCGGCAACGCCCGGCCAGTTGCGGCGCCGACGGTTGGGCACCCGTTCCCCACCCAGTAGGGGTAGCCGGCAAGCTTGATGAGGCTAAAGATTAACGAGGCCAGAGATTAACGAGGGCGGGGCCGGTCGCGGCATCTCGATTTGGTGCCGACGCAGCCACCTTGCTCCGGTAATCAAGCCTCGCGTTCCGTCCGTTTTGTAGGCTTCTGATCATGCCGCTCAACGACGGTGACATTTTCGCCGGTTACACCATTCAGCGGCTCCTCGGCGCCGGTGGGATGGGTGAGGTTTATCTTGTCCAACATCCCCGGCTACCCCGTCTGGATGCGCTCAAAATCCTGTCCGCGGACGCTACAGATGACGAGGAATTCCGGGCGAGGTTCATCCGCGAGGCTGAGCTCGCAGCGACTCTGTGGCATCCACACCTCGTGGGTGTGCACGACCGGGGCGAGTTCGACGGCCGTCTGTGGATCTCGATGGACTTCGTGGACGGCACCGACGCCGGCCACCTGCTCGAGCAGCGCTACCCGTCGGGGATGCCCCTTGACGACGTCATCGAGATCGTGACGGCGGTCGCGGAGGCCCTGGACTTCGCCCATGAACGACGTCTGCTGCACCGAGACGTCAAGCCGGCGAACATCCTTGTCACAGCCCCCTCGGAAGGCACTCGACGCCGGGTGCTGCTGACCGATTTCGGTATCGCCCGTGATGCCGATGACATGAGCGGCCTGACCGAGGCGAACATGGCGATCGGCACCGTTACCTACGCCGCACCAGAGCAGCTGACAGGCAAGTCGCTCGACGGCCGGGCTGATCAATACGCGCTGGCAGCGACAACTTTTCACCTACTGACCGGTGTTCCGCTGTTCAACAACTCCAATAGAGCAGTCGTAGTCGGCAACCATCTCCACACCCCAGCACCCAGGCTTTCCGAGCGCCGGCCCGACCTCGCCCACCTCGACGCCGTGATGGCCAAAGCTCTGGCCAAAGACCCCGAGAATCGGTACCCCCGTTGCATCGACTTCGCCCGGGCCCTTGCCACGAGTCCGGATATAACGGCCAGCAACGAGACCGCGCCCGCGGTCGATGCACAGGCCGCAGTGTCCGATGCCGCAGTGTCCGATGCCGCAGTGTCCGATGCTCCCGTGTCCGATGCTCCCGTGTCCGATGCCGCTGTGTCCGATGCTCCCGTGTCCGATGCTGGTCAGCCCGTTACCGGCAGGCAGACCGCTCCCTTCAGCACGACCGAGGATCGTCCCTCCAGCACGGCCGGGGATCGCAGTCCCAGCCCGCCACCGAGCACCAGGCGCTTGGACAAGATGACGGTGCTCGGCACCGCACGTGCGGTCCAGAAGCAGCCGGCCGGACCCGGTAACGACGAGGAGGTGTGGTCCCTCCGCGTGGAGCGATACGACTCCACTGGTAAAGCGCACACCGTTGTCCCGGTGCAGCTACGCGGCAGCTCCATCACCGGCCAACTCTCCGACGGGGACGTGGTGGAGGTCGACGGCTTCTGGGACGACCGCACCCTGTTCGCCGAATCAGTGGTCAACCACTCCGCTGGGACTCGTCGGCCCCCCAAGACTCGCCACCGCGCCGCGTCGACCTCGTCGTTCAAGGTCAAGCCGGGCAAGACCCCGGTTTGGCAGTCGCGAAAGACGGTGATGATCGCCCTGGTCGCAGTCGCGGGGCTGATCGCCGCTTCCGCGATCTTCCTCACCGGAGGGTTCGGGCTGTGGTCGGGTAACCGCCCGGGGCCTGTCGTGATGCCAGAGCAGGCGACGGTGTTCTCCCCCGGTGGCTCAGCCGACCATCCGGCGCAGGCGGATCTCGCAATCGACGGCGATCCAGACACGTCATGGCACACCGACACCTACACCGACGCCACGCCGTTTCCCACCTTCAAGGAAGGCGTCGGTCTGGTCCTGCAGTTGCCGGAGCCGACTGCGCTGAGCGAGGTGAGCATCGCCCTGCCCAGCACCGGCACCGAGGTGCAAATCCGTGCGTCGGACAGTCCGTCGCCGGCCAGCCTGTCCGACACCACCGAGTTGACTCCCCCGGTGCCCCTGCAGCCCGGGCGAAACACCATCACCGTCGACAACCGGACAAAGACATCCAACGTCCTGGTGTGGATCGCCAAGCTGGGCACAACCGATGGGCAGAGTCGCACAAGCATCTCAGACATCACGCTGCGCGCAGCCCGCTGAACTGCGATTACCCTGTCCGAAGGCGCAGATCCCGCCCGGTGAATCTCCGGCTAATTGCACGGACAGCCGACGTGCGGCATGGTTAATGACATGGTGAGCCAAAAGGTCCCGGGCCCTAAGGACATTAAAGCCGCGGCGCAGTCGGCCGCCGAGACGGCGCAACTCGTCGCGACAAGCGCCATGCGCATCCCACCCGCGTCGATCCATCTCGCAGCTGAAATGCCGGATCTCATCGAGAACCTGGCGTCTGCCACCGAGCGGCTCAACACAGCGATCGACCGAGCCGAGCGCTACCTTGCCCTCGCCGATCCGATGATCCGGACCATGGATGCGCTGCTGCCCCAGCTGGAGGCGCTGGTCGCGACGGGAAACGATCTCTACCGGGTGGCTTCGTCGGTTCCAGGCGTGTCTACTCTCGGACGGTTCGCAACTCGCGGCGATGCAGATGCCCCACCGGAGAGCAAACCGCCCAAAGGCAAGTCCTCGAAATCGAAGTCCTAGGGCTTGTCGAGAACGTCTTCGCGAACCGGACGCTCGGCGAGGGCCTCCCGACGCCCGAAAACCAGCGGGTAGAGCAACCCGGCGATCGCTGCACCGATCAGCGGAGCGAGCCAGAAAACCCACAACTGACCGGGCGCACCGGCTGCGTTGAAGAAGGCGACGCCGGTGGAGCGGGCCGGGTTCACCGAGGTGTTCGAGATCGGAATGCTGACCAGGTGGATAAGCGTCAGGCACAAACCGATGGCCAAACCCGCAAATCCTTTCGGCGCGCGGTCCTCGGTGGCGCCGAGAATGACCCACAGGAACACTGCGGTCAGTACCACCTCGGCGACGATCACCGACCACAGCGAGAAGCCGGCCGGAGAATGCTCTCCAAAGCCGTTGGCTGCCATGTTGCCCACGGCATCAAAGCCCGGCCGGCCCTTCGCGATCACAAATATGGTCAGGCCACCCAAGAGTCCGCCGAGCACCTGCGCGGCCCAGTACGGCACCAGTGCCCGCCACTCAACCCGGCCGGCAATGGCCGCTCCGAGAGTCACCGCAGGGTTGAAATGCCCGCCGGATACGTTGCCGAACGCATACACAGCGGTGAGCACGGTGAGGCCGAAGGCCAGGGCTACGCCGAGAAAACCGATGCCCAGCGAAATGGCATCCGCGGATACGAAAGAGGCCGCGAAAACCGCGCTCCCACACCCACCGAGCACCAGCCAGAACGTGCCGAAGAATTCAGCTGCAAACCGATGCAGCATTGATGGAACCGCCATGAGGCCTCCTGCGAATCGACGAACCCCCGCAGACTGTGCCATGGGTTCTGGTCGGATTCACGACATTTGTCAAGATTGTGTCCTGCGCGTGCTCGCGGCCTGGGCACCCAGTTAACCCGCAGAAGCTAAACCACTAGATCGTTTCGTGATGGCTGAGCCGGAAACCGACCGCTCAAGCCGCCTGATCGCCGAGCCGGTACCAATGCGGCGAGCGCTGGTGGCCAGCCCCCAGACCCCGCTGATGAGGCTCGACAAACGAGCCTGATCGAACCACACCCAACGGCCCCGAGCCCGCAAAGCGCGCAATCCCGACCATCCTCAGCGCAAAACCGGCTTTGGCCTGACGGTATCCAACACGCGCGCCGGCGCCGAAGACGACAAGCAGTCCGACGAGCCCCGGAAGAGCGCCAGTGGCCAATGCCCACAGCGACAGTGGCACCAGTAGTGCACCAAAGGTCCGATCGAAGATCGATTGGTACTCACCGGCCCCAGCAGGTAACGACGCGGGAGCAGCCATCAGTGGCGCTCTGAAGGCGGTGGCCAGTGCGGTCGGGGTGAAGGCCGCGAATCCGGAAACTCGGTCGACGACAAACTCGGCCGACTGCTGGGGTACCAGTCCCAAGAATGGCAGGGGTGCGTCTGAAGTCGCCGACGGCATGCTGCCGGCGGGGACCACATCGACCCGGTGACCGCCGGACTCACCGATCAGCACCGCACCGGTGCCGATCGTGCCCGTGCTGAACAGTGCGGCGACTTCCCCGGAGAAGCGCAGGACGGCGGTCGCCGATTCTGTCACCGAATTCAGGACGGCGGTCGCCGACTCTGTCACCGAAGCCAGAACGGTATCCAACAGCGCGATGACGTCGGAAATCGGTGTCGGGGAGAAAGGAAGTGCCCAGATCGCCGGGGGAATCGCGGCGGCAGTGTTTCCCAGCGAGATGACAACCGTGGCGACGGTGCTACCCAACGTCACGACAACCGTGCTGACGGTATCTTCCATGCCCGTGGACATGGTCGCGATCACCTCGGCCAACGTCGGCTGAACAGTCGCTGCAGCGGATTCGAGGCCGCCGACGGACTCGTCTTGAACGGCCGGCCCAATCGAATTCGAGACGGCCGCACCCGCAGCAACCGGTGTCGACGCGTTGCTCCCCGAAGTCACTGCGGTCGACGTGGCAGCCACGCTGTCGGCATCAGAACCGCCCGACGACGACACGGCAGGAGCGATGACCTCTGATTCCACCGCCGCCGACTCGTCTGCCGTCGACTCATCTGCAGTCGACAGAGCGCTGGGAATCGTTTGCTCTCCGGCCTGCTCTGAGCTGACCGAGGCCTCGTTGATGGCAGCGGCGGCGCTTTCCTCAACGGTGCTTTCCGCAGCGACCGCGGTCGCACTTTCCGCAGCGGCGCTTTCCTCGGCGGCGATCTCGGCGGCGGCGCTCTTCTCAGCCGCACTCTCCTCAGTGGCACTTTCCTCAGCGGCACTTTCCTCAGCGGCGATCTCGGCGGCGATCTCGGCGGCGGCGCTCTCCTCAGCCGCACTCTCGGCGGCGGCACTTTCCTCGGCCGCACTCTCGGCAGCGGCGCTCTCCGCGTTGTCGTTGCTGACGTCAGCGGTCGATGTTTGCGCGGTGTCGTTCTCCGAAGAACTCGATGAGGTGCCGCCCTGGGCGGAACTCGAGGCCGACCTGTCGGCGCTGGAGCGCGACGACCCCGAAGCCGAATCGCTGCTCCCCGAGTCCGCCACAGCGATCGCCCCGCCGGTGCTGCCCATCAGGAGCGCAGCGGAGAGGACCAACACGCCGGTCGCCGAGCGGAAACCCTGCATTGTCGGAGCCTCCCCTCGCGCTGGATTGGATCTGTATTCGTCAACGCCACGCGATCGTTTGTCAGCGCAGCGCCCTCAATTGTTACATAAGTTCATGGCAAGGACGGTTGTGTTGTCTCAGCTAATTTGCTCAAGTTGTCTGAGCCAATTCGCCAACTTTCGGATGGCATCCACCATCTCGGAGTCACTACCGCCGGCGGCCCGCTGATTCGCCGTAATCGGACCTGTCTCCGTCGCGAGGTGCCAGACCATGGGCGTGGACGGTGAGGGTTTCGGATCAACGACATCGCCAACATCACAAGAGGACAGTCGCGCAACGCCATGAGCGCGCCCGCTCCGATACCGTCATGGCGGGCCGAGTACCCGAACGAGACCCCAACCAGACATCCCAACCAGACAAGAGGTGCGTGTTGCATTCCTTCCGTAAGGCTGTCGAAGCCCGCGACGAGGCCGCCATCGAAGCGTTGCTGGCCGACGATGTCGTGTTCACCAGCCCGGTCGCCTTCAAGCCCTATCCGGGCAAGGCCATCACCGCGGCGATCCTGCGTGGAGTCATGCGCGTATTCGGCGATTTCCGCTACATCCGCGAGATCACCGATGCCAACGGCCGCGACCACGCGCTGATTTTCGAAGCTACGGTCGCCGGTAAGAAGGTCACCGGTTGCGACTTTCTGCATGTGGACGACAACGGCCTCATCGATGACTTCATGGTGATGGTGAGGCCGCTGTCGGCGGCGAGGACTTTGGCCGAGGCGATGGGCGCTGAGTTCGACCGTATACAGCGCGAGGCTCTCGAATCCGCTCAGAGACTCGACGCAAAGTGATGACCGTGTTCGGTGACAACCCGCTCCGTCAGCACGGCGCCGCAGCGCCGGTGGGTACGATGCCTGGCGTGTGGTTCTTTCGCTTGCTAGCGCCGGTCGGTCTCTGTGCGGTGACTCTGGGTCTCTCGGCGCTTTCGCAGCCGACCGAGGCTGCTGCTGACGTCTGCGGGTCGGTAGGAGGACGCCACGTCTCGGTGAACGCGTGCGGGAACGCCGCCGATGCTCTTGCCCCGTGGGTACCACCACCATCCGAGTACGCGCCGCTGCCAGCGGATTACAACGCCGCGCCGCCGCCTCCTCCACCACCGCCCCCGCCACCCAACGTCAACGTCTGCTACAACTTCGGGCGGCGGATCAGCGTGGGCGGTTGCCTGTGAGTGAGCGTCACCGGAGTGCTGTTCGCGCCTATGCGCTGTGGTGAACCTCAGCGGTTGAGCTGCCAGATGCGAGTCGACAGTGCCGTCGCGAACGCACACCACAACGGATACGGAGCCAGCGCGGCACCTGCCGGTGAGTTCACCGCTGCTGCCCGGCGAGCCAGGTCGGCGCTGGAGACGGTCAGGGCCGCGGCGACCACGGCCGAGGCCCCCAACTGTCGCCGATTGAAGAAAACCCAGCTCCAACTGGCGTTGAGCACCAGATTGGCGGCCAGCGCGCCGGTGTAGGCGCGCGCTTTCTCGGCTTCGCCCCGTTCGCTCAACGTATCGATCGTCGATGCCGACACGACGGCGATGTCGGTGTAGAGGATGGGCCAGACAATCGGGAACGCCTGCCGGGGTGGCTGAAAGCTCGGCTTCTTGAGCCGCTCGTACCAGCGCGACTGGGCGGGCCTGCTGGCCAGACCACCGAGGGCGGCGGTGACGAATGCGGCTCCAGCGGTCTTGCTGAGGGTCGACGAGCGCATCAGAGGTTTCCTAACCGTGTATGGCGGGGTGAGCTGTCTTCGCGCCGGCGCGCTACGAACCCACGGTATCTGCCAGAAGGCGCGGCAGCCAGAGACGGGGATCAGCGCGGTGTTCACGAACGAGATCGGCGCCGCATGCGACGGCCGAGCGGGATAATCCACGAAGAAGTCGAGACAGGCTAAGGATCGGAGCGGACGTGCACGAGACTGGCACCGGCCAATCCGGCGCGCAGGTCCCTCCCCTGCCGAATCGGCCCGGTGTACTGGTCGTCGGTCTGAGTATCGTGGTGCTTACCGTCGCCGTGCTGCAGATCGCCGTCGTTCCGGTGCTGGGAGTGATCGCCGACCAGCTCGGCGCCTCCACAGTTGCGGTCAGCTGGGCGGTGACAGCCAACCTCCTGGCGGCCGCCGCTGCCACTCCGTTGATCGGGCGTCTGGCCGACCTGCACCGCAAGAAGCGGGTGTTGCTCGTCGTACTCGCGGTCGTGCTGGCCGGCTCACTGCTGGCCGCAACCACGTCATCGTTGGCACTGCTGATCCTCGCGCGGGTGTTGCAGGCTGCGTCGTTCGCGCTGTACCCGATCAGTATCGCCATCTTGCGCGAGGAACTTCCCGCCAACCGAATAGGCTCGGCCATGGCGGTGCTGTCGGGCACGTTGGGGTTCGGCGGCGGCGCCGGCCTGGTGGTGGTCGGGCTGCTGATGCGTGGCGACGCCGGTTACCAGCGCGTCTTCTGGCTGACGACCGGTTTCACGGTGCTCGTCCTCACGATCGCGGTGATCGTGATCCCCGACCGTCCGCGCAGCGCCACCGGGTCGATCGACTGGCTTGGGGCGGTGGGGCTGGCGGCCGGGCTCTCAACGGTCCTGCTCGCGATCACTCAGGGCCACTCTTGGGGCTGGAGTTCGCCCCGCACGCTGGCCACCGCGGTCGGCGGCCTCGCCGTTCTGGCCGCCTGGTGGTGGTGGGAGCGTCGAGCGACCCGGCCACTGGTCTCCACCCGGATGCTGACCCGGCGGACGATGTTGCTGACCAACCTCGCGACCGTCTTCGTGGGCATGGGGCTGTACTTCGCCTTTCTCGGCCTCACGTTGTTCGTCCAGATCCCGCGGGACCCCAGCGATCCGGCCGGGTACGGGTTCGGTGCCACCGTGCTGGAGGCCAGCGTGATCTACCTGCTGCCCGGCGCGTTGGCCGGTTTCGTCGTCGCGCTGATGAGCGGCCGTTTCATCGACCGGTACGGCGCCCGACCGGTATTGATGGTTGCTGCCCTGGCCGGAATCGCCGGTTTTCTGTTCATTGCCTTGGCGCACTCGTCACCGTGGCAGGTGATCATCGCCGGCGTTCTGGCCAACATCTACATCAGCCTCGGCTACGGCGCACTGCCGACGCTGGTGGTCGGTGAGGTGGCAGCCGACGAGACCGGGATCGCGACGAGCATAAACGCGATCGCCCGAACGGTCGGCAGCTCCATCGCCGCGGCGCTGGTCGCCGGGCTGCTCAGTCTGACGACGCTGGCTGGCACCCCGAGGGAGAGCAGCTTCGTCGCGATCTTTCTCGGTGGCGCCGTGACTGCCGGCCTGGCGATGGTGCTCATCGCACTGTCGCCTAGACGCAGCGCAGCCCTGGATTCAGCTAGGGCCCGAAACGAATCGCGCGCCATGAACCACGAGTGGGGCTGAGTATCACTGCAATGCAGCCAGATTGCGGACCGAACGACGCACGTCCCTTTGAGTGAGTTTGGCGACAAACGCGCCGATCGGGGTGTTGAGCAGGCCACCGGACAGATTGGCGATCACGCGGAAGCTGGTTCCTCCCCGGCCGTGCCGCCCCACTCCGTTTGGCACCACATCGCCGGGCTCTACCTTCATGGTCAGCGTGATCCGCACCCCACCCCGGCCGGTCCCGACGAGTTCGATCTCCTTGAGCTCGTCGTAGCGGGTCACTCGCCAGTCGATGACGTTACGAAACCCCTTTACCTTGATCAACGACGACACCTGGGTGCCAACGTTGATGTCGGCGGGCACCTCGCTCTTCCAGCCGCCGAAGATGGTCAGCCACTCGCCGAAGCGCCGCAGATCTGAGGCTAGCTCCCACGCGCGCTCAGGGCTGAGGGCAGAGGAAACCCGCACATCGACCGATGCCATGCTTTCTGCCTACCCCAGGCGGTCAGCCGGGTAAACGCCCGGGATACCCCGCACGGATTCCGGAGCGCTGAGCAGCGTTCGCCTGCCAGGCGGAATCGCTTGCGCAGGTTGGCCGGATCGGCGAAGGTTTATCAACACGGCCCCGATGGCTGCTCCTGAGGAGGACCCGCACTCGCCGAGCTACCCCCGCGCAACCGCCTACCCACCGGAGCCGATGAAAGGCACAGTCGCCATGTCCCCCGAACTTTCCTCCCCCGGTGACCCTCAACTCATCGCGCGACTGGCCGCGGGCAGGACCTCCCGTCGACGCTTCATCGGCGGGAGCGCGGCAGCGGCCGCCGGGCTGACACTGGGCTCGTCATTCCTGTCGGCATGCGGTTCAGACGGCGGTACCTCGAGTTCCGCGACCGGCGGCGCCGGTCCCGCCAGTGGCACCCTGCGGATCTCGAACTGGCCGCTCTACATGGCCGATGGTTTCATCGCGGCGTTCCAGACCGCATCCGGCATCACCGTCGACTACAAGGAAGACCTCAACGACAACGAACAGTGGTTCGCCAAGGTCAAGGAACCGTTGGCGCGCAAACAGGACATCGGGGCCGATCTGGCGGTACCGACGAACTTCATGGCGGTGCGACTGCACCAACTGGGCTGGCTCAACGACATCAGCGATGAGGCCGTGCCCAACAAGAAGAACATCCGTTCGGACCTGATCGAAGCCAGCGTCGATCCGGGCCGCAGGTTCAGCGCACCGTACATGTCGGGTCTCGTCGGGATCGCCTACAACCGCGCGGCGACCGGCCGCGACGTCACCACCATCGACGACCTGTGGGATCCCGCGTTCAAGGGCCGGGTCAGCCTGTTCTCCAGCGCGCAGGACGGACTTGGGATGATCATGCTGGGACAGGGAAACACTCCCGAGAAACCGAGCACCGAGAGCGTCCGGCAAGCGATCGACCTGGTCCGGGAACAGAACGACAAGGGCCAGATCCGCAGGTTCACCGGCAATGACTACGTCGAAGATCTCGCTGCTGGCAATATCGTTGTAGCACAAGCTTATTCGGGTGATGTGGTGCAGTTGCAGGCCGACAATCCCGACCTCCAGTTCGTCGTTCCCGACTCGGGGGCGACTACGTTCGTGGACACGATGGTGATCCCGTACACCACGCAGAACCAGAAGGCCGCCGAGGCGTGGATCAACTACGTCTACGACCGGCCGAACTACGCAAAACTGGTCGCCCACACGCAGTTCGTTCCGGTGCTTTCGGGGATGACCGAGGAACTGGCGAAGATCGATCCGGCCGCCGCCGCCAACCCGCTGATCAACCCGCCCCAGGCAATTCTCGACAAGTCCAAAGCCTGGCCGGCTCTCACTGCGGAGCAGAGCCAGCAGTACGACACCGCCTACGCCGCCGTCACCGGCGGCTGACACATGGCCGGTGTAGCCACCGGCACTGCGCAACAGAGCAAGATCGCCCCGTACTTGATGGTCGTGCCGGTCGGCCTATTGCTCCTCGTCGTCGATGATGTGAACGGCGGCCTCCTCGGCTGAGGCGGCGCCGCCGCTGATACCGAAGTCGTCAGCCACCAGCTCTGCTTCGGTGTCTTCGCCAAACCCCATGTCGGGTGAGACAAGTCGGCCCGCTCGGGCCCGTCCGACCTCATCGCGGCTGGGGAACTCGGATTCACGCTCGGCTTCATCAGAGCGTTGCTGTTCATCACTGTCGAGCGGGTCGCCGAGCCGGGAGGCGGGATCCGGATCTTCCTCAGCGAGCCGCTGCTCCATGTTCTCCGGCAGGCCGGAGGCGCCCTTCCCGTACCACCGCTCCGGTGGCGAATACCCCTCGTCGAGAGCGTCGTCGACACCGCGGTCGATAAGGGTGTCCTCGGGCTGAAGCTGGTTGTCGTTCTCGCTGCTGTATTCGCCCGATGCCGGGCCCGTGCCGTTGGGAGTACTCATGACTTGGCAAGTCCTTTCTTCATGGGCGGCCCCTTTCTTCGGCCCTCATCTTGCCCGCATCGTCCACCTCAGCGGAAAGGGCCAAAGGTCCTTCGGCGGCCGGCCCCCGGCGACCCGAGTGTCCCTCAGCCCACCTCGAGCGGCACCGTGGTCCGGCCGCCCGTGCGTGCCGCGCCGACACCGGCGGCCACCACGAACAAGATGCCGACCGTGGCCCAGGCGCTGGGAATCTGGTGCAGCACCAGCAGCCCGATCAGCGTCGCCAACGCCGGTTCCAGACTCATCAAGGTCCCGAAGGCTGCCGCGGTGAGGCGGCGCAGAGCCAGCAGTTCCAAAGCGAACGGCACCACCGGCAGCAGGATGGCAAGACCGAGCCCAACGAGCAGGATCTCGGGGGTCAGCTGCTCGAAGACGGCCGGACCGACGACGAACGAGGCGACCAAACCGGCGACGGGCATCGACACGGCCAGGCCTTTTATCCCCGCGACCTCGTCTCCTACCCGCTGGGTGAGCAGGATGTAGACCGCCCAACACACTGCTGCAGCAAGTGCGTAGGCGACCCCGACCAAGTCGACCGCGCCGGTCCACGGCTGGGTCAACAGCAGAACACCCACGGCGGCAAGGCCCGGCCACAGGGTGCGAGCACGACCATGGCCACGGGCGACTGCCACGCCGAGCGGGCCCAGGAATTCCAGCGCGCTCGCGGTTCCGAGCGGGATGCGGTCCAGCGCCGCCATGAACAACAATGTGATCGCGGCGGTCACGACGCCGAGCAGCACACACATCAGAAAACTGTTGCGGGTGAACGCCGCACGGCGGGGACGGACGATGATCAGGAGCAGGATTCCCGCCCACGCAAGCCTCAGCCATGCCACACCCGCGACACCGATGTCGTCGATCAAGGTGACGGCGACCGCGAGGCCGAGTTGAACGCACACCATCGCTCCCAGCGCCATGAAGGTGCCGGCCCGGGCCTGATCGTTGGTCACCTCTGCATTGAACGGGACTGGGACCGTTTCATCACTGTTCACCGCTGTGGTTCTGCAGCCCGCCAAGCCATTCGGCCTGTCGACGCACGAACGACGCGCCGACGACCGCTCCGTGACCGGGGACGAAGACCGCCCCGTCACCGCCTGCGGCGAGAACTCGCTCCAGTGTGGCGGGCCAGGCCTGAAGGTCGGAGTGCCCATCGATGCACGGCTCACCGGATTCCTCGACCAGATCGCCGCAGAACACCACTGTGGGTTCGGCACTGGTGACGACCGCCGTCAGATCATGGTCGGTGTGACCGCGACCGGGGTGGCCGATCGTCACCTCCGCGTCACCCAGTCCGACCACCGCCGCGGCTACCGAATTCTGCGGCGCGGCCAAGGCTGCCAGGGCACGGTCCACCTGGCCGACGTCGGCACCATGGCGCACCGCGTCGGCACGCAGGTGCCGGCACTGGGTCGCCATTGTCGCGACGACCTGAGGCGAGCAGTACGTCCGCGCACCCACGAACACGGAGTAGCCGAGAATATGGTCGAAGTGATTGTGCGTCAGCAGAACGTGGCCGATCTCGCAGCCGGTAAGCGCAACGACGTCCGCGGCGATCGCCTGGGCCTCGGGCACAGTTGTGCCGGTGTCGACGAGCAGGACCTCACCCCCACCGTGCACAAGCCCGATCGTGACGTCGCAGAACGGCAAACGGCACCGGAGCACCTGCGCTGTGAGCTGCTCCCACTCGAGATTCAACGCAGCGCCCGTCACCTCAGCGAAACTACTCCGGGCAGTCGCCAGAGTTCCAGCGGCGCCGGACGCGGCCGGCGCCGAATTCAGTTGGGCCGGCTGTCGGCGTCGGGCGCGAGGCCTCAGCTTTCAGAAGTCCGCTCGATATCCCTGCCTTGCACCGGCCCGCTCGGTACGGTGAGGAGGCATCGCCGACTTCGCACAGAGAGCGGACACCCATGACGAGCAACTACCCGCCCCCGCCCCCGCCTGGGCCGCCTCCCGGGCCGCCTCCCGGACCCGGCCAATATGGATATCCGGGGTCATATCCGCCGCCCGGCGGTGGTCCGAGGCCGGGAGGTCTCGGCCTTCGGTTTGCCGCGCGCGTCATTGACGGACTCATCGTCGGGGTCATCGGCGGCATCATCGTGTATGTCATCGGCCAGTCCTCCAACGTGTGGATCAGCGGTTTGTTCACCGGCTTGCTGACCTTCATCTACTTCGTAGCAATGGAGGTCACCCAAGGCTGGACGCTGGGTAAGAAGCTTCTGGGACTGAGCGTGCACGGCCCCGCCGGCGCCGCCAAACCGGACTTTCAGCAGTCCGCCATCCGGA
>NZ_JBMYXC010000047.1:0-27353 GCF_049608025.1 Mycobacterium sp. | reverse complement strand
TCCGCCGGATTCCATTCCACAGTGCGATCGTCGAGCCAGGTGAATGACCCGGACGCCCGATCGGACATGCCTGCGGGTGTGACCGTGATTGCCCGCTCCGTGGCGGCGCGATTGTCGACCGCGTCGGTAAAGGTCACGGTGACCGGGTGGACCACGCCGACCGTTTGACCCGGTCCGGGTGACACGCTCGCGACTGTTGCCGGCGCAGTTGAGACGGCTGAGCCTGAGGCGACCGGTACGACTGTCGACAGCCCCGTGAGCATGACGAAAGCGGCGATCACCGCCCCGAGACGTCGCATGAACCTGCGCGGGAACTGAGTTCGCTGCAGACGGGCGCTGAGCACATTGCCATCCTAATGCCTGTTCGGCGCGGGCGGTGAAGTCGCGCTCTGAATCTGGACTTTTCTTGTTGGTTGTCTCTGATCTGCTATCGAAATCGGGTGTCAGAACGTTTCATGGCGCGTCCAGCACGGCCGGGTAGCGCCGCGAAGGGCCGCGCGCGACGGTCCGCAGGCTGGTTTGCGTGCCCTGGTTTGTGGGCCCTTGGTTCGTGGGTCCTTGGTTCGTGGGTCCTTGGTAGGTGGCTATACGTTCTGACAGCCGATGGGGACAGCGCTGCTGTGGCAGCGGTCGCCGGGCTTACATCGCGGCGACGGAGAGCGCGGCACCGTGCGGTGCCTGCCGCCACTACGGCAGCGGCGCTCCGGGCGGCGGGGGCACGTCCGCTGGCGGTTCGTCAACGCCGGAGAGCCGATCCCGAATCCGCTGCACCAGGCCGGGCGGTTCCTGCGGCGGGACCGCGTCCGGTGTCATCAAGTCGGGCGGCGCGGCGCCGATCGGTGCCGGCGGCACGTCCAGCGGGGGCAGGGCGGCGGGGACTTCGGGTTCCAGCCTCATTTCTGCCGCGAGCGCTGCTTCCTGAGAAATCTGCCGAGCATCCGGGACCGGGGCGGCCAGCGGTGTCGGTAGCTGCGCTACCTCGGCAGGCGCTACTTCGGCAGTGGGTGGCTGCGCTCCCTCGGGGGCAGCGAGAGGTGCGGCCTCAAGCTTCGGCGCCGACTGCTGCGGCGGCGCGGGCGCAGTGCCCCGGACCGCGACGGGAGTGCGCGCGGACGCGTCGATGGTCGCGCGAGCCTGCGGGTCGGATCGCTCGGGGGCGGCCTGCAGGGCCAGTGCCGCCGAGGCTGACGCCACGAAGGTGACGACTCCGGCGGCCAGTGCGGCTGCCGGGCCCACCTGTGTGCGGTGGCGGGCTCCACGTCGCAGGGGGGTGGGCTGCTCGGTATCGGCAGTGAAGTTCCCGGCGGAGTCCCCGGCGCTACTCCCGGCGCTGTCGAAGAGGCCATCCCCGACGACAGCCCGGACCGAGTTGTCGAACCTGAATTCCGCATTCTGGGCGCACGCCAAGGCCGCGCCGCGCGCCAGCGCGAGCTTCGCCTCGGCGGGGGTGAACACGGGCACCGACAGCGCCTCCTGGAGGATGGGCCGCAGTCCGTCGAGATCCTCGGCGGAGCCGACGAGCACGAGCGCTTCGGGTCGCCAGTCGGCCATGGTGAACACCGTGCTCAACCAACCGGCGAGATCCTGTTCGGTAACCACAGAATGGTTGACCGCGGTCTGCACAGCGCCCTGCTGGGTCTGCACCACCAGCGCGATGAGGTGTTCGGGTTCGATGACGCAGACCGCCGTGGTCCGATAGCCGGCGACCTCGGCGATGCCCCGGGCCAGCGCATCGGTGGCTTCTGACAGCCGAACCGGGACGATGTTGCCGAAGCCGGAATCGCTCAGCGACTTCAGCAACAGTGCAGCCTCGGCGTCGGCCTTGTCGCTCCAGGTCACGCCGATGGATTGCACTCGGTGTCCACGGTCTGCAGCGATCGCCTCGGCGCGCAGGACCGCCTCAATCGCCTGTTCAGATGCCTGAACCGCATTCCACGACCCGCTGGCGTCGACCTCGAATCCTGTGCCGTCCATCGTTTCGCCGTCGGAATCCTGCCCCTGCACCAAAACCAAACCGACGGCAGAAGGTGTCACCGATAAGCCCAGTACCGCGTCCACAAAACACTCCTTTGGTCGCCCTCGGTCCCCCGACGGGTCCATATGACGCAATCTCGGGAGACCATACCCGTTACCTCCCCGTAACCTGTAATTGCACATCTGTTGAATCAGCTGGGGGCTTCTTCGGCCAGGATTTCACTCAGTAGCTGCGGTTCGATGTTCCCGCCGGACAGGATCACAACGGTGGGTCCCGACGGAGTTGAGCCCTGACGGTAGCCAGCCAGCGCGACCGCTCCGCTGGGTTCGCTGACCAAATGGCCACGGTGTGCCAATTCACTTACCGAGGAACGGATTTCACGCTCCGACACGGTGATCATCCCGTCGAGGACCTGCTCTAGATGGGCGAACGTGAGAGCCGAAGGTTGTGAGCGCAATCCGTCGGCGATAGTGCGGTTGCGATCCTCGACCGGCCAGTTCACCCGGTGGCCCCGAGCCAGGCCTTCGGTGGCATCAGCGGCCAGCTCAGGCTCGACCCCGAAGATCTTGGCTTGCGGGCAGAGTGCCCTGAGCGCGATGCCGATGCCCGAAGCGAGTCCGCCGCCACTGACCGGAATCAGAACAGTGCGCACCAACGGCAGGTCAGCGGCTATTTCTAGGCCGATAGTGCCTTGCCCGGCGATGACGTCGAGATGGTCGAAGGGGGGAATCATCAGGCCGCCGGTCTCGGCGGCGATCCGGGCTGCCACGGTTTCCCGTTCGCCTGCGGCGCACAGCACGACGTTCGCTCTGTACTCGCGGGTCGCATGCACCTTGACCCTGGGGGTTTCCTCGGGCATCACGATGTGGGCGGGCAGCCCGTAGTTGGCTGCCGCGTAGGCCACCGCCTGGGCATGGTTGCCGCTCGAGTAAGCCACGACCGCGGCCGGTTTCGCACCTCCGGAGGTGGCGACAGCCACGGCGTTGAAGGCGCCCCGCGCCTTGAATGCGCCGACGGGCTGTAGGTTTTCGGGTTTGATGTACAGGGGTCGATCGCCGTCTCCCCACCGCGCCGCCAGTAGCGGAGTGCGCACGACATGGGGTCGGATCCGTTCGGCAGCAGCGCGGATGTCATCGATCGTCACGAGCTTCATAGCCTGAGTCTCATACACGCTGCGCCGAAGTGGGCTCGACGATGGCGGATTTGCCCCCATTAGGGTGAGCGCTGTGAGCGCGTATTCGCTACCGATTGTGCCGCGGTACGCCGAGATCGACCAACAGGGTGTGGTGTTCAACGCTCACTATCTGACCTGGTTCGATGAGGCGTGCACCGGGTTCCTCGATGATCTGGGGGTCGGCTACCCAGATCTGGTGACGGGTGGCTATGACTTCCAGGTGGTGCACAGTGAGATCGACTTCCTGGCCTCAGTCCGGTGGCGCGACGAGGTGCGGGTCACCGCGGAGTGCACGCGGATCGGCTCGACGAGCTTCACGGTCGCGTTCGGCGTTCGCCGGAGGGCCCCCGGCGCCGACGAGCAGATCGCCATACGAGGACACAACGTCTATGTCGTGGTGTCGACCGTGGACTGGGCGAAGCGGCCGATTCCCCCGACGCTGCGAGAAGCACTAAAACGTTCGGCAACTAGCTGATATCGAGCAGTTCGTGGACTTGATCAGCGGTACGGTCTTCCCATGGGCCACGATCACGACCATCGCCGCGAGATTCCGCCGGGGATGGCGGAGCAACTCGACCTGGCTTACGCCGGTTTGGTGTCTTTTGGTCACCGTCCCCTGCTCACCGAGGTCGAACAACTCGACGCGTGGAAACCGGATGTGGCCATCGTCGGCGCCCCCTTCGACATCGGGACCACCAATCGGCCGGGGGCGCGGTTCGGTCCGCGCGCGATCCGCGCGACGGCCTACGAACCGGGCACCTACCACCTGGACCTCGGACTGGAGATCTTCGATTGGTTGGAGGTCATCGATTTCGGCGACGCGTATTGTCCGCACGGTCAAACCGAATTGTCGCACAACAACATTCGCGAACGCGTTCATACCCTCGCCGAGCGCGGCATCGTCCCGGTGATCCTGGGCGGTGACCATTCGATCACCTGGCCGGCCGCCACCGCGGTCGCCGACGTGCACGGGTACGGCAACGTCGGCATCGTGCACTTCGACGCTCACGCCGACACCGCAGACGAGATCGAGGGCAACCTCGCCAGCCATGGCACGCCGATGCGCCGGCTGATTGAATCGGGCGCCGTACCGGGCACGCATTTCGTTCAGGTCGGCCTGCGCGGATACTGGCCTCCCCAGGACACGTTCGAGTGGATGCTCGAGCAGGGCATGACCTGGCACACCATGCAGGAAATCTGGGACCGCGGCTTCAAGGAAGTCATGCGCGGTGCGGTAGGCGAGGCCCTCGCCAAAGCCGACAAGCTCTACGTTTCAGTGGACATCGACGTGCTCGATCCGGCGCACGCGCCGGGCACCGGTACCCCAGAGCCCGGTGGTATCACCAGCGTGGACCTGCTCCGAATGGTCCGTCAACTGTGTTACGAGCACGACGTCGTCGGCGTCGACGTCGTCGAGGTGGCACCGGCCTATGACCATGCCGAACTGACGGTCAACGCCGCCCACCGGGTGGCGTTCGAGGCACTTGCGGGAATGGCCGCTCGGCGCAGGGATGCGGCCCAGGCTGAGCCCGGGCCGCCCGCGCGGTCGTATCGAGATCCCAATCACCCGGCATAACATGGATGCAGGCCGCGCATAATCGAGCGGGAGAGGAGCACCACGATGCAGGGTTCGGTGACGGTGTCCATGGCGGCACCAGCGGAGCGCATTTGGGAGTTGATCGCCGACATTCGCAACACCGGAAAGTTCTCTCCGGAGACGTTCGAGGCGGAATGGCTTGACGGCGCCACCGGGCCCGCGCTGGGCGCAAAATTCCGGGGGCACGTTCGGCGCAACGAGATCGGCCCGGTCTATTGGACGACCTGCCGGGTCACCGCCTGCGAGCCCGGCCGGGAGTTCGGATTCGAGGTGCTCGCCGGTGACCGGGCGGTCAACAACTGGCATTATCGATTGACACCGTCGGGTTCGGGCACCGAGGTCACCGAGTCGTTCCACCTGATCGAGAACCCGCTGGTGGCGCTGTATTCGTTGCTGGGGGGTCAGCTCCGCCGGCGCCGCAACATTCGGGATATGCGTAAGACGTTGGAGCGCATCAAGGCGGTCGCAGAGGGTTGATATTCGGCCACGAGGCCGGACCGGAAGGCTAGGCTTGGCGGGCATGGGCGTGAGATTGGGTGTCACCCGAACCAATGGGATCCCGCCGCCTGAAATCCCGCTGCGTGACATCGACCTGGGAAGTTGGGACTTCTGGGGCCTCGACGACGACATCCGCGACGGCGCGTTCGCCACTCTGCGCCGCCAAGCGCCGACCACGTTCCACGAGGCATTCGTCCTCAACACGGGCGCAGAGGTCGCCGGGCACTGGGCACTCACCCGCTACGACGACGTGTTCTATGCCAGCCGACACCCTGAGATCTTCAGCTCGGCACTCGGCATCACTATCGGTGACCAGAGCCCCGAGCTCAATGAATATTTCGGCTCGATGATCGCGATGGACGACCCACGGCACGGTCGGCTGCGCAACATCGTCCGCAGCGCGTTCACTCCGAGAGTGCTTGCGCTCATCGAGGATTCGGTGCGGCGACGCGCAGGTCGACTGGTCGAGGAGATGGTCGCCGCCCATCCGGACGGGCACGGTGAACTGGTTTCGGAACTGGCCGGCCCGCTACCGCTGCAGGTCATCTGCGACATGATGGGCATACCCGAGCAGGACCATGCCCAGATCTTTCATTGGACGAACGTGATCCTGGGCTTCGGCGACCCCGGCATCGCGACGGATTTCGACGATCTCGTCTCCGTGGCAATGGCGATCGGCGCGTACGCCAAAGGGCTCGCCGAGGATCGTCGGGAACGCCCCTGCGACGATCTGACGACCAGCCTGGTCGAGTCGGAACTCGACGGTGAGCAGCTGAGCTCGGCGGAGGTGGCCTCGTTCTTCATTCTGCTGGTGGTCGCGGGAAACGAGACCACTCGCAACGCCATCAGCCACGGTGTACTCGCACTCAGCCGCTATCCCGAGCAACGCGAACTGTGGTGGTCGGCCTTCGACGCCGTAGCGCCCACCGCGGTCGAGGAGATCGTCCGGTGGGCCTCACCTGTGGCATACATGCGTCGCACCCTTACCCGCGATACGGAGCTAAGCGGCGTGAAAATGTCTGCGGGAGAAAAAGTTACGCTGTGGTACAACTCAGCCAACCGCGATGAGTCCAAGTTCGTCGATCCGTGGATGTTCGACGTTCGCCGGCAGCCGAACCCACATCTGGGGTTCGGTGGTGGCGGTGCCCATTTCTGCCTAGGTGCCAATTTGGCGCGCCGGGAGATCGCGGTGGTGTTCGAGGAACTGCACCGTCGGGTTCCCGACATCCACGCGACCGAGGAACCCGATCGGCTGCATTCGGCCTTCATCCATGGGATCAAGCGGCTGCCGGTGGCCTGGAGCGTGTAGCAGCCCGGTCGTCGTCTAGCAGCGCCGGTCGTGCAGTGTGGCGGTGCCTACGCGTGGCGGTTCTTAGAGGGTGGCAGTGATCGGCCCGCGCTCCGCGCAGAACTGCTGCGGCGGATTCCCCTTGTTCGCGCATCCGCGGCCGGTCGAGGTGTAGGTGGCGCCCGGGTGGTAGGGCTGGAAGAACACCGTGGCGGGCAGGATCCCTCTGCCTTTCGAGCACTGGCCGGCGCCATCGTTGCCCTGCATCTGGAGGCACGCCACAGTCTGATAGGTGACCGCCCCGTCGCACGCACCCACGGTGAGCGTCGCGGTCACCATGTCGGTGCCCGACACGTTCACCACGGTGGGCGGAGTCAGTCGGTAGTTGCACGGCGGCTCAGCTGGCTGGGCGCCAGCGACCGCTGAAGTCGAGCCGAGGACCAGCGAGGTGGCCGCCAAAACAGCGAACGTCCTAAACATCCCTGGATGGTAAATCACGTCGGGGGCTGTTTATCGGGCAATGAGCCGCAACGGGGTCGAGTTCGCCGCCGGAGCCCCGGCACCAGGACGCCCTGGAACCGCATCCAATCGCGTCGTCGCAGTTCACGTACTGTAGTTGACAGTAAGTGGAATCTGTTCACAGATTTCGTTGACACCCGCTGGTGCGGGCGGTGTGATGTGGCGGTGAGTGGATTGGGAGATATGGACACCGATGCGAGGTACGACACAATCGTCCGCAACGGCCGTTGGTTCGATGGCACCGGAGCGCCGTCGGCGGTTCGCAACCTCGGCATCCGCGCCGGACACGTCGTTTCCATCACGACCGAGGCGCTCGACGAGACCGACTGCCCGCAGGTGATCGATGCCAGTGGGAAGTGGGTACTGCCCGGCATGCTCGATATTCACACTCATTACGACGTCGAGGTGCTGGGCGGGCCGGCACTGTCGGAATCGCTGCGGCACGGTGTCACCACCGTGCTGCTCGGTTCGTGCTCGCTGTCGACGGTCTACGTGGACGGCCAGGATGCCGGGGACATCTTCGGCCGGGTCGAAGCCATCCCCCGCGAACACGTCATCGACGCCGTGGACCAACACAAGACCTGGGCCAGCGGCGAGGAGTACATCGCGGCCCTGGAAGCGCGTCCGCTCGGACCCAACCTCGCGGCATTCATCGGCCACTCCGACATGCGCGCAGCGACGATGGGCCTGGACCGCGCCACCCGTAAGGACGACCGTCCGACCAAAGGCGAACAGGAGCAGATGGAGCACATGCTCACCGAGGCATTGCGCGCGGGCTTCGTCGGAATGTCCTCTCAGCAGCTGCTTTTCGACAAACTGGACGGAGAAGTCTGCCGCTCACGCACCTTGCCGTCGACCTATGCCAAACCGCGCGAGTTGCGTCGGCTGAAGTCGCTGCTGCGCCGCTCCGGCCGGATCTTGCAGTCCGGGCCTGATATCGAGAACCCGGGCAACCTGGCCTCACAGGTATTCCAGTCGCTCGGCATCCTCCGAAAACCCCTCAAGACCAGCCTGTTGTCCGCCGCCGATGTCAAGTCCAACCCGTTCGCGGTGAAGATGATGGGACCCGCTGCCAGGCTGATCAACCGTTTGGGTGGGAACTTCCGCTGGCAGCACCTGCCGGTGCCGTTCGAGGTCTACGCCGACGGCATCGACCTGGTGATCTTCGAGGAGTTCGGAGCGGGCGCTGCGGCTCTGCATCTGCGATCCGAACTGGAGCGCAACGAATTATTGCGGGACCAGGCCTACCGTCGACAGTTCCGAAAGGAGTACGACAGCAAGTTCGGTCTGCGAGTTTGGCACCGCGACTTCTTCGATGCCGAGATCGTCAGTTGCCCAGACGAATCGCTGATCGGAAAGTCTTTCGGACAGGTGGGCCGCGACCGGGGCGGTGTGCATCCGGTCGACGCGTTCCTGGATCTAGTGCTCGAACACGGAAGTGCGCTGCGATGGCGCACCACCATTTCCAACCATCGCCCGGAAGTGCTGAAGAAACTCGCCCGCGACTCCGGTATCCAAATGGGCTTCTCGGATGCCGGTGCCCACCTGCGCAACATGGCTTTCTACAACATGGGCCTGCGGTTACTGCGCCACGTGCGAGACTCCGCGCGCTCGGGTGTTCCGTTCATGACCATCGAGCAGGCGGTGTACCGGCTGACCGGTGAACTGGCGGACTGGTATCGCATCGATGCCGGCCATCTACGGGTCGGCGACCGCGCCGATTTCGTCATCATCGACCCGGCGCATCTGGATTCGGCCCTGGACACCTACGCCGAAGATCCGGTCGACCAGTACGGCGGCCTGCCGCGGATGGTGAATCGCAACGACGACACCGTAACCGCCGTGTTCGTCGGAGGCAGGGCGGTGTTCCTCGGCGGTGAACCCACGGAACTGGTCGGAACGCGGCGCACCGGAAGGTTCCTGCGCGCCGCCCACAGCGCGCCTGCCGTAACCGAGCAGGAAAGTGGGCTGGCCCATGTCGGTTGACGCCACCGATGGCGCGCAGGTCCAATCAGCGGTCCGCGGAATGTGGTCGGCGCTGTCAAGCCGTGACTGGGCAGCGCTGAAGACCTACCTGTCTGACGATTGCCTGTATCTGGACATGCCGGTGGGGCCTGCCGCGGCGGCCCGCGGACCGGACGACATTGTCAAACGTCTGAAGATCGGTTTGCAGCCGTTGGCCTCATATCAGAACTCTGACGGCCTGATGGTGAGCAGCGGTGCCGACGTCATGTATGAGCATCAGGAAGAGTGGCAGTGGGAGACAGGAGAATCCGCGGTTCTTCAGTTCGTCACCGTGCACCGCGTCGAGAACGGCAAAATCACTTTGTGGAAGGACTACTGGGACATGGGTGCGCTGACCAACCATGCGCCACCGACGTGGCTGGCGGACTTCGCCACTGCGGACATGTCCTGGGTATTCGACGCGACCGGGCTGGTGTGAGGTCGGGCTCATCAGCGTTGCCCAGATCTCACCGCGCCATGGGCTTCTAGCCGAGTTGGTAGACGCGGCGGGCATTTCCGTGCGCGATCAGGTCGACGACCCGGGCGGCGTCGGCAGGGCTCCATTCGTCGGCTTCGAGGAAGCGTTGCAGCGTCGTGGCGATGCCGGCGCGCCATAGTTGCGCGCCGAGATAGTGCAGTTCGGCCGGGCCGAAACCGTCTGAGGAGTACAGGATCTTGCGGAATGGGGCCATCTCCAGCAACCGCGCGATGAACGCGCCCGCGCGCGCACCCAGATAATTGATGGCAAGGCCGCCGTCGAGGTAGACATTGTTGAATGCCTGAGCCAGATATCCGGCCTCCCGTTCGTAGGGATAGCAGTGCAGCATGATGACCGGTGTATCTCCGCTGACCCGCAGAAAATCGAGCAGGTGCATGGGATTGGCGGCGTGCAGGTCGCAATCCCTATCGCCGAACCCGACATGGAACTGCAGTGGCTTGCCCAGCCGCAGAGCCCTGTGCAGGCCGAAGCGCAGCAGTACCCGATCGGTCAGGTGGGTTCCGCCGTCCTCGCGCCAGCGGGTGGCGGCGTCGGTGACCTCGGCGGGCGAGGGATCGGAGAGGTCGCCGATGAAGCCGCCGCGGTAGGCCAGGATCGATTTGGTCGCCACCGCCTTGCGGGTTCGCCGCCACAGGATGTCATCGAACGCCGAAGCATAGTCCCCGGGTGCGGCCGCGGCCTGTTCGGCGACCGACTCCAGCCGAACCACTTCCCGTACGTCGCCGACCGCGAGGCCGGCCATGCCATCGAGATCGGCTACCCCGTGGGCGAATCCGGTGTCGAGCAGCCAATCCGACACCCGCGCCGCGGACAGGAACAACCTGGCGAGCTCAGGCTCGGAGACCTGGCTGCGGCGCCGCCAATAGGCGTCGGCGTCGGCGTGCGGGGTCAGGCCGAGAAGCGGTGCGCAGCGGGCCCTGACCGCGAAGCCGAGCTGAGTATCGAAGGCCGAGTCGAACGGTGCCAGCGGCTCGGTGTTGGCTTCGTTGAGTGCGTTTTCGAAGCGATTGCGATCACCTTGGGTAAGCCAACAACCGTGCGCGTGGTGATCGACCAGTCGCACCGCCTCGATGTGCTCGCGCAGCGCTGTCACTCATACACTCCAGGCGAGGCGGAACTTCTCGGCAAGGTCTTCAGGCCCCAGGTCGGCATAATTGTCGTGTTCATGGCGCCGTACCGCGACGACCGCGTCCACCACGTCGTCCCCGAGAACGCCACGCAGTAGCGAGGATCGGTCGAGGGCGGCGATCGCCTCGGGTTGTCGGGGGGTCAGCAGGCAGATGCCGGCTTCGTCTCGCTGGATCTCGCTCAGCGTGGATGGATCGACGGTGACCCCCTCGGGTACCTCCAGCGCGCGGTCGATGCCATCGAGCGCCAGACCGAGGATCGCGGCCGATGCGAGATAGGGGTTGGCGGAGGGATCGATGACCTTGACCTCAACGTTGCCGCCGCGCGGGTTGGCCGGTCCCCCAGGTAGAAAACGCACCGCTGCCTCGCGGTTCTCGATGCCCCAGCAGGTGTAGGCACCCGACCAGTGGCCGGGCTGCATACGCAATCCCGACAGGATCGAGCCGCACAGCACAGCCTGAGCTTGTCCCAGCCCGGCCAGCGTCCCCGCGACCGCGGAGGCGCCCTCTGCCGTCATCCCCCCGGGGCCGGCGCCGCCGGCGAACAGTGCGGATCCTCCACGTGTCAGCGAAAAGTGTTGATGGGCACCAGAACCGACGCTTCCGGAGAAGGGAACTGGCGACAGACTGGCCCGCATCCCGTACCGTCTGGCCACTCTGCCGACAATGATGCGCATCAGGATCAGCTGATCGGCTGCTGCCACGGGCTCCTGGGGAGCCAGGGAGATCTCGAACTGATTGGCGCCGTACTCGGGATGGAACTGTTCGATCAGCACCCCGGAGGCGGCCGCGGCGTCGGTGACATCCCGGACGAATCCTTCGTGCTCGAGCACCCCCGCTAGGCCGTACTGCGCCCACAGATGCGACGGCAGTGGCTCGCCGCCGGGACCCACGAGCACAAACTCCATTTCGTGGCCGACGAGCGCCTCGATGCCGCTCTCCGATAGCCGCGCCTCTATCCGGCTGAGCGCCCCGCGGCAACAGCGCGGATCTGGTGATCCGTCCTGATGGAAGAAAGAGCCTGGAGCCCAAGCTAATCCGTCACCAAGAATTCGCAGCGCCCCCAGGTCGATACGGATGCGCTCGTCCCCCACCACCCCGGTCGACTCGCCGAACACGATGCCGGTCTGATCGATGGCGAACACATGCCAGACCGGACTGGCGCCGAGCCCGGGATCGGCGAACGCTCCCAGTCGCCGCAGCGGAATGGTCTTGGCGTGGGTGAGCCCCGCGGGGTTGACCACGGTACCGATCAGAGTGCTGACACCCTCTGCCTCGAACTGGGCGATGGCTTTGGCGACGAGCGGGTTGGCGACCATGTCAGCCATGGATACCAGTCACGGTGCCGCCGCGCCAGATGCTCAGAGGGTGATCTTGCAGCTTTGGCCGATGTCGAGGGTCCGCAGCATGCGGCCCATCCCGACCCACATCGCACACGAGATCGCCAAATCGGTCATCAACTCGTCGTCGAAGTGCGCCTTGGCGCGGTCCCAGAAGATTTCGTCATCCCGCAGTCCGGTGTGGTCGGTGGCGAATCGATAGGCGAACTCCATGGCAATCCGCTCGGCGTCGCTGTAGCCGGGCCAGGTCCGCCACTGCCCCGCGTAGTCGTAGAACTCCTCGTCGATGCCGTGGGCCTCGCCCTCGGAGTCCCGGGTGTTCTGGCACACCACGCATTCGTTGGCGTGCGCGATCACGATGCGGGCGGCCTCGCGGACCCGCATCGGCAACCTGCCCTTGGTATATACCGCTCGGCTGAAGCCGGCCATTGCCGCGCCCAACTCGGGTGATTTCACTGCGAAACCCGAAACGTCGTCGTCGGCGAAGTCCCCGATTCGGCTCATGACCGAATGGTACGGGGCCTTCCCTGTCGTGCTGGCTCGCTTGCCCGCTGGGCTGGCTTGGGAACCGTTACAGGGGCGGGCGGGACACGCACTGGGCCGAGTAGAGCTCATCGCCGAGCTTGCCCATCAGGTCAAGCTGCGTCTCGAGATAATCGATATGCATTTCCTCGTCGGCAAGAATCTTCTCGAACAGTTGCGCCGACGTGGCGTCGCCCTTCTCGCGACACAAGATGATGCCCGGCCTGAGGCGCCCGACCACCTCGTATTCGATCGCCAGGTCCGCCTCGAACTGTTCGCGCAGCGTCTGCCCGACTCGCAGGGAGAACAGCCGCTGATAGTTGGGCAGCCCGTCCAGAATGAGGATGCGGTCGGTGATCTCCTCGGCGTGCACCATTTCTTCGAGCGACTCTTTGCGGGTGTGCGCCGCCAATTCGCTGAAGCCCCAACTGTCCTGCATCTTGGAATGCAGGAAGTACTGATTGATCGCCGTGAGTTCGCTCGTCAGTTGCTCGTTGAGCAGCTTCAGAACTTCGGGATCGCCTTGCATGATCGCTCCTCAACGCCTTGATGACTGGTCGCGTGCGCTCTCAGCGCGGACTGTGTGCGGGCACCTCCAATCTAGTGCACGACCGCGGGCGACTGCGCACCCTATTCACTGCCGGCGGCGTGTTTCCGGAGTTTGGCCACCCCGGTCCGGGTCGCCGGAGCCCGCACGGCCCGGCCGTCTGGACCACTCCGAGCAAGTAAGGTTAGACTCTGCTAACTACTTGGCGCGGCAGGCGGGAGAGGTTACCAATGGGTGAGCATGGTGTGCGCTCATACATTCTGGCCTGCGATTTCCGTGTCGATGACGTCGGCCGGATGTGGGCATGGCTCAAAAAACATCGGGACGGCCTGTCGTCGATTGGGGCCCATCACGTCGTCTTGTACGAATCGGTCTGGGAACCGCGCAGGGTGTTGGTCACGATCGGAATTCGACATTCCCGGTCAATCCGGGATGTCCTGCGGTCACCGGCGATTTTCGAGTGGTTCGATATCTCCGGCGCTGACGATATTCCGCCGATCTTCGGGGGCGAGGTCGTCGAGAAAATCGATCTCGGCCCGCCCAGCGACGAGGAACATATCGGACGGGTCGTGATGGGCGTCATGTCCTCGGTCGGCGACGTACCCGCTTTGATGCTCAACATCCACGAGGGAATCCAGCGTTTCGAGCAAAGCGGTATTCGCAAGATTTGGGTCTACCGCGCACTCGATGACGGTCACGAGGTTCTGATCCTGCAGGAAATCGGGGACGAGGTCACCGCGCGACAGTGGATCCAGCACCCCGATGCGGCCGCGGAGTGGATGGGCAACGCAGGCTCAGGGGCCTACCCCACCCGGTTCGTCGGCAGATTCGCCCACGTCATGAGCGTCGGCGAGCAGAGTTAGCGGGCGCGGAATGTTTGTCTGCCTGTGCGCCGGAACCACGACCCACGTGGTCAACGAAGTCGTGGCCAACGGCGCACGAACGTCCAGGGAGATCGCCGAGGCCTGCGGCGCCGGAGCCGACTGCGGCCGCTGCCGGCGCACCCTGCGGGCAATCATTGCGGCGCATCCGGAAGCCGCTGACCGCCAGCCCAACAGCATCAGCCGCTGACGGCTCAGGCCTCGTGCTGGCCGGTGAAGTCCGCCAGCGCGGCCGAGTTGGCAGCGCCCCCGAGTAATTCGAGGAAGTGCGCGTTCTCGCGTTCGGTGGCTTCGCTGATGCCGGCGCGGTACGGGGCGACCATCGTCTGTTTGACCGCTACCAGGCTCGGGATCGAGCGGGAGGCAAGAATCTCCGCATGCTTGCGCGCCTCAGGCAGCAGTTCGTCGGGCTCGCACACCTTCCACGCGATGCCCATCCGCTGAGCCTCTGCCGCGTCGATCCACTCCGCGGACAGCAGCAGCCACGCCGCGTTCTGTCTGCCGATCAGCTTCGGCAGCAGGTACGACGAGGCCGCTTCAGGCGCTACGCCGAGGCTGGTGAACGGGCATTTCAGCCTGGCGGTGGACGACATGAAGACCAGGTCGGCGTAGCCCAGGATCGTCGCGCCGATGCCCAGACCGACCCCGTTGACCGCGCAGATCAGCGGCTTCGGCAGGTCTGTCAACGCGCTGATCATCGTCGAGAAGTGACTGCCCGCGCTGCTCAGCGAGGAGTCGGCGATGCGCGCCTGCATCTCCTTGAGGTCGTTGCCCGCACTGAACGCTCGCCCCGCGCCGGTGAGCAGCACCACCGCGACGTCGGGATCGTCGGCGGCATCCCGGAGTGCTTCCGCGGTGGCGTGATACAGCTCCTCGTTGAATGCGTTGAGAACCTCGGGCCTGTCCAGAACCAGGGTGCGGACCCGTTTGTCGTCGCTGATCTGCACTGTCACGGCTGCAGCGTAGCCCTCGAGGCGAACGCGGAGCGCAGCACATAGCGGCTCGTCGGGACGGTGTCGACATCGCGGTTGTCGACAAACGCCGAGGTGCTGGCCACCATACGTGCCATGCGGTGCTGTAGATCGGCGTCGTCGGACGCACCGAAGAAGGCGCGCAGATCCGAGCTGGCCTCGATGGGAAACAGTTCTTCAACAATCGCCGAGATCGGCGGAGATTCGTCGGTGAGCGCGCGTACCACGGCGTTCTGCGTGTATCCGAAGGTCGACTGGGTCTCGATGGCGACTTGTGTGTGATCGTTGTGCCAGCGGGCCAGCCAGGTTGCCTGGTCCAGTTCGACCGGCCGCCGCAGCAGCGCCACGTTCGCGAAGCCCGGGGTTCGCTGGCCAGGATCGGTGTGCGGGGGTGTCAGCGGTACCGACTCGGTCACCAAGTATGCCGCGAACTGCTCGCAAACCTCGCTCAACAGCGCAATTGCGGCGCGGATCTGCTCCCCGTAGCACTGGTCGGTCCACAGGCTGACGAAGGCAGTCACCGGTGGATTCAGAGTGGTCAAGGTCATCAGCGCATCGCTGACCACCGCGTCGCGGACGTTGATCGCCACGCCCGGCGCACCGGTGTCGAGGAGCTTTTGGGCGACGTCGGTGCGTAAACGCGTGCACCATCCTTCGTCGCCGGGAGTTCCCCGAAGGATGATGATGACTTTTTCCACTAGTCGAACCTATCCGGGGCCAGAATGTAGGGGTGCTCAAGGGCTTGACTCTGCCGGTGGTGCCGGACCTCGCTGCGGTCCTGCGCAGTCTCTTGGGCGTCATGGTGGTCGCTGCGGTCGCGTTCAACTGGGGCCCTGCCGGGTCGGCAACCGCCGTCACGGCGGGGGCTGCCATGGCGGGGGCCACGGCGCTGCAGGACAGTCCGCGGGGCCGGATACCTCTCGTCGTCATGGTCTCGGTCCTCATGGGGTTGGCAGTTCTGCTGGGAGCGTTGACATCGGCGACTTCCGCACTATTCGTGGCCACGGTCGCGCTCTGGTGCTTCGGTACGGCGATGCTGTGGGCCCTCGGGGCCCATGCCGGATTCATCGGGAGTGCGTCGGCGGTGCTGATGGTCATCGCTTCCCCTGTTGCACCGACGCAGTCGTCGACGCTGGCCGTGCCGGCGTTGGTCGTCGCCGGCGGACTGGTCCAGGCGGGCCTCATTGCGCTCTGGCCGCGACGCCGCTGGCGTGAGCAACGAGAAGCGCTCGCCGCGGCGTACCGATCGCTGGCCGCCGACGCGCGCAGGCTGGCCCAAGAGGGCACCGCTGATGCGCCGGCGGTTGACACCGAACCGCTGATCAGGCTGCGGGCCGCATTCACCTTGATCGACGGCCGCCAGGTCAGACGGCGTCCGTCCGAATACCGCGACTGGTACGGACTGCCGGAACGGATCGCCACGACCTTGAGTGGCTTGGCCGGACGACCAGGTTTGACGAGCGTGCTGGCCGCGGCGGCCGACACGATGGCGGCGGTGGCCGAAACCGGCCGGTCAGCCCGCGCCGACGCCGACGCCACGATCCGTCGCCTGGACGTGGCAGTCGCCGAGTCGACCGAGTCGACCGAATCGGATTCGGCGCTGGTGCATCGGCTCGCGATACAGCTGCACGAGGCGGTGGCGATCCGGCTGGGAGATTTCGTGCCGTCCTCCCCCGATGTCCTGCGGCACCGGCGGCCGGAGTTGAGAACCACGGTGCGATCGGCGGCGCATCTCATACTGAGTCACCTGAACCGGCATTCGCCGGTGTTCCGGCACGCGGCACGGCTGGGTTTAGCAGTGGCCGCCGGCTGTGCTATCGAGCGTTACACCGGTGTTGCACAGGGTTATTGGATCCCCATCACGATACTGATGGCGCTCCGGCCCGAGACCGCGCATACCTACACGCGTTGCGCAGGGCGGGTGGCCGGCAATGTCCTGGGCATCGTCGTCGCGTCCACCGTTCTCATGGTGTTGTATCCCGGACCCGAGCTGTCGACGGTACTGGCGGTCGTGTTCGTCGGGGTCGCTCATGTGGTGTCCCGGTTCGGATACCTGCCCATGTCTACGGCGCTGACCGCTGCCGTGGTCTTTCTGATCAACATCGACCGCGCGCCCAACACGGCGACAATGGGTGAGCTGTTGTTCGCCGCGATTGGCGGCGGGGCCTTGGCGGTGCTCGCCCACGTTCTGTTGCCCGACGACCCCCTGACCAGATTGGGGCAGCGGGCAGGTGAGTTGCTGAAGACGGAGATCGACTACGCGGCAACGGTGATCAAGGCATGTGTCCACGCGGTCGACCACCCGGCCGAAGTGCTGGACGCTTCGTGGCAGCGCGCAGTTCGGGCGCGTGCCGCCTTCGAGGCCGCGGCCGGGGCCACCCGCATGGAATCGCGCGAGCTGCGCCATTGGCTCAGTTCCTATCGCACGGCGCTGAACGCGATCACGACTGCGTGCACGACGCTGGAAGCTGGATTCCCGGGCAGCGTTCCGGGCGCATGGCGCCCGCCGTTCGTGCTGGCGGTCGACGAGTACCTGGAGTCGCTGTGCGGTGACCCGCCGACGCCGGCTTCACCGTGGACCGTGAACATCTCCGAGTTGGCGGACGCTGACCAGCGGCTGCGGGACGCTGTGTCCGAGAGCGGGCCCGAGATCGGTTCGGCACGCGTGCTGGTGGCCGAGGTCGGCACCATTACCCGCCAGCTCTCGGTGGTCGCGGCCGGCTCCGGGCCAACTGCGGGTCGATGAACACCCCGGGGCCCGACCGCAGCGGGTTGTTCGACACGCTTCAGACGCGCCTGGGACCCACCAAGCTGTGGCCGGATCGTGCGACCTCGGGCCAGTTACTCGGCCGGGGCGGGCGGCGCTGGTGCTTCAGCGCCGGCGGGGGGCAGCATGGGCGCCTCGGCGGCTCCCGGCGGAAGTAGTGCCACCGCGTCCGCCGGCGGAAGGGACGCCACCGCGGCCGGCGGCGGCAAAATGGCGTTCTCAGGCATAGGCGGCGGAGGCCCGGTCCTGGTCAACGTGAAGGGCGTCGCGACGGTCGCGGCATCGTCACCGCAGATTCCGGCGTCGTTGTAGGAGCGCCAACCGGTGTTCTCGACTGCGTCCCACGAGTAGTTGACCCGCATATCGTGTTCGGTCCCGTCCTCGCATTCAAGTGCGTTGGGCACAACGACGAACATGATCCACGAGCCGACTTGCCAGTGTGCGTTACCACTCCACTGGACGTCTCCGCGGTCAGTGTCGCTGGCGCCGAACTCGGTGATCTGGATGCACCGGGGCACGTCCCCTTCGCATGGGTCAGCGATCCAGGTGCGCTTACCCACTGACTTCCCCTGGAACTCGTAGGTTCCGACCGCGTTCTGGGTGATCTCATCAGTGGCGATGGCCGGGCCGGCCAGCCCCACTGCGGAAACACTTGCCGCGACCACCGCTGTTACGATCCCCATGGACCTCATGCTGCTCCTCAGTGTTGACGTACCGCGCCACGAAGTATGCACGAAGACGCCGTGCTGACAACCACCTGGGCTGCGCGAGTGGCAGACGACTTGGTCCGGTTAGTCGGGTACGAACGGAACCTCAGCGCCCTGGTCCAGAACGACATACATCCTGCGCCACGGATCCGTATCCTGCAGCTGCCATTGGTGTCCGGAGCCCTCAGTGTCCTCGGCGAGGAGGATGTCGCCGGGACGCAGCGTGAACTCCTCGCCGCCGCGCGTGCTGAACAGCAGCGTTCCGGACAGTGTCACGACCAGCTGGCGAACCGGTGCGGTATGCCAGGCAAGCGCTCCGCCACTCGCGGTCTCCTCCAGAGTGACGTGGGCAGTCGACATGGCGGCTGACACCAGGTCGTGGTTGCGGCCGGGCTGGGTGTCGATCCTGCCGATTTCGACGTGGGATGCGCCGTCCTGGCCCGTCCACAGTCGAACGCATCGGATCATGTCGGCCTCCTGCCGCTGCCGCTCTCCAGAAATGGTCTGTCCATGGCGATGGCAACCGTAGTCGGGTGGGGCCCGCCCGTGGCGCTGTTTGGGTTCCCAGCCCTGATCCGATTCTCGGCGCTGATCAAATTCGTAGCCCTGATCAAGTTGTCGGGAGTCAGTTGTCTGCGAAGAACCACCGTGGGGCTCCTAGACTTCTCATGTGGCGGTCAGCGGGGACGACCGCGGTAGATTCTGCGACCGGCGAGCGCTTGCGCGAGGAGCACGCATGACGGAACCGAGTTGGGTAGAACACGTCATTTGGTGGCAGATCTATCCGTTGGGCTTCGTTGGCGCCTTCCCCGCCGATCCGGCGCCGACCGTCGCCGAGCACCGGATTCGGACCATCGTCGACTGGCTCGACTACGTGGTCGAACTCGGCGCCTCGGGTCTGGCGCTGGGGCCGGTGTTCGCCTCGCGCAGCCATGGGTACGACACCACTGACCACTACCGCATCGACCCGAGGCTGGGCGATGACGCAGACTTCGATCACCTTGTCTCCCAAGCGCATGAACGGGGTCTGCGGATCCTGCTCGATGGTGTTTTCAACCATGTCGGAATCGATTTTCCCCGCTACCGGGACGCCCTGGCCGACGGCGACGCATCGTGGTTTCCGATGCGCAACGGTGAGTTTGCCACCTTCGAGGGCCACGACGGGCTGATCGCGCTCGACCATCAGCACGACGAGGTCATCGACTACACCGTCGACGTCATGTGCCACTGGCTCGGTCGCGGCGCCGACGGCTGGCGACTTGATGCCGCATACGCTGTCCCCGAACATTTCTGGGCGCAGGTTCTGCCGCGCGTACGCGCAGTGTTTCCGCAGGTGTGGTTCGTCGCGGAGGTCATTCACGGGGACTATGGCGCCCAGGTGCACGATGCCGGATTCGACTCGGCCACCCAGTACGAACTCTGGAAAGCTATCTGGAGCAGCCTCAACGATGCGAACTTTCACGAGCTGGACTGGGCCCTTCTGCGGCACAACGAATTTCTGGACACCTTCGTGCCGATGACGTTCATCGGAAACCACGATGTCACCCGGATTGCCAGCGTGTTGGCCAATCCTGACCACGTGGAACACGCGCTGGTGATCCTGTTGACCACCGGCGGAACGCCCAGCGTCTACGCCGGAGACGAGTCCGCCTACCGGGGTGTCAAGGAGGAACGCTTCGGCGGTGACGATGCCGTTCGACCCGAATTCGGTTCTCCCCATGAGGGAGTCGGTGATCATGGGCGACAAGTGTTGCGCGCCCACCAGCACCTTATCGGCCTGCGCCGCCGCCACCCCTGGTTGCACACCGCGCGGACCGAGTCCCTGCACCTGACCAATTCCCGGTACGTCTACGTCACGCGCAACGGCGACGATGCGCTCCTGGTCGCACTCAACGTCGGCGATGAGGCGATGCTGATACCGCTGCCCGAACTCGGGTTCGCCGCCGCCGAGGTGGTGGCGGGCTCCGGCGCGCCACCCATCGAAGTCGTGGCCGAAGCGGTCGTACCCGCCAACGGCTGGTTGATCCTGGCACCGCGGCCGCGGTGAGGGGCTCGTCTCTCAGGCACTTTTGTCCGAATCGTCACCCGGCTCGACCGACTGACCAGTACAGCGCCACGGCTCCGACCGGGTCGCGCGAGTCCACCCCGAGTCGGAATCGTTAGCCAAACGCGACGTCATTTCGTTGTGTCGGAAGGCGGTTCGGAGCGCGCCAGCGTGTTGCATTACCCGTGCACAGCGACGGTAGTACTGCCAGGCACGCAGGACTTGTACAGAAAGGTGGGTTGGTTGCCGCTATGAAGTTGAGAGAGAAGTTTCGAGGTAAGTGGTTGCGTCGGGTGGCCACTGCCGCCATGGCGGCAGCGGCACTGCCCGGGCTGATCGGCTTCGCCGGGGGTCAGGCGACCGCAGGGGCGTTCTCCCGGCCGGGTCTGCCGGTCGAGTATCTGGATGTGTTCTCCCCGGCCATGAATCGCGACATCCGGATTCAGTTCCAGGGCGGCGGGCCGAACGCGGTCTACCTGCTCGACGGCCTGCGGGCCCAGGACGACTACAGCGGCTGGGACATCAACACCCCGGCGTTCGAGTGGTTGTACCAGTCTGGGCTGTCGACCGTAATGCCGGTGGGTGGAAAGTCCAGTTTCTACACCGACTGGTATCAGCCGTCACGGGGCAACGGCCAGAACTACACCTACAAGTGGGAAACGTTCCTCACCCAGGAACTCCCGGCGTGGTTGGAGGCCAATCGCGCTGTGTCGCAGAATGGTAACGCGGTCGTGGGTCTGTCCATGGCCGGTAGCGCCTCGATGAACTACGCGATCTACTATCCGCAGAAGTTCGTCTACGCCGCTTCGCTGTCGGGCTTCCTGAACCCGTCCGAGGGTTGGTGGCCGATGCTCATTGGTCTGGCGATGAACGACGCCGGCGGCTTCAATGCCGAAAGCATGTGGGGTCCGTCTTCGGATCCGGCGTGGAAGCGAAATGATCCGATGGTCAACATCGCTCAGCTGGTGGCCAACAACACCCGGATCTGGGTGTACTGCGGCACCGGCATTCCATCGGATCTGGACACCGGCACCCCGGGTCAAAATCTGATCGCGGCGCAGTTCCTCGAGGGATTCACCTTGCGGACCAACATCAGCTTCCGCGACAAATACATCGCGGCGGGTGGCACCAACGGTGTCTTCAACTTCCCGTCCAACGGGACGCACAGCTGGGGCTACTGGGGTCAGCAGTTGCTGCAGATGAAGCCGGACATCCAACGGGTGCTGGGGGCTCAGAACACCGCCTAGCGTCCACCGAAAGACCCAGGGAGCCTGCCGTTTCCCCCCGGAACGGCAGGCTTCTTGCTGTGTAGGTCCGGAACTATTCTTGCCATGCAGGTCGGGAACTGAGGGCGCCCTCGGCAGTACCGGCTACACCAGTGAGGCGGTGCCGTCAGCATGTATCTGCACCTTGGCACCCGCGATATCCTCGCCCAGGGTGGCCTCGGCCTCAGCGCTTGCGGTTATGACCGCGAGCACCCGCGCGTCCTCAGGCGTGCGGACCGCCAGAAATGCCTTCTCGGCCCGCCCTTCCCGGTCGACGGGCGTCGTCCATGATTCGACAGTCCCCACTCCGCTCCAGGCGACCACAGCTTCGCGGGTAGGCTCCTGGTCGACCACGGGCTGGACATCCTCCCAACGGAATCCATGCTCCGGCGGCCGGGTTCCGTACACGCCGAAACTGTGTTTGGTTAGGTATCCCCCGTTGGCGGTGATCAAACCGCGGCTGCCCGGCCGTGCCACCAATTGCTGGGCCATCGTCGCGATGGAGTGAGTGACGTAGTTATTCCACGGGCCGCCCGCGAAGGTCAGGCCGCCGGTGACGGTCAACGGGCGACTCGAATCCCCAATCGGCAGTCCGAGTTCGCGGGCCGCGATCTGAACCGCCGAGGGGAAGCAGGAGTAGACGTCGACCAGATCCATGTCGTCGATCCCGGCCCTGGCAAGTTCCAGCGCCCGCCTGCCGGCGATCCTGATCGCCGGAGAGGCAAAGAGTTCCGCCCGCTCCCCGATCGCGTAGGTATCGTGTGAATCGGCTCCCGCGTACGGAAAAACCCATCGCTCCGTGGGAATCTCAAGAGCAATCGCCTTCTCCACCGAGGTAAGGATCAATACCGCGGCCTGGTCGACCATGTTGTTGGAGTTCATCAGTTTGGTGTAGGGCGAGCTGATCATCCGATTGTTCGGGGCCGGCCGCCAGATCTGTTCGGCGGTAAGCGCTTCCCTGCTCCAGGCGTGCGGATTGGTGGCGGCGACCGCGCTGAACTGCGACCAGAGTTCACCGATGCGGCGACTATGTTGGTCTCGCGTCTCACCAGCGGCTATCCGCACCGCCTGCTCGAAAATCGGGTAGACGTAGGCGGGCCGGTCGAGCTTGATGCGGATCTCCGCGGGCCCGGCCATCGGCACTCCGTCATCGGACCCCGGCGCTATCGGCACCGATTCGGCCTGGCGAGTCCAGTCGGGTTTGACTCCCGCGGCCCGCAGCCGGCTTGTCGTCCGCCATGTCTCCGCCCCGGCGATGAGTACGACACCAGCAGTGCCCCGCTGGATGTCCAGGCAGGCCTGATTCACCAGCGACTGTGGCACGTTTCCGCCCACGCCGGTGTAGCGGGTGGTCGCCTTGTCGGCCCGCAGACGCTGCGCCAGAAGTAGTCCCGGGTCCCGATAGCGCCACGACAGCAAGTTGACGATGCGCACCGTATCGAGCGCTTCGAGCACCCGGGGGTCGGCGGCGTTGCGCGCGGCAGCCACCATGAGATCGACGGGTTCGACGCTGGGATTCTCGCTGTGCTGGTTGATCTGCCCGTACCCGACTAGTACCGGCGTCCTTGGGTCAAGGGACATCAAGCGGTCCTCCCTAACTCGTCTTCTGGTCGGTGAACAGCACTCCGTCGATGATCAGCCTGTCGATCTGCTCGGGGCTCAACCCGAGGACCTTCTGGCAGATCGCGCGAGTGTGCTCGCCGGGCATGGGTGCGGGCCGCAGTGGCGCGCGCGGGATGCGGGTGTACTGCGCCGGCGCGGTTTCGCTGAGTATGGGTGCATCCAGAAGCGGATGAGCCAGGGCGGTGTACAGCTGCCTGAAGACGAGCTGCGGGTCCTCGGCGACATCTGCCGCACGGTTCATCGGCGCTGCGGGGATGCCCAGCTCTTGGAGTTGAGCGGCGACCTCGTTCTTGTCCTGGTTCGCCGTCCACTGTGAGAGCGCAGCAATCATCGCTGAGCGGTCTTGGGGTAATTCTGCGTTCCCGATCAATTCGGCCAGGGTTGCCCGCTGCGGTGCGGAGGCTATCGAGATGACACACCACTCGTCCTCCCCCGCGCACGGAAACACTGCGTGAACGGCGTTATCGTCAACTACCGGAAGTCCTGCAGTCCTTGCTGATTCAGCAACATAAGCTTCAGCAAGCTGATTGATCGCCGCCTCGGCCTGCGAGATGTGCACGTGACCGCCGACGCCGGTCTGCTTGCGGCGGATCAGGACTGCCAGGGTGGCGATCGCGGTGAGCCTGGCGACCAGGTGGTCGGGAAAGACGGTCGTCGCGTCGTAGTAGCTGTCTGCTTCTGCGTCTGGGGACCTCCACAAATGGGTGACACCGGTCGACGCCCGGACGAGCGGGCCGTAGCCCATCTGTGCACTCCATGGCCCACGGTCGCCGAACGCGCTGCTCTCGGCCAGGACGATGCGGGGATTCAGGGCCTGCAGCTGATCGTAGGAGAACCCGAGTGCAGCCAGTGTTCCCGGCTTGAAGTTGGCGAACACGGCATCGGCGCCCTGGACCAAACGACTGAACAGTTCAGCGCCGGATGGCTGGCGTAGGTCCAGGCCCAAGCTGTGCTCGTTGCGGTGGGTCAGAGCCCAGGACCGACTCATCGGCTTTCCTGCCGGGGCTTGCCGTAGCCCGTCGGGATAGGCGGGGCTTTCGATCTTGATGACCTCTGCGCCCATATCGGCGAACAACCGGCCCAGTTCGCCGCCGGCAACGATGACGCCCAAATCCAGGATCTGCAGGCCGTCAAACGGCCGGTTTGCCGCGTCCGCCGCTGGCGGTTCCGGTGACGACCGCTGCGCCGCCCATTCGGGGTCGTCGGCGCCTGCGAGGGGGGTACTGCGCCGGAAACCGTGGTGACGACCGTCGATCACCAGCGGCCCGACCGGGATCGGTACCCTCACGCCGGGCGCCACCTCGGCAGTGGACAGTGCACCTACGCTCCGAAAGTGCTCTGCTGACAGGGCTTCTGCCGGCGTCAGCACCGCTGCGATCGGTACACCGCGGGCTTGGCCCTGCCCGACCAGAGAAGCCATGGTCTCGGGCGCGAACAATTCGCCGATGGCGGCATTGATTGCGCGGGAAGCGGCATACCGGGTGGCGATGGTGTCGTATTCGGGGTCGGAAAACTGTTCGGGCTCGCCCAGCCAGGCGCGCATGCTCCGCCACTGGCGGGCTGACAACAGACAGATCCGGACATGTCCGTCACGGCATTCGAAGATCGGATAAATCTGCTGGTTACGGGGGCGCCCGCGCCACAATTCAGTGCTGGCCCGCAGGCCGACAGCCGCCTGCCCTTCGGCGCCGAACGGCGGATCAAGTGCCTGCACCACCGCCTCGAATCGAGAGAAATCGATGAATTCCCCTCTTCCACAACGCAATCGATTGAAATAGGCGACCAGAGTGGCCCAGGTCGCCTGTACCGCCGCCGTTGCCGAAGCGACACCTGTCGGCGGCAGCACCGGCGTCCCTGCCGTCGGCCCGGTGCGGGACAGTGCCGAGGACATCGCATACAGCACCGCATCGGTAGCCCGCCAGGATGAATAGGGGCCCGTCGTGCCGAAATCGGTGACTGACAGTGCGACAAGATGGCCGAACCGGGCGGCAAGGGCTTGCAGCGATGTTCCGAATGCAGCTGCGCTGCCCGGGTTTCCGTAATCGATGACGATATCGGCACTGCCGGCGAGTTCGATCAGCCGCCGGCGATCGGCGGGGTGTGCCGGATCGAGGCGGGCGCAGCGCTTGTTGGCATTGTTCAGCGCGAACGCGATGCCGGCCTCCGATACGCTTGGCGCCGCGCGCCGGGCCGGGTTGTCGCCGGGTGGTTCGATCTTGAGTACCTCGGCGCCGAGGTCGGCCAGGTGCCTGCCGACGGCGTCACCCTGGCCCGACGAAAGATCGAGCACACGCAGGGAGGTGAGCAACGATCCCTCGGCCATCTACCGACCTGCCCTTCGACTGTCGACGGTGACTGATCACCATAACGCCGCACCAGAAGTGAGACGCTTCTGCCATCGGGTACGGGCTGGAGCTCACGAGCATGCGGAGGGGCGGATCTCGACAGCGCCGCCGATGCTGTTGCGGCCCCCGGGGGCGGCGACCACGAATAGTCGGCGAAGCCCATCTTCAGGGAAATCGTGGTGAAGTGAGCCACAGCTGAGCTGCGCAGATGGAAACACCGGTACTCTGGGGCGGTTATGTCTGACGTCAGCGTGGTCCATGCACCACAAGAAACCCACCCGTTGGTGTCTCAATTGTCCGCGCTCTACCACTTCCGGATCTATGCAGACATCGCCATCGTCATTGTCGTACTCGCGTTCACGAACCTGCTGGCGCACTTCACCACGCCGTGGGCGAACATCGCGGTCGTGCCTGCAGCCGCCATCGGACTGCTCATGCTGGTCCGCTCGCGTGGACTGGGCTGGTCGGAGATCGGCTTGGGCCGGGAGCACTGGAAGTCGGGGGCCGGCTACGCCCTGGCCGCGGTCGCGCTCGTCGGGACTGTGATCGCCGTCGGTGCACTGCTGCCATGGACGCGACCGATGTTCCTCAACGACAACTACGCGACACTGTCAGGCGCTCTGATCGCCTCGATGATCATCATTCCGCTGCAGACCGTGATCCCCGAGGAACTCGCTTTCCGCGGCGTTCTGCACGGTGCCCTGGACCGCGCGTGGGGATTCCGAGGTGTCGCGGCTGTGGGATCCGTGCTGTTCGGGCTGTGGCATGTCGCCACCTCAATGGGGCTCACAGCCAGCAATGTGGGCTTCACCAGGATTCTGGGCGGCGGAGTCTTCGGCATGGCCGCCGGCGTGTTGGGAGCCGTGTTGGCGACTGCGGCGGCCGGTTTCGTGTTCACCTGGCTACGGCGCCGCAGCGGCAGCCTTATTGCGCCCATCGCTCTGCACTGGTCGCTCAACGGGCTGGGGGCGTTGGCAGCCGCTTTGGTGTGGCACCTGGCCTGACGCCGCTTTGGCGCAGCCGCCTGCTCTGAAGGCTAGGCGCCGCTGTCGATCGCGGTTCCGCTAGAAGCGGCTAGACCTTCTTCTTCTGCACCATGCCCACGACCCACAACAGGATCACCGAGCCGAGGACCGCGGTGAACAAGGTGAACCACCAACCGCCAGCGGCCGTGTCGAGGAAGAAGCTCAGTAGGAATCCGCCGATGAGGGCGCCGATCACGCCGATGACGATGTTCATCAGGATGCCGGAGCCACCACCCTTGACGATCTTCCCCGCGATCCACCCGGCAATGGCTCCGATGATGATGTAGCCGATCCAGCCCACACTTGTCTGGGTGGACGAGCGTGCGAGGAATTCTGTCGCCGCAACGATCTCCATGGCAATCTCCTGCCTATCGTCATCCGGGCCGGGACTGGCCCTATTGAATTATCGCCTAGATGTACCCGTCGCGGGTTGCAGTTTCGCTGCGGAATCGGAAACAAAGGGCTACGCGGGCGGCAGCATCTCCGGCGCATCATTGGGGTCTACCGGGACGGGCACACCCACTTCTGCGAGTGGCGGCGGTGCGTTGGGATCCGGCGGCGGCGCGTTCGGGTCCGGCGGCGGTGCGTTCGGGTCCGGCGGCGGCGCGTTCGGGTCCAGCGGCGGCGGCGGAGGC
>NZ_JBMYXC010000046.1:0-28133 GCF_049608025.1 Mycobacterium sp. | reverse complement strand
CGCTCCTGCTGTGCCGGTGCGGGAGTGCCGACGTCGAGGTGCTCGAGGGCCGGGACCTGAAAATCATGTCCATGGAAGTGAGCTGAGGATGTGCGCAACCTGTGGCTGCGGCGGTGAAGGCGCAGTCATCACGCCGGCCGGCGACAACCACGACCAGGACCACCCGCACGACCACGATCATCCGCAAGACCAACCGCACGACCACCCGCACGACCACCCGCACGAGAGCATTCACACCGAAACCATCACCCTCGAACAGAAAGTCCTCGCGAAGAACGATCTGATCGCCGAGGAGAACCGGGAGTGGCTGGCCGAGCGCAACATCCTCGCGCTCAACATGACGAGTTCGCCCGGCGCGGGCAAGACAGCTCTCCTCGAACGCACCATCCGCGAACTCCGCGGCCAGCGGCCGATCGCCGTCATCGAGGGAGATCAGGAGACGCTGCTGGATGCCAATCGCATCCGGGCCGCCGGTGCCCGCGCGGTGCAGATCAACACCGGGGCCGGCTGTCACCTGGACGCCGACATGGTGCGCCGGGCCCTCGATACCCTCGACCCCGAGCCCGGTTCGCTGTTGTTCATCGAGAACGTCGGTAATCTCGTCTGCCCGGCCATGTTCGATCTCGGCGAGCACAGCAAAGTCGTGGTGATCTCGGTGACCGAAGGCACCGACAAGCCGCTGAAGTACCCCCACATGTTCGCCGCCGCAGGGCTTGTCGTCATAAATAAGATGGATCTACTGCCCTACGTGGACTTCGATGTCGACACGTGCGCTGGCTATGCGCGATCGCTGAACGCGGACGTCAAGATACTGCCGCTATCGGCAACCCGGGGCGACGGCGTCCCCGATTGGTGCACCTGGGTCGCACGCCTGGCTGACCCGCCCCGAAACGGACATGTCACCTGAGCGAGGAGCCGCCATGACCGGCCGGTGCCGGCGTCGGATCTGCGTGCACGGTGTGGTCCAGGGCGTCGGTTTCCGGCCGTTCGTGTACACCACCGCCGCCGCAGTCGGCCTGTCCGGTTGCGTGCGCAACGACAGTTCCGGCGCCATCATCGAGGTCGAAGGCAAGCCCGACGATGTCGACCGGTTCCTCAACCTGCTTCGTGGCGCCCCGCCCCCGCTCGCAGTCATCGAAGCGATTGTGGTGGAAGAGGTTCCGACATGCGGTGGCACCGGTTTCCGGATCGTGGACACCTCCCATTCCGACGGCGGCCGCACCCTGGCTTCCCCCGATGTGGCCATGTGCGCCGATTGCGCAGCCGAGCAACGCGATCCGGCCAACCGCCGGTACCGGCACGCGTTCATCAACTGTACGAACTGCGGCCCGCGCTTCACGATCATCACCGCGCTGCCGTATGACCGCTCTGCCACCACCATGGCGGCGTTTCCGCTGTGTGGAGACTGCGCGGGCGAATATGCCGACCCGACCGATCGCCGGTTCCATGCCCAACCGGTGTGCTGCCCACAGTGTGGCCCGACCATGTCCTACCGCGATAGCGGCGGACAGCTCACCGGGGGCGCGGATGGGTTGCGGCGCGCACGGAAGCTGTTGCGCGACGGCGGAATCCTGGCGGTCAAAGGGATCGGGGGCTACCACCTGGCATGCGACGCCGCCAACGACGACGCAGTGTCCGAACTGCGCCGCCGCAAACAGCGCGGCGACAAGCCGTTCGCGGTGATGGTCCCGGATCTGCGAGTGGCACGCACGCTGTGCGAACTCGATGAATGCTCAGAACGGCTGCTGTCGGGTCCGCAACGACCGATCGTGCTGATGGAGCGGGCGCCGTCGGCCCCGGTCGCAGCTTCGGTGGCGCCGCGCAGTCCCGACCTCGGGGTGATCCTGGCCTACACCCCGTTGCACTCCCTGCTGTTCGGGCTGCCCGGTGACGAACCCGGACCCCCGGTGCTGGTGATGACATCGGGCAACCGTGGCGGCGAGCCGATCTGCTACCGCGACGACGAAGCAACAGAACGTCTTTCGCACCTCACCGACGGCTGGCTGCTGCATGACCGGCCGATACTGGTGCCTTGCGACGACTCCGTGGTGCGAGCGCTAACAGGCGCCGAATTACCTATCCGCCGATCCCGCGGCTACGCGCCACTGCCCGTCGCCCTGCCGACGGCTGTCCGGCCGACGCTGGCAGTCGGCGCCGACGTGAAGAACGCCATGGCCGTCGCCGAGGGCCGATATGCCTGGCTGAGTCAGCACATCGGCGACATGGACGACCTGGCGACCCTGTCCACGTTCGACTCCGCGGCCAGCCACCTCGGCGCACTGACGGGTGTGCACCCCGAAATCTTGGTAACCGATGCCCATCCGGGGTACCGCTCGACCTCGTGGGCGCACCGCAACTCCGCGGGCCGGCCCGTCTGCCCGGTGCAACACCACCACGCGCACATCGCCGCGGTGATGGCCGAGCACGGCTTGAGCGGGTCCGAGCCCGTGCTCGGTTTCGCCTTCGACGGCACCGGGTACGGTCCCGACGGCGCGGTGTGGGGCGGTGAGGTCCTGCTCGCCGACTACACGGGCTTCCGGCGAATGGCACACCTGAAGTACGTGCCGCTGCCGGGTGGCGACGTCAGTGTGCTCCGGCCCTACCGAATGGCCATGGCGCACCTGTGGGCAGCGGGGCTGCCCTGGTTTGACGACCTGCCGCCAGTTCACACTTGCCCGGCGGAGGAGCGCGGGGTACTGCTGCATCAGCTTGAGACCGGGCTGGGCTGTGTCCCCACTTCCAGCATGGGGCGGCTGTTCGACGCCGTCTCCGCATTGGCCGGTGTCCGCCAGGTGGTGGACTACGAAGCGCAGGCGGCGATCGAGTTGGAGGGCTTGTCCCGCGGGGCCGACCCCGGGAACCGGCGATACCGGTTCCAGATCGACTACCCGGTCGAGGCACCGGCACTGATCGATCCCGCGCCCCTGCTCGGCGCAGTCCTCGACGATGTGCGCAACGGTGTGCCGGCACGCGTGATCGGCGCCCGATTCCACAGCGCGGTGACCCGGTTGGTGGTCCATCTCGCCGCCGAGTGCGCCCCGGATACCAACACGATCGCGCTGTCCGGTGGCGTGTTCCAGAACGCGCTGCTGGTGCGACACTCATTGACAGCGCTGAACGACAACGGTTTCACGGTCATTACCCATCGCCACGTACCGCCTAACGATGGCGGTATCGCACTGGGTCAACTCATGGTCGGGAACTCGGGGTACTAGACCTCTCGGGATACTGGACCTCTCGGGATACTGGGACACTCGGGATACTGGGACACTCGGCATACTGGGATGACAGGAAGGACTGGTCATGTGTCTGGCGGTACCGGGGAAGATTCTGCGCATGGAGGATCGAGACGGCACGCTGATGTCCGTCGTTGACTTCGGCGGGGTGCAGAAGGACGTCTGCCTGCAGTTCCTCCCCGACGCCCACGTCGGCGAATACGTGGTGGTGCACGTCGGTTTCGCGATTCAGCGTCTGGACGAGGAGTCGGCGATCCAGACATTGGCGGAGTTCGAGCGCCTCGGTGCGCTCGAGGAGGAGTTCGGCGACGGGTTCGAATTGGCCGCCCGGCAGGCGGGTATGACCAATCCCGAGGCAGCCGGCACCACCACCGGAAGTCCTGAGGTGCCGCAGTGAAGTACCTGGACGAGTTCAGTGATCCTGAACTTGCGGGTAAGTTGATCGATCAGATCCGATCCGCCACCAGCAGGCGCTGGGCCATCATGGAAGTCTGTGGCGGACAGACTCACTCGATCATCCGGCACGGTATCGACCAGCTACTCCCCGACGAGATCGAGATGATCCATGGGCCGGGGTGCCCGGTGTGTGTGACGCCGTTGGAGATCATCGACAAGGCGCTGGAGATCGCTTCCCGGCCCGACGTCATCTTCTGCTCATTCGGTGACATGCTGCGGGTTCCCGGCAGCGCCAAGGATTTGTTCCGGATCAAGGGCGAAGGCGGCGACGTGCGGGTGGTTTACTCCCCCTTGGACGCCCTCACCGTCGCCAAGGCCAATCCGGACAAACAGGTGGTGTTCTTCGGGATCGGTTTCGAGACCACTGCCCCCGCCAACGCGATGACCGTGCACCAAGCGAAGCAGCTCGACATCGAGAACTTCTCTATGTTGGTGTCGCACGTGCTCGTGCCGCCGGCCATCGCCGCGATCATGGAGTCCCCCACCTGCCGGGTGCAGGCCGTGCTGGCCGCAGGCCATGTCTGCGCTGTGATGGGTACCGATGAGTATCCGCCGCTCTGCGACAAGTACGACATCCCGATCGTGGTGACCGGTTTCGAGCCGCTGGACATCCTCGAAGGCATCCGGCGCACCGTGCTGCAACTGGAATCCGGCCGCCACGAGTTGGAGAACGCATACCCCAGAGCGGTGCGCGCCGAAGGCAACGCACCCGCCAAAGCGATGCTGCAGGACGTGTTCGAGGTGACAGACCGGGCCTGGCGCGGTATCGGGATGATCCCCTCGAGCGGCTGGCGGTTGGCCGACAAGTACCGCGACTACGACGCGGAGCATCGCTTCGCCGTAACCGACATCCATACCGAGGAGTCGGCGGTGTGTCGTTCCGGCGAGGTGTTGCAGGGCTTGATCAAGCCGCACGAGTGTGCGGCATTCGGCACGTTGTGCACACCGCGTAATCCGCTGGGCGCCACCATGGTCTCCTCCGAGGGCGCGTGTGCCGCCCACTATCTCTACCGGCGGCTGGACGTGACACATGTCTGAGGTGGCTCCCCCCGAAACCGACTCGAATGACACCTCAGCGACCATCGACACCGAAGCCTGGGTGTGTCCCGCGCCGCTGCGCGACGCGCCCAACGTCGTGATGGGACACGGGGGCGGGGGCGCGATGTCCGCCGAGCTCGTCGAGAACTTGTTCCTGCCCGCATTCGGCCCGGCCGCCGAAACCGGGATGGGCGATTCCGCGGTGTTGCACCTGGGCGCCGAACGGTTGGCCTTCTCAACCGACTCTTACGTGGTCAAGCCGCTGTTCTTCCCCGGGGGCAGCATCGGCGATCTCGCCGTCAACGGAACGGTCAACGATTTGGCCATGGCTGGCGCGCAGCCGATGGCGCTGTCGACCGCCTTCATCCTCGAGGAGGGCACCGCGCTGACCGAAGTCGCGCGGATCGCCCGGGCCGTCGGCACCGCGGCGCTGGCGGCCGGTGTGAGCCTGGCCACCGGTGACACCAAGGTCGTCGAGTCGGGGCACGGCGATGGGGTGTACATCAACACCGCGGGCATCGGCGTCGTGGACAAACGGGCAGACATCCGTCCGCAGCGCACCCAGCCCGGCGATGTGGTGATCGTCAGCGGTGACATCGGTGTGCACGGGGTGGCGGTGATGAGTTGCCGAGAAGGCCTTGAGTTCGCCACCAACGTCGCCAGCGATAGCGCACCCCTGCATGGACTCGTCGCGGAGATGATCGACACCGGGGCAGACATCCACACGCTGCGCGACCCCACCAGGGGTGGTGTCGGCGCAACCCTGAATGAGATCGCCAAAGCCGCCGGCGTCGGAATCGCGCTCAACGAGCGATCTTTCCCCATTCCCGGCGCCGTCCGCGATGCCTGCGGGCTGCTGGGACTCGACCCGCTCTACGTCGCCAACGAAGGCAAGCTCATCGCCTTCGTCGCCGCCCAGGACGCCGATAGGGTGCTCGCCGCGATGCACGCCCACCCCTACGGCAGACATGCTTCGGTGATCGGCAGGTGCGTTACCGAACACCCGGGGATGGTCGTGGCGCTCACCGCGCTGGGCGGCACCCGGGTGGTGGATCTGCCTATCGGCGAACAACTTCCACGCATCTGCTGATTGCTCAGGAACAGTTGCGACCCCTTTGCGGGGTGCGCTCATCCCCCAGCTAACGGCTTCCCCAACTTGCTGCGTCTGGTCGACGCCGCACCCGTTTCGCCTGAGCGCGATCGCTTACCGGGTACCGAAGGTGACGGCGTTCAACCGATGTCGCGACGGCGGAAGCCGGCGAACGCGACGGCCGTGACCACGACGAAGACCACTCCCACCCCGGCAAGGCCGGTCCAGTCGGGCACCGGGACGGTGACGTCGGGGACGTGGTGCAGTGGGCTGATCGACAAAGCCCATTCGGGCAGTTTGAAGGTCGGCCCGAGGATGGTCAGCGCGAACGCGACGATGATGGCCAACCAGCCAACGAGACGGACCGCCGGTTGAACCCCAACGGCGGCAGCGGCGATCGCGACGAGGACCCACACCGCGGGGACGGTGGCCGCGGCCTGCGCGACGACGCTCGGGATCGAGACCCCGGTATCCGAATTGGCGGCGATCAGACCTAACATCGTTCCGCCGACCAGGAGGTAGATCGCTGGGGCGAGATAGGCGACCAAAATATTGCTGGCTAGATATGTCGGCCTGCGAACCGCACCGGCCAGCAAGGGTTCGACACGAAAGTTTTTCTCCTCGAACGCTATCCGATTGACGATCTGCACCCCGGAGATGGCGGCGATGAGGCCGACCAATTCCAGAATCGTGACGATGAATGCGAACGTCAAATTCGGGGCGCCTCCCGGCTGGCCCGCCAGAACGCCGCGCAGAGAAGTGTTGGAAACCAGCAGTTCGGTGATGGCGGTGGACAGGTATCCGAAGACAACGCCGAGCCCGGCGAATGCAACCAGCCAAGTGATCAGGGAGCCTCGGTTGAGGCGAACCGCCAGACCCCAGACGTTGGCAGCGCGGCCACCGCGAGCCGGTCCGGGTCGGGGCGCGATGATGCCTGCGCCGTAGTCACGTCTGCCGTCGAGGAAGAACCCGCAGGCGATCAGGACGACTGCCAGTGCCAGGGCCAGCAGCAGCGGCCAGGGATTGATATCGGCAGCCGGGCGTACCTGCTCCAACCAGCCCAGCGGCGTGGTCCAGACCGCCCACCCAGCTGCATCGATGGAATCGATGGATCCCCTCACCACGAAGAAAATTCCCAACAAGCCGATGGCAATGCTGCTGGCCGAGCGGGCATCGGAGCCCAGTTGGACGGTCACCGCGGCCACCCCGGCGAACATCAGGCCCGAGGCGGTGAAGGTTGCCGACAGCAACAATGAGGGCAGTGCCGCGCCCCCTACGGCGACGGTGAGCACAAAGCACACCACCCCCATGGCCAGAGAAGCGATGACGGCCAGCAAGACAGCGACGGTCAGGCGAGCCTGTCGGCCCAACACCCCCGAGGCCAGAAGTTCAGCCTGTCCAGAATCCTCGTCAGCGCGGCTGTTGGCGACCACCACGAGGATCGCCATCAGCGCGGCGAAGAAAGCACCCAGCGCTCCGGACCGCCACGCGTTGAAACCGTCATTGGTCATCAAGTCACGGGCGGGGCCGAAGATCAGCGACAGCGCCGGATTCGACGTCAGCGCCGCCGACAGCTGCCTACGTTCGTCGATATCGGGAAAAATCAGCCGGTAGGCCAGAATCGATGACACCGACAGGGCCGACACCCCCATTACCCACGGGGCGATGGCGCGAGCGTTTTGTTTGAGCGAAACAGGCAGGAGCACAGATACACCCGTGAAGGCGGTCATGAAAGTGCGCTTACCTCTGGGCCCTCTGTGCCCGTATCGCTCACCGCGTCAGCGCTCGTGTACTGCTGGAGGAAGAGCTCTTCGAGCGAGGGCGGGGTTACCGTCAGCGCGGTGAGGCCATACCGAAGTAGTTGCGCCACAGCGGCGCCGACATTGGCGGTCTCGGCCGAGCCGGTGAAGTGCGCGTCCTCGAGGTGCGCACTGCAGAAGCCGTCCAGGTGGTTCACCGTCGGAGGCGGGTTTCCCAGCGTGGCGGTGATCGTGCTGCGGGTCTGGCCGCGAAGGTCGTCGAGTGTGCCGTTCTGCACGATGCGGCCCTGACGAATGATGCTGACCTGGTCGGCCAGGACTTCAACCTCGCTCATGATGTGACTGGAGAGCAGGACCGTGCGACCGCGGGCCTTCTCCTCAGCGATCTCCTCCTGGAATACGACCTCCATCAAGGGGTCCAGACCTGATGTGGGCTCATCGAGAATGAGCAACTCGACATCGGAGGACAGTGCGGCAACGATGGCGACCTTTTGCCGGTTTCCCTTGGAGTACTGACGACCCCGTTTGGTGGGGTCGAGTTCGAAACGCTCGACGAGATGTCCGCGGCGGTTCTCGTCCAAACCCCCGCGAAGATTACCGAGCAGATCGATCGCCTCACCGCCGGTGAGGCTGGGCCACAACACGACGTCTCCGGGCACGTAGGCAAGCCTGCGGTGCAGCTCGACCACGTCGCGCCAGGGATCCCCGCCGAGCAGTTGCACCTGGCCGGCATTCTTGCGCAGCAACCCCAGAAGCACTCGGATGGTGGTCGACTTTCCAGCGCCGTTCGGGCCGAGAAAGCCGTGCACTTCCCCCTCCGACACGTTCAGATTCAGCCCGTCCAGGGCGGTGAACGCACCGAATTTCTTGACCAGACCATCGATGGCGATCGCGGCTCGGCGGTGCCTGCTCAACGTCAGCCCCCTCTGGGTTGTGCTGCCTTCAAACCAGCCTGGTGATCTCTTATCCCGCGCCCGGTGGTCACGATGATCTTGTCATCTCGGCCCCGTCACGCCTTCACGCACTCGATGAGAGAAAAGACCGGTCGTTCGATCAGTTCGTCCCAGAAACCCGGTTCGCGCGCGGCGAGCGCCTCCGGCGGGACTACCGGTCGGTGTACCGCCACATCTACGAAGCCTGCCGCCTCCAGCTCTGACCGATACGCCTCGGTGGGCAAATAGTAGTTCCTGATGTGCAGCCCCGAGGCGCCGACCAATACCGTGAAGTCGATCGGCGCACCCTCGTAGACCTGGTCGGCCAACCGCGCCTCGAACCCGTACTTGTGGTAGTCGGGCCTGGGGTCGTAGTGGTAGATGCTCGGGTTGACGTTGATCGTCACAAAACGTCCGCCCTTCCTGACTCTGCTGGCGAGTCCAGCGCACATACGGGCGAGTTCGGCGCGGCTGCGCGCGTACACCATGAGGTAGGCGCATGCGACCACGTCGAAATCCTGAGGGGGATCGGCGACGGTCGATGCGTCGCCGACGACATATTCGATATCCAGCGGCTGCCGAGCCTCATGTTGCCGAGCCAACTCGATCATCCGCGTGGAGATGTCCAACCCCATGACCTTCGCCGCGCCGGCCTGGCGCAGCAGCCTGGTGAAATGGCCTTCACCGCAGGCAACGTCGAGCACCTTCTTGCCCGAGACGTCGCCAACCAGCCTCAGCAAGGAGAAGGTGTCGACTTGATACACCGGCAGGGTGTTCTTGGCCTGCTGGTAGAGCTCGGCGTTGTCACCCTCGTCGTAGTCGGTAACCATATGAGTCAACTCCTTTGGCAGTCGGCAGGCCGGTCGCCGGACCCGCTGCGCAAGCTGGACCGGTGAGTTCCCCTTCGCGGTGTAGGGCTTCCCATCGTGGGATTACCACTGGTCGCGCGGGACATCGAAATCCGCACACAATGCGCGCCACACCGCGCGCGGCTCGATACCCTCCTCGATGGCCTGCACCGCCGTGCGCCCGCCGATACCGGTGAGCACGTGGTCGACCAGCATCGACGAGGCCCGCACCGCACCGAACTGGCGCTCAACGAGCTCCGAGAATTCCGTCAGCCGCACGTGCCCAACCTACGCCGACCCGCTCAACGCCTCGTGGCACACCCGTACCGGATCAGCGACCTGCGCGACACTGGCGCCGGCCCGCCGCGCGGCGGCCTGGTAGCCCGGCGAACCGAGCACCTCCCGCGTCGCCGCAGCCAGAGCTGGGGCGGTCAGCGGTCGAACAAGCTGTCCACTGCCCTGGCGCACAACACGATTAGCGATCTCCCATTGGTCGCCGCCGCCGGGAACCACCACCATGGGCACTCCGGCCAACAGCGATTTCGCCACAGTGCCGTGGCCACCACCGCAGATCAGCAGATCGGCTCCCGACAGCAGTTCGTCTTGGCGCCCGAGTCCGACCACCGCCCAGGGCGGGACCTGACCCTCGGGACTTTCCAGCCGTGATACCGCCACCCGCGAACCCTCGGGCAGCACTTCACCGGGCACCAGCGTGTCCAGCACCAGTTCACTGAGCCCGCTTGCTCCGGTCTTCGCGGTCGAGGGGGCCACCACCACAACGGGGCCCTCGCCGGGAGGCAGTTGCAGTACCGCAGTCGTCGGCTCGAAATGCAGCGGCCCGACCACGACGGCCTCCACAGGCCAGTCCGGTCGTGGCACCTCCAGGGCGGGCAGCGTGGCGATCAAACGCCGCAGTGGCCCACGATCATCAGCGGACAGACCGATAGCGACGCGCGCCGCGGACCGCTGACGCAGACCCGCACGCCACGAGCGCGCGCTGAGCGCCCGCATCAGCGCGTCTCGCCCCCGGCCGCGCAGACCGCTGCCTGGGGCCAACCCGCTGCCCAGCGGCGGCAGGCCTTTCGACGGACGGTAGAGCGGGTGGGTGTTCAGTTCGATCCACGGTAGGCCGAGTAGGTCGGCGGCCAGGCCACCGCAGGCGGTGATCGAATCGGAGATCACCACATCGGGTGCCAGATCACAGATCCGCTGCCTGTTCAGCACCGCCATCCGGGCTGCTCGATGATGGATCTTGGCGCCGGAATCAGTGTCGTCGTCGTCCGCGGACGGATCCAGCCCGTCCAGTTCAACAGCATCGATTCCTGCACCGCGGGCCACATCAAGCCTATTTCTGCCGGTCAGCAGGGTCGGAGAATCACCGGCGCCGCGGAATCGCAGGCACAGCGCGATAGCCGGGAAGGCGTGGCCGGGATCAGGTCCTGCGACCACGGCCACGCGCATTCGGGCTACCCTGCCACAGCCTCGGCCGTTAGGCTCAGTCCATGACTGACCAGGCACCCGAGTCCGTGACCGACCAGGCCCCCGGGTCGCCGATGCCGACACCGCACACGCCGACAGCCACCAACGCCGATACGGTGCAGGCTTTCCTGTTCGCCTTGGCCGAGGAGGACTTCGACACCGTGGAGTCGTTGGCGGCGGCGGAGTTGATCTGGCAGAACGTCGGCCTACCGTCCATCCGCGGTCGTCACCGGATCATGAAGTTACTGCGCCGCGGCGAGGGCAGATTCGGTTTCGGAGTGAAGTTCCACAACGTCGCCGAGGACGGGGGCACGGTGCTGACCGAGCGCACCGACGCGATCATCATTGGGCCATTACGGCTGCAGTTCTGGGTGTGGGGCAGGTTCGAGGTGCACGAAGGCAAGGTCACCCTGTGGCGTGACTACTTCGATTTCTTCGACATCATGGTGAAGGCTCCGCTGCGGGCACTGGCCGGTTCGGTGTTTCCTGCACTTCGCCCGACCTTCTGAAAGCTGCTAGGCGCCTCTGAGCCGGCCCAGTTCGTCGAATGCCTGCGCCCAGCCCGTCAGCCGGTCTGTAGCCACCACAAGCTCGTCCCGGCAACGCCGCTGCGACATCGGCGAGCTCGACATCGACCCTGAGTTTGCAGCCGACACCAATTGCGCTGCAGCCGAAACCATCTCGTTGTATTGGTGGGCGCCGCTGTCCAGTTGCGCACGGAAGGCGGCGATCGTCGGCGCAAGGTGGGCCCTTGACTGGGGTGCGGAACGGGCCGCCCGCTCCATCGATACCACCTCGGTGGCGGTGGCGGCCATGGTCGCCCCGGTCTGTTCGGCAGCGAACCTCAGTTCGGCCAATTCTTCGGCGGGGAGCATGCGGCCGCGCTCCATGACACCCAGCATTGAGGTGAGGCCACGTTCGGAGGCTGCCAGCGCAGCCATCGGCTGCCGGGCGGCCGAACCACGCGGCGGCAAGCGCCGCGCCACCCGTATCCGCTGGGGCGGCAGGGGTTCACCTCGCAACCAGCGATAGCGCAGAAACGCCAGGGTCGCGAGGAACGCGGCACCGACGGCGATCGGCGACGGTATGAACAGCGCCCAGACCGGCGTGCTCCAGGAAGCCAGCAAGGCAGTCACACCCACCCAGAACACGGCCGAGACGGTGAAGAACATGCCGAACCGGAACGCCCAGCGCCGCTTGCGTAACAACTTCGCCCGCGGGTCGGCGGCCGCGTTGAGCCGCTGGGCCAGCACATCCGACCACTCCGCGGCGGTGTCGATCCCGCGTTGCGCCAACGAGCGCCATGCCTCCGGTCTGTGGGTACGTGCGGTCATCAAGGCTCCAGAAAGTCTGGTTAGTACGTTCGCCGCTACTGCGACAGTGGGTTTTCCGGTGTCGGTTTCGGCTTGGCTGCCGGCGTCTGGGCCGCCGAGGCGGGGTTGGTGGAGCTGCCGGTGGGTAGCTGCTCCCCACGCATCGACGCCCGGATCTGCTCAAGCCGGGAGTGGCCCGCCATCTGGACGCTGGCCTGCTGGACTTCGAGCATCCGACCGTGCACTGAGTTCTGCGCCAACTCGGCCGAGCCGATCGCGTTGGCGTAGCGGCGTTCGATCTTGTCGCGGACCTCATCGAGGCTCGGGGTATTTCCGGGTGCGGCGAGCTCACTCATCGACCGCAATGACGCGCTGACCTGCTCCTGCATCTTCGCCTGCTCGAGTTGACTGAGCAGCTTGGTGCGCTCGGCGATCTTTTGCTGAAGCATCATCGCGTTCTGCTCAACGGCCTTCTTGGCTTGTCCGGCCGCCTGCAGCGCCTGATCGTGCAGACCCTTGAGGTCCTCAACGCTCTGCTCGGAGGTCACCAGCTGCGCGGCGAATGCCTCGGCGGCGTTGGTGTACTCGGTGGCTTTGCCGGCGTCACCGGCCGCAGCGGCTTGGTCGGCCAGAGTGAGTGCCTGACGCACATTGACCTGCAGCTTCTCGATGTCGGCAAGCTGGCGGTTGAGCCGCATCTCCAGCTGCCGCTGGTTACCGATCACCTGGGCGGCTTGCTGCGTCAACCCCTGGTGCTGGCGCTGGGCCTCTTCGATCGCCTGCTGGATCTGCACCTTCGGGTCGGCGTACTCGTCGACCTTCGAGCTGAACAGCGCCATGAGGTAACGCCACGCCTTGCTGAACGGATTGGCCATCGGTTCGCTCCGCCTTCGTCTTTAGATTGTGCGTCGACCGTATGTGCGTCGACGGTATGTGTGTCGAACAGTGAGACTGTGCCTGGAAGTGCCCCTGAACCAACTTATCGGTTCAGCGCAGATCACCACACCCCTGTGCCCGTTGGTGCGACGACCAGGCCAGCCGCAATCAGGCCGTACCGATCAGGCCACCGCCATGGACACGCCCTGCGGAATGACCACCTTGGTGGAGACGTCGATGCCGGCCGTACTGGGGTGTCCCGGTGGCGCCGCGCCCGTTGTGATCGCGACTCGGGCCTCTGCCAGCGCCAACTCGTCGCCGGCATCCGACATCACCCGTGAGAGCGGGACCGCTAGGGCGCCACAGATGGCGCCGAGGAGTTCACTCGAGGCTTCCTTGCGGCCACGCTCCACTTCAGACAGGTACCCCAGGCTGACCCGCGCGGTGTCCGACACCTCGCGCAGGGTGCGTCCCTGCTCGACACGGGAGCGACGTAGCACGTCGCCGATCACCTCGCGCAGCAATGCCGTCATCGCGCTCTCCTCAATAGCTTGACTATCTAGCCCAACGCGCGGCGTCGCCGGGATGGTTCCCGATCTGGGTCTGCAATCGCCGACGCCGTCCTCAGCTGTCCGGAATTACCCGATCAGCGGGGGCGCCGTCGTTTATCGGGTGCAGTCATTCATCGGCGGGGCGCGCGCGTGAATCCCGGAATGCCGCGACGAAGTAGTCCAGACCGGTGAGCACCGTGAGGACCACCGCGGCCGCCATGATCACCCAGGCGGCGGTCAGCCAGCCACCCGACAGGGGCAGGATGAACAAACCGATCGCGACCGCCTGGACCAGGGTCTTGAGCTTGCCGCCCCGGCTTGCCGGGATGATCCCGCGGCGTAGGACTACAAATCGCAGTGCGGTCACCGCAATCTCCCGGACCAGGATCACTACGGTGACCCACCAGGGCAGATCGCCGAGCAGTGACAGCCCGATGAGGGCGGCCCCGATCAGAGCCTTATCGGCGATGGGATCGGCCAGGGTGCCGAACTCCGTGACCATGCCATAGCTTCGGGCAAGAGCCCCGTCGAATCGATCGGTGATGACCGCCACCGCGAACACGACAAAGGCGACTACCCGCCAATATGTTTCATGGCCATCCCCGACGAACAAGACCACCAGGAATACCGGCACCAACACCAGACGTACACAGGTCAGCGCATTGGCGAGATTCGCCACCCGAGCGCGCGGAACCACTGGATCGGTATGTGGTTGGCCCGGCACCGACACAGAATACTGGTTGCCAGAACCGATACTCTTCGGTATGTGAGCGCAGTTCCGGATGAGTCCGTCGATCGGCTCATTCTGCGGCGCGCCCGGACCTCCGACGTACCGGCCATCAAGGCCCTCGTCGACGTCTATTCCGGCAAGATACTTCTCGAGAAGAATCTGGTGACGCTCTACGAAGCCGTGCAGGAGTTCTGGGTCGCTGAACTGCAGGGTGAACTGATCGGGTGTGGCGCTCTCCACGTGCTGTGGTCAGATCTGGGCGAGGTCCGCACGATCGCGGTGCACCCGAAGGTGAAGGGGCGGGGGGTCGGCCACGCGATCGTCGACCGATTGCTCGCTGTCGCTGCTGAACTGCACCTACACCGCATATTCGTGCTGACCTTCGAAGTCGATTTCTTCGTCCGCCACGGCTTCGAGGAGATCGAGGGCACACCGGTGACCGCAGAGGTCTACGACGAGATGTGCCGCTCCTATGACACCGGTGTGGCCGAGTTTCTCGACCTCTCCTATGTCAAGCCGAACATCCTGGGCAACACTCGGATGCTGTTGACGCTCGAATAGCCCTGGTCATCACCACGATGGCATTCGTGGCAGGCCCTCACGCGAGGCACTTCTGCCGTAACCGGCGTTTCGGCGCTCTTCGTCGGCCTTTCGGGGTTATTCGTCGGCCATTCGGGGTTATTCGTCGGCCTCGGCGCCGTCGGCATCTGAGCCACCGCGGATCAGCGCCAGTGTGCCGGCAAGCTCGTCGGGCTTGACCAACACCTCGCGCGCCTTGGAACCCTCCGACGGACCGACGATGTTGCGCGTTTCCATCAGGTCCATCAGCCGGCCGGCCTTCGCGAACCCCACCCGCAGCTTGCGCTGCAGCATCGACGTGGACCCGAACTGGCTGGATACGACGAGTTCGACGGCCTGCAGGAAAACATCCATGTCGTCGCCGATGTCGGGGTCGACGTCGGTGCGTTCACCCGTGGGCTTGGCAGTCGTGACGCCCTCGGTGTAATCGGGATCTGCCTGCTCCTTGGTGGCGGCGACGACAGCGTAGATCTCCTCGTCACTGATGTAGGCGCCCTGGAACCGGATCGGTTTGTTGGCTCCCATCGGGAGGAACAGCCCGTCGCCCATGCCGATCAACTTTTCGGCACCCTGCTGGTCCAGGATCACGCGGCTGTCGGTCAACGACGACGTCGCGAAGGCCAATCGGGACGGCACATTGGTCTTGATCAGCCCGGTGACGACGTCGACTGACGGACGCTGGGTTGCCAGGATCAGGTGAATGCCCGCGGCGCGCGCCTTCTGCGTGATCCGCACGATGGCGTCCTCGACGTCACGTGGCGCGGTCATCATCAGGTCAGCGAGCTCGTCGACAATCGCGACGATGTAGGGATAGGGCTTGTAGACACGTTCGCTGCCCAACGGTGCAGTGATTTCCCCGGATCTGACGTTCTTGTTGAAGTCGTCGATATGGCGCACCCGGTTGGCCTGCATGTCCTGGTAGCGCTGCTCCATCTCCTCGACCAGCCATGCCAGTGCTGCCGCGGCCTTCTTCGGCTGAGTGACGATCGGTGTGATGAGGTGTGGAATGCCTTCGTAGGGGGTGAGCTCCACCATCTTCGGGTCGATCAGGATCATCCTGACCTCTTCGGGGGTGGCCCGAGCCAACAGCGACACCAGCATCGAGTTCACAAAGCTCGACTTGCCCGAACCGGTCGAGCCGGCCACGAGCAGGTGCGGCATCTTGGCCAGGTTCGCCGAGATGAAATCCCCCTCGATGTCCTTGCCGAGCCCGATCACCAACGGATGATGGTCGCGGCGCGTCGTCGGGGCGGTGAGCACGTCGGCCAGCCGCACCATCTCACGGTCGGTGTTGGGCACCTCGATACCCACGGCGGATTTTCCGGGTATCGGCGCCAGCATTCGCACGCTCTCGGTGGCCACGGCATAGGCGATGTTCTTCTGCAGCGCAGTGATCTTCTCGACCTTGACTCCCGGGCCGAGCTCAACCTCGTAGCGGGTGACCGTCGGCCCGCGGGTGCATCCGGTGACCGCTGCGTTGACCTTGAACTGCTCTAGGACCGAGCCGATGACCCCGACCATCTTGTCGTTGGCAGCGCTGCGAACTTTGGGCGGCTCCCCCGCGACGAGCAAGCTCAGCGACGGCAACGTGTACGGCCCGTCCACCACCCGATCCAGCGACAGGACGCTGTCCATCTTGTCCGCGCCACCCTTTGCAGGGTCGCCCTTGACCGCGTCGCCCTTAGCCGTCAGTTCCTTCGGCTTTCTCTTGCGCGAGCGGGAGTTCTGCTCGGGCCCAGCCGTTTCCTGGCCCTCGACCGGGTAGTTGTCCATCGGGGTGCCGGTCAGAGCTGCCGATGCTTGGGAGGGTTGGCCGGCTGAAGACCACGAACGGGCTTCGTCGGAGCCGTAGCCGTCCACGTCGTCGTAGTAGCCGTCCGAGAAGTCATCAGGTTGCCCTGCGTATTCGTCCCCGTACTCCCCGTACTCGTCCCCGTACTCGTCCTCGTACTCCCGGCGCCATCGGGTGGGGAACATGTCCCGCACCGTCGAGGGAACCTCGCGGATGGTCGTGCCGGTCACCAGTAAGAGCCCGAACAGCACACCCAGGAACAGCAGCGGTGCGGCGATCCACGCGGTCAGCCCGTCCGAGAGTGGACCGCCTATCGCGAAGCCCAGGAAGCCGGCCGCATGCTGGCGGGCGAGCGGATCCTGTGGCGAACCCGACCACAGGTGCCACAGTCCGAGCGCGGGCAGCACGATCATCGCGCTCCCGAGGATGAATCGGGGTCGTGCTTCGGGGTCGGGTTCTGAGCGCATGACCGCGACACCGAGCGCTGCCAGCGCGATCGGAACCAATACCACCGCCGCGCCGATCAGCACCCGCACAAAGGTGTCAATCCACTGCCCAACCGGTCGCGCGGCGTCGAACCAGGAACTCGCGGCGACGACGACGCCGAGGCCCAGCAGCACCAGGGCAATGCCGTCGCGGCGGTGCCCCGGCTCTAGTTCGCGTGCCCTGCCGACCGAGCGGGCCGCGCTTCCGGTGCCCTTGGCCACCATCAGCCAGCCCGTCCGCAGGCTTCGACCGACTGCGGTACCGGCGACCGAAACCGCAGACGGGCCCCGGCGCGCGGGTTTGCGACGCGGACCGGCTGGCTTCGACGCCCGCGGTCTAGCCGAACCACCCCGCGAATTCGTCTTTGACCTGTTCGAACGGGTTGCAGATCGGGCCGCGGTCTTACTCGCCATGCCGGCAAGCCTAGTCCCATTTACCTCAGATGCACCATCTGCCACACGGGTCACGGACCGATCGCTGCCTGTTCCAGCGCCCTGCCTGTCTGTTCTCCGGCGTCCGATTGGGTCGACGTGCCGCGACCGGCCCTTTACTCCTGGGTAAGGTGGACACCTGTCCAACGACACCTGTCCAACACAGTGCCCAGATCGAGGAGCTACTCGTAATGCCCGTAGTCGTCATCGCCACCATGACCGCCAAGCCCGAGTGCGTGGAGGCGGTTCGAACCGCGTGCACGCAGGCGATGGAAGTGGTGCACACCGAACCCGGCTGCGACTTGTACTCCCTGCACGAGGCCGACGGCACGTTCGTGTTCATCGAGCAGTGGGCCGACGCCGACTCTCTGCAGGCGCACAGCGCCGCCCCGTCGGTGGCCACGCTTTTCGGCACCATCGCCGAGCACCTCAGCGAAGCACCGGACATCAAGGTGCTGCAACCGGTGTTGGCCGGAGATCCGGCCAAGGGCCAGCTACGGCCCTGAGCCCGCACAATCATGGGTGAGCTCACCGGGAAGGTCGCATTCATCACCGGTGCCGCGCGGGGCCAGGGGCGTGCGCACGCGATCAAGTTGGCGTCCGAGGGTGCCGACATCATCGCTCTGGATCTATGCGCACCAATCGATTCAGTGCCGTACCCGCTGGCCTCCCCCGACGACCTGGCAGCCACCGTCAAGCTCGTTGAGGAGGCCGGCGCGCGCATCGTTGCCTGCCAGGCCGACGTCCGGGACCGCGAGGCCGTGAGAGCCGCGCTGCGCAAGGGAACCGAGGCGCTGGGCAACCGCCTCGACATCGTGGTCGCCAACGCGGGGATCGCACCGATGGCGGCCGACGATGCCTGGCAGGACGTCATCGACGTGAACCTCACCGGCGTCTACAACACCGTCGACGTCGCCATGAAGCCGATGATCAAGTTCGGCAACGGCGGCTCGATCGTGCTGATCAGCTCGGTCGCCGGCTTGGCGGGATTGGGAGCGCCGATCAGCGGCTCCGTCGGGTACGCGGCCGCCAAGCACGGCATGGTCGGGATCATGCGGGTGTACGCGAACTTTCTTGCCCAGTACAGCATTCGAGTCAACTCCGTGCACCCGGCAGCCGTGAACACCCCGATGATCGACAACGACTTCATCCGTTCCTGGCTGGACGGGATGGCGCAACAAGGCCAAGGGGGTCCGGACATGGGCAACGCGCTGCCGGTGCAGGCACTGGAACCCGAGGACATCGCCAACGCGGTCTTCTGGCTGGTGTCAGACGCCGGCCGCTATGTCACCGGCATCACGCTGCCCGTCGACGCAGGATTCGTGAACAAGCGCTGAGATAGCGCTGAAACCCCGAAAGCCCTCAGCAAAGCCAGCTTTCGGGCCCATCGTATTGCCGGCGATCGAGCGGCAGGAGCCGCGGAGCCGTCGCCTGGTTCACGACGACCTAGCTGCCTCACTCCTCCCTGCTGGACTGCGACTAAGGGCCGGGCTGAACCGCGTCAGCGCGCCTGGTGCCAGACAGCGAATCTCTTTGCTGCGACCATGTTGTCGCCGCCCGTTGCTGCTAGGTGTCGTCGGGGGTGACCGACTTGCCATCCCAGCGCTGAATGCCGGGAACGACAACGTCCAACAGTTCAAGGGCCCGCGACACAGTCTGGTCCACCACTGCGTCGAGAGTGCGCGGCATGGCATAGAACGCGGGGACGGGCGGCATGATGATCGCGCCGTTGGTTGTCGCGCGGGCCATGAGTTCAATGTGGCCGGCGTGCAGCGGCGTTTCACGTAATAGCAGTACCACCCTGCGCCGCTCCTTGAGACAGACGTCGGCGGCCCGCACCACCAATTCGTCGTTGTAGGAGTTCGCGATTCCACTGAGGGTCTTCACCGAGCACGGCGCCACCAGCATGCCGGCAGTGACGAATGATCCCGACGAGACGGCCGCGCCGATGTCACGGACATTGTGATGGTAGTCGGCCAGATCACGGACCTCCCCCGGAGCGTAGTCAGTCTCGTGGGTGATGGTTCGCTGACCCGACGCCGTGACGATCAGGTGGGTCGCGACGTCGTCTACCTTGCTCAACAGCTCAAGAGCTCTCACGCCGTAGATGGCTCCCGAGGCTCCAGTGATGGCGACGATGATGCGCTTAATCGGTCTGCCTCTCGTCGAATCGTGCTACAGCGGAGGCGATTATCGTAATGGCATTGCGCTCATCGGCACTGGGCTCGCGGGCGGCTGAAAGTCGCACGACTGCCAACATCGCCGCCGTCGCGCGTTCGGCGGAATCACCGGGTGCAGGAGATACGTCGACACAGCTGGCGAAATCGCTGAGCTCGTTCAACTCGATCATCTCGGCATCGAGTTCAGCGGCCTTGACCTGATCCCGAAGCGCCGCGGTCGCCGGGGTCGGCACCGGCGCGGGCCCGTCCTTGAGTCGCGTCCGCAGGGCGCGGAGTGGACGAACCACTTCGTGTTGCCACTGTTGAGTGCGAGCGCGGGCGCATTCGGCCTCGGCGCGGCCGAAAGAGGCGCCCTGGGCCGAACCGACGAACGCCGCCAACAGAAGCACGTTGACATCCACGTCGCACCGGTCCTGCAGCAGCACGGCTGCGAACGGAACGCCTTCGGCGCCGTACACATCGAGCGCGAACCGTTGGAAGCGATCCTCGCGCGTGGTCATCGAACTCCGCACGGTGCGTGCCAGCCGCCTGAGAGGCTGCCGAGCGATCGTTGTTGATTGCCGGCCGACGTCACCCGGAAAGTATGGAGCATGCAACTTCGCCGTTCCAGGATTTCCGTCAGTTCCTCGACGCTCTGCGCTCCGGCGGTGAGGTCATCGACGTGGACCGTCGCGGGCATGGCACGTCGGCCCGCACAGGCTGAGCAGGGAAGCGAGTTCGTCGAGTAGTGGACGCGCCTGGCCAGCGTGATTACGATCTCCCGGAGCACAGACCTGATCAGGCCCAGTAGGGAGATGCACATGCCCGAGATTGAGCACGAGATCAAGATTTCCGCCACGCCGGAGCAGGCGTACGCGGCATTGAGCACCCTGGACGGCGTCAAGGGCTGGCACACGCCGGGCGCCTCGGGGACCGGAGACGTTGGTTCCGAATGGATCTTCACGTTCGCCGACCACCCCGAATTCGGTTGGGAAGTTGTGACTTCAGAGGCCCCGAGTCGCATCGGATGGCGTTGCACGCAAGGACCCGGCGACTCGGTGGGAACCACGGTCACCTTCACGCTGAGCAAGACCGCGGACGACAGAACCCTCGTCCAGCATGTGCACAGCGGCTGGCCGGACACCAACGGAAACTTCCGCAAGTGCAACACGACATGGGCTGTGCTCCTACACCACCTGCGCGACTACGTCGAGTCCGGTAACACCGCGCCGGCATTCAAGTAAGAGAGAAGCCATGCCCCAGCAGAGCCTGAGTGAATTCGTCGAAGACATGGAGAAGGCGGGTCTGCTCGTTCGCGTCAAGGAGGAGAAACGGGTCGATGAACTCCCCGCGGTCATGGAGGCCAATCCGCTGACCGCGGTGCTGGTGGAGAAAGTCACCGATTGCGAGTTCCAATTCCTGGCCAATGCTTACTCGAATCAGGACCAGACGGCGTGGGCGCTGGGCTGTGACAAGAGTGAGACCGGGCGCCGGATGGTCGAACTGGGCAAAGGTCGGATCAAGCCAGAGGTCATCGACACGGCGCCCTGCAAGGAGGTCATCCTCGTTGGCGAGGAGGTCGACCTCACGCGACTGCCGCTGTTCCTGCACCACGACCGCGACGGCCACGCCTACACGAACGACAACCTGGTCGTGAGCAAACACCCTGACACCGGCGTCTACGACTGGGGCATCTACCGCAGCATGTTCCGTTCGAAAAACGAAAAAATGTTCGACATGACCTGCACTTCGCACCGCGCGCGGCTGAATGCGCAAGCTGCGCAGGCGAAGGGGCGCAATCTCGAACTCGCGATCGTACTGGGCGGTCCCCTGGTGGACAAGATAGCCGCGCTGACGGGAGTGCCGCCGGGTACCGATGACTTCGAGGTGCTCGGCAATTTCTACGGCCATCCCGCGAAGCTGGTGAAATGCGAGACCATCGACCTCCTGGTGCCTGCCAACGCCGAGATCGTGATCGAGTGCGAGCTGATGGCGACTGAAGGCTTGACACACGACGAGGGCCCGTACGGCGAATTCACCGGGATGTACGGCGGCGGCATCAAGGCCAACTTCCGCGCTGTGGTCAAGGCGATGACGTTCCGCAAGGGCGGCATCTTTCAGCACGCCACGATCGGCGGCACCCACCCCTGGTACACCGACAACATGCTCCAACTGCCGATGATCGAGTCAGACCTCTACGGCGCCCTCGCGATGGCCGGGATCAACGTCAAGGAGGTCCGGGCCCCCCTCGGCGGTTTGTCAAACATCGCCTACGCCAAGATAAGCGCTCGGGGTGCGGGGGATTCCAAACAGGCACTCGGTGTGATGTTGACCTGCTCGAAGCAGGGACTGCCGAAGATCGCCATGGTCTTCGACGAGGACGTCGATATCTGGGATGACAACGCGGTTCAATTCGCCATGGCATTTCGATATATGCCGCACCTGGACACGGTGACCATCCCGAACTGCAACACGATGACAGTCGACCCCATGATCGCCGACGACGCCGCACCGGGGACTGCCTCCAAGATCGGTTTGGATTGCACCATTCCGATCGCACCGAACTTCGTGCGTTCGCACTTTGACCGCAGCACCGTCTTCGAACTCGGCGACCCGCCGCCTGATGTCGTGATCATGTCGGAGGAGGAACTTACGACCGCGATGGCCGCGCTGATCCGCGAGGCTCCACGCACATGGAAGGAGGTCCTTCAGCACTTCAACGGACAGCCGTACCGCAACGTCTACGGGGCGTTCAGCAATCTTCGGCACCAACTGGGTCGTTGTGACGACGAGCCGTGGTATCGATACACATTCTCCGACACCGACTTTGCCGTCGACGCAACGGAACCGCCACTTTCGAGTTTTGACCCCCGCCACCGCCCGTAGGCGATCGCTGCTGGGGAAGCGTCGTAGGACGCTAGATCTCGATGACCGTAGGCACGATCATCGGCTGCCTGCGGTAGGTCTCCCCCACCCACTTGCCGACTGCGCGGCGCGCCGCCTGCGCGATGCGGGACGGGTCGGTGATGTTCTGGGCGGCAAGGTTGCCCAGTTCGGCCTCGACCTTTCGGGCCGCAGGCTCCAGGGCCTTGGCGTCCTCGGAGAAGCCCCTTGAATGCAGGTGCGCCGGTCCGGCCGGCTTCCCGGTGCCGCGGCGCACAACGACCGTCACCGCGATGAACCCCGAGGACAGTACGAGCCTTTCCCCCAAGGTGGCATCGCCGACATCGCCCGTGACGAGTCCGTCGACAAACGTCTTGCCGACCGGCACACCCCCCGCGATGCCGACCCGGCCCGCCACCAGGTCGACGCTCACTCCGTTCTCGGCCAGCACGATGTTCTCCTCGGGCACCCCGCTACGAGCGGCCAACGCGGCGTTCGCACGCAGCATCCGCCACGTCCCGTGCACGGGCATCACGTTTCGCGGCCGTACACCGTTGTAGAGGAACAACAGCTCACCAGAGTAGGCATGGCCCGAAACATGCACGCGTGCATGTTGATTGGTGACGACGCGGGCGCCAATCTTGGCCAGCGAGTCGATCACTCCGTAGACTGCCTCTTCGTTTCCTGGGATCAGGGATGACGACAAGATGATCAGATCACCGGCGGTCAGGGTGATGCTGCGATGCTCGCCGCGCGACATCCGCGACAGCGCCGCCATTGGCTCACCCTGGGTGCCGGTGGTGATGAGCACCACCCGATCGGCCGGCATCATCTCGGCGGCGGCGATCTCCAGGACGTCCTCATCGGCAACGTTCAGATAGCCCAGGTCGCGAGCTATTCCCATGTTGCGCACCATCGACCGACCGACGAAGGCCACCCGACGCCCCAGCGCCACCGAGGCGTCGATGATCTGTTGCACGCGATCGACATTGGAGGCAAAGCACGCGACGATGACCCGCCCTTCGGCGCCGCGGATCAGGCGGTGCAGTGCCGGGCCGACCTCGCTCTCCGATGGCCCGACGCCCGGGATCTCCGCATTGGTCGAATCACAGAGGAAGAGGTCCACCCCGGCGTCGCCGAGTCGCGACATTCCCGGCAGGTCGGTCGGCCTGCCGTCCGGCGGCAACTGGTCGAGTTTGATGTCACCGGTATGCAACACGGTCCCCGCGCCGGTGTGGATGCCGATCGCCAAACATCCAGGGACTGAGTGATTGACCGCGAAATACTGACACTCGAACACGCCGTGGGTAGATCGCTGCCCCTCGGCCACCTCGACCAACACCGGTTTGAGCCGGTGTTCGCGGCACTTGGCAGCGACCAGTGCGAGGGTGAACTTGGAACCGACGATCGGGATGTCGGACCGCAACTTGAGCAGAAACGGGATCGCGCCGATGTGATCTTCGTGCCCGTGCGTCACCACGAGCGCCTCCACATCGTCGAGCCGGTTCTCGACGTGCCGCAAGTCGGGCAGGATCAAGTCGACGCCAGGTTCGTCGTGATTGGGGAACAACACACCGCAGTCCACGATCAGCAGTCGTCCCAGGTGCTCGAAAACGGTCATGTTGCGCCCGATTTCGTTGATGCCACCGAGCGCGGTCACCCGCAGGCCTTCGGCGGCCAACGGTCCGGGCGGGGTGAGCGCTGAGTCTGTTATCGGTACCACTACCGAAGCACCGCCGCAGCACGCATGTCTGCGGCCAAACTCTCGACCTGCCTGTCGCTGGCCGGCACTTGGGGCAGGCGGGGGTCGCCGGCTTCAAAGCCCTGCAACCGCAGAGCGGCTTTGGCCAATGTGACACCGCCCAACCTGGACTGGGCGGCCGACAACGGCCCCAGCGTCGCGTTGATCTTGCGTGCAGTCGCGACGTCTCCGGAAGCGAAGGCCGTCAACATGTCTCGCAGCTGGCCGGCTGCGACATGTCCCCACACGCTGATGAGCCCGACCGCTCCCATCGCCAGCCAGGCCAAGTTCAGCGCGTCGTCACCGGAGTAGTAGGCCAGCCCGGTCTCGGCGATGATCTGACCACCGCCGGGCAGATCACCCTTGGCATCCTTGATCGCGACGATGTTGGGATGGGCAGCCAGGGTCCGAATGGTGTCCCACTCGATGGGCACCATCGAACGCGGCGGAATGTCGTAGAGGATCACCGGCAGATCGGTGGCATCTGCGACCGTCGTGAAGTGGGCAATCAAGCCTGCCTGCGGCGGCCGCGAGTAGTACGGAGTGACGACCAGCAGGCCATGCGCGCCCTCGGCGGCGCACGCCTTGGCGAGGCGGACGCTGTGAGCCGTGTCGTAGGTGCCCGCACCCGCGACGATCCGCGCCCGGTCGCCCACGGCATCGAGTACCGCATGCAGCAGCGCAATCTTCTCGCCGTCGGAGGTGGTGGGCGATTCACCGGTAGTTCCCGACAGCACCAGCCCGTCACAACCGGCGTTGACCAAATGTGTGGCCAGCCGGGCGGCGGCGACGGTATCGAGCGATCCGTCGGGCTTGAACGGAGTAGCCATGGCGGTCAACAGGGTGCCCAATCGGGCGGTGGCGTCGAATCCGCTGGTGCTCACGGGCACAAAGATTACCTGGTCGGCTTGCCACGATACGAGTGCATTACCGGCTCATGCCTCAGTTGCCAGTGGGCTGGTCGCGACCTCGGTGCCGTCGGCCAGCACGGTGATCTCGAAGTCGCAGAAGACCTCGGGAGCGACACCGACCAGTTGGCGCAGGCATTCGATCGCCAACCGCCGAATCTCGACGTCAGCGTGCTCGCTGGCCCTCATCGCGATGAAGTGCCGCCACGCCCGGTAGTTCCCGGTGACAACGATCCGTGTCTCAGTGGCGTTGGGCAGCACCGAACGGGCGGCCTGGCGAGCCTGTTTGCGTCGCAAGACGGCCGCGCTTCCACCGGCATCATCGCCCACGAACTTGGCTTCCAGTCGGTTGAGCAACTCGGTGTAGGCGGTGCGGCTGGCGTCCGCCGCAGCTGTGAGGATCTCCCGCAGCTCCGGATCGTCCTCGATGCCCGGCGGTGCCACCACTTGCGAGTCCCGTTCAGGCACGTAGCGCTGGGACAGCTGCGAGTAGGAGAAGTGGCGGTGACGGACCAGCTCATGGGTACACGACCGCGAGATGCCGGTGATGTAGAACGACACCGACGCGTGCTCGAGAACTGCGAAGTGCCCGACGTCGATGATGTGACGGACATACGACGCGTTGGCAGCTGTGCGCGGATTGGGCTTGGACCAACTCTGGTAGCACGCGCGGCCGGCGAACTCGACCAATGCGGCACCGCCGTCAGCATCGGTACTCCACGGCACGTCCGGGGGTGCCGAGAACTCCGTCTTGGCGATCAGCTGCACACGCAGCGGCGCTATCTCGGCCACGCCTGGGAGCCTAACCTGCCCGGCCCGCCCCGCGGTTCGAGCAGGCTGAGCTGCTTTCTGCTACCGCGGCGTGGCGGCAACGAATTCCACCACCGCTGCGGCGAGCTCGCGACCCTTGTCCTCCTGCAGGAAATGGCCCGCGTCGACGATCGTCACGTGGTCCTGCCCCTCGGCACCGCTCACGTGCGAACGCAGCACGGGCTCAGCGGCACCGGTGATGGGGTCGGAGTCGGAGAAGGCGCACAGGAACGGGCGATCGAACCGACCCAAGGCTTCCCACGCCACGCGGTTCCGCGGGGCCGCGGGGTCATCGGGGCCGGTCGGTACGAGCATGGGGAACTGACGGGCACCAGCGAGGTAACCGTCGTCGGGAAACGGTGCGTCGTAGGCGGCGATGACCTCGGGCTCCAGCGTGGACACCGTCGCTCCGTTCAGGATCTGGCCGGCGGGAAACACCGGCACTTCCTGGCTGAACTTCTGCCAGGCCAGGAACGCTTTTCCTGGATGGTGATCTCCGGTCGGCAGCATGGTGTTGGCCGCCACGACCCGGACGAAACGGTCCGGCTGCTCGGCCACCAGTCGCAATCCGATCAGCCCACCCCAGTCCTGGCACACCAGGGTCACGTCGGTCAGGCCGATCGCCTCGATCGCGGCCCACGTCCAGTCGGTATGGGCCGCGTAGGTGTAGTCCTCGCGCCGGGTCGGCTTGTCGCTGCGGCCGAACCCGACCAGGTCGATCGCGACGGCGCGCAGCCCCGCGTCGACCAGCACCGGGATCATTTTGCGATACAGGTAACTCCAGGACGGCTCGCCATGCAGCAACAACACCACCTCGCCGTCGGGCGGCCCCTCATCGAGATAGTGCATTCGCAACGTCGTGCCCGCGCCCGAGTCGACCTCGACGTAGTGAGGTTCGAAGGGAAAGTCGGGCAAGTTGGCGAAGCGCTCATCTGGGGTGCGTAGGACATCCATGAAACCCAGCTAACCAAGTCGGCATCTCAGCGCCTCCACCAGGTCGCCCCGCTCCCCGACCGCCACCCCGCCGAGGCCCAGCCACGACGCCATGGCCTCGAGTTCTACGGCCATCGCGGTGGCCACCCGCGATGGTGACTGCCCCTGCTCGGCGAACGCTCCGACGACCTGCAGAGTGTCGGCCGCCCGATCGGCCTTGAGGTCGACGCGGCCGACGAGATCCCCGTCGAGCAGAAACGGCCACACGTAGTAGCCGTACCGTCGCTTGGCCGCTGGCGTGTAGATCTCGACGCGGTAGTGGAATTCGAAGAGCCGTTCCACCCGCGGCCGGAAGAAGATCAGCGGGTCGAACGGGCACAGCAACGCCGTTCCCCGGTCCCGGCGGGGCACGGTCTGGCCGGACCGCAGGTACGCAGGCGCGCTCCAGCCGTGGACGCCGACGGGTTCTAGTTCGCCGTCCGCGACCAACGCGGCAACGGCGGGCTTGGACTGCTTGGGCGACAGGCGGAAGTAGTCCCGCAGATCGGGCTCAGTAGCCACTCCGAGCGCTTTGGCCGCCCGCAGTACCAGTTCGCGCACTGCCTCCTCGTCGTCGACCTCGCGCGCCGCGACCTCCGGTGGCAGCACCCGTTCGGTGAGGTCATAGTGCCGCGCGAAACCGGCCCGGGTGGCCGTCGCCAACACCCCCGCCGACCACAGGGCCTCGGCCACCCACTTGGTGTCGCTGCGATCCCACATTTGCTTTTGGACGGGCCCGTTGGGCTGTTGGACGGGCCTCCTGCGTTCGCGCGGCCCGGGTTCCAGCCGGGCCTCGATCTGGCCCGCCGTCGAAGGACCCAGTTCGGCGACGGCGTTGACGACATCCTCTGCGAGCTTGGCGTTCTTCCTGACGACCTCAGTGCCCCACCGGCCGTGCCGGTATTCGCGCATCCGCCACCGCAGCAATGGCCAGTCCTCGACAGCCATCAACGCGGCCTCGTGCGCCCAATACTCGACCAGCGCCCGCGGCGAGCGCGCCGAGTCACTCCACGCGGCCCGATCCAGAATGGCGCGGTCGTAGGGGCCAAGCCGACTGAACATC
>NZ_JBMYXC010000045.1:0-28345 GCF_049608025.1 Mycobacterium sp. | reverse complement strand
CGGTCCGCCGAACGCAGAAGACTCGGCAACCTCTGGGCCGCAACATCATCACTGCGCTGTGGGGCAATTGCACCATCAAGGTAATGGTCGGATTCCTGTTCCTGTATCCGGCGTTCGTGGCCAAAGCGCAAGACGCCGACGGATGGGAGCAGCTACGTATTCTGGGGCTGATCGGAGCGGCGGCCGCCGTCGGCAATTTCGCGGGCAACTTCACGGCCGCGCGCCTCACCCTCGGCCACCCGGCACGATTGGTGGTACGCAGCGCAACGGCGGTCACCGCGATGGCACTGGCGACGGCCGTGACGGGCAACCTACTGGTCGCGGGCGCGGCCACCCTGGTCACGGCAGGCGCCAGCGCGATCGCCAAAGCGTCGCTGGACGCCTCGCTGCAGGATGACCTGCCCGAGGAGTCGCGGGCATCGGCCTTCGGGCGATCAGAGTCGTTGCTGCAGTTGGCCTGGGTCGCCGGCGGTGCCACTGGCGTGTTGATCTACACCGATCTGTGGGCGGGGTTCACTACGATCACCGCGGTGTTGATCCTCGGCCTGGCCCAGACGATCGTGAGCTACCGGGGTGAATCACTGATACCGGGCCTGGGCGGCAACCGTCCGGTGCTGGCCGAACAAGAGGGCGCGCGGACCGATATGACGGCGGTAACACACGAGTGAACGGCCACACCCGAGTCAAACGCGTTGTCGCCGTTCTTGCGGCGGTGGCGCTCCTTGCCTCCACCGGCACGGGGGTACTGGTGTGGCGGCTGACCCGCGACCACACACCGCAACTGCCGGAGATCTCCGCGTATTCGCAGGGACACTCGACGCGGGTGGGGCCCTTCCGGTTCTGCCAGGTCTTCAATCCGACCGATTGCGTGATGACCGGAGAACAGGGCGAGCTGCCCGTCAGCGGTCGCCAACCACTCCAGCTATCGGTGCCTTCGGCGATCGGGCGGGCGCCCTGGGTGCTGCTGCGTGCCTACGAAGATGGTGACCTCATCGAGGAGTTCCGGCCCGACAGCAGGCTGGCGGTGACTGTCCCGACCGTCGACCCGCAGCGCGGCCGACTCATCGGGATCGCCGTGCAGTTGCCGACACTGGTCCGCGACGAGGCGGGCAATGAGATTCCGGTGCCGCACGCCGAATGGTCGGTACGCGGGGTTTGGAACTAGCCACCTTCATCGAGCCCTGAGGAAGCCCCCTCCGCGCCTCTACCCGCGTTCGTCACCATTCGGGTTTGCACGGCTCGCGTCAGCTCTTGCGTTATCGTCGGCAGGTGCCGCGCAACGTGGGCAGAAAACTAGAGTTAGGGGCCCAATCATGAGAACACTCGTGGGCATGTCCGCGGTTGTCGCGCTCGCCTTCTTCGCCGTGGGCTGCGGGTCCGACGAAAACTCGATAACCCAACCGGAGCCCACCACGACCTCAGCGGAGTCCAAGATTACTGCAGACCAGACGCCACCCTCGAAGGCCAACGGCGGAACAGGTGGCCGCGGTGGCGCAGGAGGCCAAGGCGGCGCAGGAGGCCGTGGCGGCGCGGGAGGCCAAGGTGGAGCAGGAGGGGCTGGCGGCGCAGGAGGCCAGGGAGGGGCTGGCGGGTCCGGAGGCCAGGGCGGAGCCCCGGGTCAAGGCGGCCAGGGCGGAGCCGCTGGTCCAGGAGGAACACCGGGTCAACCGGGTCAACCCGGTCAGCCGGGAGCGCCCGGCCAACCAGGACAGCCCGGTTGTGACCCATCAGACCCGAGCTGCGTGCAGGGCGACTGAAAACCCAACCCCCAGCGCGAAGGCAAGCCCAGTTTGGGCCCGCGCACCGCTCAGGCGTCGAGCTCGCGGGCGACGGCCTTCACCACATCGGATACCCGGCGGGCAACCTTGCGGTCCGGGTAGCGACCCTTGCGCAGCTCCGGCTGCACCGTGCTCTCCAACAGGGTGATCATGTCCTCGACCATGCCGTGCAACTCGTCGGGAGTGTGCTTGTGCTCGGCGGCCGCGGCTTCTCGACGGGTCCTGGTCAAGCTCGGCGGCGGCTCGATCAGCTTGAGGCTCAGCGCCTGCGGCCCGCGACGGCCCGCAGCCACCCCGAACTCGACCCGCTGCCCCGCCTTGAGGCTCTCCACGCCGGCGGGCAGCGCCGAGGACCGCACATAGACGTCCTCACCCTCTTCCTGGGAAAGGAATCCGAAGCCCTTCTCGGCGTCGTACCACTTCACCTTGCCGGTCGGCACTGGTCTCACCTGCTTGTCTATCTGAAGCCAATAAAAGTGCGCACCTGTCGGGTGCATAACTAAAGCGCCCCTCCTGCGCCGGGACGCGTCCGAGGCGATCCTACTCGGACGCCGACGCGGCCGGCATCCGCTTATATCGGTAGGCTGCATTCACTGCTGGAGGAAGAAGATGCGACTCGTACTCAATGTGATCTGGTTGATCTTCGGCGGACTATGGCTCGCGCTGGGTTATCTGCTCGCGGCGCTCGTCTGCTTCCTCTTGATCATCACCATCCCGTTCGGGTTCGCAGCCTTACGCATCTCGGCCTATGCACTGTGGCCGTTCGGTCGCACGATCGTGGACAAGCCCGGCAACCGTCCCGGCGCATTGATCGGCAACGTCATCTGGGTCATCTTCTTCGGAGTGTGGCTGGCCATCGGCCATATCGTCAGCGCGGCCGCGCTGGCCATCACGATCATCGGCATCCCGTTGGCCCTGGCCGACCTCAAGATGATTCCGGTGTCACTCATGCCCCTGGGCAAGGAGATCGTGCCGGTCGACTCGGCCAAGACGGCCGACGGAGTCGCGCCATGACGGTCATCGCACTCGGTGTGCCGTCAGCACGGCCCCCGTCCCCGGCGCCTACCGGCGGTCCGCTGGTCGATACGTTCGGGCGGGTCGCCACCGACCTGCGAGTGTCGCTGACCGATCTGTGCAATCTGCGCTGCACTTATTGCATGCCCGCCGAGGGCCTCGACTGGTTGCCCGGCGACCAGAAGCTGCGGCCCGACGAACTCGCCCAGCTGCTGCGCATCGCGGTCACCCGGCTTGGCATCACCAGCGTCCGATTTACCGGCGGCGAGCCCCTGGTCGTCCCTCACCTCGAGGAGGTCATCGCGCAGACGGCCGCATTGCGCCCACGCCCGGAGATCACGCTGACCACCAACGGGGTCGGGCTGGCGCCGCGTGCCGCCGCCCTCAAGGAGGCGGGCCTGGATCGCATCAACGTGTCGCTGGACACCGTCGACGCCGCTCACTTCGCCGCCATCACCCGACGCGACCGGTTGGCCGACGTGCTGGCCGGGCTACAGGCGGCCAGCGCCGCAGGGCTGGACCCGGTGAAGGTGAACGCCGTACTCGATCCAGAGACCGGCCTTGAGGATGCGGTAAATCTGCTGCACTTCTGCCTCGACCACGGCTACCAGTTGCGCATCATCGAACAGATGCCGCTGGACGCCGACCACTCCTGGCAGCGAGACCGCGCCATCAGCGCCGGCGACGTGCTCAGCACGCTGCAGCGTCATTTCGCACTGAGCCCCGACCCGGCCCCGCGTGGTTCAGCACCGGCCCAGCTGTGGCAGGTTTCCGCGGGCGAGGATGGCGGCCAGGTGATCGGGCGGGTCGGCATCATCGCGTCGGTTTCCCAAGCGTTCTGTTCGACGTGCGACCGGACCAGGCTCACCGCTGACGGGCAGATCCGGAACTGCCTATTCGCACGCGAGGAGACCGACCTGCGCGCACTGCTGCGAGCCGGCGCAGACGATGACGCTCTGGAGGCAGCCTGGCGCACCGCGATGTGGGCCAAGGCCGCCGGCCACGGCATCAACGACCCCGGGTTCGTCCAGCCAGATCGCCCGATGAGCGCGATCGGCGGTTAGGCGTTGAAGCCACCCGTCAGGCTCCGGATCACCGTCCGCTACTTCGCCGCGGCGCGAGCCGCAGCCGCCGCCGAGGCCGAGACCATCGACCTGTCCGAGGGAGCTAACGTGGGCGAACTGATCGACGGGCTCAAGGCGCGCGATGCCGGTCTGGCGAATGTTCTCGCCCGCTGTTCCTACCTATGCGACGGACTTGCGGTGCGGGACATGGGCATGACGCTCAGCGACGCCCAGACGGTCGACGTTCTGCCCCCGTTCGCGGGGGGGTAGACGGGCTCGGCTTCGATATCATTCTGTGATTTACATCACATAACGGAATGGTCACAAGATGGCTACGGCGCGGTAGAGGCGCCCAGCACCTGCAGGAACAACGAACTTTCCTGGTGTTTTAGAGATTTTTTAGGATTTGCCGGGGCCCGAACCGTCAACTAAGCCACGAGGTGACGGGACTCTGCCGAGCCATTACCGTCTTGCTCAGGCCGTCGACCCCCCACAATCCGACCGGCCCGCCGGGCGACCAACTGCGCCGAACTCCATCCGTTGGTACCCGGGGACAACGAGAAACACACTGGATGGAGGCGGGGGACCCACTAGGTCCGCCGAAGCATCAGGGACCCGGAGCCCTCTGGCTCCTTGGGGTGAAGCCGTCTTCGTTTCGACGATGCCGGCCGGACGACCTCTCAAGTCCGAACCCGACAGCTGACCTCGCAGGCACCTCGGAGAGGAATACACGTAGTCATGAGCGCACGGCATCGCAAGCCCACTTCGTCCTCTGTAAACGTCGCCAAGGTCGCCGTCACCGGCGCCGTCATCGGCGGCACCACGCTCGCACTCGCCGGTCACGCCAGCGCGGCGACCGACAGCGAGTGGGACCGGGTCGCCGGTTGCGAGTCCGGCGGCAACTGGTCCATCAACACCGGAAACGGCTACCACGGTGGCTTGCAATTCTCGCCGAGCACGTGGTCAGGCCACGGAGGTGGCGAGTTCGCGCCGGTAGCCCACCAAGCCACCAAGGAAGAGCAGATCGCCGTCGCTGAGCGCGTCCTGGCATCCCAGGGCAAAGGCGCATGGCCTTCGTGCGGTGGGCCGCTGTCGGCTCCGACGCCGCGCGATGTGGTCAGCGACGAGCCTGAGGCTCTCGCTGCGGCCGGCGTGAACGCCGAACCGCCCCCGCCGTTGGATCCGTTCGCACCGCCGCCCCCGCCAGCACCATTCGACGCGATGTCGGCTCCGCTGCCGCCCGCGCCCGAAGCGCTACCCCCCGCGCCCGAGGCACTACCGCCCGCGCCCGAAGCGCTGCCCCCCGCGCCGGACGCCGCACTGCCGCCCGCGCCCGAAGCACTGCCCCCCGCGCCCGAAGCGGCACCGGCTCCTGAGGCGCTGCCGCCGGCCCCCATGCCTATGGACGGGCCACTGCCGGCGCCGGCTGCACCGATCGCCGACCCCGCACTTCTCATACCGGTTGACGCACCGCTTCCCGCTCCGGTGGACGCGCCTCCGGTGGACGAGGTCGTCACGGCTGCGAGCTGGCATGCCGACGTACCGCTGCAGCCCATGCCCGGCGACCCTGCACGGCCGGTACTCGCCTCGGATTCCGCAGCGGCACCCGCGTCAGATGTCGCAGCGGCACCCGCGTCAGATGTCCTCGCGGCATCCGCGCCGGTTGAGCCGCTGGCGCCCCTTGCCGGCGTGAATCTCCCCGGTCCAGCAGCTGACGTTGCCAACCAGGCGTTGGCCGAAGAGGCAGGCACCCCGCATCTGGCGAGCCCGGAGAACTTACCCCCCGGCACCACGGTCGATCCCAACGTCGCGGGCAACTCAACCCCCAACCGGACCTACCTGAAAGAGATCTGGCACGCGATCCAGACTCAGGATGTCTCCGGCAGGGATGCATTGCTGGCGCTGAGTCAGCGTCCGCTGAGCACGCCGGACACCCGGGGTGGTCCGTCGCCGAGCTTGCCGGTGCCGGTTGAGACCGATCCGGCGGCCCCGCTGTTTCCGGCCCCCGCTCCGGCTCCGGTGTTGCCGCCTTCCTGACCAACGCGACTTGATCGTCGTCCGACAACACCTCCGGTCGACTCCTCAACGCGACTCGTACCTCGCCGCTTGATCGTCGTCCGACTATGCAGAGTTGACCCACTCGTCGGTGCCGTCGGCGAAGAACTGGTGCTTCCAGACAGGTAGGCGTTCTTTGACCCTGTCCACCAGAAGCGCGCATGTCTCGAAAGCGGCCCGCCGATGGTCGGCCGCCACGGCAGCGACGAGGGCGGCGTCACCGACATACAGGGTGCCGACCCGATGGCTCACGGCGATGGCGCGGACTCCCCCGCAGTCGGCCGCTATCTCGGCGACGACGTCGCTGAGCGCCTGTTGGGCGGACGGATGCGCCGAGTAGTCCAGTCGGATCACCGGTCGTCCACCGTCGTGGTCGCGGACCACGCCGGCGAAGACCACGACCGCACCCGCCGCCTGGTGGGAGACCAGCGCTTCGTGTTCGGCCGAATCGATGAGCTGATCGGTCAGGGCGGCCCGCAGGATGACCGTCATTGCCGGTGATCACCACCACGCAACTGATCCAACGCGTGCCCGAGCACGTCAGCGAGCACGCCCAGGCCGTCGCGGACGCCCCCGGCGGATCCCGGGAGATTCACGATCAGCGTCCGGCCGGCGATGCCGCATACGCCGCGCGACAGAACCGAGGTCGGCACGTGCGGGAGCCCGGCGAGCCTGATGGCCTCGGCGAGGCCCGGAATCTGATAGTCGACCAGTTCGGCAGTGACCTGCGGTGTGCAGTCTGTCGGCGAGATGCCCGTGCCGCCCGAGGTGACGATGACGTCGCGGCTGTCCCGCAGACCAGCTCGCAGCGCCGCCGCGACGGGGTCTCCGTCAGCGACGACGACGGGCGAAGGGGTCGCCACTCCACGGTCGTTGAGCCAGTCCACGATGACCGGACCGCACCGGTCCTCGTAGACACCGGCGGATGCGCGCGTGGAGGCGATGATCACCAACCCTGATCGACTCACGCAGACCTCACCTGGCCCATGTGCCTGTCTTGCCGCCTTCCTTGCGCACCACGCGGATATCGTCGATGCGCGCGGCCCGGTCAACTGCCTTGATCATGTCGTAAATCGTTAGCGCGGCCACGCTGACCGCGGTCAACGCTTCCATCTCCACGCCGGTGCGGTCGGTGGTGCGCACGGTCGCGGTGATGCCGATCGCCCCCGGATCGTCGGCAGCTCCCACGGTGAAGCCGAGGTCGACACCGGTGATCGCCAGGGGGTGGCAGAGCGGAACGAGTTCACTGGTGCGTTTGGCAGCCAGGATGCCCGCCACCCGGGCGGTGGCCAGGGCGTCACCTTTGGGCAGCCCATTGGCGCTGATCATCTCGACGACATCGACCCGGGTGTGCACGGTTCCCTCGGCGACCGCAATCCGCTGGGTGACATCCTTGGCGGTCACGTCGACCATCCTGGCCGAACCCGATTCATCGAGATGCGAGAGATCCGAATGACCGGGTCCCACCGCTAGCGCACCGCTACTTGTTGATAACGGTGGCAGATTGAATGAAGGGGATCTCGTCTGCCGGAAGCGGGAAGGTCACATCTCCAAACGGGGACAGAGCTCCCGTGCGGTCGGCCGCCAGCTCACTGACCGCGTGGTCTTCGACGTCGGTTGTCGGCCAGCCTGGGTCGACGTACTTCTTCTTTTGCCGTTTCTCATCAGCCACGTATCACATTGTGGCAGGCCGATCGCCTGCTGGCGAGAGCGGGACGCTGCTTTACGCTGGTCGGCGATGAGCGCTTGCGCGAAGAGCAGAGGACAAGGACGAGCGCTTGCGCGAAGAGCAGAGGACAAGGACGAGCGCCGGCGCGAACAGCAGAGGACACCGATGAGCGCGAATAGCCCGGGCATGCCGTTGGGCACCTGGTTGGCCGAGTCTGACGACGATCGACTGATCCGACTGCTGCGGTTGCGCCCCGATCTCACCCAACCGCCGCCGGGCAGCATCGCGGCGCTGGCTGCCCGCGCGGCGGCACGCCAGTCGGTCAAGGCGGCCACCGATGACCTCGACTTCCTGCGGCTGGCGGTGCTCGATGCCCTGCTCACCCTGGACGCTGACACCGCCTCCGCCACCGTCACCGCACTGACCGATCTTCTCGGCGACCAGGCGGACTGCCCGGCGGTCACCACCGCCGTCGAGGACCTAGGAGACCGCGCACTGGTTTGGGGAGACCCCTCGGGCGGCGGGGCGCTCAGAGTGGTCGCCGAAGCTGCTTCGGCCCTGCCCTGGTACCCGGGGCAGGCCACCGCCGAAAGCACCGCGATGTCGGGCGCCGAAATCGCCGGGGCGATCGCAGCTCTAGACCCTCCCGCCCGAGAACTGCTGGACAAGCTCCTCGAAGGCTCGCCGGTAGGCCGCACCCGCGACGCCGCGCCAGGCACCCCGCCGGACCGTCCGGTGCAGCGCCTCCTCGATGCCGGACTACTGCGACGGCTCGATACCGACACCGTGATCCTGCCCCGGTTGGTCGGCCAGGTGCTGCGGGGTGAGGCCCCCGGCCCCGTGACCCTGAGCAAACCCGACCCCACGGTGTCGTCGACCACCGCCCGAGACGTCGACGCGGTGGCCGCGGGTGCGGCACTCGATCTGTTGCGCGAAGTCGATATCGTCATCGAAACCCTTAGCGCTACACCGATTTCGGAGCTGCGCAGCGGCGGCCTCGGGGTTCGGGACGTCAAGCGGCTGTCCAAGCTGACCGGCATCGAAGAAAGCCGGCTGGGATTGATCGCGGAGGTAGCCGCTGCCGCGGGACTGATCGCGCCCGGCATGCCCGAACCCCATCCGCCCGGCGCCGCGGGACCGTACTGGGCGCCGACGGTGGCCGCCGATCGATTCATCGAATCTCCGGCTGCGGTCAAATGGCATCTCGTCGTGTCCGCCTGGCTGGATTTACCGGGGCGCCCCAGTCTCATCGGTAGCCGCGGACCTGATGGTAAACCCTATGCGGCACTGTCTGATTCACTGTTCTCGACAGCCGCGCCGCTGGATCGTCGGCTCCTCGTCGAGATGCTCGCGGACCTCTCACCGGGTTCCGGCGTCGACAGCGAAAGCGCATCGCGGTCGATGGTGTGGCGGCGGCCACGCTGGTCGGCGCGGCTTCAACCCGAACCCGTCGCCGACCTACTCACCGAAGCCCACGCCGTAGGAGTGGTCGGCCGCGGCGCCCTGTCCACTCCGATACGACGCATGCTCGCCGACGAAACCGAAGACGCGGTCGTCGCCGCCATGTCCAAGGTCCTTCCCAAACCGATTGACCACTTCCTGCTGCAAGCAGATCTGACCGTCGTCGTGCCGGGCCCGCTAGAGCGCGCACTCGCCGAGCAACTGGCGGCCGTGGCCACGGTCGAATCCGCCGGCGCGGCAATGGTGTACCGCATCACCGAGGCCTCTGTGCGGAAAGCGCTGGACACCGGAAAGACGGCCGGCGAGCTGCACGCACTGTTCACCCAGCACTCCAAAACCCCGGTGCCGCAATCGTTGACATACATGATCGATGACGTCGCGCGCCGCCACGGCCAACTCCGCGTCGGAATGGCCACGTCGTTCGTGCGCTGCGAGGACGCCGCCCTGCTCGCGCACGCGGTCGCGGCACCGGCGACCGAGTCGGTGGAACTGCGCTGCCTGGCACCGACCGTGGCGGTGTCCCAGGCTCCGATCGCGGACGTGCTCGCGGCCCTGCGAAGTGCTGGCTTCGCTCCGGCTGCCGAGGACTCGACAGGAGCCATCGTGGATCTACGCAGCCGAGGCTGTCGAGTTCCGGCACCGGGCCGTCGGCGCGGATACCGGCACAACCTGGCGCCCACCGATCAAACTCTGGGTGCGATCGTCGCGGTGTTGCGAAAGGTCGCGGCGACGCCGTCGGGCATGCGACTGGATCCCGCCATTGCGATCTCAGAGTTGCAGGACGCAGCCCACCATCAGGCTTCGGTGGTGATCGGCTACGTCGATCCTGCCGGCGTGGCGACGCAGCGGGTGGTCGCGCCGATCAATGTCCGCGGCGGGCAGCTGACCGCCTACGACCCGGCTGCGGGCAGGGTCCGGGAGTTCGCGATTCACCGCGTGACTTCGGTGGTATCCGCGGAATCCGCATAATGGTTCCGATGACTTCTTATCGAGACCGCCCATGACCGACGGCCCGCTGATCGTGCAGTCCGACAAGACCGTGCTGCTCGAGGTTGACCACGCGCAGGCCGGGGCGGCCCGCGCGGCGCTCGCCCCCTTCGCCGAGCTGGAACGTGCTCCCGAGCACATCCACACCTACCGCATCACGCCGCTGGCGTTGTGGAACGCCCGCGCGGCCGGGCACGACGCCGAACAGGTCGTCGACGCGCTGGTGTCCTTCTCCCGCTACGCGGTACCCCAGCCCCTGCTGGTCGACATCGTCGACACCATGGCGCGGTATGGCCGGCTACAGCTAGTCAAGAGCCCGGCCTACGGCCTGATCCTGGTCAGCCTGGACCGCGCTGTCCTCGAGGAGGTCATGCGCAACAAGAAGATCGCCCCGATGCTGGGCGCCCGAATCGACGACGACACCGTCATCGTCCATCCCAGCGAACGCGGCCATATCAAACAGATGTTGCTGAAGATCGGCTGGCCGGCCGAGGATCTCGCCGGCTACGTCGACGGCGAGGCGCATCCGATCAGCCTGGCCCAAGATGGCTGGCATCTGCGGGACTACCAGGAGATGGCTGCCGAATCATTCTGGGCGGGCGGTTCCGGCGTGGTTGTCCTGCCCTGCGGGGCGGGCAAGACACTGGTGGGCGCCGCCGCCATGGCCAAGGCCGGCGCGACCACGCTGATACTGGTCACCAACACCGTGGCCGGCCGGCAATGGAAGCGGGAGCTCGTTGCGCGGACGTCGTTGACCGAGGATGAGATCGGTGAGTACTCCGGCGAACGCAAAGAGATCCGCCCGGTCACCATTGCCACCTATCAGGTGATCACCCGCCGCACCAAAGGCGAGTACAAGCATCTGGAGTTGTTCGACACCCGCGACTGGGGCCTGATCATTTACGACGAGGTGCATCTGCTGCCCGCGCCGGTCTTCCGGATGACCGCCGACCTGCAGTCGCGCAGACGTTTGGGGCTGACCGCGACGTTGATCCGCGAGGATGGCCGCGAAGGCGACGTCTTCTCGCTGATCGGCCCGAAACGCTACGACGCACCATGGAAGGACATCGAGGCCCAGGGCTGGATCGCGCCTGCCGAATGCATCGAAGTACGGGTCACGATGACCGACAACGAACGGATGCTCTACGCGACCGCCGAGCCCGAGGAGCGCTACAAGCTGTGCGCGACGGCCCATACCAAGATCGCAGTGGTCAAGTCGATCCTGGAGAGGCACCGGACCGAATCGACGCTGGTGATCGGCGCCTACCTCGACCAGCTCGATGAACTCGGCGCCGAGCTGGACGCCCCGGTGATCCAGGGTTCGACGAAAACAGCTGAGCGCGAAGCTCTTTACGATGCATTCCGGCAGGGCGACATCCGCACCCTGGTGGTGTCCAAGGTCGCTAACTTCTCCATCGATCTTCCCGAGGCAAGTGTGGCAGTGCAGGTGTCCGGAACCTTCGGGTCCCGCCAGGAGGAAGCGCAGCGCCTCGGCAGGCTGCTCCGGCCCAAGGCCGACGGCGGTGGCGCCATCTTCTATTCCGTGGTCTCGCGTGACAGCCTTGATGCCGACTACGCCGCACACCGGCAGCGGTTCCTGGCAGAACAAGGCTATGGCTACCTGATCAAGGACGCCGACGACCTTCTCGGGCCGGCGATTTGATGGGCTTCAGGACAGCGCCGGGATAACCACCTGCTCGAACAGCTCGATTCCTGAACGGTCATACGCCGCTTCCGGGAAATAGCAGATCACGTAGTCGCAGCCGAGATCACCCAGCGTTCCAATCGACTCGATGAGCTGCTCGGGTGTGCCGCTACCGGCCTGGGGTGTGGCCATGGAGTTCACCATCGCGTCCGCGGCCGCTTCCCCGGTGTGCGCGCTCATCCGGGACCGCACCCGGGTGAGCCGGTCCTTCACCTCGGACTCCGTTGCCCCCAGCACGACATTGAGGTTCACCGACCGGACGATGGCGCCGAAATCGGTGCCGACGGCCTCGCAGTGATCGGCGAGCACTCCCGACTTGTGCTCAAAACCTTCCGGCTCCGAGGTGAAGTTCGTGTACTGGGCGTACTTCGCGGCGATGCGCAGCGTCACTTTCTCCCCTCCCCCGGCGATCCAGAGCGGGATGCTCTCGTCCTGCAGGGGTTTGGGCGCCACGATGGCCCCGTCGGCCTGGTAGTGCTTGCCGTTGAACGTCACAACGCCGTCTCGCCACGCGCTGCGCATGATCTGCACGCCTTCGTCGAGCCGCGCCAGCCGAACACCGGCGGACGGGAAGCCGTAGCCGTAGGCACGCCATTCGTGTTCGTACCAGCCTCCGCCGATGCCCATTTGGATGCGACCACCCGAGATGATGTCAGTGGTGGCCGCGACCTTGGCCAGATAGGCGGGGTTGCGGTAGCTCATCGCGGTACACATCTGCCCCAATTTGATCCGAGAGGTGGAGGCCGCGTAGGCCGCCATCAGCGACCACGCCTCGTGGGTGGCCTGGTTCGTCGGGACCGGGACGGTGTGGAAGTGGTCATAGACCCAGAGGGAATCCCAAACGCCACCGTCGTCCACATAGGTGGCGAGGTCGCGCATCACCGGCCATTGGTCGACCGGTTCGATGCCGACCAGATCGAGTCGCCAGCCCTGCGGGATGAACAGTCCGAAGCGCATGGCGTCGACTCTAGGTGGCTGCGCCGAATTTCAACATGGGCCGGAAGACAAGAAGCCCCCGAAACCGCCTCGGCGGCTCCGGGGGACTTCCTGTAGTGACTAGCTCAGCAGTGATGCGGGCGGGTTGAAACGGTCCCCGTACTTGGCGGCCAGCTCCTTCGCCCGAGCCACGAAGGCCTGCTTGCCGACGCCACCCGCCCCCTCGTAGCCGACGATGAACTGCGCCGAGCCACCGGTGTAGGGCGGGAAACCGATGCCCATGATCGAGCCGATGTTGGCATCCGCAGTGGACATGAGCACGCCTTCGTCGAGGCACTTCTGGGTTTCCAGCGCCTCGGCAAACAGCATCCGGTCGATCATGTCCTGCAACGGCGGCGTCGACGAACCCGAATTGAAGGTCTCACCCAAGCCCTCCCACAGTCCGACTCGCTTGCCGTCGACGTAGGAGTAGAAACCCGCGCCCTTCAGCCGCGACGGCCGGCCGGCCTCGATCATCGTGTTGACCACGGCCTCGGCCGGATGCGGCTCGTAGGTGCCGCCGGCATCCTCGATACCCTTGCGGGAAGCCACTGCGATCTTCTGCATCAGCTCCAGGTTCAACTCGTCGGACAACTGCAGTGGCGGCGCGGGATACCCGGCCTGCGACCCGGCCTGTTCAATGCTGGCCGGCGCCACACCCTCACCCAGCATCGCCAGTGCCTCGTTGACGAACGTCCCGATGACGCGCGAGGTGAAGAAGCCGCGGCTGTCGTTCACCACGATCGGGGTCTTCCCGATGGCCAGCGTGTAGTCGAAGACCCGGGCCAGCGTGTCGTCAGAAGTCTTCTCGCCCTTGATGATCTCCACCAGTGGCATCTTGTCCACCGGCGAGAAGAAGTGAATCCCGATGAAGTCTTCCTGGCGCTTCACCCCGGTGGCCAGACCGGTGATCGGCATGGTGGAGGTGTTCGAGCCGAGCACGGCGTTGGGCTCGACGATGTCCTCGATCTCCTGGAACACCTTGTGCTTGAGTTCCTGGCTTTCGAAGACCGCCTCGACCACGAAATCGACCCCCTTGAGGTCGGCGGCGTCAGCGGTAGGCGTGATGCGAGCGAGTAGCTCCTTGGACTTCTCCTCGGTGGTGCGGCCGCGCCCCAGAGCCTTGGCCTCGAGCTTCTCTGAGTAGCCCTTGCCTTTTTGTGCGGCTTCGAGCGTGACGTCCTTGAGCACGACGTCGAATCCGGCCCTCGCCGAGACATAGGCGATTCCGGCGCCCATCATGCCGGCACCGAGTACACCGATCTTGGTGATCGGGGTCTTTCCGATGCCGTCCGGACGCGACCCGCCACCGTTGATGTGCTGCAGATCCAGGAAGAACGCTTGGATCATGTTCTTGGCGGTCTGACCGGTCACCAGCGAGGTGAAGTAACGGCTCTCGATACGGCTGGCAGTATCGAAGTCGACCTGGGCGCCCTCCACCGCAGCATCCAGGATGGCTCGCGGTGCCGGCATCGGTGCCCCCTTGAGCTGCTTGCGCAGCAGTGCGGGGAAGGACGGCAGGATCGCCGCCAGCGCCGGGTGCGACGGGGTGCCGCCGGGCATCTTGTAGCCCTTCTCGTCCCAGGGCTGTGTGTGCGCCTCCGGGTTGGCCTTGATCCAGGCCTTCGCCGCCGGCACCAATTCGTCGACGTGGGAGACCAATTCGTCCACCAGCCCGGTGTCCTTGGCCTTGCCGGGCTTGAATCGGGTGCCCTGACTGAGCACCTCCATGAACGCTTTCTGGATGCCGAACATCCGCACCGTTCGGGTCACGCCGCCACCGCCGGGCAGCAGGCCCAGCGTCACCTCAGGCAGGCCCAGAACCACACCCTTCACGTCTGCCGCGATGCGGTGGTGACATGCCAGGGCTATCTCCAGACCGCCACCGAGGGCGGCGCCGTTGATGGCCGCCACCACGGGCTTGCCGAGCGTCTCCAACGCGCGGAGGTCGGCCTTGATGAACTCGACCTCGGCGAACGCCTCGGCCGCGTTGTCCGGTCCGACGTTCATCATGCCCTTGAGGTCACCGCCGGCGAAGAAGGTCTTCTTCGCGCTGGTGATCACCACGCCGGTGATCGAATCCTTTTCCGCGACCAGCCTCTCTACGGCCTTGTGCATCGACTCTTTGTAGTGCTCGTTCATCACATTGGCCGAGCCGGTGGGGTCGTCCAGCGTCAGGGTGACGATGCCGTCGGCATCCTTGTCCCACTGAATAGTGTTCTCTGCCATTTCTGTTCGAAACCTCTCAGACTCGTTCGATGATGGTCGCTACGCCCATGCCGCCGCCGATGCACAACGTGACCAGCGCGCGCCGCGCATTACGCCGTTCCAGCTCGTCGACCATGGTTCCGGCGATCATGGCGCCGGTGGCACCCAACGGGTGACCCATCGCAATGGCTCCGCCGTTGACGTTGAGTTTCTCGTCGGGGATGTCGAGGTCCTTCTGGAACTTCAGAACCACCGAAGCAAAGGCCTCGTTCAGCTCGAAGAGATCGATGTCATCGACGGTCAAACCGGCGCGATCGAGCACCTTGCGGGTGGCCGGGGTCGGCCCGGTGAGCATGATCACCGGATCCGCGCCGCTGGTGGCGGTGGCCACGATGCGCGCCCGGGGGGTCATGTTCTGTGCGCTGCCCGCCCGCTCGCTACCGATCAGGAGCAGGCCTGCGCCGTCGACGATGCCTGAACTGTTGCCGCCCGTATGGACGTGGTTGATCTTCTCCACGGAGTGGTACTTCTGCAGCGCAACATCGTCGAACCCGCCCATGGCGCCGAGGCCCTCGAACGCTGACTTCAGCTTGCCCAAGTCGGCTGCCGTGGTGCCGGGTCGCATGTGCTCGTCGTGGTCGAGGATGACCAGACCGTTCTGATCCTTGACCGGAATGACGGACTTGGCGAAGTAGCCGCCGGACCAGGCCGCGGCGGCTCTCTCCTGTGAACGTGCCGCGTATGCGTCGACGTCGTCCCGGCTGAAACCCTCGATGGTGGCGATCAGGTCGGCGCCGATGCCCTGGGGCACGAAGCCGATGCGGTAGTTGGTCTCCGGATCCATCGCCCAGGCGCCGCCGTCGGAGCCCATCGGAACGCGGCTCATCGACTCCACACCACCGGCGAGCACCAGATCGTCCCAGCCGGAGCGCACCTTCTGTGCTCCCAGGTTCACCGCCTCCAGGCCGGAGGCGCAGAACCGGTTGAGCTGGAATCCGCCGGTGGTCTCCGGCAGACCCGCCACCAGGCCGGCGGTGCGGGCGACGTCGCCGCCCTGATCGCCGACGGGGGACACGACGCCCAAGATCAGGTCGCTGATCATGTTCTCGTCCAGGTCGGGATAGCGCGACCTCAGTTCCTCGATCAGGCCGACCACCAGGTTGACGGGCTTGACCTCGTTCAGCGAGCCATTTCGTTGCTTGCCGCGCGGGGTGCGGACGGCCTCATAGATGAAGGCTTCTTCGGACATCGATGTCCCACTCCTATTGACGTTGATGTACGGGCCCCAGGGGTGGACCCGCAGGAGGACAGTCCTCTGAACCGCAGCCTATCAGCCCTCGCCCAACCCGTTGGTTGGGCGGCGGTTCACCCATCGACGACCCTCGTCATCAGGCAAGGTGACGTCATGGCAATCGACCGCCCAGGAGTGATCAAACCCATCCCGAAGGGTCTGATGGAGGACACCGGTACGGGACTGGACTACGGCACCCGCCCCGATTCCATGCTCGGCGACATCACGCCCGTCGACAGGTTCTTCATCCGCAGTCACGCCCCGACGCCGGTGATCGATGCGGAGAATTGGGCGCTGACTATCGGCGGGGACGGAGCGCGGCGACAGGTCAGCTACACCTACGAGGACCTGTGCCGGCGCTTTCCGCTGAGGTCGATGGTCCGCACCATCGAATGCGCAGGCAACCGCCGCGTTCTGCTCGGCGAGGAACTCGGACAGACGTTCGAGGGCACCCAATGGGGTCGCGGAGCGATCAGCACAGCGGAGTGGACCGGCGTTCGGCTGCGTGACCTGCTAGAAGCGGCCGACGTCACCTCAGGGGCATGCGAGGTGATGGCGGAGTCACTCGACGCGATCCGCGCTCGCCGCCCGCTGCCGCTGGCCAAGGCGTGTGCCGACGACACGATCGTCGCGATCGCGATGAACGGCGAGCCACTGCCGGCCGATCACGGCTATCCGGCCCGCCTGCTGGTGTCGGGCTGGCTCGGCGCGGCGAGCATCAAATGGCTCGGCCGGATTGAGGTGTCCGAGCACCCGCTTCACGTGCCGTGGAACACCGAGGATTACGTGCTGATCGGACCCGAGCATCCCGCCGACGGGCCGGGTAGGGGCCCGGCCATCACTGCGCTCGGGATCTCGACCCTGGTCGAGTTGTCATGGCCGGCGCGGTTGCGGCCAGAACCACAGATGATCCGCGGGAGGGCGTTCGCCGGAGAGAACCGCGTCAGCGAGGTGCAGTACCGCATCGACGAGGGAATATGGCACTCGGCCGAGATCACCTCGGCCTCGTCTCCGGGAGTCTGGGCACGCTGGCAGTTCCCGTGGAATCCCGAACCCGGCGAGCATCTGCTTCGAGTGCGCGCGAGTGACGATCAAGGAAGGATGCAGCCCGAGTCCACGCCCTGGAATGAACTCGGGTACATGCATGAATCAGTACTGGCGCATCCGGTGCACGTGGCTTAGTCCGGTGTATGCCGCACTCCTGGCTAGGCTCGACCGCTATGACGGTGCGCAGGCTGCAGCCATACGCAGTGACCATCTTCGCCGAGATGACGGCGTTGGCCGCCCGGATAGGGGCAGTGAACCTCGGACAGGGGTTCCCCGACGAGGATGGTCCACCGGCGATGCTCGCAGCCGCCCAGAACGCCATCGCGGAGGGAGTCAATCAGTACCCGCCAGGCTTGGGCATCGCGCCTCTTCGTCAGGCTATCGCCGACCAGCGCCGGCGCCGATACGGCACCCAGTACGACCCGGACACCCAGGTCCTCGTGACGGTGGGTGCCACCGAGGCCATCGCGGCCGCGGTGCTCGGGCTCGTCGAACCCGGCTCCGAGGTGCTGTTGATCGAGCCGTTCTACGACTCGTACTCCCCGGTGATCGCGATGGCCGGCTGCCATCGACGGGCGGTTCCGTTGCGGCCCGACGGCCTGGGCTTCGCGATCGATATCGAGGGCCTGCGGCGGGCGGTGACGGCGAAGACCAAGGCGCTGATCTTCAATTCGCCACACAATCCGACCGGCATGGTGGCCGCCGATGACGAGCTGCGCGCACTGGCCGAACTCGCCGTGTCGGCCGATCTCCTGGTGATCACCGACGAGGTTTACGAGCATCTCGTCTTCGACGGGAGACGCCACCTTCCCCTGGCCGACTACCCGGGCATGGCCGAGCGCACCATCACGATCTCCAGTGCGGCCAAGATGTTCAACGTCACCGGGTGGAAGATCGGATGGGCTTGCGGACCCAGCGAACTCATCGCCGGTGTACGGGCGGCCAAGCAGTACCTCAGCTATGTCGGTGGCGCGCCCTTCCAGCCTGCGATTGCTCAGGCACTCTCCACCGAGGATGCCTGGGTGATTGCGCTGCGCGATTCGTTGCAGACCAGGCGGGACAGGTTGGGTTCTGCACTGACAGAAATCGGTTTCGAAGTTCACGACAGCTCGGGCACGTACTTCCTGTGCGCCGACCCGCGCCCGCTCGGCTACGGCGACAGCGCGACGTTCTGCGCCGAACTACCGGAGCGCGTTGGCGTAGCCGCTATCCCGATGTCGGCGTTCTGCGACGCCGGGGCCGAGCACGCGGATCAATGGAGTCATTTGGTGCGCTTCGCCTTCTGTAAACGGGAAGACACTCTCGACGAAGCGATCCGACGGCTGCAGACACTCCAAACCGGCCGAAGCTGATGCCGAGTCCGAGAACGCGCCACAGGAAATTCGCCAGAGGATTGGCGATCGCGTGCTCGGTGTCGGCGGCGGATAGCCCGGTGCGGTCTACGCCGACGCCGGGCGCATCACACGCTCGCGAAGGTTCTCCAATGCGACGTCGAGCACCAACTTCTTTGCCCGCTTCACCATGAACTCCGGAAACGGCGCGGCCAGATCGAGAATCAGGTCGAACCGGACCCGCGTCCTGTCCTCACCCACGGGCGTCAGGTTGTACTCGCCGTGCTGACAACTCTGTTGGAAAGTCCGCGCCGCGTCCCACACCACCCAGTCGTCACCCCAGTGGTACTCAAGAATCTCCCGGTCGGAGATACCCATGATCTTGACGGTCGCCTTCACGTGGTGCGGCCTGCCGTCGGGGTAGCGATCCAGTACCTCGGCATCTTTGTGCAGCGACGACCACGAGGTCACGCCGTCAATATCGGCCAGGGCCTCCAGAATCACCGCAGGATCGGCCTCGATCACGACTTCGCTAGAAGCACGAACGGCCATACTGGCAAATACTAGCTACCTGATCAGCCTTGCGCAACGGATTATGCAGCTAACCTCGATCACCAACCGATCCGGTCGACGGGCGTAACGCTGGCCGGCGGGGCGCCGACCGCGGTTGAACGACTTCGCGAGAATCGCGGAGCCGGTGCCGCCTGGTCTGCGCCGTGCCGGGTGACCATCGTCTCGCGCGCCCGCAGGTGTTTGCTTCGCGCGGCTTCACTCCAGGTGAGCACCGGTGTGACGCAGGCGTCGGAGTCCGCGAAGACCTCGGTCCACTCGTCGCGGGTCTTGCTGGCGAATCGCTCGGCGAACAGTGCGTGCATTGCGGGGAACGCCGATCGGTCCATCTGCGCAGGCAGTGCGTCGGCCGACAGACCGAGCCCGGCGAGCAGCTGGGCGTAGAACTGGGGTTCGATGGCCCCCACGGCCAGGTACTTCCCATCGGCGGTTTCGTAGGTGCGGTAGAACGGCGCTGCGCCATCGAGCAGGAACGATTCCCGCTCGTCTCGAAGCGTCCCCATCGACTTCATCGTCCACGCCATCTGCGACAGCAAGCTGACACCGTCCACCATGGCCGCATCGATCACCTGCCCCAGACCGGACTGCTCCCGCTCGTACAGCGCGGCCACGATGCCCACCACCGCGAGCATCGACCCACCCCCGAAATCCGCGACCAGATTGAGGGGCACCACCGGTGGTCTGTCCCGGTATCCGATCGCCGACAGCGCACCGGTCTGGGACAGATAATTGATGTCGTGGCCCGCGGACTTCGCCAGGGGTCCGTGCTGCCCCCACCCGGTGATCCGGGCGAAGATCAGCCGCGGGTTGACGGCCGCGCAGTCCTGCGGGCCTATCCCGAGTCGCTCGCACGTGCCGGGTCGGAATACGTCGATGAGCACATCGGCCTCGGCCACCAGATCCAGCAGCGCTCGACGATCCTTCTTCAGGTCGAGGTCGACGAGTCGCTTGCCGCGGTGCATGAGATCGACGTCTTCGGCGGGCATCTGCAGACCGCCGGGACGACGAACTCGCACCACGTCGGCGCCCAGGTCGGCCAGGACCATGGCGGCGTGCGGCCCCGGCCCGATACCGCCGAGTTCGACGACCCGGACCCCGGCAAGGGGTCCTTCAGTCACCCCTTGATGACCTTGTGAACCTGCTTGCGCAGGCCCTCGGTGGCGGTCTCGACGCCACCCTTCATCGTCCGCTTGAGGATGAAGCCGGGCAGCGGCACGGCCAGGTCGATCGCAATGTCGAACTTAACCCGGGTCTTGCCACCCTCGGGAAACAGCGTGTAGCCGGCGTCTTGGGCCTTCAGTTGGCCCGCCGAGATCAGGGTCCAGGTGACGCTGTCGTCGGCCCAGGTGTACTCGATCACCTGCTCGTCGGTCAGGCCGGCCGCCTTGACCGTCATCTTGACCCGCTTGGGTCTGCCGTTGTCGTAGCTCTCGAGGATCTCCGCGCTCTGGTACTGCGGCGACCAGGTAGGGGTTGACTCGACATCAGCGATGACGTCGAGAATCTGCTGGGGGGTTGCGTCGATCACGACCTCGCGGGAATCCTTGGTTGCCATGGCGCGACGATAGACCACCAAGACCGCCGTTCGGATCGAGATGAAGCGACTGGCACAGGTCGGTCGCGCGGTCCGGGCAGGCCGGACCACCCCGGGACGTCACTGCAGCTAACAAGCTTCAGTGGGCGAGGGCATTGGCTCGGCGCGCCGGTACACGACAGCCCGTCCGCCCAAGCCGGGCGCCGTCGCGATGCCACGCGAGCGCCGTCGTTCCCCAGGCGCATTCGTCGTAGCGAATTCGAACTCGCGCAACAGTTCTCGCAAGGTGACCGTCATCTCCATGTTGGCGAACGCCGCTCCGATACAGCGCCGCACACCGCCCCCGAAGGGAATCCAGGTCAGCGAATCCGGGTGGCCCCCACTGAAGCGATCCGGATGGAACAGTTGGGGTTCGGCGAAGTGACGCTCCGAGGAGTGCATCAGCGTGATGCTCGGCATGACCCCGTTCCCCTCCGGAATAACCCACTCCCCCAGCTTGATTCGCTTCTTGGCCACCCGAAACATCGCCTCCACGACGGGCCTGGTGCGCTGGACCTCCCAGATAGTGGCCTGGGTCAGTTCAGTGCCTCCGGCATCCACTTCGGCCGTGAGTCGGTGCAACAGGTCGGGATGCCTGCGCAGCCGCTCTATCGTCCACGCCAACGTGGTGGCGGTGGTTTCGTGGCCGGCGGCCAACAACGTCAGCAGTTCGTCGGCGACGTGCTCGTCGGCGATCGCCGATCCGTCCTCGTAGCGCGCGCTCATCAACAGCGCCAGCACGTCATTGCGGTCACCGAACCCGGGATCCGAGCGCGCTTGGGCGATGAGCGCGGCGATGATCTCGTTGTAGCGCCTGCGCGAACGCACCACCCTGCCCCACGGGCTCCACGGGCCCCAATCTCTGCGCAGCGCCGGCGGCAGCACCACCATCAGGGAGGCCAACGGCACCATCGGCGGCAGCAGGCGACGCAGTTCGTCGAGTTCGGAACCCTGGGCACCGAACACCGCGCGGAGAATGGCGTTGAGGGTGATCCGCATCATCGGTTCCAGCGTCGCGAACTCACGCCCCTGCGGCCAGCCCGCGGTCTCACGGGCCACCTCCTCTGCCACGATCGCTTCGTAGTGGGCCATCCGTTTGCCGTGGAACGGGGGAAGGAGCAACTTGCGTCGTGCGCGGTGCTCGTCACCGTCGAGACTGAACGTCGACCCCGGACCCAGCACCGTGCCGAGATTGGAAGCCCTGGACACCAGGTCGCTGTCAGCGGCGAAAAGCTCCCTGACCAGTGCAGGGTCGCTGATCACCGTGGTTTCTCCGAAGATCGGGAGATCGACGGTGAAGCAGTCGCCGTACCGCGCGGCGGCCAGGTTCAATGCCTGGCGGCGGGCGGTGAAGAACCCCAGCGCCGCAGCGGCCTTCGGGATGTGCGGACCCGGCGGCAACCGGACAACTTCGGTGGTGGCTGACGCCATCGGATAAAGTCTTTCTTATCGGCAGCGCTGCTGATGCCCGTGCTCATGTCACAGGCATGATTCCACGCCAACAGTGGAGTGGTTGCGGGCGAAGTCAACCATCGACTACGGGGATGCCCGCAGCAATGTTAGCGGGCCAGCCTCGACGGTCGGTGTTAGTTTGTAACCAACTTCATTGACGAGAGGACTGGCATGCCCAATACCCGTTTGGTTTCGGTGATCTTGGCTGCAGGAGTCATCGGTGCGGGGATCTCGACAGGCACCGCGTGGGCGGGTGGGCCCGGTGGCGTCGTCGAGAACGTCGACCATATGTCCGCAGCGGTCGGTACCGGAGTATTCGAAGACGCCCTGGTGGGTTTCCTGGCGACCGGCGCCACCAACGAGGAGGCCTCGGCGAACGTGGTCGCGCAATGCGAGGCCGCCGGTGGTATGTACTGCACCATGGATATGGCAACCAACGATGACAACTGCATCGGGTCGTTCGCCGATCCCGTCAATATGGTCGTTGGCGGCGGAGCCGGGGCCACCATCGAGGAAGCCCGTCAGAACGCGATCAATGAGGCGGCGATCTACAACATGCCGGTCTCTGAGCCCGATGTGTTCGTTGTCATCGCGGACTGCTGGGCAGCTTGAGCGGACGTATCGGCGGGCGAATCCTGACCATTGTGTGACAAAGGGCTACACTTCGAAAGGTGAGCGGCATATGAGAGATCGCGGCAGGGCGGCGCTGCTGATGGCGGGTCTGGCGGTCGTGGCGTTCGTGTGGGCCCCTGCCGCCCAAGCTCGACCGTACTGCGACCAAGCTGGCTCCACGACAATCTGCCAAACCAACGGCAGTGTGTCGATCAAGGCGGAGCCCGGGACGTATGCGGCCCCCGCTGCGTTTCCTCTGATTCCGTGGTTGAACTATGGTGGCCGCCGCCGCTAGTAGCGGCGCGTCTTCCAATCATGTGATGACGCTGGTGTTCTCAACCCGAAGACGAGCACACCGAAGGGCCGGGTCGCGTACCGTTCGGTAATGGTGGCGCCCCTCCCGGAACGACTCAACTCGAACGACTCAACGATGCGGTCGTTCGCGACCTCGCTGCTGAAAGATCTCCGACTTGATGCGTGGGAGTAGCGAGGGGCCGTCAGGGTGGCAGTGAACTCCACGCCGGCCGGACTGGCCAACGGGCCCGATTCGAAAGAACACGGCGGCCTGGTCGTCGGTGCAGCGGGGTTGATGGCTGCCGGATTCCTCACCACTTTCTTGTCGCCCATGCTCGCGGTGTCGTTTGCCGAGGAATTTCATTTTGGGATCGGACCGGCCGGCCTGCTGGTGGCTTGCGGGCAAGGGGGCGTAGTACTTTCGGCTCTCGGCGTTCTTCCATTCCTGCCGCGGCTGGACCGAAGAAGGGTCGGGACTGCCGGAGCGCTAACCGTCGCCGTCTGCCTGGCGTTGACTGGTTTCGCAACGGGGTACGGCCAGGTTCTAACCCTGCAGGTCATGATGGGGCTGGGGGCCGGATTGTGCTATGCGTGTGCAAACTCGGCACTGGCCTACGCCCGATTCCGGGAGCGTGCTTTCAGCATCGTCACCATCACCTGGATGCTGGTCGGCGCGACGATGCTGACGCTGGGGCCAACCCTGGCCGACGCGTGGCCGAAGGTAGGTATCTACCTCGGGATGGCCGCGGCAGTGCTGTTGTGCATCATTTTCATCGTCCGACTGCCCGATGTGCGGGATCTGCCCGAGGACGACCCGAGCGTGCCCCGACCCGAAGAGCAGGTGGTCGGGCAGGGTGATTCACCCGATGGAATAGCGGCGGGGCCCCGGGGACGACTCGGGATCTACGGTCCCGCAGTGCTTCTCATCGGGGCAATGTGGCTCCTGGAGTTCGGGAACGTGATGGTCTGGACGTTCGCCGGGCCGATCGGAGAGCAAGCCAAGCTGTCCGTGCAAAACACCGCGACATTTCTGGGCATGTCTCAGCTCATCGGATTGGTCGGAGCAGGAATCACCTTGGCGTTCGGGGCCAAGGTCCCCAAGATGGTCCTCATCGTTCCGGCCGTCCTAGCCTTGGGCGTCGGCAATCTGCTCGTCGGTACCGCCACCAGCCCTGCGCCGTTCATGGTGGGGTTTCTCGCGATAAACCTCGCATTCTTTTGTGTCACGCCGTTGCTGCTGGCGTTGGCTGCTGATCTCGACACGAGTTCGGGCCGTCTCGTCGTTCTGGTCGGCGGCGCCGCGTTGGTGGCCGGCGCCTTTGCGCCGGCCATCGGCGGGTGGATCGCCGGCGCAGACGGACAATGGCCCCGCCTGGGTCTGGCCGCCCTGGCCGTGGTGTTGCTGGCGCTGCCGCTGCTCGTCCTTCCGGTTCGCATCGCAAGACGACGAATGGCATTCGCCGCCGGCGAAGGTGCGCAGGCCCGCTAACGCCGAATTGTTATTCCTTCGAACCGAGTTCGGGCAGCCGCGGCGGCGACCCGGGCGATCGCCGCTCGGGATTCGGCGCTCTTCCAAGGTAGCGGTCTTCCAAGGTATTGGCGCTGCCGGCAACGGTGAGGCAGTAGCATTGCCACGCGAGAGTCTCAAGCGTCCCCAGAAAAGCTGTATTGCACAATTCGCATGGGCGGGCCCACCTGGTCGCCGCCGCTGGGCGTGTAATACGACAGCGGAATTGAGTTTCAGATGAGTGCCCAGGCCTTTAAGCAGATTCCGCAACCGAGCAACCGGATCCCGGTGTTGGGCGACGCACTGCACATTGACTCCCAGCACCCCACTCAAAGCCTGATGGACCTGGCAGTCGAACTAGGGCCCATCTATGAACTTGTCGTGCCGGGCGGCAACCTGTTGGTGGTGACCGGCGGGGACATCGTCTCCGAATGTCTCGACGAGACCAGGTTCGAGAAGTACATCTCTCCCCAGACTCAGGTACTGCGGGAACTCGCCGGGTCCGCTGTGTTCACGGCGTGGACGACCGAGCCGGCGTGGAAACAAGGCCACAACATCCTGCTACCGGCGTTCGCCCCTGGTGCCATCAAGGGCTACACCGAGAAGATGGCCGACATCGCCGGTCAACTCGTGCTGAAGTGGGCGCGGCTGAATCCGGGCGAGCCTGTCGATGTGGGCCCCGACATGGTCAGGCTGACGTTCGACACCGTTTCGCTGGTGTGTTTCAGCTACCGGCCAGGGTCCTATTACCGGCAGGACATGCATCCCGCGGTGCAGGCCATCGAGACAGCGATCGATGAGGCGATGCGCCGGCCCTCTCAGCTACCTGGCCAGAACGCCCTCGAGTGGCTCGGCGGCCGACGGGAATACAAGAAAGCCCTCAGCTACCTGGCCGAACTGGCTGACGGAATCATCCGGGATCGGATCGATTCTGGGCAGGCGGGACAGGTGGGCGATGTCCTGGACATCATGCTCACCACTGCGGACAAAGCCAGCGGCAGGCAGCTGGACCTGGTCAACATTCGACAGCAGATGATCACTTTCCTGGCGGCCGGATACGACACGACCAGTGGTCTGTTGCAGTTCACCCTGTACTACATGCTGAAGAACCCTGACGTGCTCGCGAAGGTGTACGCCGAGGTGGACGAGGTCTTCGGTGACGATCTGTCGGTCATTCCCGCAGCGACCCAGATTCCACAATTGAAGTATCTGCTGCAGGTGATGAAGGAGGCGTTGCGGCTGGGGCCCAACGGCAATGGCTTCGAGGTCGTTGCGTTGGCCGACACCGTGTTGGGTGGGGAGTACCGGATCCAAAAGGGTCAGGCCGTACACATTCTGACGCCTCAGATTCAACGCAATCCAGACATCTTCCCCGATCCCGAAAAATTCGATCCGGAGCGGTTCACCCCCGACAAAGAGGCCGAACGGCCGGCATGGGCTTGGATGCCTTTCGGCAATGGCCAGCGGGCGTGTATCGGTCGGCACTTCTCCTTCCACGAAGCGCAATTGCTCATCGGGATGATCCTGCAACGCTTCAAACTGGTCGATTCGTTCGACTATCAGCTGGACCTGCACGATGGTTTCTCGGTCAAACCCCAGAATTTCAAGATCACCGTCGAGCCTCGCGAAGGTAGGCGCGAGGCGATGTTTCTTACGCCGGGGCAATCGGCCGGGATTGCGCAGGACAAGCCTGCCGTCAAGCCCAAGGCCTCGGTTTCGGAGTACGCCAAAGGCAACTCGCTCCTTGTGCTCTACGGGTCGAACCTGGGAACCGCGGAGCGGATCGCCAACGAGATAGCCGAGGACGGCACAGCCAGAGGCTTCCGGGTGACTCTCGGTGCGCTCGACGACTTCGTCGATGCGATCACCGAGGTTGACGCCGTCGTCATCGTGACCTCCTCGTACAACGGCAATCCGCCGGACAATGCCGTCAGATTCCTCGAGTGGCTGCGCAGCGGGCTGGCCCCGGACGCACTGGCTGACGTGAAGTACACGGTCTTCGGTTGCGGCGACCGGGTCTGGGCGACAACGTTTCAAAAGATACCCGCCGAGGTCGACCAGTTGCTCGCGGCAGCCGGAGCAGAGCGGATAGCGCAGCGGGGAGTCGCCGACGCCAGCGACGACTTCGACGGCATGTACCGGACGTGGTACGGCACCCTGTGGAACCACGTCGGGGATGCGCTCGGCTTGGCGCCCCAAGCCGACGTCGTCTTCGAAGGGAACCGATACGAGGTGGAGACCGCGGGGGCTCACTTGCACGCCCCCTTCTTCTCGTCGCTCAAAGCTGTGCGGTATCCGGTGCTGGAGAATCGCGAACTCTTGACCCGGGTGGTTCACGATGGACCTGTCGCCCGCTCGACCCGACACATTGAACTCGGCCTCCCGGCTGGGGCCACCTACCGGACGGGTGACCACATCGCACTGCTGCCGCGTAACGCCACCGAGGTGGTCAGCCGGGCGGCCGCTATCGCCGAGCTCAACCTCGATGAGCTCATCACCATCCGGGCCAACACTTCGGCGTCCTCGCAACTACCCATCGATACTCCGTTCGTCGTTTCGGAGTTACTGGCAGGTCGGGTTGAGTTGCAGGAACCGGTGACCCGGGCACAAATCCGCACGCTCGTCGAGTTCGCCGAAAATCCGGAGGAGCAGGCGGCGCTGGCCGAGTTGTTCGCCGAGGGTGAGGAGAACGTCACCAGGTACCGGGAAGAGATCTTGGGCAAGCGGGTCTCGCTGCTCGACCTCCTGGAACGCTTTCCGTCCATCCGCGTACCGCTGAACACCGGGCTCGAGCTCCTGCCCGCGCTTCGGCCCCGCTATTACTCGATCTCGTCATCACCGGCCGTCTCGTCCGATCGGTGCAGCATCACCGTCGGGGTGCTGCGCGCGCCCGCTCGCTCGGGTAACGGAATTTTCAGCGGCACTTCGTCCAACTTCCTGGCTCGCCAGCATGTCGGTGCGACCGTGGCCGGTTTCATTCGCCCACCGGGAATCCCGTTCTACGTCCCCGATAACCCCGCCACGCCGATGATTCTGATCGCAACCGGCACGGGTATCTCGCCCTTCCGGGGTTTCCTGCAAGAACGCGCTGCCCAAAAATCGGCAGGAGAGCTTGGACCCGCGCTGCTGTTCTACGGTTGCAGGCTGCCCGACTCCGATTTCATCTACGAGGACGAGATCCAGGGGTTCGTCGATGACGGTGTTGTCGAGGTCGTCACCGCCTACTCCGGCGTTCGGGACGGAACCAAGGCCTGGGTGCAAGACAAAATCCGCGAACATAGTCAACGCGTGCTCGAACTCATGAACGAAGGTGGCAACGTCTACGTCTGCGGTGGCGCGCAGACCGTCGCCCCGGCCCTCCGTACAACCTTCGCAGAGATCTACCAGCAGGCCAATGGCTGCTCGACCGAAGAAGCGGAGGCCTGGTTGGAGCAGCAACGCACCGCCAACCGGTATCTGGAGGACGTATGGGCGGCCCATTAGCAACTCGTCGGAGTAGCCCGGCTAACTCGGGATAGGCGTCGCTCGGTACTCGGGCGTCGCATCGGTTCGTTCTCCGGCCCTGTCCTTCGCGGCACGACGCTTGCGCCGAGCTTCAATAGCCGTCCTCACCACGATGAGAAGGTCGACTGCCCAATCCCGAGAAGGCCGACTACCGGCAGCACACCGCTACTGCGGCGCTCCCGTGTCACAGAGAACGCCTACAGGAATCGGTCCGCAGTTGTCATTGTCGACAACAACGGCCGGACCCG
>NZ_JBMYXC010000044.1:0-28521 GCF_049608025.1 Mycobacterium sp. | reverse complement strand
ACACCGATGCCCAGCGCGCTGGCCTGGGCCCTGCAGGAGCACATCCTTGGCGCCAACCCCGCCGTGTACATGTACGCGATGGGCGCCGGCTTCGCCAATATCTTCTACCACCTCGCAACCGAAGAGCAGCAGAAGTGGGCCCAGCTCGCCGCCGATCGCGGCTGGGGCTCCACGATGGTGCTGACCGAGCCCGATGCCGGCTCCGACGTCGGCGCCGGACGTACCAAGGCCGTCCAGCAGCCCGACGGAAGCTGGCACATCGACGGCGTGAAGCGCTTCATCACGTCTGCCGATTCCGACGATCTGTTCGAGAACATCATGCACCTGGTGCTGGCCCGCCCGGAAGGCGCAGGCCCGGGCACCAAGGGGCTGTCCCTGTTCTTCGTACCCAAGTTCCTGTTCGACACCGAGACGGGCGAGCCGGGCGAGCGAAACGGCGTGTTCGTCACGAACGTCGAGCACAAGATGGGCCTCAAGATCTCCACCACGTGTGAGCTCTCGCTGGGCCAGCATGGCGTGCCCGCCAAGGGCTGGCTGGTCGGCGAGGTGCATGACGGTATCGCGCAGATGTTCGAGGTGATCGAGCAGGCCCGGATGATGGTGGGCACCAAGGCGATCGCCACGCTGTCCACCGGCTACCTCAACGCCCTGGAGTACGCCAAGACCCGCGTGCAGGGTGCGGATCTGACCCAGATGACCGACAAGTCCGCGCCGCGGGTCAGCATCACCCATCACCCGGACGTACGCCGCTCGCTGATGACTCAGAAGGCCTACGCGGAGGGTCTGCGCGCGCTGTACCTGTTCACCGCGACCCATCAGGACGCTGCGGTGGCCAAGGCGCTGCACGGCATCGAGCCCGACCTGGCCGGCAAGGTCAACGACCTGCTACTGCCGATCGTCAAGGGTGTCGGCTCCGAACAGGCATACGCGAAACTCACCGAGAGCCTTCAGACCTTCGGTGGGTCCGGCTTTCTCCAGGACTACCCGATCGAGCAGTACATCCGCGACGCCAAGATCGACTCGCTTTACGAAGGCACCACCGCCATCCAGGCGCAGGACTTCTTCTTCCGCAAGATCATCCGCGACAAGGGTGTCGCGCTGGGGCACATCGGCGGTCAGATCGAGCAGTTCGTCAAGAACGAGGAAGGCAACGGCCGTCTCAAGGCGGAGCGGGCTCTGCTGGCGACCGCGCTGGAGGACGTCCAGGGCATGGCTGCCACGCTGACGGGCTACCTGATGGCTTCGCAAGAGGACCCGAGCAGCATCTACAAGGTGGGGCTGGGTTCGGTGCGCTTCCTGATGAGTGTCGGCGACCTCATTCTGGGTTGGCTGCTACAACAGCAGGCAGCCGTGGCGATCGAGAAACTCGACGCAGGAGCGACCGGTGATGACCGGGCCTTCTACGAGGGCAAGGTTGCGGTGGCATCGTTCTTCGCGAAGAACTTCCTGCCGCTGCTGACCAGCACCCGCGCCATCGTGGACAACCTCGACAACGAGGTCATGGAATTGGACGAGGCAGCGTTCTAGTTCAGCACCGCTGTACCTACGTTCCACGCGAGACGCCCCCGGACTCTTCCCGGGGGCGCCTTGCTTGGCGTGGTCAGCTCTCCTGCGACCGCATCAGCGCACGGGTGCGTGCCCGTCCCTCAGCGGAAGGGTCAAACGGTGCTCCGACGAACTCGTCGACACCGATATCCGCCAGTTCGTCGAGCCGTTGGGACACCGTCTGCTCGTCCCCGATGATCGCTGCGTCCTCCGGCCCGGCGAATCCCTCGCGGTCCAGCATCGCGCGGTAGGACGGCAGCGTCCCGTACATCGCGAACTGCTCGGCGGCCTGGCGACGGGCCGCATCAACATCGTCGGTGACTGCCACCGGCAGCGCGGCAACAACCCGCACGGCATCCTCGGGGCGACCAGCGTCGGCGGCCGCCTGCCGCAGCGTTGGGCCGACGTGCTTGTCGAGGGTGGCCGGGCCTGTCATCCACGTGCACGTGCCCGATGTCCGACGGCCCGCCAGGCGCAGCAGTTGGGGACCCAGGGCAGCGATATACACGTCGGGGCGCGGCGCACCCGGGATCATCAAAGCGCCGCGGGTGGTGACGGTCTCACCCGTCGCGTTGGCCGGTTCACCGGCCAACAGCGGAAGCAACCCGTCGAGGTACTCGTTGAGCCTGCGCACCGGCCTGTTCCACGGGATGCCCCACATCCCCTCGGTGACCGCAGCATGGGTCATTCCCAGCCCGAGGAGGAAACGGCCACCCGAGGCCATGCTGACGGTCAGCGCGCGTTGCGCCATCTGCATGGGGTGCTGGTTCTGGATCGGGACCACGCCACTGGCGACCTCGATCGTGTCGACCTCCCGCAGCGCCACCGCCAGCACGGTGAGAAGGTCTGCCTCGTAGGGCAGTTGACTCATCCACACGCGGCGGAAGCCCTCGTCCCGCAACCGGGTGAGGTTGGCGATGGTCGCGTCGATCGTTGAACCATCTGTCGTGGGGTCGACACCGCTGAGCTGTCCGAACATGCTGATCTGCATGCACTGAATCTAACCCGGATCTCACCCGGCAAGCTAAGAGCTCCGCGTTGCCGTCGGGTCGGGGGGTCAGACGGCAACACGGAGCTATCCCATGTATCGATCGCCTACCGGCGCGCGTTACAGCGCCCCGGCACGTGTTTTTTCTCAGGCCTCCAGGATGGCCGTCACGCCCTGGCCACCAGCGGCGCAGACTGAGATCAGGCCGCGCACCGGAGCCCCGGCCGCTCCACCGTTTTCGGCCTTCTTCAGGCTCAATTGCTTGGCCAGCTGGGTGACGATGCGGCCGCCGGTCGCGGCGAACGGATGCCCGGCGGCAAGCGAAGAGCCGTTGACATTGAGCTTGGACCGGTCGATCGAGCCGAGCGCGCCGTCCAGCCCGAGGCGCTCCTTGCAGTACTCGTCGGACTCCCACGCCGACAGTGTTGCCAGCACCACGGACGCGAAGGCCTCGTGTATCTCGTAGAAGTCGAAATCCTGCAGCTTCAGCCCGTTGCGGGCCAGCAGACGCGGCACTGCATACGTCGGTGCCATCAGTAGGCCGTCGCGGCCATTGACGTAATCCACCGCCGCGGTCTCTCCGTCGACGAAGTACGCCAGCACCGGGGTCGAGTGTGCGGCGGCCCACTCCGGCGAGGACAGCAGAGCCACCGAAGCGCCGTCGGTCAGCGGGGTCGAGTTCCCTGCCGTCATGGTCGCATCGCCGTCGCGTACCCCGAAGACGGGCTTGAGCTTGGCCAACTTCTCCGGTGAGGAGTCGGCGCGCAGATTGTTGTCCCGGTAGAGCCCGAGAAACGGGGTAACGAGATCGTCGAAGAAGCCGCTGTCGTAGGCGGCAGCCATGTTGCGATGACTGGCCGCGGCCAGGGCGTCCTGGTCGACCCGCTTGACGCCCATCTCCTTGGCGGTGACGGCGGCGTGCTCACCCATCGACATGCCGGTGCGGGGTTCGCTGTTGACCGGAATCTCCACGCCCACCGCCGCGGGCAACTTGCCCACCAGCTTGAGCCGATCGATGTTGGACTTGGCACGCCGCAGACCCAGCAGGGCGCGGCGCAGGTCGTCGCCGAAAGCGATGGGCGCATCCGATGCGGTGTCCACGCCACCGGCAGCAGCCACCTCGTAGCGACCCCGGGCGATCCCATCGGCAGCGGCGATCGCCGACTGCAGCCCCGTTCCGCAGGCCTGCTGCAGGTCGAAGGCCGGCGTATAGGAAGACAGCGAGCTACCCAGCACGCATTCGCGCATCAGGTTGAAGTCGCGACTGTGCTTGAGCACCGCGCCGCCGATCACTGCGTCGAGCTTTTCCCCCCCGAGGTTGAAGCGATCGGCCAAACCGTCCAGCACCGCGGTGAACATGTCCTGGTTGGAAGCGTGGGCATAGGCACCGTCGGAGCGCGCGAACGGTATCCGGTTGCCTCCGAGGATGGCTACCCGGCGGGTCGTGTTGTTGTCAGCCACGTGTGCCTCCCGGCGTCGCGAGGATCGTTAGGGTGTCGAGCGTCATACTACCCACCGTTCTTACTCTGGAGTAAGTTCATGGTAGGCAGGACAGTCCGATCGCGATGGGCACCCGTTGCGCGATGATTTACTTCAGATTCCGAAAGGTAGCACCGTGGCTTCCGATCTGCTCTCACAAGTCGTCAACTCCGGGCCGGGTTCGTTCCTGGCCAAGCAACTGGGCGTCCCGCAGCCAGAGGCGCTGCGCCGCCATCGGCCGGGCCAGCCGCCGCTGGCCGGCTCACTGCTGATCGGCGGCGCGGGTCGCATCGTGGAGCCGATGCGCGTCGCGCTGGCCGACGACTACGAGGTGGTCGCCAATAACCTCGGAGGCCGTTGGGCAGACTCGTTCGGTGGGCTGGTGTTCGACGCCACCGGAATCACCGAACCCGAGGGTCTCAAGGCGCTCTACGAGTTCTTCACCCCGGTCCTGCGCAACCTCGGGCCCTCGGGCCGCGTGGTCGTCGTCGGCACTACGCCCGAGGAAACCGGCAGCGTCGCAGAACGCACGGCGCAGCGCGCGCTAGAGGGATTCACCCGCTCATTGGCCAAGGAGCTGCGCGACGGCGCGACCGCGGCGCTGGTCTACCTCTCGGCGGCCGCGAGTCCGGCCGCAACGGGCCTGGAATCCACCCTGCGGTTCCTGTTGTCGGCAAAGTCGGCCTACGTGGACGGCCAGGTGTTCCGGGTCGGCGCAGCCGACTCCGTCACGCCGGCGGACTGGGACAAGCCGCTGGAGGGCAAGGTCGCGGTCGTGACCGGAGCCGCACGAGGCATCGGCGCGACCATCGCCGAGGTGTTCGCGCGCGACGGCGCCAAGGTGATCGCGGTGGACATCAAAGATGCCGCCGACGCGCTTGCTGAACTCGCCACCAAGGTCGGCGGCACCGCATTGACGCTGGACGTCACCGCCGACGATGCGGTGGATCGCATTACCGAACACTTGAATCAGCACTACGGGGACACCGGCGGCCGGCTGGACATCCTGGTCAACAATGCCGGTATCACCCGCGACAAGCTGCTGGCCAATATGGACGAAAGCCGCTGGGACTCAGTCATCGCGGTCAACCTGCTTGCACCGCTGCGGCTTGCTGAGGGCCTGGTCGGCAACGGGACGATCGCCGAAGGCGGACGAATCGTCGGGCTATCGTCGATGGCAGGCATCGCGGGCAACCGCGGCCAGACGAACTACGCCACGACCAAGGCCGGAATGATCGGGCTCACCGATGGCCTGGCGCCGCAGTTCGCCGAGAAGGACATCACCATCAACGCGATCGCACCGGGTTTCATCGAGACCAAGATGACCGACGCCATCCCGCTCGCCACCCGCGAGGTCGGCAGGCGGCTGAACTCGCTGTTCCAGGGCGGTCAGCCAGTGGATGTCGCCGAGGCCATCGCCTACTTCGCCAGCCCGGCGTCGAACGCCGTCACCGGCAACACCATCCGGGTGTGCGGCCAGGCGATGCTGGGGGCATGAGTGAAGTTCACGGAGCGAATCGACCAACCATGAGTCTGAAGAATCTGTTTCGCGCTGCCGCCGGCGCCGTGCCCTTGGTACCTCGCGACAACACCCTGCCCGACCGCACGCTGAGCGCCCGCGAGCTGAGGATCGATCCGGCCAACGTGGCCGGGTACGCCAACGTCACCGGCCTGCGGTTCGACGACACGGTGCCGTTGACCTATCCCTTCGCGCTGACGTTCCCGACGGTGATGTCGCTGGTGACCAGCTTCGACTTCCCCTTCGCCGCAATGGGTTCGGTGCACCTGGAGAACCACATCACCCAGTACCGCCCGATCGCGGTCACCGACACGGTGAACGTGGCTGTCCATGCCGAGAATCTGCGGGAGCATCGCAAGGGCCTGCTCGTGGACATCGTTACCGACGTCAACGTCGGAAACGACACCGCCTGGCACCAGGTGACGACATTCCTTCATCAGCAACGGACCAGCCTCTCTGATGAGCCCAAGCCGCCGCAGGAGAAACAGCCGAAGTTGGGGCCGCCCAACGCGGTGCTGCGCATCACGCCCGCGGAGATCCGCCGCTACGCATCGATCGGCGGGGACCACAACCCGATACACACCAACGCGATTGCGGCGAAAATGTTCGGATTTCCGACCGTGATAGCACACGGAATGTACAGCGCCGCCGCTGTTCTGGGCAATATCGAAGGCCAACTTCCGGAGGCGGTGAAGTACTCGGTGCGGTTCGCCAAACCCGTGGTGCTACCCGCCCGCGCGGGCCTGTACGTCGACCGCGACGCCGACGGCTGGCAGCTGACGCTGCGCCACCTGTCCAAGGGTTACCCACACCTGACCGGCTCGGTGACACCGGCCTGAAGCCGGAAGGCTACGTCGACGCGTTCGCCGTTGCCTCGGCATCGGCGGGCCCGGCGCCGGCCGCGTCGGAAGGCTTACCCTTCAGACCCAGCCAGAATAGGTTGATCAGCAACTGAGCCGCCTCGTCAGCGTCGGCATCGCCGGTGCTGACGCGCGAGGCCACCGCCTCACCCGCGCCCACCAGTGCGATGGCCATGAGGTCGAAGTCGGCGTCCGGTTCCGGGAATCGGGTACCGGAACGCAGCAGACGTCCGACGAGTTCGATGATGCGTTCGCGGCCCTCCCGCACGGTATGGGCAAACCGCTGAGAGCTCGTCGCCTGGGTATAGAGCACCATCCAGGATGTGCGGTGGGCATCGATGTACTGCAGAAACAACAGAACCGCGCTGCGCAACAACTCTTTTGGCGGGTCGTCGAAGTCGATTTCGGTACGGACCTCGTCGACGAACCGGGTCAGCTCCCGATCCAGGCAGGCGCCGAACAACTCCTCTTTCGAGCCGTAATAGAGGTAGAGCATCGGCTTGCTGATCTGCGCCTCGGCCGCGATCGCATCCATCGAGGTCTCGTGGTAGCCGTTCACCGAGAATATCTGGACAGCGGCATCGAGCATCTGCTGCTCACGGACAGCACGCGGCAACCGCTTGGTTCCACCTGGCATGCGCTGTGCCTTCCCCGCCGAAACGCGACGTGTTCCTACCCACAGGGTAAGCAATGGCCGGCGAATCAGCCGCCACAGCTTGGCGAGGGGCCCTTGAACGCGGCGATCCGCATCACCGCGGCGTCCACGCCCGCCATCGACAGTTCGCCGGCCTCCACCGCCTGCTCCAAGCGGTCCAGCACTGCGGGCACCCCGGCGGTCGTCACCCACAACGCGACGTCGGCTCCGGCCTGCAGGGAGCGCAGCACCGCGTCGGCGACCCCGAATCTGTCGGTGATGGCCCGCATGCCGGAAAGGTCGTCGGTGAACACCGGCCCATTGAACGGTGGACCGCCGTAGTTGCCAGATCGCAGCAGTCCATAGGCCGCCGGGCTCAGACTCGCCGGCTCGCTGCCGGTCAGCCCGGGGATCTCCATGTGTCCCACCATGACCCCCACCGGGGCCTGGGTGGTCAGCGTCCGGTAGGGCACCAGGTCGCTGGCCTGCAGATCGGCCAGTGGGGGCGTGACGACGCTGCCGGCGTGCGAATCTCCCGATGCATTGCCGTGCCCCGGGAAGTGCTTGAGCACCGGCAGCACCCCCGCGTCACGGAGTCCACGGGCGTAAGCGCCGGCGTAGTCGGTGACCGTGGTCGGATCCGAACCGAAGGACCGATCGCCGATCACCGTGCTGGCCGGCGCGTCGGTGACGTCGACCACGGGTGCGAAGTCGACGGTGATACCCAGGCCGCGCATCTGCCGGCCGCGGTCGAGCGCGATGCCGTAGACCTCTTCGGGCGTCCTGGTCTGGGCCAGCACCCGGGGCGCAGGCTGTGAACCGATCAGGCTCGACAGCCGCGAGACGCGGCCGCCCTCCTCGTCCACGCTGACCGCCAGCGACAATGGTCCGGCCGCAGCCGCGACGTCGGCCAGCGAACCGTCCGACAGCATGGACAGATCGGTCCAGCTGCCGATCATGATGCCGCCCACCTGGTGCGTGTCGACGACCGCGCGGGCATCCGCGGCACCGGACACCCCGACCATGAGGAGCTGCGCGAGTTTGGCCCGCGTCGGCATCGCGGCCGGATCGCCGCAGACCGGCGCCATCGGCGCGGGCGCGGGAGCGGCCGGCGCGGCCGCAATACCCTGGGCCGGGCCGGCAGCCATCGACAGTGGCAGGCTGGTTGCCGATGAACGGGGTGACTCGGTGGTCGACGTGCATCCCAGGGTGAACGCAGCTGTCGGCAGCACCGCCATCACCGCGAGCAGAGCACCAGGGGCTTTCAATAGAGCTCGGGGCATAACAGACGACACTAACGGCAGCGGCGGTCGCGTTCGAAACCCTGGTCCGCTACCGGCTGCGTCATGGACTGATCGCACCGCCTCCGTCGTGCCGCACGTGCTAGTTTTGGCGCCATGGACCGGTTTCTCGTGCCCGCCGCGGCCAGCATCGTCGTCGGCCTGCTCTTGGGCGCGGCTGCTGTATTCGGAGTGACGTTGATGGTGCAGCAGGACACCAAACCACCGCTACAGGCGGGCGACCCGGCGTCATCGGTGCTCAACAGGGTCGAGTACGGCGACAGAAGCTAGATCCGGGTCGCGACGCTCCTGCCCTCCGCCGTTAGCCGTTCCCGCCCAGTAGCGGCCGAACCACTTCCCCGACGCTGGCTTTGGGTGGCCGCCGCGGCGGCACTGGCCCTGAGTTTCGCCCAGTCGCCCGGACAGATCTCACCCGACACCAAGCTCGATCTCACTGCCAACCCGCTGCGATTTCTGACCCGCGCATTCAGCCTGTGGAACAGCGACCTGCCTTTCGGTCAGGCGCAGAACCAGGCTTATGGCTACCTGTTTCCGCACGGCACTTTCTTCCTCGCCGGTGACCTACTGGGCGTGCCGGACTGGGTGACGCAAAGGTTGTGGTGGGCGCTGCTGCTGACCGTCGGTTTCTGGGGCCTGTTGCGGGTGGCCGAAGTGCTGGGCATCGGCAGCCCTTCCTCCCGGGTGATCGGCGCCATCGCGTACGCGCTCTCACCGCGGGTGCTCACCACCATCGGCGCGATCTCATCGGAGACGCTGCCGATGATGCTGGCGCCGTGGGTGCTGCTACCGGTGATCATCGCTCTGCGCGGCGGGAATGAGGGCGCGGGTGACGACCCGACTGGACCGGGGCTGAGGATGCTGGCCGCGCGTTCGGGCCTGGCCATCGCGCTCATGGGTGCGGTCAACGCCGTCGCGACGCTGGCAGCCTGTCTGGTCGCGCTCGTCTGGTTGGCCTGCCATCGCCCCACCGCGGTGTGGCGGCGCTTCACCGCGTGGTGGCTGTTGTGCGCGGTGCTGGCCGTGACGTGGTGGGTCGTCGCGCTGGTGCACCTGGGCCGGATCAGCCCGCCGTTCCTGGACTTCATCGAGTCCTCCGGCGTCACCACCCAATGGATGTCGCTGACCGAGATGCTTCGCGGCACCGGCGCGTGGACACCATATGTGGCTCCGGCCGCCACTGCGGGTGCGCCGCTGGTCACCGGTTCGGTGGCGGTGCTGGCGACCACGCTGGTGGCGGCCGGCGGCCTGGCCGGGCTCGCGCTGCCGACGATGCCCGCCAAAGGCAGGCTGATCACGATCCTGATGCTGGGTGTCGTGCTGCTGGCCGCAAGCTACGGCGGCGGATTGGGGTCACCGATCGCGCACCACGTCCAGGCGTTCCTCGACGCGGACGGCACTCCCCTACGCAACTTGCACAAGCTGGAACCATTGCTGCGGCTGCCATTGGCGCTGGGGCTGGCCCATCTGCTCGGGCGCATTCCATTGCCGGGCAGCGCGCCGCGGGCAGCGTGGCGGGATGCCTTCGCCCACCCGGAGAAGGACAAGCGCATCGCCGTGGGCATCGTGCTGCTCACCGCGCTTACCGCCGCTACGTCGCTGGCCTGGACCGGCCGGCTGAGCCCACCGGGTGCGTTTGACGCGATCCCGCAGTACTGGCACGACACGGCGGACTGGCTGGATGCGAACAACACCGGATCACCTCAGCCCGGGCGGGTTCTGGTGGTGCCCGGCGCCCCGTTCGCCACCCAGGTGTGGGGAAACAGCCACGACGAGCCGCTCCAGGTGCTGGGCAGCAGTCCCTGGGGTGTCCGAGACTCCATCCCGCTGACCCCGCCGGAGACGATCCGCGCCCTGGATTCCGTGCAGCGGCTGCTGGCTGCCGGACGGCCGTCCGCAGGCCTGGCCGATACCCTTGCCCGTCAGGGTATTTCGTATGTGGTGGTGCGCAACGACCTGGACCCCGACATGTCCAGATCGGCGCGCCCCATCCTGGTCCACCGGGCGATCGAAGGTTCGCCGGGCTTGAGTAAGGTCGCCGAGTTCGGCGATCCGGTCGGCCCGGGCAGCCTGGAGGGGTTCGTCACCGACAGCGGGGTGCGCCCGCGCTACCCCGCCATCGAAGTCTTCGCGGTGCAACAGGCTGCGCCGGGTGGCTCCACAGCGTCTGCCCCCTACCTGGTCGATGCCGACACGATGGCCCGCGTGGACGGCGGGCCGGAGGTGTTGTTGCGCCTCGATGAGCGACGGCGGCTATCCGGCCTGCCACCACTGGGTCCGATGCTGCTGACCGCGGACTCGCTGCGCGCAGGGCTGCCCGCACCGGTCGTCACGGTGACCGACACTCCGCTGGCGCGCGAAACCGACTACGGCCGCGTTGACGACCACTCCTCGGCAGTTCGCACTGTCGACGATCCGCGCAACACCTTCAACAGGGTGCCCGACTACCCCGTCCGAGACACGGAACCGGTCTACGCACAATGGGACGGCGGCCGCATCTCGGTTTCGAGTTCGGCGTCGGACTCCACGGCGCTGCCCAACGTCTCGCCCGCCTCCGCGGCTGCCGCAGCCATCGACGGCGACTCGTCCACCAGTTGGGTCTCCAACGCGCTGCAAAACGCAGTCGGCCAGTGGCTGCAGGTCGATTTCGACCACCCGGTGACCAACGCCACCGTCACGATCACCCCGAGTGCCACCGCCGTCGGCGCCCAGGTGCGACGGCTCGAGGTGGCCACTGTCAACGGCACGAGCACGGTACGTTTCGAAGAGGCAGGCAAACCGGTGACCGTCGCGTTGCCCTACGGCGAGTCGCCCTGGGTACGGATCACCGCCGTGGCTACCGACGACGGCTCCCCCGGCGTGCAGTTCGGCATCACCGACTTCACCGTCACCCAGTACGACGCGAACGGTTTCGCCCACCCGGTGAGCCTCCGCCGCACCGTCGAGGTACCCGGTCCGCCATCGGGTTCAGTTGTCGCCCAATGGGACCTGGGCTCCGAGTTGCTGGGCCGGGCGGGCTGCGCCGAGAGCCCCACCGGTGTTCTTTGTGCGGCGGCGATGGCGTTGTCCTCCGAGGAGCCGGTCAACCTGAGCCGAACTCTGATGGTGCCGGAGCAGACAACGGTGACGCCGACCGTGTGGGTCCGTGCCCGCCAGGGTCCGAACCTCGCCGACCTCATCGCAGCGCCCGGTATGACAAGGGCCGCAGGCGATTCCGACCTGATCGACGTCCTCGGGTCGGCCTATGCGGCCACCGACGGGGATCCCGGCACGGCGTGGACGGCACCTCAGCGCATCGTGCAACCGCACACTCCTGCCACGCTCGTTCTGAAGCTGCCGGAACCGCAGACGGTGGCGGCGCTGAGGGTGACGCCGAGTTCGTCCGCGCTCCCGGCGGCGCCGACGCTGCTGGCCGTCAACCTCGGGGACGGGCCGGAGGTGCGCCGCCTCACCGGAGGCCCTCAGACGGTGGAGCTCACGCCCAGCGTCACCGACTCCATCACGGTGTCGCTGCTGGACTGGAACGACGTCATCGACCGCACGGCACTCGGTTTCGACCAGCTCAAGCCCCCAGGGCTGGCTGAGATCGTGGCGCTCGACGCAGGTGGCGTGCCGATCGGGGCCGCCGACGCAGCCACCAACCGCGCCCGCGCCATCAGCGTGCCGTGCGGGCAGGGCCCGATCATCGGCGTCGCGGGCCAATTCGTGCAGACTTCGGTTACCGCGACCGTCGGAGCTCTCCTCGACAACGCGCCGATCCCCGCGCGTCCCTGTCGCGATGAGCCGATCACGCTCCCTGCCGGTCCGCAGGAACTGCTGATCAGCCCCGGTCCGGTGTTCATCGTCGACGGGATCCAACTGGCTGCCCCGCCGGGCGCCCGACTGGGTTCGGCCACCACCTTTCCCGCCGACGCCGGCAGTTGGACCAGCGACCACCGCGATGTCGAGGTGCCACCGTCGGAGGCGACCCGGGTCCTGGTGGTGCCCGAGAGCGTCAACCCAGGGTGGGTCGCACGCACCAGCAGCGGCGCGGCGCTGACCGCGGTCACCGTCAACGGCTGGCAGCAGGGGTGGGTTCTGCCGGCAGGAACTGCCGGAACTCTCACGCTGAGTTTCCCGTCCAATGCGACCTACCAGGCCGGGCTGATCGGTGGCCTCGCCCTGCTGCCGATCCTGGTCGGCTTGGCGTTCCTGCCGGCTCGGGGCACGCGGGCCGTCAATTCGCCGGCCCCGCCGAGGAACCCGGCGACGACCGCACGCGGTACGGCGCTGGTCGTAGCGGCAACAGTGATCTCCGGCGTCGCGGGGGCCGCGGTAGCCGGCATCGCGCTCGGCTTCCGGCACCTGCTGCGCGCGCGCGAAACACTATGGCAAAGAATAACTGTCGGCACCGCCGCGGCAGGACTCGTCCTCGCAGGCGCGGTGCTCAGTCAGCATCCGTGGCGCTCGGTGGACGGATACGCAGGACACTCTGCTGGGGTGCAGTTCCTCACCTTGTTGTCCGTCGTCGCGGTGGCGGTGTCAGCATTGCCGTTCGACGATTAACTCGTTCGACGATTAACTACTGCCGATTGACTACTGCCGACCGATGACGCTCGGCCGAAAGCGATCATCGCGCGAAGGCCGGCTCAATCACCTCGTTGACCGCGCTGTCCAGCGGGGTCGGATCAACACGCCTCTCCCAGCGACGCAGAGCATTTCGGCATGGAGACTCGACCAACGCGTAACTGACCGCAGCGATGGCGAAGCCGAACACCACCGTCAATACCAGGACAACAGGCATGTGGCCGTTGAAGGCGAACTCACCGATCACCGGGAACACCATCGCCAGCGCGGCCAGGTGCCAGACGAACAGACCGTAAGACCAACGCCCCAACGTGACCATCGTGGCGCTGCCCAGAAACCTGTGCGGTGTATCGGGCCGGTCCAGCACCAATGGCGCCAGCAGCGCGCCGGCCACCACCGCCCCCATCGCCATCTTGACGATGAATTGATCGACGCTGCCCGGCGTGAGGCCCTCCGGGCCGGCCAACGGCGAGGCCGCCACGAGGAAAGCCACCACCGCGACGCAGGCCATCAGGACGCGGCGACGGGCCAGCCGGTGCACCCATCCGACCGGGCTGACGGTCAGTTCGGCGAGCAGCATCCCCGCCGCGAACCACGACAGAAATGCCGGCGGCCAGTTCAGAGGGTTGACACCGTAGGGCGTGTCGAGGGGAACCAACTGCCACAACAGCGCCCAGCCGAAGCTGGCGACCGCCGCGGCGGCGATGACGCCGATGCGGGCCCGCAGTGGAACCCACCGCATCAGCAGCCCCAGGAACGGTAGCGCCACATAGAAGGCCACCTCCACCGACAGGCTCCACATCTGGGTCAGGCCTGCGGTCAACGTCAGCGGCACGTAGATCTGGGTCAACGTCAGGTTCGCCAGCCATACCGTGAGGTCCGCCTTGGCATCCGGCAGCAGGGTCAGAATCACCACGACGGCTACCAGGTAACCCGGCATGATGCGCACGACGCGTGAGCGCAGATAGTGCCCGGTCGCAGGTCGCGATCGCAGACCGCGCGCCGCCGCGGCGTGCCCGCGCCACAACAGGAATCCGGAGAGGGCGAAGAACACAGCCACCGCAAGGTCGAATCGACCGAGCACCCGTCCGGAGATTCCGCCGGTGTGACCAGTCTGGAAAGCAACATGGGTGACTACCACCCCGATGGCCGCGCAGGCGCGCATGCCCTCGACGGCGGGCAAGAATCCGCGGGTTCCGCCGACGGTGCCGGCGTCCGCCGGAAGCACACCCGTCACCGTCACGGTTCCGCTCACGAGCACCAGTGTGCCCGCCTGGTCGACCGAGACGAAAACGGGTAGTCATGCCCGCAGCGGCCCTGGAGATCGGGCGTCTTCGTGAACACGATGGCGAAGAGGTCGCAGTAGGCCACGGCCCCGGCGTGTGCTGTTAGGGTCGAACAGGTTTTGGCACGTCACCGACAGCCGACACGGTGGGGTAGTGGCCAGTGGCGGCGCGCGAAGGGAGACACGGTATTGAACCGCGCAGTTGCGCTGCGGATCGCCGCCTGCGGAATCATGGGGCTCGGTGCCGCCCTGCTCATCGCGGCACTACTGCTGTCCACCTACACCACGGGCAAGATCGCCAAGATCCCGCTGAACATCGATGCGACGCTGGTCAGCGACGGCTCCGGTGAGGCGTTCGATCCGGAATCCCTGAACAGCCAGCAGTTCGTCATCGACGAGGACGTGCCGCTGGTCATGCAACAACAGATCAGCGTGGAGTCACCGTCCAACGCTGACGTGGTGACCCTGCAGGTCGGCAGCACCCTGCGGCGCAGCGATCAGCAGCGGGACAACGGCCTGCTGCTGGCGATGGTGGACACGGTCACGCTGGACCGCACGACCGCGCTCGCGGTATCCAGCGAGAGCAACCCCGGTGGTGCCATCCAGAAGCCTCGGACGATCGACAGCGAGGACCCCCCCACCAACATCGCGCTGCCGCACGAGGGGCTGACCTACCGCTTCCCGTTCGACACCCAAAAGAAGACCTACCCGGTGTTCGACCCGATCGCCCAGAAAGCGTTCGACGCCAACTACTCCGGCGAGGACGACGTCAACGGGCTGACCACCTACAAATTCAACCAGAATGTCGGCTACGACTCCGACGGCAAGCTCGTGGAGCCGGTGAAGTACTCGTCGTTGTACGACGACGACGCCGACTCCCAGGCGACCGCCCCGGCCGGCATGTGGGGCATCGAGGCGGACGACCCCGAAGAGCCGATCACGATGACGCGCTACTACGCCGCTCAGCGCACGTTCTGGGTAGATCCCGTATCGGGCACGATCGTCAAGCAGACCGACCGCGCCCATCACTACTACGCGCGCGACGCGATCGAGCCCGAGGTGACGTTCGTCGACTACAGCGTGACCACCAATGCGGAGTCGGTCGAATCCCAGGTGGCGGCCGCGCAGGATGAACGCGACACTCTCGCCTTGTGGAGCCGCATCCTGCCCATCACCTTCACCGCACTGGGACTCATCGCCATGGTTGGCGGCGCCCTGCTGGGGTCCTTCACCCTGCGCGCGGAGTCCATGCTGATCGATCCCGGCCTCGACGACGCCGGCCTGCGGTTCTTCGGGGGACGCGGCGATGAGGGCGAACCGGTGCCGGGGGCAGAAGCCAAGACCGAGAAACTTCCGGCCGCACGGCCGTCCGACCTGAAACCGGACGAACCCAGCTGATAGCGCGTTTCCTTGCGCCCGTTCGGGCGCGCTCGGTGGCGGCGCCGATCTATGCGTTGGTGCTGACCCTGACGGTCATGGCGCCGTTGTTCTCCCCGGGTTATCTCCTGTTACGCGACGCGGTGTCCACGCCACGGTCCTATCTGTCCGATTCTGCGCTCGGGCTGTCCCAGGCCGCGCCACGGGCGGTGCCGCAGGATTACGCCGTGGCGCTGGCGTCTGCGCTCCTGGATGGCGGCCTGGTGGTCAAGGCACTTCTGATGATCAGCCTGTGGTTGGCCGGCTGGGGGGCGGCGCGACTGACGGCCGCCGTGCTGCCCGACGCCGGAATCCCCGGCCAGTGGGTCGCCGTGACCATCGCGATCTGGAATCCCTATGTCGCAGAGCGGCTTCTGCAGGGGCACTGGAGCTTGCTGGTGGGCTACGGCTGCCTGCCCTGGGTGGCGGCGTCGGTGCTGGCTTTGCGTACCGGGAACGGGCGTGGAAGCACCGGGCGCGAGCTTGCGCCGCCCCCGGTTTGGCCATTGCTGTTCTGGATCGCGCTGGCTGGTCTGACTCCCACCGGGCTGCTGCTGGCGGTCGTGATTGCGTTAGCGACCGGATTGGCGCCGGGTGAGGGCCGGTCGCGGACCTTCTGCGCGGTGGTGAGCCTGGCTGCCGCGACAACTGCTGCGCTGCCCTGGCTGGTCGCCGCTGCCGTCGCGGGTGAATGGGCGGAAACCGCCAATGCGTCAGGGGTGACGGCGTTCGCAGCGCGTGCAGAGCCCGGACTGGGCACCCTCGGGAGCCTGGCCAGTCTCGGTGGAATCTGGAACGCCGAAGCGGTACCTGCTTCGCGGACAACGCTTTTCGCGCTAGTCTCGGCAGCCGCCCTGCTGGCCATAGTTGCGGTGGGGGTCCCGTTGCTGAGCCGTCGAAGGGGCGCCGTGCCGTTGCTCGTCGTCGCTGCGGCGGCCATCGTGGGGCCGGCCCTGATGGCAACCGGTCCGGGTCTGGCACTGCTGGAGACGGTGACCACCGCGGTGCCGGGGTTGGGCGTGCTGCGCGACGGCCAGAAGTGGGTGGCGTTGGCGGTGCCCGCTTACACCCTGGCCGGGGCTGCTGCGGTGATCACACTGCGCCCGCGCATCCCTGCGGCGGCCACGGCGGCGGTCTGCTGCGCGGCGCTGGTGACGACGATGCCCGACCTGGCCTGGGGAGTCGGCGGCCGGGTGTCACCTGTGCGGTACCCCGCAGGCTGGACGATCGCGGCCGCGGTCATCAATGCCGACCCCCGACCGGTCGCGGTGTTGCCGGTAGACACCATGCGCCGGTTCGAGTGGGCTGGCGACGCCCCGGTTCTCGATCCGTTGCCCCGATGGGTGCGTGCCGAGGTGTTCAGCACCGGTGATCTGACCGTCGCCGGGCGCACCGTGCTCGGCGAAGGTTCCCGCGCCCGCGAGATTCAGCGGTTGCTGGTCTCCGGGGCGGATCGGGGGCAGCTTGCCGCCGCAGGTGTGGGCTGGGTCGTTGTCGAAGGTCCCGATCCTGGCCTGGCGCTGCCGGTGAGTTACCGCGACAAAGACATCACCGTCTACTCCGTGGGCGGGCAGACGCCGCGGGCCCCACACCGAACCGCAATGCTCGCAGCGCACGCGATGTGGCTGGGTCTACTGGGTTGCGGCCTCGTCGGGATGCTGCTGCCCTGGCTGCGCCGGCGGCCGGTTCAGGCTGCGCACAAAGCCGGCACGAACCCCTAGTCCGGCCGGCGACACGCCACCAGCAGGTGGGTGATTCTCGCGCACGGCGTTGAGTCAGATCACGCCGCTGCTCAGGCTGCCGGCGTGCACCGAATCCAGTACCACCCGCATCGCGTCAGCGCTCTGCTCCCAGGAGAACTCACCGCTGCGCACCTGGGCTTTGGCGCCCAACTGCTCGCGCATGATCTCGTCGGACAGCACCCGATCGAGTCCGTCCACCAGGCCTTTGTAGTCGGCAACGAGCAACCCGGTGACCCCATCGACAATGGAGTCCGACAGACCACCGGAGGACCGGTAACCGATGGTGGGCACCCCGTGCTGTCCGGCCTCGACGACGGCCAGGCCCCATCCTTCCTTGCGGGAGGGCAGCACCTGCACCCAACTGCTCTGCAGCACCGAATGCTTGGTGTCATCATCAACGTGGCCATGGAAGGTCACCGCGCCGGAGATGTCGAGCCTCTTGGCGTGCGCGAGGAGCCGCTGCGCCCACCAACCGCCTCCCAGTACGTCCAGGTGTAAGTCCGGAATCCGCGCGCGTAGTTGGGCCACCGCCTCGAGCGCGTCCTCGATCTGCTTGTGCGGCACCAACCGGGACAGCACCACCACCCGCGGCGTCTCCGACCGCGGCATGGTCAGGGTGCCGCCGGGAGCCGCGTCGATCCCATTGCGAACGATGGCGACGCGGCCGGCGTCCACTCCGAGCAGGGTGAGATCCCGCGCCGAGGGCAGCGACACCGTGACGTACTGGTTCCGCCGATGCAGGCGCGGTGACACCTGAGATTCCACGAACCAGCCGATGCGGCCCATCAACCGGCCTGCCACCGGCCACTGCTGGCGGTGGCAGTGATGCACCAGCACGACCACCCTCCTGCGGTACACCAACCGGGCCAGGAATGGCAGGCCGTTCTGGGTGTCGACGACAACGTCAGGACGTGCGCGGCGCAGCGGGCCCAGACCGATCATGGCCGCAGCCATCGCCAGCCCGGCCCACACGTATACCGAGTAGCGCCCGCCGACGCGCTGAATCTGGACGCCGTCGAGCACCTCACGCCGCGCGGAGCCGGGGTAGCGGGCGGTTCGCAGGGTGACGCGGATCCCGGACTGAGCTAGTTGCGCGCCGATGCGCTGCAGGTAGGTCTCGCTGCCGCCGCCCTGTGGGTGACCGGTGTCGCGCCAGCACAGCAGCAGAACCGATCGGACCCGGGCGGATTCGGCGCACGGGTGGGTCGGGGCGGCAGACATCGCGGTTCAGACTAGTCGGAGGGCGACCATCGCACCCAGCGCGTCCTAAGGTGGCCCCGATGACGACTTTGGGGCTTTGGGCGCGGCAGGCGACGCTGTCGCGGTCGCTGCGCCTGCTGGCGGAGTTCCGATTCGAGCAGAGTGACCCGGACCGGTTCTACGGCGCGCTCGCCGCCGACACCGTGCAGATGGTCACGGCCCTGTGGGCTTCGGTCAACGGCTCCGCAACAACGGGTCTGCACGTGCTGGATGTCGGCGGTGGCCCCGGCTACTTCGCGTCGGCGTTCACCGGTGCCGGCCTCCGTTACATCGGTGTCGAACCGGACCCTGGCGAGATGCACGCCGCCGCACCTCGACGGCATTGCCCCGCAGGGGTATTCGTCAGGGCTTCGGGCACCGCGCTGCCGTTCGCCGATGCCAGTGTCGATATCTGTCTGTCGTCCAACGTCGTCGAACACGTCGCTGAGCCGTGGCGATTGGCCGATGAGATGCTGCGGGTCACCCGGCCCGGCGGTCTGGCCGTGCTGTCCTACACCGTCTGGCTGGGGCCCTTCGGCGGGCACGAGATGGGGCTGACGCACTACCTCGGCGGCCGCCGGGCCGCCGAACGATACGCCCGCAAGCACGGCCACCGAGCCAAGAACGACTACGGCTCGTCGTTGTTCGCGGTGTCGGCGTCCGACGGTCTGAAATGGGCCGCGAGCACCGGCGCTCTGGTCGCCGCATTCCCCCGCTACCACCCACGATGGGCTTGGGGACTGACCAAGGTGCCGATGTTGCGGGAATTCACGGTGAGCAATCTGGTGGTGGTCCTTCAGCCGTCCGGGCGCCACTGACCGTCGGACTGCAACAGGTTCTCGTTTTGCCTCGAGGTCGGTACTGTGGCGCTCATGACACAGAGCACCGCGAGCACGTCCACTGGGTTCACGTCGGAGGGGTTCACTTCGGAGTGGGACAAGCTCTTCATCGGCGGCAGGTGGGTCGAGCCGACCACCTCAGATGTGATTGAGGTGCGCTCCCCGGCCACCGGCGAACTGGTCGGCAGGGTGCCGCTTGCCTCGGCAGCCGACGTCGACGCCGCGTGCCAGGTCGCACGCAGGGCCTTCGAGGAAGGTCCGTGGCCGCAGATGTCTCCGGCCGGGCGCGCCGAGATTCTGGGCCGCGCTGTCAAGATCATGGAAGAGCGCGGCGATGAGCTGAAATTCCTGCTGGCGGCCGAAACCGGCCAGCCGCCGACGATCGTCGACATGATGCAGTACGGCGCTTCCATATCGGCGTTCAACTATTTCGTCGGTACCGCCGACAAGTTCCCCTGGCAGGAGATCCGGGACGGCATCTACGGCCAAACCCTCGTGGTCAAGGAGCCGGTCGGCGTCGTGGGCGCTGTCACGGCGTGGAACGTGCCATTCTTCCTGGCCGCCAACAAACTCGGGCCCGCACTGCTGGCCGGCTGCACCGTCGTGCTCAAACCGGCGGCCGAGACCCCGCTGTCGGTCTTCGCGATGGCGGAGATGTTCGCCGAGGCCGGGCTTCCCGAAGGCGTGCTCTCGATCGTGCCCGGCGGCATGGAAACCGGACGAGCTCTAACGGCCAATCCGGAGGTGGACAAGTTCACCTTCACCGGCAGTTCGGTGGTCGGCAAGGAGATCGGCAAGCTGGCCGCCGAGAAGCTCAAACCGTGCACGCTGGAGTTGGGCGGCAAGTCGGCGGCCATCATTCTCGAAGACGCAGACCTGGACTCGACCCTGCCGATGCTGGTGTTCTCGGGCCTGATGAACAGCGGGCAAGCCTGTGTCGGACAGACCCGGATCCTGGCACCACGATCCCGCTACGACGAGGTGGTCGAGAAGTTGTCCGCGGCCGTCGCCGCGATGCCGATCGGCTTGCCCGACGACCCCGCTGCCATGGTCGGCCCGTTGGTCAGCGAGAAGCAACGGGAACGCGTCGAGGGCTACATCAGTAAGGGTGTCGAGGAAGGCGCACGGGTCGTCACCGGGGGCGGGCGACCCGAGGGGCTGGACAGTGGTTGGTTCGTCCAGCCGACGGTGTTCGCCGACGTCGACAACGCGATGACCATCGCCCAGGAGGAGATCTTCGGCCCCGTGCTCGCAGTCATCGCCTACGAGGACGAGGACGACGCGGTGCGCATCGCCAACGACTCGGCCTACGGCCTGGCCGGCAGCGTGTACACGACCGACAACGACAAGGCGCTGCAGATCGCGCGCAGAATCCGGACCGGCACCTATGCGGTCAACATGTACGCGTTCGACCCGGGCGCACCGTTCGGGGGCTACAAGAACTCCGGCATCGGCCGTGAGAACGGCCCCGAGGGCATCGACGCGTACTGCGAATCCAAGAGCATCCTGCTGCCGTTCGGCTACACGCCGCCCACCTGAGCCGACTGAAGCTCAGCCCGCGCGGACACGTCGGCTCAGATCAGAAACCGTCTTCGGACAACTCCATGGCAGTGAGGTCAGCCGCGGTCAGGATCGCGCTCTGCGCCGTCAGCCGCGGCAGGACGTTCTTGGCGAAGAACTGCGCCGCTGCGACCTTTCCAGCGTAGAAATGGCGGTCACGTTCGTCTGCTCCGCCGTTCAAAGCTGCCAGAGCGACCTCGGCCTGCCACAACAGCAGCCAGCCTATGAGCAGGTCACCGACCGCGAGGAGGAACGGGACGGATTCCAGGCCAAGCCGATACAGCTCGCGGGGGTTCTTCTGCGAATCGAGGAGGAACCCGGTCATCGTGGTGACCATTTTCTCCACGTCTTCGACCGCAGTGGTCAGCAATGCCCGGCCCTCGGCGAGTTCTGGATCGGGCGAGCCGGCCTCGAGGAACTGCCGAAGTTGGGTGACCACGTGCATCAGTGCCCCGCCCTGATCCCGAGCGATCTTGCGGAAGAAGAAGTCCTGCGCCTGGATCGCGGTGGTGCCCTCGTAGAGCGAGTCGATCTTGGCGTCGCGGATGTACTGCTCGATCGGATAGTCCTGCAGGAACCCCGATCCGCCGAAGGTCTGCAGCGACTCTGTCAGACACTGATAGGCACGCTCGGAGCCCACGCCCTTGACGACCGGTAGGAGCAGATCGTTGACTCGGCCCGCCATCGCGGCGTCCGCGCCGGAGACGATCTCGGCGACCGCCACGTCCTGATGCGCGGCGGTGTAGAGATACAGTGCGCGCAGACCCTCGGCGTAGGCCTTCTGGGTAAGCAGCGCCCGGCGTACGTCGGGGTGGTGGATGATCGACACCCGCGGCGCGGCTTTGTCGGTCATCTGCGTCATGTCGGCGCCCTGCACCCGGGTCCGCGCATAGTCGAGTGCGTTGAGGTAACCGGTAGAGAGCGTCGCGATTGCCTTGGTGCCCACCATCATTCGCGCATATTCGATCACCCTGAACATCTGCGCGATGCCATTATGGGCGTCATTGATGAGCCACCCCACGGCCGGCGGGCCGTGCTGGCCGAACGTCAGTTCACAGGTCGCCGAGGCTTTCAGCCCCATCTTGTGCTCGAGACCGGTAACGAAGACACCGTTGCGCTCACCGGGCGCACCAGACTCTGGATCGAAGTGGAACTTCGGCACCAGGAACAGGCTGAGGCCCTTGGTGCCCGGGCCCGCACCCTCCGGCCTCGCCAGAACCAGGTGCACGATGTTTTCGAACACATCGTCGGTGTCACCGTTGGTGATGAATCGTTTGACGCCGTCGATGTGCCAGGTGCCGTCGGGCTGCGGAATCGCCTTGGTGCGGCCTGCGCCGACGTCCGAGCCGGCGTCGGGTTCGGTGAGGACCATCGTCGCCGCCCAGTTTCGTTCGATCATCAGCGACGCCCAGTGCCGCTGCTGCTCATTGCCGATGGCGTAGACGACGTCCGCCATCTTCGGACCCGCGAGGTACATGAACGCGGCCGGCTGAGCGCCGAGAGCGAACTCGTTGATCGCCCACTCGACCATCGAGGGCGCCGGCACCCCGCCGATGTCCTCTGCCATGGCGACGCGGAACCAATCCCCGTCGTGCCAGATCCGGAGAGCCTTCTTGAAGGATTCGGGAATGCTCACAGTATGGGTTGCGGGATCGAATGTCGGTGGGTCGCGGTCGGTGTCGGCGAACGCTTCCGCCAACGGCCCCTCGGCCAATTTGGCAGCCTCGTCGAGCATCTGGCGCACCGAGTCGGCGTCGAGGTCACCGAAGGCGCCCGTCGCAAGAACCTTCTCCAGTGCAAGAACCTCGAAGAGATTGAACTCGAGGTCGCGAACGTTGCTCCTGTAGTGGCCCATGAGGCGCCTTCCGTCCAGCTGGAAAATCTCGCCGTTGCTGCGGTTTTGCTCACAGCCTACGACGCCGCGGCCGTTCGCCGGTCGGATCAAGCCTGTCAGTTTCGGCGGGGAACGCCCCCTGGTCTCAAACCAGGTTGGTCTTACAGCCCTGCAATTGGATGACGACGTCGTCGACCGGCATGTTATTCGCCCCGATCATGACGATCCGAGTGGACGGAGTTGTCTGACCCCAGGGCGCGTCCGGGGTGATCGACACCCGTCGCCCGACGGCTTGCAGGATGCAGCGACGATGGGGTTCGGCTGAGCTCGCCACCACGCCCTTCATCCGGTAGACGCTCCCGGGTAGCCCCTTTGCCACGCTCATCAAGCGTTGCGGGTCCATGGGCTCTGTGGTGCTGAAGCTGGCCGTGGCGAATTGCGCGCGGTGAGTGTGCTCGTCACTGGCGCCGCGTTCGACGCCGTCCACCAAACTTGCGCCGTCCACCAAACTGGCGCCGTCAGTTCTACCGATGCCGAGGAGCACGTCCAGCGGTGCATCGCCGTAGGTGGCAGGGACGTAACGGATGCGATGTGCCCTGTTGTTGATCCACGCCTGTACGTCGTTGAGCCGTTCTGAGGAAACCAGGTCGGTCTTGTTCAGCAGCACCATATCCGCGCACACGATCTGACGCAGCTTGTGTTCCATCAGATCTGGGATATCCAGGAACTGCTCGCAGTCGAGCACCGTGATGATCCCGTCGAGCCGGAGCCGCGCGGCGAACATCTCCTGGGAGAACGTCATGGCCAGGCTCATCGGCTCGGCCACACCGCTGGCTTCGAGCACGATGTGGTCCGGCTTGATGTCGCGTTCCAGCAGGGCGATCGTCGCGGCCACCAGATCGTCGCGCACCTCGCAGCAGACGCACCCGTTGGCCAGCGAGACCATCTCCTCATCCACGCCCACGACGAGATCCGCGTCGATGTTGATCTCACCGAAATCGTTGACGAGCACTGCGATCTTGCGGCCATGGTCGCCGGTTAGGATGCGATTGAGCAAGGTGGTCTTCCCCGCTCCCAGGAAACCGGTGAGCACCGTTACGGGTACAGGATCTTCCTCCGCAATCTGACGAGCCACCGACGACACCTCGGTGTCGTGCGCGTCAGTCGACGTCATACCCGAAGTTCTCCATCATCTGCCGTATGGGCATCGTCAGCGGCTCAGGGAGCTGGACCAGCGGCTCCTTGTACACATCCGGCGGGTAGTACTTGTGCGGATCGATCTCCAGATCCCGGCTGAGCTGCTCCTGCTGCTCTTCGCGCGGCAGGCGAGGACGCGGAAGGTCCAGTTCGTCTGGAATATCCTTGGTACCCAACACCTTTCGGAAATCAGGAATCCTTGATCCGGTCAGCCCCGGCAGTACTGCCTTGCGGATCCAGATCGCCTCCGAGGTCACATTGACGGTCACCACATCGGGGGCTCCGAACGCCAGGAACCCGTCCCAATGTGCCCGGATGCCAGCGACGGTCTCGGCGATCAGGTCCTCTTCGAACTCGATGTGAGTCACCATGCCGATTCGGGGGTTGACCTGCTTCATCAAGTAGCCGGCCGCATAGTGCGGGGTGTGATGGGTGTCGATCGTGTAGTCAAAGAGCCATTCGGGCACTCCGTATTTCTGCTGGATCAGTCTCGCGGTGTCGGTCTGGCATTCCGTGACGAACACGTCAACACCCTCGGCGTACTTGGCGGTGAGTTCGTCGGGTCGACCGTCACCGGTCCAGACGAAGCTGAGTCCATTCCAATCAAGTCGGTACGCGCTCGCACCGTCCTTCGCGTGTGAGCGCCGCCAATGCCTGACCTGAGCGCCGTTGCGGTCAAAGCAGACGCCGTTCTCGTCTTTCCAGTCGAACTCGTTCACGTCGACTTCGTAGCCATCCCCGATCGGGAAGTGGTCGAAAGCCTCCAGGTGCCACCGCAGCATCTGCTTCATCCCGTCGACCATTCCCTGGGTACCCAGTTCGGGTGTCCGGCCCGACGGACCGTGGACCCGAAGCGGGGTATAGCGGCCCGACCACGCGGAGAACGGAAGGAGGTAAGAAAGATCGTGGTAGTGGTCGACGTGAAGGTGGCTGATAAAGATGTCGTTGACTTCTTGCTGTGGCACCTGCATCGAGATGATGTTGCGCAGGCAGCCGGGACCGAAGTCGAAGAACAGCCGTTCCCCGTTGCCCAACTCGACCATGATCGACGTCCCGGCCTGATCCCGCCGCGGCGGGAACGGCGTCGAACCCACGAACGAGATCCGCATCTCATCAGGACCGAGCTCTTCGGTGCCGGGGAAGTACTGGTTACGGCTCTGCACCGAGGGGGTCGGCTTGAAGTAATCAGGCAGGCTGATCCCGGTGCCCGGGCCTCCGCCGTATGGATTGGTCGGCATCGCAGTCATGGCTGTGGAGTAAATCAGAGTCACCACCGACTCGATATCCACAACCGGAACTGGCTCTGAGTCGGCATTCACGGCCGACTCGACCAACGCCAGCATGGACCTACGCTCGATCACCGCGCCTTTGATGACGGTCTGGGCTCGATCCCGTAGCCGATCTTGACGGCTTGCCACCGGTACTGAAATTCTTCGATCCAGCGGGGTAGTACTTGCCATAAGCCCACTTACCGGCCGTCCGCCCTGATTAGAATCTCGACCAGAACCCGCTGAACGTCGATACCGAAGGGGCCACGTTGAGCTCGCCAGATATCGACCCGTCCGAAAGCGCGCCGTCCGAGATCGCGCCGTCCGAGATCGCCAAGTGGGATCCGGTGCTCACCGGGCGGGTGATGAGCTTGCTCAAGCCGTTCCTGAAGGGCTATCACCGCGCCGAGGTGCGCGGGCTGGACACCTTCCCGGCCGGCGGCGCCCTGGTGGTGGCCAACCACTCCGGCGGCATGTTCGCGATGGACATTCCGGTCTTCGCCTCCGGCTTCTACGAGGAGTTCGGCTTCGACCGGCCGGTGTACACGCTGAGCCACGACATGATCATGTTCGGTCCAACGGGAGCTTTCTTCAAGAAAGCTGGATTCATCCCCGCCAACCACAAGAACGCGGACGAGGCGCTGCGCTCGGGTGGTGTCGTCGTTGTCTTCCCCGGCGGCGACTACGACGTCTACCGCCCCTCGCTGAACGCCAACAAGATCGACTTCGACGGCCGGACCGGTTATGTGCGAGCCGCCATCAACGCGGGCGTTCCCATCGTGCCCACGGTTGGGATCGGCGGCCAGGAGAGTCAACTGTTCCTGACCCGCGGAACCGACGTGGCCAAGGCGCTGGGTCCCATCGCGCGGCTGTTCCGCGCCAAGATCCTGCCGGTGTCGTTTGGGTTCCCGTTCGGCCTTTCGGTCGTGCTTCCGGTCAACGTGCCGCTGCCGGCCAAAATAACGATGAAAGCGCTACCTCCGATCGACATCATCGAGGAGTTCGGCCAGGACCCAGACATCGATGAGGTCGACGCGCACGTCCGACGGGTGATGCAGCGGGCCCTCGACGAGTTGGCCGATGAACGTCGCCTTCCGGTGCTGGGCTGAGCAGGAGCTGGAAAATGGCAATCACTGACCCGCTCACCAACACTTTCGGCCTGCTGTCGACGATGCTGCGCGCCGGCATCATCGCGCCGATGCGCCCGGACAAGTACCTGCGTATCGGCACGGCGATGCAGCGCGAGAACATGGCCATCACCTCGGGGTTCGCCGCGTCGGCACAGCGCTGCCCAGACCGGGCCGGCCTGGTCGACGAGATCGGCATCCTGACCTGGCGGCAGATCGACCGGCGCGCAGATGCATTCGCCGCCGCACTGCAGGCTCTGCCCGACGGCCAGCCCGACATCATCGCCCTGATGGCCCGCAATCATCGCGGATTCATCGACGCATTGATCGCTGCCAATCGGATCGGCGCGGACCTGCTGCTGCTGAACACCTCGTTCGCCGGGCCGGCGCTCGCTGAGGTGTTGAAGCGCGAGGGTAGCGAAGACGGCCAAGCGAAGTCGGTCGCGGTGATCTACGACGAGGAGTTCACCAAGACGGTCGACCGCGCGCTTGCCGACATGCCTGCTGCTACCCGCATCGTCGCGTGGGCCGACGCCCCGGAATCGCTCCCAGAATCGTTGCTGACCGTCGAACAGATGATCGCCGACCACGACGGGCAGGAGCCGGAGCGCGCCAGCACGCGAAGTAACACGATCCTGCTGACATCGGGCACCACCGGGACACCGAAGGGCGCCAAACACTCCGGCGGTGATCTGGGCGCCTTCAAGACAATTCTCGACCAAACCCCCTGGCGAACAGATCAATCCGTCGTCATTGCCGCGCCGGTGTTTCACGCCTGGGGGTTCTCACAACTCGCCTTCGCGGCATCCATGGCCTGCACGATCATCACGCGTCGCAAGTTCGATCCCGAAGCCACCCTCGATCTCATCGATCGGCACCGGGCCACCGGGCTATGCGTCGTGCCAGTGATGTTCGACCGCATCATCGAACTGCCTGAAGAGGTCCTAGACAAATACAGCGGCGGCTCCCTGCGCTTCGCCTCGGCCTCCGGGTCGCGGATGCGCCCTGACGTCGTCATCGAGTTCATGGACCGTTTCGGCGACATCATCTACAACAATTACAACGCCACCGAAGCCGGCATGATTGCCACCGCCACACCCCGCGACCTGCGCGCTGCGCCCGACACTGCGGGTAGACCCGCCGGCGACACCGAGATTTTGGTCTTCGATGCCGAGTTCAACGAGGTTCCTACCGGCGAGGTCGGCAGCATCTACGTCCGCAACTCCACCCAGTTCGACGGCTACACCTCTGGGCAGACGAAGGACTTCCACGAGGGCTTCATGTCGTCGGGGGACGTCGGCTATCTCGATGAGGACGGACGGCTGTTCGTAGTCGGACGTGACGACGAGATGATCGTCTCCGGCGGAGAGAACATCTACCCGATCGAGGTGGAGAAAACACTGGCCACCCACCCCGATGTGGCTGAGGCCAGCGTGCTCGGGGTCGACGACAGCAAGTACGGCCAGCGTCTCGAGGCCTTCGTCGTGCTCACTCCCGGAGCTTCGGCCACACCGGACACACTCAAGCAGCATGTTCGCGAAACGCTGGCGAACTACAAGGTGCCGCGGGCCGTGACCCTGCTCGATGAACTCCCCCGCAGCATCACCGGCAAGATCTCGCGCAAAGAGTTACAGGGCCGGGCCAGAAAGGCCCAGCCGGCCAAAAAATCCCAGCCGGCCAAAAAGACACAATCGGCCAAAAAAGCCCCACCGGCCAAGAAGGCCCAGCCAACCAAAAAGACGCAACCAAGCAAGAAGACGCAGCAGGCCAAGAAAGCCCAACCGGCCAAGAAGGCGCAACCAGCGACGAAGGCCCAGCCGGCCAAAAAAGCCCAGCCAACCAAGAAGACGCAGCCGGTGAGAAAGGCGCAGAAGAAGACGCCGCGCAATGGCTAAACCCCGCCCGTTGCTGCGCGCGATTGCTGAACTAGCCAACGCCGCCAACGGTGCACGCCCGCTGGCCCGCGAGGGCTATCCGACGCTCCCGGTCTTCGCGTTCGGGTGGCCCACCTCCGAGATGTCGCCGCTGTACATGGCGGGCTCCATGTTGGATGCGGTACGCCGCGGCATCCGCGGCGATTTCAGGGGGCCGCGCGGGCGGATCGCGCTGCTGATCACCGCGCTCG
>NZ_JBMYXC010000043.1:29683-29932 GCF_049608025.1 Mycobacterium sp. | reverse complement strand
TGCATTCCGCCGCGAACGATCGAGGGCAAATGCCGGGCCGACGGGTACACCGAGCCGTCCGGGTCGTGGATCAGCGGCCCCAGCGACCCTGCGCGCGGCCAGCGCTCGGCGGCGTCGAGCAACAGGTCGATGCTGCGCGGACCCCACTGCACGTCAGGGTTGGCCACGATCAAAAATTCTGTGCGAGAAGTCAATCCGTACTCGGTGATGGCGCGGTTGACCGCTGTGCCGTAGCCGAGGTTGGCGCCG
>NZ_JBMYXC010000043.1:0-29673 GCF_049608025.1 Mycobacterium sp. | reverse complement strand
GGCCTCTTCGGGCGCGCCGTCGGTGGAGCCGTTGTCGGCCATGATGACCGTCACGGGGCGGTCGGTCGCGTGGGCCAGCGAGGCGAGGAACCGATCCAGGTGCGGGCCCGGCGAATACGTCACCGTGACGACGAACAGTTCGTCGCTCACGCCTGCGCTGCCAATCCCACGGCGTTGAGGGTAGCGGGCACTCAGGCGCCGGCCTTGCCCAGCGCCTCAGCCAGCGCGTCCCGCCACGGACGCAGCGGCGTCAGCCCGGCGGCCGCAGATTTGACCTCGGAGAGCACCGAGTACATCGGGCGCGGCGCGGGACGAGGGTGTTGGTCGCTGCCGACGGGCCGCACCCGGTTCGGGTCAGCGCCGACCTCTTCGAAAATCGCCTGCGCCTGCTCGAAGCGGCTGGCACCGCCGACGTTGGCGGCGTGCAGCACGGGCTCGCGGATGGAGCCCTCGGCAATCTCCACCAACGCAGCACAGAGGTCGCCCACGTAGGTCGGCGACCCGATCTGGTCGGCCACCACGTCCACGGTGCCCGACCCCTCCAACCCCAAAGCCGCCCTCCGTATCCCCGCGGCGAAGTCCGACCCGTCGCCGCCTTCATAAACCCACGCCGTGCGAACGACGTTGGCTTCCGGCATCGCCGACAGCACCACGAACTCACCGGCCAGTTTGGTGCGGCCGTACACGCTCAGCGGCCCGGTTTCGTCGTCGATGTCGTAGGGCCGCGGATTCCCGTCGGGGAACTTGCCGCTGAAGACGTAGTCGGTGGACAGGTGGATCAGATCGGCCCCGGCGCGCGCGCAGGCGTGGGCCACGTTTTCCGCGCCGGCAGTATTGATGGCGGCCGCGCGCTCGGGATCGGTCTCGGCGGCGTCGACCTGCGTGTAACCGGCACAGTTGACGACGACGTCGCCGGCGTCGATGAAACGTTCAGCAGCCGCGCCGTCGGTGATGTCCCACTCCGAGGACGCCAGGGCCAGCACGTCATGGCCCCGCAGGGCGGCCTGACCTGCCAAAAAACGCCCCACCAGGCCGCCGGCTCCGGCGATCACGATGCGGCCTGAGTAGTGGAAGGGCATCAGCTGAGTTTGGCACGCCGACGTCGGCTCCCCGGTCTCAGGGGCCCGCACCAGTAGCCTGGGCAAATGCCTGCGGCTCAGCTGATGCGTGTCATTTCCATGACCGTGGCGCTGGCGGTCGTCGTGGGTACCGGCCTGGCGTGGGCCCAGATCCGCGCATTCGAATCCGGCATCAACCAGATCAACCCGATCGGGCTCGGCGAGGGCGGCGACGACGGAGCGATCGACATTCTGCTGGTCGGAATGGACAGCCGGACCGACGCGCACGGCAACCCGCTGTCCCAGCAGGAGCTGGCGACCCTGCGCGCTGGGGACGAAGACGCGACCAACACCGACACCATCATCCTGGTGCGCATCCCGAACAACGGGCAGTCGGCCACAGCGATCTCCATCCCGCGCGACTCCTACGTGGAGGCCCCGGGCATCGGGAAGATGAAGATCAACGGCGTGTACGGCTCGGTGCATCTGGAGATGCTCAAGGAACTCGTCGAAGAGCAGGGCGAAGACCCGGCAGCCGCCGAGGTGGAAGCCACCGCTGCCGGGCGTGAGGAACTGATCAAGACGGTCGCCAACCTCACCGGTGTCACCGTCGACCATTACGCCGAGATCGGCCTGCTCGGGTTCGCGTTGATCACCGACGCCCTGGGTGGCGTCGACGTCTGCCTCAATGCTCCTGTTTACGAACAGCTTTCGGGTGCAGATTTCCCGGCGGGCTGGCAGAAGCTGGACGGTCCGCAGGCGCTGAGCTTTGTCCGGCAGCGTCACGACCTACCCCGCGGCGACCTGGACCGGGTGGTGCGTCAGCAGGCGGTGATGGCCTCGCTGGCCCATGAGGTGATTTCCAGCAAGACGCTGTCGAGCCCGCGGACGCTGGATCGGCTGCAGCAGGCGGTGCAGCGGTCGGTGGTTCTCTCCGACGGCTGGGACGTCATGGATTTCGTCGAGCAGCTGCAGGAGCTCGCCGCGGGCAACGTCGCGTTCGCCACCATCCCGATCGTCGAGGAGGCGGGCTGGAGCGACGACAGCATGCAGAGTGTGGTGCGGGTCGACCCGCACGAGGTCAGGGACTGGGTGACCAGCCTGCTCAACGACCAGGACGAGGGAAAAACCGAGGAGCTGGCCTACACCCCGGACAAGACCACGGTCGACGTCATGAACGACACCGACATCAACGGGTTGGCGGCGGCGGTGTCGCACGTTTTGTCGGTCAAGGGCTTCGCCAAGGGCAGCGTGGGCAACCACGGGGGCGCCGAGGTGACGGGCAGCCAGGTCCAGGCCGCCACCGCCGACGACCTGGGCGCCCAGGCGGTCGCGGAGGATCTCGGTGGGCTCTCGGTGGCCGAGGACTCATCCATATCGCCGGGTTCGGTGCGGGTGGTGCTGGCCGATGATTACACCGGGCCCGGTTCCGGGCTGGACGGCACCGACGTCACGCTGTCGATGGATGACCCGTCGATGGGTTATACCCAGATGGCCGCTGCTGCCGAGCCGTCGCCGATCATCACTGCCGGCTCCAACGATCCTGCGTGCGTCAACTGAGGTGACGACAGTCAGCTCGGCCATTCTCGATCCGCTCATGGCGGTCAACCCCGCCGGGCCACGGATCACCTATTACGACGACGCCACCGGCGAGCGCGTCGAACTGTCCACCGCCACGCTGGCCAATTGGGCGGCCAAGACCGCCAACCTGCTGCGTGACGAGCTGGGCGCCATGCCGGGTAGTCGGGTCGCAGTATTGCTGCCGGCCCACTGGCAGACCGCGGCGGTGTTGTTCGGGATCTGGTGGATCGGCAGCGAAGTCGTGTTAGACCGGGGTGTGGACGGGCCCGCATGCGAGATGGCGCTGTGCACGGCAGACCGGCTGGACGAAGCCGACGCTGCCGTTGAACCGGGAATGGGTGAGGTGGTCGTGCTGTCGCTGGATGCATTCGGCAAGCCGGTGCCCGATCTGCCCGTCGGAGTGACCGACTACGCGACCTCGGTGCGGGTGCACGGCGATCAGATCGTGCCCGAGCGCAACCCCGGTGCCGCGCTGGCGGGCCGGTCGGTCGCCGATGTGCTGGCCGCGGCGCAGGCCTCCGCCGCCACCCAAGGGTTGACCGCCACGGATCGGATCATGTCTTCGGCGGGCTGGGATAGCTCTGATGCTGTCATCGATCACCTGCTCGCGCCGTATGCCGTTGGCGCATCGTTGGTACAGGTGGCGAATCCCGACCCCGCTTTGTTGGAGCGCCGGGGTCAGACCGAGAAGCTGACCCGCGGGTCGCCGTGACCGCCGTACCCTCGATGCCGTGGATCGTTCCCTCCTGGATGTCGAAGTGCTGCGCTCCGCGGTCTCGGGAACCGGTTGGCGCCGCGTCGACGTGGTCGCCCAGACCGGGTCGACGAATGCCGACCTGATTGCCCGGGCGGGCGCCGGTGAGGACATCTCCGGTGCGGTGCTGCTGGCCGAGTATCAGAGCGCGGGGCGCGGCCGACACGGTCGCAGTTGGTCGGCGCCGGCGGGCTCGCAGATCTCGATGTCGGTCGGGGTCGGCGCCAGCGGCGTGGCACCCGAACGGTGGGGCTGGTTGCCGCTGCTGACCGGGCTGGCCGTGGCCCACACGGTCCGGGACCTCGGCATCGACGCGGGCCTCAAGTGGCCCAACGATGTCCTGGTCGGCACCGGCAAGTTGGCCGGAATACTGGCCGAAGTGTCCGCCCCGACCATCGTGGTCGGTCTCGGCGTGAACGTGAGCCTGACCGCCGACGATCTCCCGGATCCGAATGCGGTGTCGCTGCGCATGCTCGGCCGGGACGCCGACCGCACCACGTTGACGCTGTCGCTGCTGGCAGCGCTGAGCGATCGGCTGGACCAGTGGCGTGCCGCGAACGTGGGCGCGCTGGCCGCCGACTACCGCAGTCTCAGCACCACCATCGGGACCCGGGTGCGTGCGACCCTGCCCGGCGATTCCGAAATCGTCGGGTGTGCAACGGGTATCGACGACAGCGGCCGACTGCTGATCGACGAGGCCGGGACGGTCGTGACGGTATCGGCGGGCGACATCACCCACCTGCGGCCGGCTTCAGGCACCTAGCTTCAGAAACCTAGTTGTCTGATCCACGATCGTTGATGACCACCTGCAGGCGATCGGCGATCTGTTGCAAACCGGCCTCCGTGCCGTCGAACCTTCCACGCATCTCGGCGAAACCCCGGTCGACCTGCTGGAATCCCCGATCGACGTGCTCCCGCAGATCGACGAAGTCTTCCCGCAGATCGACGAAGTCTTGCCGCATCGCATTGAAGCTCGCCGTCGCGGCCCGACGGAAGTCCCGCAACTCACCGCCGATCTCGCCGACATCGCGATCGGCGGCGCCGGCAAGCACCCGGGCGGCCGCGGCATCCTGTTGATTCGCCTGCACCCGCCCGTTCAGATCGCGCACCTGGTCTTCGAGGGCGGCGACGCGTGGCTCCAGATCGTCGGACTCCATGGAACCGACTCTACCGCCGATCCCCGACACCGACGCTCACCGATTTGCAGCGATCGCGGCATCAACTCGCCAGTGAGAAGCCATGGCTGCTTTCCGCCGAAAATCGCTGCCCAGAGTGCTATCTCGCGGCAACAGACTCACTGCAGCAGGGCGCGACTCATCACCACGCGCTGAATCTGGTTGGTGCCCTCATAAATCTGGGTGATCTTGGCGTCGCGCATCATTCGCTCGACCGGGAAGTCGACGGTGTAGCCCGCACCGCCGAACAGCTGTACCGCATCGGTGGTCACCTCCATCGCCACATCGGAGGCCAGGCACTTCGATGCCGCGGAGATGAACCCGAGGTTGCCCTCGCCACGTTCAGCGCGGGCCGCGGCGGTGTAGACCATCAGCCGGGCCGATTCCACCTTCATCGCCATGTCAGCGAGCATGAACTGCACCGCCTGGAAGTCGGCGATGCTCTTGCCGAACTGCTTACGGTCCTTGGTGTATTCGATCGCTGCGTCGAGAGCACCCTGCGCGATACCGACGGCCTGGGCGCCGATGGTCGGGCGGGTGTGGTCCAGCGTCGCCAGCGCGGTCTTGAACCCGGTGCCGGGCTCACCGATGATGCGGTCGCCGGGCACCCGACAGTTCTCGAAGTACAGCTCGGTGGTGGGCGAACCCTTGATGCCCAGCTTGCGTTCCTTGGGCCCGATGGTGAAGCCCTCGTCGTCGATGTGCACCATGAACGCCGAGATGCCGTTGGCGCCCTTGTCGGGGTCGGTGACCACCATCACGGTGTACCAACTCGACTTGCCGCCGTTGGTGATCCAGCACTTGGTGCCGTTGAGGATCCAATCGTCGCCGTCAGCCTTGGCGCGGGCGCGCATCGCCGCAGCGTCACTGCCGGCCTCGCGCTCGGACAGCGCGTAGGAAGCTAGGGCCTCCCCGTCGGCGATCGAGGGCAGCACCTGTTTCTTCAGCTCGTCGGAGCCGCGCAGGATCAGGCCCATGGTGCCCAGCTTGTTGACCGCCGGAATCAACGAGGCCGACGCGTCGACGCGGGCGACCTCCTCGATGACGATGCAGGAGGCCACCGAGTCCGCCCCTTGGCCGCCGAACTCCTCGGGCACATGCACCGCGTTGAATCCCGATGCGACGAGCGCCTGCAGAGCTTCTTCCGGGAAGCGCGCGTTCTCGTCGACGTCAGCGGCGTGCGGAGCAATCTCCTTCTCCGACAGCGCACGGATCGCCGCCCGCAACTCCTGATGCTCCTCAGGCAACTGGAATAGATCGAACGACGGATCTCCGGCCCAACTAGCCATCATCATCTCCTTGCTACTTGTCAGTAACTTTAGCGCGCCCGCGGTGCTGGGCGACGTCCCTGCATTCTCAGGAAAGGCTCAGCCCCATCGTGGTTGATTCTGAGTATCCACCCGTAGCTTTTCGATCATGCAGGTTTACATCGCAGGCCGTAGTTTCCGCCAGACCGCACAGTGCGATTGCGGTTGGAGTGGCGCTGGCCGTTGGACACGCGGATCGGCCAATGTCGACGCCGGCATGCACGCCGCCCAGACCGGTCACCTTCCGGTTTCGGCGTCAATGATAGCTATTCCGACCTCGCCCGCCCTCGTCCTGCAGGCGTCGTAGCCGGCGGCTGGCATTCAGACTGCACAGGTGACGCACCCGCGTCGCACCACCCCGCCAGGGCTGCAGTTTCAACACCACACCCCTGGGCAAACCTGGCACCCTTGTGGCATGGCCCACATACGCGTGAGCACTACCGTCGACGCCGATCTGCTGGACACCGCTCGCCTACTTCGCTCCCGGCAGACCGACGCGACCCTGCTCGACGAGGCCCTCGCCGTGGCGGTCGCCTGCGAGTCCCCGCTGCGCTGACGTCGCGCTGGCGGCTGGCTCCACTAGAACTTTCCCGCCATAAGCGCAGTCTCAACGCAGAAACGCTCCGCCTGTTCATGATGTGACTATCCGCCGCCGTAACGACCCGCCGGCACCTGGCGGATTCACGGAAGGAGAGTGAACGCCTCGCTGTGGCATGGACGAACGACGGTGAAGTGACGGCGGTCGACGGTCGCGATCTCATCGATGCCTAACCGTTCTGCGGTGGTCACCACGGAGGCGTCTACAGCGCCAAGCGGCAGGTCTCGGTACCGCGCAACAAGTTCGGCGATCCGCAGCCAATCCCCCGCCGCTACCGGCTCGACGCTGAACACACCATCGGCCAAGTCGCCGAGGAATCGCACTTCAGGTTCGACGCCCAGCCGGGTACCCAGTAGGTAGACCACCTCTGTGATGACGAGTGTCGGGACGATCAAGGGGCCGGGATGGGTCTGCAGAAGCTCAAGCGACGACGCATGGTGGGCGTCGTCGGCGTCGACGTAGGCATACAGCGGGCCCGCGTCGACAACAATTGCCGCTATCGTCCTACCTCGGCAGCCAAAATCTCCTCGATACGCTCGGAGACATCGCTACGGCCGCTACGGCCGGCAGCCGCTGCGTTCAGGCGCCGACGGCCACCGGACACGCCAAGGTAGGCCTCAAGCGCTTCACGGCTCACCTCCGAGATCGTCAAATTCCGTCGCCGAGCCTCGTGCCGCAGACGAGCATCCAACGCGTCAGGGATTTTGACCGTCGTGCGCCTCATGTATGCCAGCATACCTCAGGCTTTCGGTCTCGCAGTCACCACCACAGTTACTCCCCATTCCAGGTTGTAAGCCCGCCGCGGGCAAAGTCGACCGCAGCCGTCCGCGTCGCCGACGACCTTGACGATGATCAGGCCCGAACCGTGCTGAACGTGGCGTCGACCTGAGGACACAAGACACCGCGGCTGGCAGCGCTGAAACGGCTGTTAGCCGGCGGCAACGATGAATTGGTCCAGACGCTGGCCGGAAACGACCCGGACGCCTCGATCCGACAATGGGTGGCCGACCAACTCGACAGCAACCCCAGCCAAGGCGGCCTGTTCGACTGACGCACGAGCATCCGCTGAAGCCCCTACTCCCCCAGCAGCCGCTCCCGTAGCTCCTGATCCTTCTGCAGCACCATCTGTTCGAGGTCGGCCTGGAAAGCAGCCATCCGGTCGCGCAGCCCGGTATCCGAGGCGCCCAGTATTCGCACGGCCAACAACCCGGCATTGCGTGCGCCACCGATCGACACGGTGGCCACCGGCACACCAGACGGCATCTGCACGATCGACAACAATGAATCCAGCCCGTCCAGTCGGGCCAGCGGCACCGGCACCCCGATAACGGGCAGCGGCGTCGCCGAGGCGACCATGCCCGGCAGGTGCGCGGCCCCGCCGGCGCCGGCGATGATGACCTCCAGGCCGCGGTCGGCGGCCCCCTGCGCATAGGACAGCATCCGTCCCGGCGTGCGGTGGGCAGAGACCACGCCCACCTCGAACGGCACGTCGAATTCGGCCAATGCCTCGGCGGCGTCGTCCATCACCGACCAGTCGCTGTCGCTTCCCATGATCAAGCCCACCCGTGGGTTCATGCGTGCCCGTCCCATCCGTCGGTCCACTGCGCGTGCGACAACCAGTGTGCCGCCCGTTCTGCCCGTTCCCTCAGCGCGTCGACATCGGAGCCACCGGCGTCGCCCATCAGGTTGACATGCCCGATCTTGCGGCCCGGACGTTCGGCCTTGCCGTAGAGGTGCACCTTGGCCTCGGGCATCCGCCCCAACAGGTGGTGCAGGCGTTCGTCCATCGACATGGCCGGAGCAACATCAGCGCCGAGCACGTTGGCCATCACGGTGCACGGCGCCGTCGGCGAGGTGTCGCCCAGCGGGTAGTCCAGTACCGCGCGCAGGTGCTGTTCGAACTGGCTGGTCCGTGCGCCGTCCATGGTCCAGTGGCCCGAGTTGTGCGGCCGCATCGCCAGCTCATTGACCACCAGCGCGCCCTCCATGGTCTCGAAGAGTTCGACCGCGAGCACCCCGACCACACCGAGCTCGGCGGCCAATCGCAACGCCAATTCCGAGGCAGCCGAGCTGAGTTCATCGGACAGTCCAGGCGCCGGCGCCAGCACCGCCACGCAAATCCCGTCGCGTTGCACGGTCTCCACCACCGGCCACGCCGCGCCCTGACCGAAGGGCGAGCGGGCGACCAGGGCGGCCAGTTCACGGCGCATCGTCACCCGCTCTTCGATCATGACCGCCACCCCGTCGGCCAGATAGCGTTGCACCACCTCACGAGCGTCGTCCGCGTCGGCGGCCATCACCACCCCACGCCCGTCGTACCCGCCGCGCACCGTCTTGATCACCACCGGCCCGCCGATCTGCATCGCGAACGCCTCCGCCTCCCCACCGGAGGCCACAGCGGCGTAGCGGGGCACCGGGGCGCCCAACGCAGCCAGTTGTCGACGCATCACCAGCTTGTCCTGGGCGTGTATCAGTGCCTCCGGCGGCGGGGCGACGTTGACGCCGTCGGCCACCAGAGCCTCCAAGTGCTCGGTCGGCACGTGTTCGTGATCGAAGGTGAGGACTGTCACGTCCTGTGCGGCGCGGCGCAGCGCCGCCAGATCGGTGTGGGACCCGATCACGACGTCGGGCGAAACTTGCGCGGCCGGGTCATCGCGGCCGGTGGCCAGCACGCGCAGCGTCTGTCCCAGCGCGATCGATGCTTGATGGGTCATTCTGGCCAGTTGTCCCCCACCGATCATCGCGACGATAGGGGGCACACCAGGGCCTCGGGGGCGGGGTGCTGTCACGGGATCCATCGTGTCATGACCTGGGTCACGTGGTTGACCTGCGGTTACCCTAGGATTGGGAAGGTTTGAGGATGGTTCCGTAGAATCCAACCTTGTGTCCTTTGCCGATGCGACGATCAAGCGCCTTCCGGGGCCGATCCGTCCCTATGCCGAGCAGCATCATGAGCTCATCAAGTTCGCCATCGTCGGCGCGACCACCTTCGTCATCGATTTCACCATCTTCTTCACCCTCAAGCTGACAATTCTCGAGCCCAAGCCGGTGACCGCCAAGATCATCGCGGGCATCGTCGCTGTCATCGCCTCCTACATCCTCAACCGGGAATGGAGCTTCCGCGACCGCGGCGGCCGGGAGCGCCACCACGAGGCGCTGCTGTTCTTCGGGGTCAGCGGCGTGGGTGTGCTGCTGAGCATGGCTCCGCTGTGGGTGTCCAGCTACGTGCTGATGCTGCGGGTTCCCATGGTGTCGCTGGCCACCGAGAACATCGCCGACTTCATCTCGGCCTACATCGTGGGCAACCTGCTGCAGATGGCGTTCCGGTTCTGGGCGTTCCGCCGGTTCGTGTTCCCCGACGAGTTCGCGCGCAACCCGGACAAGGCTCTGGAGTCCACGCTCACCGGCGGTGGCTTCGCCGAGGCGCTGGAGGACGGCTATGAGGCGCGCCATCAGCACGATGCCGATCCTGGCCTGGGTTCGAGGGCCGGCCACGGCAATGTCACCCCGATGCGGCGCTCGCGCCGGCGGGCGCAGCGTCAGCCGGGCGATTCCTCCGACCCCAGGGTGTCGAAGACTTCGTGATACAGCAGTGAGTGCACGCGTTCCACTCGTGGGATGTCGTTGAACTCGATCGGATCTTGAGCCGCGGATTCGATGATGAGCGTGCCGGTTCGCAGCATGCGATCAATGAGGCCGTGCTGAAACTCCACGCTGTTGATGCGGGCCAGCGGGATGTCGATACCTGACCGGGTGAGCAGACCCTGCCGGAACATCACCCGGCGGTCGGTGATGACGAAGTGCGTGGTCCACCAGTTCAGGAACGGCCACACCGTCAGCCAGACGATGACAATGAGCCAGATCGCGGCGATGACGAGGAAGACGATGTTTCTGGCGGTGGACTCCCAGTCCAGCGTGTTGACATAGCCGGCGATGAACGCCGCCGCCGCTGTGGCGACGATCAGGACGAGGGCGGGTACCGTCAGCCGCCCCCAGTGCGGGTGGCGATGCAACACCACGTGTTCGTCTTTGGCCAGCACATTGTCCGGGTATCCCACGGCAGCACTCTACTCAGCCGGGACTGAGCACACCCCTCGATCAGAGCCAGACGCCGAACGCCGGCTTTGGCGTGAAGTCCCCTCGCAGCAGCCCGAAGTTGTCCTCGGGATCCGACAGGCTGGTCCCGGTGTCCAACAGCGAGTACAGATACACCGGACCGACGTAGTCAGTGGTCCGAGCGGCATCGATGAATATCTTGATGGTCTCCGCCTGGTCTTCCTCACTCACCGCCCACGGCGAGGTCCCCGTGGGCGCCCCGACCTCGGTCAGCCACACCTTCTTGTCGCCGTCGCCGTTTGCGGTCATCACGTCGTGGACGGCCTTCACCGAATCCAGGGTCGGCAGATACGGGAAGGAGTAGGGGTGCATGGAGAGCGCGTCGAAGTATCCGCCCGCACCCGCCGCGTACATGGCCTCGACGTATGCGAGCGGGTCGATCCCGCTGGGATCCGGCGACAATCCGCCGGTGATGACCGTTGCCGAGGGGTCGACAGCTTTGATGGCCGGGTATACGGCCTGCAGCAACGCCGCGTAGGCGACTGGGTCCGGCGTGGCCCAGAACCGCGGGATGTTCTGTTCGTTCCAGATTTCCCAGGTATCGATCCGACCGAGATAGTGCGTCGCCGTGGCGGCAGCGAACTCTGCGAACAGTTGTGGATCCGACGGCGCGGCATGCGGGTCAGTGCTGCCCGACAACCACTCCGGGCTGTCGTAGAGCATTCCGAGCACTGAGATATCGCGGGCGACGGCCTTGTCAACCAACGGATCGATCAGCGACCAATCTGGCGCGCCCTCCTCGTATTCGACGACGTACCAGCTGATGTCGATCCGCAGGGATTCCACGCCGACTGACTTCGCCATGTCCAGCGCACGGTCTGTGTCTGTGTCCGACAGGCCAAGCCACCAGGACAGCCCCTGCACCCCGATCGTCGGCGTGTCGACCGTAGGGATAACGGCCATCGAGATCGTCACGTCAGCCAGCAAGCTGGTGTTGGTGCCATCCGATGCGGTGTAGGCGAAGCCATCCGTTCCAGTGAAGTCTGCATTCGCGGTGTAGGTGAACGAGCCGTCGCTGTTGAAGTCCAGCTCACCGAATTCCGGGTTGGTGACGAGAGTCGCAGTCAACGTTTGACCCTCGCGGTCGGTGTCATTGGACAGCACGTTGCCGATCACCGAAGAGTTCTGGATACCCGAGAAGGTGTCGTCGGCAGCCTTCGGGGCTTCGTTGACGGCACTGACGACGAGAGTCAACGTGGCAGTCGTTCCGCGCTCGGCAAAGGGGTTAAGAGATGCCAACAGTCCACGCAGGTGGAATCCCTCGTCGACCACCGTCACGGTGAACACGTCGGTGATCGTTGCGCCAGTAAGTGCGTCGTCGGGGTTGTAGATAAACGTGCCGGTGGCCTGGTCGATGGTCACGGTGCCGTACTGGGGGCCGGTCTCGGTCCCCTTCGCCGCGACCGAATAGCTCAGCCTGTCACCGTCCACGTCCTCGCCGCCGAAGGAGATCGGTCCACTGACGCCCGCGCCTTCGGCCAGTTCGACCTCCACTCGACGAGAGGGCATCGTCGGCGCGCTGTTGCTCCAAAAGCGAGCCCAACTGCTGCGCAGCGCTTCCAGCAGCGCCATGAAGGGAGATACCTCCACCGCGGCGGAGGCCTTGGCGACGGGCGCACTCACGGCAACAACGTCGACACCGTCATCAGCACCGTCGTCGGCCGGCACGCTCAGGGCAACAACATCGACATCAGCGCCGTCGGCGACGGGCGCACTGAGCGCAACACCGTCGACATCAGCGTCCTCATCAACATCGTCGTCGACCGCCACGCTCAGGGCAACAACATCAACACCAGCGCCCCCATCAGCATCGCCGGCGACCAGTGCGCTCACGGCAACAACATCAACCGCCGCCGACACTGACGCCTGGGCCGAACTCCGCCCGGCATCCGCAGCGAGATCTGGAGTTTCGGGCACCTCCGCGACGGCCGCAACGGGAGTTGCATCAGCGGGTGTTACCTCAGTGGGAGCTTCATCGGTCGAATACGAAGTCTGGGCAGCGTCCGCCGCCCACAACTCCTCTTGCGCGTCGACCTTCCAGCTATTGTCTGCGTCCGCATCTTCCTTGCGCGCGGCGCTTCCTGCGACGGTGGAGTCTGACTCGGTGCCGTCGGTCGCGAAATCCTCGTCCGCGAAATCACCGTCGGCCAAGTCGTCATCCGCGAAATCCTCGTCCGCGAAATCCTCCTCCGCCAGGTCGTCGTCCGCGAAATCCTCGTCCGCGAAATCGTCTTCTCCGCGCCTCAAGCGCCACGCTGTGTCCTCGGCGGCGGCAATGTCAGCCGCTTCATCGTCTTCTGCGGCCGCGGAACCGGCGGAGTCGAACGCCGGCTCGTCTGGCCGCTCGGCACCTGATGTCTCGCGAACCGTCACCGTTGTCGTGCGGTCGTCTCGACCGTCGTTGTCGTCCGCACTCCCGGTCGAGGTACCCCCGCCAGCATCCGAAGCGTGCTGTCCGGAAGCACCGGGCGCGGCGTAGGCAACTCCGGCCCCATGTCCCACAAGTGTTGCGCAGCCGAGGCCCAACGCCAACGCGGCCGCACCGACCCACCTGCTACATAGCGGATGGCTCGATAAGTGGGGGGAAAACGCCGGAAAAAGGGCCGATTGCGGACCTGATTCTATTTGCCAGGACTGACTCGTCCGCACAATTTATCCCCCGTTTCGCAAACAGAAATACCGGCATTTACCGCCTTACAAGACATTTTGCGTGCAATCCGGAGTGCCGTCCACCGAATCGGAGATCGCGCGCATCGCAGTTTGCCGCAGCCGGTTGCTTTTCGAGTTCGCCCGACGCATGCCAATTGTTTGCTAGTTCTATTCTCCGATGCGGAATTTCCTGCGTTCGTTACATATCTGTCGAATGCATTGGCGTCGCTAAAATCGACTCAACGCGTCGAAAACTCACAGGGGACACGCCGCAAAAAAAGTTGACAAACCTGGCTCCGGCCTCCGCGAAACGGAGCCGGTTCAACGTGCCGGTGCGCCGATCAGGCCGGCCCGGCCACCGGTGGCCCCTGCCGAGGGGTGGATGACGGAGGCTTGTTGATCAGCCAACCCGGCCCGTCGAAGACCCATCCCAGACCGACGCGGCGGAGAACAAACGCGACGGCCACCGAACCGATCACTCCCGCGAGAAGACAGGCGACAACGATCACCCACGTGGTGGTCACCCCTAGTTGCACCAAGACGATTCGGGTTCCCGAGGCCATGATGATGTGAGCAAGGTAGATCTCGAGCGACCGGCGCCCCAGCAAGGCCAACCACGACCACGACCGAGCCGCTTGGCCAAAGAGCAGGGCTGCCGCGGAGGTCGCTACTGCCACCGCGACGCCGATCGCGACCGTGGCGACCGTCCGCCCGTCCCAGAAGATCGTGGGACCGGTAGCACCGGTGAATATCGCCACCGCAGAACCGATGGCCCATAGGGTCACACTGACCACGGCGGCAACCGCAGGCGAGAATCTGTCGAGGGCGGTCGTGAACGACTCACTCCCGATGACCATCCCCGCAACGAAGAATACGACCAGGCCGAGCCCTTGCGTTCCCACGTAGCCGCCGTCGAATCCCCAGAACGCGATGCTTATCACAGCGGCGAGGCCGAGGATCCATGGAGCACGTCGCCCCACCCACGGCTGCATCGGGACGAACACGACTGTGACGAGGATCAGGAACGGCAAGTACCAAAGCTGCCCAAGGGGCCGCCAGAGCGAGAACAGCGCGGCAACCGACGGCGGAGTGTTGACCGCGCTCGAGGCGAACAGCTGAACACCGCCTTGGAGCAGAGTCCAGATCACGTAGACGACGAAGAACTGCACCACCCGATCGCGAATGTAGCCGGGCACGCCGCGCTTGCGAACCCCCCTGGGCACGAAGGTGCCACCGACGAACGCGAAAACGCTCAGGCTCCAGAAGCCCACGATCTGGTCGACCAAGATGGTGTCGGCGGAGTCCACTATTTCCGCGCTGTACAACCCCCGGAACACGTGCACCAGCACGATCCCGACGATGGCCACACCACGGGCGACGTCCAGACGCGAGTCGCGTTTCGTCGTTGTCGAGCCGTCCCGCATTGTTTTCCTCACTACATCAGTGTCGACGAGAAATCAGTGCCGACAAGAACAACTCCCTCACTCCATCAGCGCTATGCCCGCATCCTTGGGGGTTAGATCAGCGCGCAGGACGCCGAAGTTCTGCTCGAGTTCGTAAGGGTCGGTGCCGGCATCTCGGAGCTCGTAGAAGACCAACGGGCCGGCCCAGTCCCACGACTGCGCAAGTCGGCGGGCTTGCAACAGCGATGCGGCCTGGTCCCTATCGGACATCGCCTCCGGTGCGGATCCGGTGGGAGCACCGAACTCGGTGATCCAGATCTTCTTGTCCCCGTCACCCTGGCGCGTTATCAGCGCGTGCAGCGCGGGCAGATCGGCGATGCCGCCGACCTGGCCGGGGTAATCCGAGGGCAGCGACGGGAACGAATAGGGATGTACCCCAATCGCATCCGCGATCTGTGCGGCGCCGTTTCGGTAGAGCCCCTCGACAAAGGTGGTCTGCGAGATTCTGCGACCGTCGGGGGTGTCAGTGCCCCGGGTGAGACCTCCGGTGATCAAGGTGGCTGAGTTGTCCACCTCGCGGATCGCTCCTGCCGCCGCACGAAACAACTCACTGTATCGATCCACATCCGGACGCGGAAGCCAGTAGTCACTGCTGTTCGGCTCGTTCCAGATCTCCCAACTTCGCACACCCAGGGGCGCGTAACGCGTCGCCGCGGCCCGGACGAACACGGCGAAATCGGCGACCTCGAGCGGAGGCACGTGACTTGTCGTTCCAGCAGGGCGCGCCCATTGGGCGGTGTAGGTCGGTAGCGCCAGCACTCGCATGTTTCGTTCGTTGGCGTGCTGGACGATTCGGTCGGTATACGACCAGTCGAATTGCCCCTGGGTGCCTTCGATTGCCGACCAGTCGAAATCGACGCGCACCAGCTTGATATTCATCTCCGCCATCAGGTCAAACTGTCGTTCTACCTCGTCCGGGGGGGTGAAAATCATGCGTACGCCCATGCCGATTTCCACCGGCCGCGCAGCCGAGACCGGAGACTGGCACGACACCGCCAGCACGGCAGCGATAGCTAGCGCTGCCAAGTTCCGCCTTCGCAGGGCTCGGTACATGTTCCAGCCTTACCGCCGCCCGGCCTGGGCCAGTTGGCTTACCTGATCAACAATGTCGGCGCCGGGGGTCGGCGCGATCTCGGTTCGGTATTCGCTCACCGGCAGTGCCAACGACGCCCTGAGCGCCTGTTCGTCGTTCGCCGGGAACGTCTTGTAGCGCGCCCCGGACATACGGGCAGCCTCGATGAGGCCTGGTTGGTCGGCCAGCAGGACCGGGACGCCGGCGCGTGCCGCCTCGACGACCACGAGACCGAAGGGCTCCCGCCAGGCAGACGGAACCACGAGCACATCGATCGCGTCGAAGAACGGCCCCGGCTCCATCCAGCCACGCCATTGCACCTGTCCGGGTGCACGTTCCTTCAACAGTTGGGCCTGCGAGGTCTCACCGTCTCCGGCGACCACCAGGTGCTTGCCGGTGCCCGCGATCGCATCCAGCAGCAGGCCGATGCCCTTCTCCGCGGTCAGCCGCCCCAGGTAGCCGAAAGTGGCCGGGACGCCGTTCGATCTCTGCCGACTGCCGGGCGACAGTTCTTGGCCGGCCATCACCGGGTGCACAACCCCCGAAGGGCCGCTAGTGCCAAAGCCGCGACGGCGGTGTTCGGTCAGAACCGCGTCAGAAACACCGATGAGGAGCCCCCCGGGCCAACGGCGCACCGCAGCCCTGGCTCGGAGACGACAGGGGTTGTGGGAGTCCTTGCAGTCGGCTCCCCCGTGCCAGAGGGTCGACGAGTTGCACAGCAGCCCGTAGTCGTGAATCACGTGCACCAGCGGGATGCGGCGCTGTTCGGCGACGACCCACGGCGCAAGTCCCCAACCGCGCAAGTTGTGGGTCACCATGACGTCGGGTTCAACCTCATCCACCAGGCGCTCGACGGCGGCGCGGGCGCTCAACGTGAGCGCGTCGATCCCATGCCAGGCCAACCGTTGGGCTGCTCGGTGATCACGCCCGTCGAACGGCCAGTACACATTGGGGATCGGCAACCCCGAGCCGTCGTCGTGTCTGGCTTTGAGCCCTTGATTGTGGACGCGGAAGCCGGCGCGCTCCAACTGCTCACCGAAAGACCCCACCACCAACTCCGCGCCTCCGTAACGCGCCGGCGGAACCATCGTCGATATCTGCAGCACGGTGCCTCGGTCATCCATCGCCGTCTCAGGCCTCCTGGCCGGCGGCAGACCGTTGCCGGCGTCCGGCCAGCAGCTGGAGACACACTGCAATCACACATCCGAGTACCAGACCGCCGGCGCCGGCCACCGCGCTGTTGAGCAGGACCTTCTGATTGGACGGGCTCGATGGCGGCACGGCTGATCCGATCGGCACCATCTGCACGTTGCCCTTCTCCAGAGTGCTTATCGCTTGACTGGTTTGGGCGATAGTGCTGTTGGCGATCTCAGCGGCACCCTGGGGGTCGTTGTAGGTGACGGATACGTTCAGTACCGCCTTACCTATGACGCTGAGCGAGCTCACCCGCCCGCTCAGAGACAGCGGTGTCTCGTCAAGGCCGAGTTCGTCGACGACCGGGGTGAGCACTGGTGTGGTCACGCCCAGCTCGGCGTAGCTGGTCATCCGGTCCAGAATGTACTGCGCGCCAGAGGACAGCGCGTAGGGCGGCCTGTCCTGAGGATTGCTGACTGACACCATGCCCTGCGCGGTGGCGGTGTACATCGGCGCCTGCGCCGCGGTGAAGCCGCCGGCAACCGCCGCCGATACCGCGGTGGCGATGACGATGAGGAGCCAACGTCGGGCGAGCGCCTGCACTATTTTCCTCAGTTCCATGACGACTCCCCACTCCTGTCTGAATTCACAAGCCACTCCCCGGGGTCATCGAGACCTCACCGCGAAGTTGCGAGCGGCGCGTGCCAGATGCTGCGATGCCGAATAGGCAAATGTCAGAAGGAGATCCAGCGACCGAAAGCGGGTGACCGGGCGCTCTAACTGACGCAGCGCCGCCCGGCTGTCCTTCCAGTTCTCCAACCACGCCCGGCCGGCGCTGATCCCGGTGGAATCGAAGTCACACAAGAAGTCAGCCATGGCCAGCGGCGGTGAATGGTTGGCGGCCGCCATCAGTAGAACCTGGTCGGCGCCGACCGGAAATTGCTCGTCATAGCCGCCCAGCTCCCAGAACAGGCTGCGCGTGATGACGGTGGCCTGATGCGGCAATGGTCGTTGCAGGATGGCGAAATTGAACATCGTGAACGGCGCGTAGCCCAAGGTTCCGACAAGCGATTCATCGGGATCCACGACCCGCGCCAAACCGTACAGCCAGTCGGGTCGCCCGCCCACTCGGTCCTGGATTGCCCGCGCCACCCGCGCGAGCGCAGTTGGGTCTCCGAACCGATCACCGGCATGCAGGAACCACAGGTACTCGCCGGTGGCCGCAGCGGCACCCTTGTTCATGCCGTCGTAGCGGCCGTTGTCCTGTTCGCTGACCCAACTGCCGGCGAAGTTCGCCTCCAACCACTCCTTTGTGCCATCGGTGGAGCCTGCGTCGACCACGATGTGTTCGAAATCATGAAAGGACTGCGCCGCGACCGATTCGTTGGTCTCCTGGAGGCCAGCGAGGTTCTGGTAGGTGATGGTGATGATGCTTATCAGCGGTACGGACATGTTGCCTGTCCCTTCCACATTTGCCCTTTCCACACTTGACCTTCCCACGGTTAACCCTTCAAGACTTCGCGGTAGACGCCCGCAATCACTTTGTCCGGGCTGTGCTTTCGCAGCTCGTCAAGAACGTTGAACTGGGCCTGAATGCGGCGACGCCGCATCTGTGGCTCCAACAGCTCCCGGATCATCTCTACAGCGGATGCAACATCGTCGAACTGCCAGGCCTGGGGAAGAAGCTCACGGTATGCCGGATTGCGCTTGACCACGACCGGCAGCCCGGAGTTCATGGCGTCGAGCACCGCGATCGGGACACTGGCCTCCCACGCCGCGGTATGCAGGTAGACCGTGTGATCAGCGATGGCGTCGTGCACCTCGGCCGCGGCAATCCATCCCGTCACCGACACTCCCGCCGCGTCGAGTCCGCTGCGGGCATCTGCAGACACCGCATCGCCTACCCAGGTCGCATCGACCTGACCAGTTGACCTCAGGGCTGCCAGGATCCCCAGGAACAGCGCGGGGTCTTTCTGCGGCGCCACCCGCCCCACCGTCACGATCCGGATCGTCTCCGGCCAATCCGTCGGCATGCTCGCAGCCGCACCGAGGCCGAAGGCGTTGAGGACATAATCTACGCGGGCGGCACCTGCGAAACTCTCGGCAAGCTGGACTTCGTGTGGGCTGACGCAGATGAAGGCGTCTGTTCGGCGTGCGAGAACGTACTCCGCGAACCAGTACGCCCTGCGGCGCAGTCGGGGGACATCACGTCTCTCGAATGCGAAGCAATGCGGGCTGTATACGACGACTGGACGCCCCGGCAGCGGCGGTTGAAGCCGGCCCAGCGCGCCGGCCATCGACGAATGCAGGTGCACGACATCTGGACGCACATCGGCCACGGCCGCCCTGAGCGAGCGCCACAGATTCGGCAGACCAGGTTCCAGGATCTGCGCCCCGGCGAACGGCGAGCTTTCCTGGACTTCGCGGAGCAGACCGTAGCCGCAATCCTGGGCCAGCAGAAACGACTCGACGGCCTGGTCCTGCATGGCACGGGCGTACTCGATGATCGCAGTGCCGGTGCCGGCCGCGAAAGTTTCGGTGACATGCAGCACGCGCAGCGGCACCTGGCGCTCAATTTGGTCTGCTTCGTCCCGGTCTGCTTTGTCCCGGTCTGCTTCGTCCTGTTCTGCTTCGTCGCCGACTGGTGGCATGGGCCCAAATATGGCTTGAGCCGTCCCATCCCAGCTGAAGCGTTCCGCGTTCACGCGGGCCTTTTCCGACAACTGCCGGCGAAGCTGTTGGTCGGAGATGACTCGCTGCACCAGGCGCACGCACTCGGTCATGTCGTCGGCGGGGAAGCCAAGTCCGCCCTCTCCGGCGACATCCTCCATCGCCGAACCCAGAGCGAAAACAGCAGGGCAACCGAACTTTCCGGCCTCGACCAAGGGTATTCCGAAGCCTTCGTATCTCGACGGGGCGACCAGCACGCCGGCCGCCGCATAGAGCTGGCACAGGCGGACGTCATCCACCCTGCCGAGGAGTTCGAGGTTTCCACCGCCGGTCAAGGAATCATCGGTCAAGGAAGTAGGCCGGAACACCTGCTGGCCCACACCGACGACCACCACCGGCAATCCGGCGTCGACGAGGGCGGTCGTAGCGACTTCGACGTTCTTGTGGGGAGCCAGGTTCCCGACGATCAGCGCAAAAGTTCCCGGCGCGAAAGGCAGCGGTGAGTCGCCGTGTGTTGAGTCGCCGTCGGGTGAGTCGCCGGGTTCAGCGCGGCTGCCCGCAAGATGATCAGAACCACACGGCGCCAATTCGAATCGGCTCTCGGGCACGCGCAGGATCTGCGCCAGTTCCGATCTGCTGAAGGTGGACACGGTCAGAACGCGGCTGGCGGTGCGGGACAACAATCCGTACATCAGCCAGTACCAGAGGACGAATGCAGGCCGGAAAGTCCTGGGGAATCGGAACGGCATCGCATCGTGCATGACCACTGTTTGCTTTCGCTTGGCCAGGGGCGCCGGCCCGGCCATCGAGTACAGGCGCTTGCCGCGCGCGATCCACGGCAGGGCTATCTGCTCGAAGAGGATCCCACGACATCGCGACCGCACGGACGGGAAGCGGGCCGCCCATGGCGGCTCGTCGGCGTCGCTGGGCAGGACCAGCAGCAGGTCTCGCGCGGCGGGCGTGCGACTGATCGACTCCATCACTTGAGAGGCGTAGCGCTGCGTCCCCGAGGGTGCTTGCGCCAGCCACTTGCCGTTGACGCACTCGGTAATTGTGCGGTCTACCATCGCGGCTCCTCTTCGCTGTGCGCGCGGGAAGCTCCGATCGTGACGGATGCCGGCTCCCGATCCTCTTCTGGAATGGACTCTGCACTGTCCGCCGAGGGTTTCTGGCGTTCCACCGGGTAACACAGCAGCGCGCCGAATACGGCCCAGCAGAGCCAGTCGGCGGTATCGATGGGCCACGGACGCTCGGTGACTGAAAGAATGAAGACAGGCACCAACACGCAGGCGGCTACGAGAAAGTAGCCGTTTCTGGCTTGCCACAACAGGATCGCAATGACACCGAGGAAAAAGGCCAAGCCGATGATCCCGGTGGAGAACAGGACGTGCAGCCACTGGTTGTGCACCGAGTAGACGGCACTGGCGTCGATCAAGCCTGCCTCGTGCACGTGGCTCCAGCCGAAGATTCCGGTCCCGTAGGCAAGAGCCGCAGGATCTGCGAGCGTGTTTCGCGCCAACTGCCACAGAGCGGCCCGGCCGCTGAGCGCTGTGGGGTCCTGCACCACCAGCGGCAGGACCAGCCCGACGGCGAACACAGAAATAAGGAAAGCAGACAGTAGCGTTGAGCGCACCGGAGTTCGCTTGGGACGGCGAATGTCTGGGCGCACGAGCACCAGCACCGCGAAGGTGACGACCGCGGTCAGGGTTCCGGATCGGCTCCCGGTGAGCAGGATGAGACCCGCCAGGTAGCCGGCCATGACCAGACCTTCCCAGCCGCCGAATCCGATGTAGACGAACGGCATCGCCAGCGCGAGATAGAGCGCGAGTGCATTCTCATTGCCCAGAACCCCGCGAAAATTGAAACCCAGGACCCCACACTTGTGCCCGGCCACGCACTCGATGACGCTGACATCCTGATGAACGACCAAGGCGATGCCGCTGGCGATCGCCGCGACCATGCACACCGTCGCGATTCCCAGATGGACACTCAACCCGCGCGGGGCGAAAACGCACACTAGAAGGATGGACAGATAGGCCACGGAGAAGGCTTGGAACGGAATGTCCCCATTCAGCAGTGACGAACCCAAACCGACGAGCAGCACGATGATGAACAGCACCGCGGGAATGTTCACCTGCGCGTCGGGCCGAGCCATCCCGGCAAGGAAGAGGGCGATTCCTCCCGGAACTATGAGCAGTATGACCACCCGGAAGCACATCTGTCCCCACTCGGGCAGTTCCAAGGTCACGTTGCGGTAGACGTCGGTGACCTCGACCCAGGAATTGGTGTACGTGGCCAGCAACTGCACGAAGCTGAAGGTAAGGATCACGAAGCATGCGCCCAGTAGCGCGCCGAGCGACCAGCCTTCCCGGCGCCTCAATGTCCTGGCGATTGCGCTGAACAACGCGATCGCTGCGACAACGGTGCCCAGCACGACGGCCGCCTGTGTGGTCGGATCAGGCATCGGTCGGCTTCCCCACGGGCTGCGGACTTGAGTCTGGGCGCGTCGTACGTGCCCCGACGACGACGCCGGGGATCAGCTGGCATACCAAGACGGTGATCGCCGAGGCATACACCGGACCGGCGGCCCCCAGGGTCGGCGTCAGGATCCACGACAGCGGCAGATTGGCGATGACCAGCGCCACCACGCACACCGCTTGGAAGCGCAGCTTGTCCGGCGCGATGAGCAGAATGCCGGTGGTGACGTGGACAGACTGCACAACCAGCAGCAGGGCGAACGCGAGCAGCAGCGACCAGGAGGGAGAGGCTTGTCCGTCGCTCATCCAGCCGATCAAGTAGCGGGCGAAGAGCAGGAAGCCCGCGGCGATGGCCACGCCGGTGCCGCTCAGAATGAGCAGACCGGTGATCCACCCTTTGCGCAGCGCCGCCCGGTCGCTCAGTCCGGTGGCGAAATGCGGCCACAGTGCCAACGCCGCAATGGACACCACCGACCACAGCGGAATGTAGAGCTGCGATGCGTAGGAATAATCCGACAGGCTGATGGGATCGAGCCGGTGGGAAATGATGATCCGGTCAGACTGCAGCGCAACGGGCAGACCGATCATCACCACGAACATGGGTACGGCGGTGGCGGCAATCGGCAGCCCGGGGAATCGGCGCGGACGCGCGATTTTGCTGACCAAGCCGCGTACCGACGCCCTGTCCACCGTCCAGGCGCGCAGCGCACAACAGATGGCGGCGAACAGCGCTCCGGCGGGCAGCACCAGGGCATACGCCAAATCGGGAACCTCGATCTGACGGAAGATGATCGTCAAGACCAGCGCCGACGGGGGCGAAATACCCTGCAGGACAACCGCCTCGTGCATGCGCCCGCTACCACGAAGCACCGCCTCGCCGACGGCGAAGGGCAGGGCCACCGCGAATGCTGACAATGCCAGCACCGCGGAGATATTCAAGCTCGATGCCAGATCCTGCTGATGGAAGCCCAGGAGCCAGGGCCAAGCACCGAGCACACCAACCAAAGCCGCACCGAACCCGAGGATTGCGCCGGAGACCAGCGTGGTGCGGATGGCCGTCAACGTGGTGCCACGAAAATTGTCGACGCCGATCGCCGAATCGTTCACCTGGGCCCGCGCCGACGCCACCGCGGCACCGGTCCCCAGATCGGCGAACATCAGCAGTTGGCTCAGGGTGGCCACCAGCATGATGACACCGAAGTGGTCGATTCCGACCGCTTGTGTCACCAACCTTGCGATCACCAGGTTGCACAACCCGGTGACCGGCAGAACCAGCACACGCGCCCCGCCGGCAGCCATGAGGACGCGCCCGACGGACGCCAGGGCGGGCGCCTTCGCCGGCTCGTCGCCGTCCCTGCGTCCCTCTACCTCGCCGTCGCCCATGGCACATTCATCGCCTGTGCTGCGCCGGCGTTGGAGCGCCCACGGATCGCGTCGCCGCCGGCTTTCGCCGCGACAGTATCCACCCGATGGCCGCCCCGAGAACCGCCCCGAGAACAAGACCGACGGTCGACTTCAGCAGAGTGCCGAATATCGATGACGCCGGTCCTGCGATGGCCGGCTGGACCGGAATCAGATCGACCGGCGAGATCCCGTCGGGGCTCCCGCCGGCCTCGACGGCGACGACCGCCTCGTTGAGATTGGCCATCACGGAGTTGGCTAGTTTCAGCGAGGTCAGCCGGTCGTTGTCCTGGGCGGTAACGCGCAACAACACAGTGCCGGGCACGGCTGACACCGTTGTCTTTCCGGCCAGTTCCGAGGCAGGCGGGCCGCCCAGATCATCGGCCACCGCCTGCAGCAGCTCAGGCGATTCACCGAGCTGGGCGTAACTCTCGATCCGCTGCTTCAGGAACTGTCCGGCGCTGAAGGGGTCCTTTTCGTCGGCCGGGAAGGCAAAAGCCACGAATGCCGTCCCGGTCGATGCGTAACCGGCGGGAGCGGTCAGCGACCAGAAGATGCCCGCGGACAGGCCCGCCACAGAGCAGATAACAACCGGTAGCCAGAATGACACGCGGCGCCAGTCAATCACGCACACCAGTCAATCACGGGTACCACGTCGTCTGCCGTCACTCGCAGATAACCCACCCCTGGCGGTCGTCACAGAGGACCGAGGCCGACGAGCCACCGGCATCCCACCGCTGACAATCCCACCACTGACAATCCCACCGATAACATGGCTACCAATTACCGTCGCACCATGCACGCGGACGTAACCTGGTTGGCGTTATGGCGATGACCCGCGCCGGGGACGGCGAAGAAACTTCGGCAAGTACATTCCGCCGCCTTGCGTTGGGCTTGCTCAGCATCGTTCTGGTCGTGTCAGGGTGTGGAAACTCTTCCACTGATACCGCTGCCGCTATCGCCGCACCGCTACCGACCCCGCCGCCGATTATCGCGCCTGACGCCGCGAAGGCACGTGGCGAGATCGTCGAAGAATTCCCTCTTACCGATTTCCTTGATGACGAGGAGAATTCGATCGGTGAGGCACGTCGGGCTGTCTATCGCTCGGTGTCGGGCATCGATGGCGGCGTTCGTGATGTGTCGGGCGTCTTCCTGATTCCGCCCGGCAGCCCGCCTCCGGGCGGGTGGCCCGTCCTATCGATCGCTCACGGCACAACCGGGATCGGCAACGACTGCGGACCGTCGCGGGATCCGGAGCTCATGGGCTCCTTAGCGGCGGCCAAGGCCTATCTGGCTGAGGGCTACGCGATCGCCGTGAGCGACTATGAGGGCCTGGGAGAGCAGGGACGGCACCCGTACTTGGAGCCGCGCACGTCAGCCTTCAACGTCACGGACGCCGTCCGCGCACTGCGCAATATTTTTCCTGACATCTCGACGCAGTGGCTAGCCTTCGGAAATTCTCAGGGAGGACAGGCGGCGTGGGCCGCCAACGAGGTTGCCGGGTGGTACGGAACCGACCTTGATCTCGTCGGTTCCGTTGCACTGTCACCGGCAGCCAACGTGACTGCGCTCGCCGAACTCGCGTACTCGCATTCCTTGACAAACGACCAGCGAGCGGTGATGCCTCTGGTAGTGGCGGGTGTCGAGCGGTTCACCCCCGAACTCACCGATCGGTCGCTGCTGCCCGATTTCACCCCCGACCAGGAAGGCGACATCTTCAACTGCACGGCAGGGGCGAGCACGCTTCGCAACGATGTCCTTTCTCATAGCGTCCGCCCCGACGACCCGGCCACGACCGACCAGTTGCGAGATGCACTCCGCAGGATCGCACTACCGCAGGAAGCTCTGGCCGCACCGATGCTGGTCATCAACGGACTCGGCGATAAGACGATCCTGCCGCAGTGGGTGAGCACTGCAGTGGAGGGCGCGTGCGAACTGGGTGGGCGGGTGGAGCATTTCGAAGTGGCGAAGGCCGGACACGGCGATCTGGGAGGTGAAGCCTACGAGATTGCCTCGGAGTGGGTTCGCGACCGTTTTGCCTCGTTGCCCGCACCGTCGAATTGCGGAGCGCCGCCAACAGTCCTGTCCTGATCCGCACCGTCCTGTCCAGAGGACACCACGCGGCAGGTCAGTAGGCTCCCTCGCGCTTGAGCACCGCGCGCGCCGTCTTCCCGACAATGACCAGATCCTGAACCACCGACCAGTTGTCGATGTAGGAGTGGTCGAGCCTGATGCGTTCGTCGTCGGAAACGTCGGAGCGCCCAGAAACCTGCCACAGACCTGTCATTCCGGGTTTGACCAACCCACGACGCTGAACGAAATGCTCCACCGACTCCCCCTCGCCGGGCACCAGCGGGCGGGGGCCGACGACGCTCATCGAGCCTTCGAGGACGTTCAGGATCTGCGGAATCTCGTCAAGGCTGGTGGTGCGCAGGAATTTGCCGACACGGGTGATTCGGCTGTCCTCGGCTGACTTGAAGAAGATTCGATTCTCTTGATCTGATAGCGCACACTCCTGCAGCTGCCTGCGTTCCGCCTTGGCCGTCATTGTGCGGAACTTGATGATGCGGAACAGCCGACCGTGTTGCCCGACGCGGACCTGCCGGAAGAACACCGGTCCGCCGTCGTCAATCTTGATGGCTACGGCCACCGCGAGGAGCAGCGGTAACGCCGCGGCCAGCGCCAGCGTGCCGAACACGAGGTCGAACAACCGCTTGCCGTGCTTTCGCAGCCCATCATGGCGGGGTCGAGCAATGTGGAACAGCGGCAGATTGTCGATCGGACGCAACTTCAGTCGTGGACCCGCCACGTCGGTCATCCCGGGCATGACGATCATGTCCACACCCAGTGAGTCGAGTCGCCACGCAAGCCTGCGCATGTTCTCGTGACCGAGCAGTTCCACCGCCGCCACCGCCAGCGCATCGGCGCCGGTGAAGCTGAGTGCGGCTTCCACTGAGTTCTCATCGCCGAGAATGGGGATCGCGCCGGCAGCGGTGCTGATGTGCTCGCCCATCTCGCCGTCGAAGCCGGGGATACACACCGCCGCAACAGAATACCCTGCCGGTGTCGACCGGTTCAGGTGTCTAGCCAGCACCTCGATCGAATCGGCGCTGCCCAGCACCACCACCCGGGAAATGAATTCGCCGCGGTTGCGTCGCTTGATGAGATTGCGGCGCAACAGGTGGCGCCCTAAGACCAGCCCCAGGAGTCCGGCCGGCAGCGCGATGATGAGGTAGCCGCGTGAAATAGGTGACTGCAGCAGCAAGCTCACCACCGCAACCACGCCGAAGACTCCCACAGTGGCCGATACGACGCGGCGGTACTCCTCGCTACCTAATCCAACCAGCGAAATATCACGCGATTGGACCACGCTGAGGGCCACCAGCCAGACGAGCGCCAGCAGCACCGATGTCGCAGTGAGCCCGGACAGGGTCACCTCAGTCGCATCCCGCGGCGTGCCGAAGAATCCGAACCGACCGATTTGACCCAGCCCCACCGCCCCGAAAACCACGAGACTGTCCACCAGGACAAGGCGGGTGCGGTAGGACTCCTGCCACTGTCGGCCCATTTGCTGCCCGGCGGTCACCTCTTCGATCACGTTTTGCATATTCGGCCCCGCCGCCGTTGGCGCAGCGCCAATCTTCGACATCTGCGATGGCATGGACTCGCGATAAGCAGACGACATTAGGTCCGTCATTCGTATTTCGCCTTTCCCACAGAACGCCCGCAATACGACCCGGGCGCCCTCTGTGATGCGTTTTTGGTGATCAATCCGACTACAGGCTCGGCCTGTGACGGAGATCGCTATGAACATTGCTCCAGCCATATTTGGCTAAGTTAACGCAACGCTAACATGGGAATCGGTGCCCACCGGAGCCTGAAACGATGAGCTACGTCACAGCAGCGCTGAAATCGTCTTGAGCTGAGGTTATACCCCTCCCGCACCTGAACACGGCTCATGGGAGATGTGATCGTTTCGATACGTTCTGCACCGCGACATTGAGTTTTGGCAAATTCTCTGCGGATCGCAGTGAATGAAACATGGAGCTTCGGAATGCACGAGCGACAGGCAGGCTCGGCGCAGCAAAGGGCACAGGCCGACGGTCACATTGTTTTTTCAGGAATAACCCATTGTTCGCTCAGGAATATCACATTGTCTATTCAGGAATAGCGGTGTTCCTGCGCCGTTATCCGCGCAGGGCGCCTATGTGTTCGTGGTACCACGCCACTGTGCGCTCGATGCCTTCCTGCAGGCTGATCTTCGACGTCCAACCTGCCTCCGCAAGCTTGGAGACATCCAGCAGCTTCTGCGGTGTGCCATCGGGTTTGGTGGTGTCCCATTCGGTTGCGCCGGTGTAGCCGATGACTGAGCCGATGGTCTCCGCGATCTCCCCGATGGTGACGTCGATGCCGCTGCCCACGTTGACCTGCTCGGGCCCGTCGTAGTGTTCGAGCAGGTGCAGACACGCATCAGCCATGTCATCGGCGTGCAGGAACTCCCGCCGTGGGCTACCGGTTCCCCAGTTGGTTACCGACTGCGCGCCCGAGGCGACCGCCTCGTCGTAGCGTCGGATCAACGCGGGCAGCACGTGCGACCCCGTCGGGGAGAAGTTGTCGTTGGGTCCGTAGAGGTTCGTGGGCATCGCCGAAATCCACGGCAAGCCATACTGTCTGCGCACCGCCTGCACGTGCAGGATGCCGGCGATCTTGGCGATGGCGTAGGCGTCGTTGGTCGGCTCCAGATGACCGGTCAGCAGAGAGTCTTCACGGATCGGCTGCTGCGCGAACTTGGGATAGATACACGACGAGCCCAGAAACAGCAGCCGTTCCACGTCAGCCTCACGCGCTGCATCAAGCACGTTGACCTGAATCCGCAGGTTGTCACTGAGGAAGTCCACCGGGTAGGTGTTATTGGCCAGGATCCCGCCGACCTTCGCCGCAGCCAGCACGACGTACCTCGGCGCGGCATCGGCGAAAAATTCAAAGACCGCATCGCGATCCTTGAGGTCCAGCTCGGCCGAGGTTCGCCCGACGATGTTCGCAAAGCCGGCACGCTCAAGCCTGCGCACGATCGCTGAGCCGACCAGCCCACGGTGCCCGGCAACGTAGAACGTCGCCGCGCGGTCGAGCTCACCAGGCCCTCCCCGCCCTTCGGGGGTCATCACGTGTCCACACCGCCGGCGGTGGGCGTGACCCAGGAGTCCAGCGCAACCTTGTCGATCCACGGACTGCCCGCATGCTTGAGCGCCTCGATGTCGGCATCGACCATCAGACGCGCTAACTCACGGCCATCGACCGTCGGCACCCAGCCCAGGTTCTTTCCGGCGCGCGAGGGGTCCCCGATCAACGCATCCACCTCGGTGGGACGCAGATACCGCTCATCGAAGCGGACGTGGTCCTCCCAGTTCAGCCCGGCACGAGCGAAAGCAATCTCAACAAACTCCCGCACCGTAATCCCCACCCCCGTCGCCAAGACGTAATCGTCGGGCTCGTCAACCTGCAACATCCGCCACATACCCTCGACATACTCCGGCGCGTAACCCCAGTCCCGGACAGCGTCGAGATTGCCCAGATAGGTGTGTTCCTGCACACCGGCTTTGATCGCAGCCACCGCCCGGGTGATCTTGCGAGTCACGAAAGTCTCACCCCGGCGCGGTGATTCATGATTGAACAGAATCCCGTTGACCGCGAACATCCCGTACGCCTCACGATAGTTCTTGGTGATCCAATAGCTGTACAGCTTCGCGGCGGCATACGGCGAGCGCGGGTAGAACGGCGTGTCCTCATTCTGCGGTGGTGGCGTCGCACCATAGAGCTCCGAGGACGAAGCTTGGTAGAAGCGGGTCTTGATACCTGAAAGTCGCACCGCCTCAAGCATCCTGATCGTCCCGGTCCCGGTCGTATCAGCGGTGTGCTCGGGCTCATCGAACGACACCCGGACATGGGACTGCGCGGCCAGGTTATACACCTCATCGGGATCGATGCCGGCCAGCAGAGTCACCAACCGGGCACCGTCGCTGAGATCCCCATAGTGAAGAAACAGCCGGGCATCCGGGGTATGCGGATCAACATACAGATGGTCAATACGCGAGGTGTTGAACGTCGACGCGCGACGGATCAACCCGTGCACCTCGTAGCCCTTGCTCAGCAACAACTCCGCCAGATACGAGCCATCCTGCCCGGTGATCCCGGTGACCAGCGCACGCTTCGCCATAAAT
>NZ_JBMYXC010000042.1:0-30251 GCF_049608025.1 Mycobacterium sp. | reverse complement strand
TACCCCTGCAGCCCCAGCGGCTGAGGCGGCGTTGCCACCGACGGGGCTGCGGGTGCTGCGGGTGCCGGAAGGCTGGCCGGTGCTGCGGGTGCTGCGGGCGCCGGAAGGCTGGCCGGGGCTGCGGGTGCTGCGGGTGCCGGAAGGCTGGCCGGGGCTGCGCCTGGTACAACCGCCGGCGCAGGCGCAACCCCCGGCGGTTGTTGCGCCGAGGGCGCGCTGACCTTGAAGCCTTTGACGATGGCCTCGGTGGCGTCGGCAGCGGCCACGACCTGGTCGACGCTGGTGGTCACAGACAGTGACACAAGGTAGTGGTCGGGGCCTGAGGGGGCGATCACGTGGCGCCGCGATGCGTTCAGCGTCATGGCATTCTCCCGGTAGGTGCCTTCGATCAGGGACGAGGGCATGCCGTTGTGCTCGGCGAACGATGCTTTGGTGGAACGCCACGCCGGCAGTTGCTGGCTGTCGACGAACCCGTGACTGATGGCTTCCTGCGGATCGAACTGGCCGATCAGCTTGTAAACCACAACCTGGGCGTTGGACGTGTGGAGTCCGTTGCCGCCGACTCGGTCGGCGATCACTGCGAATGCGTCCGTGACGTTGGGGTCGGGGACGTGTGCCCAGCCCTGCGGCATCGGCAGCACGATGTTCAGTGCACGGAAGCCTTGGCTGGACTGCGGCTCGAGCGAGACGCCCGAGCCTGCGAAGTATTCGGTGAGGGTGCCCGAGGTTGCCGGGGTGATGGTCACGGGCGGTGGCGCGGCCGCGGGTGCTGCTGCCGCGGGTGCTGCGGCGGCGGGTGCTGCTGCCGCGGGTGCTGCTGCGGCGGGTGGTGCGGCGGCGGTCGAGCCGGCGGGAAGCGCCGCCGAGCCGGTGGCCTGGGGCGTTGCGGCGCTGGGTGCCACTGTCGCCGCGGGTTGGCCGGTGGCCTGGGGCGTTGCGGCGCTGGGTGCCATCGTGGCCGTCTGGTTCACAATCGCGGGGGCGGGTGGCGGCTGCGGATTCGTCGGCTGGGCGGATGCCGTAGCGCCCGCAAAGCTCAGCATGCTCGCGGCGCCGACCGCGGCCCCACCTGCCAGAATCCGCCGGTAGCGGGCGATTTCGCTCATCGACTGCAGTCCTCTGGTTCCATCTCACATCCGTTCCCGGCAATTCCGGGATCGTCCCTCCTGGCCAGGTGGCGAATGTATCCACGGCCACCACGCCGTTGCCAGACCAAAACTCCAGCTGGGACCAACCCCTGACGCATCCGCAACGGAACCGAGACCAAGCCCAGGCCCCGGGATCGGCGATCGGGGTGCTTATACCCTGGTGGCGTGACCGAAACGCCGACTGCGCAGCCCGCCTCTGCCGCCGACACTCCACAGCACCGCTACACGGCGCAACTGGCGGGCGAGATCGAGCGGACATGGCAGCAGCGGTGGTCGAGGTCAGGGACTTTCGATGTGGCCAACCCAGTCGGTTCGCTGGCGCCCAGCGACGGTGCCGAGGTGCCCGCCGACAAGATGTTCGTCCAGGACATGTTTCCCTACCCATCCGGCGAAGGCCTGCATGTAGGCCACCCGCTGGGATACATCGCTACCGACGTATACGCACGGTACTACCGGATGACGGGGCGTAATGTTCTGCACGCCTTGGGTTTCGATGCCTTCGGACTGCCCGCCGAGCAGTACGCGATCCAGACCGGTACGCATCCGCGAACTCGCACCGAGGCCAATATCGTCAACTTCCGCCGCCAGCTCGAGAGGCTCGGACTCGGCCACGATTCGCGGCGCAGCTTCTCCACTACCGACGTGGACTATTACAAATGGACCCAGTGGATCTTTCTGCAGGTCTTCAATGCGTGGTTCGACTCTGCGGCGGGCAGGTCCCGCCCGATTGCCGAACTGGTCGACGAGTTCGACGCCGGGACCAGATCGGTCGGTGACGGTCGTGATTGGTCCCAGCTGAACAGCGATGAACGCGCCGATATCGTGGACGGCTACCGGCTGGTCTATTTGGCAGATTCGGTGGTGAACTGGTGTCCAGGCTTGGGCACGGTTCTCGCGAATGAAGAAGTTTCTGCCGACGGCCGCAGCGAGCGCGGCAACTTTCCGGTTTTCCGGAAACGGTTGCGGCAGTGGATGATGCGGATCACCGCTTACTCTGACCGGTTGCTGGACGATCTCGATCTGCTGGACTGGCCGGAAAAAGTCAAGACCATGCAGAGAAACTGGATCGGCCGCTCGACGGGTGCGACGGTGTTCTTCGCCGTTGATTCGGCGCCGGCCGCGGGCGACATCGAAGTGTTCACCACACGTCCGGACACGCTGTTCGGCGCGACGTACCTGGTGCTGGCTCCCGAGCATGAACTGGTCGAGGACCTCATCGCCGAGTCGTGGCCAGCGGAGGTCGATTCGCGGTGGACATATGCAGCGGCGACGCCGGCGGACGCGGTGGCCGCCTATCGGCGGGAGGTCGCGGCGAAGTCGGACTTGGAACGCCAGGAGAACCGCTCCAAGACCGGCGTGTTCCTCGGCGCATATGCAACGAATCCCGCTAGCGGACAACAGATCCCGGTGTTCATCGCCGACTATGTGTTGGCCGGATACGGCACGGGCGCGATCATGGCGGTGCCCGGCGGGGACCAGCGCGACTGGGATTTCGCGACCGAGTTGGGTTTGCCGATTCTGGAAGTGGTGCGGCCGGCAGCCGCGGTGGAGCCAGGCCCGCAGGGCAGGGGACCATCGGGGGAAGTGGTTGCAGGCGTTGATGTCTTAGGTGAGGCCTACACCGGAGACGGTGTAATGGTGAACTCGGGCTTCCTTGACGGAATGGACGTGGCCTCAGGCAAGAAAGCGATGACCGAACGTCTGGTCGAGAAGGGGGCTGGCCGGGAGCGAACCGAATACAAGCTTCGGGACTGGCTTTTCGCCAGGCAGCGGTATTGGGGCGAGCCCTTCCCCATCGTCTACGACGCGGCGGGCCGCAGTCGGGGGTTGCCGGAGTCGATGCTGCCCGTCGAACTTCCCGATGTTCCCGATTATTCGCCGGTGCTCTTTGATCCCGAGGACGCCGACAGCGAGCCGTCACCGCCGCTGGCGAAGGTGACCGACTGGGTGAACGTCGAGCTCGACCTCGGCGATGGCTTCAAGGCTTACACCCGCGACACAAATGTCATGCCACAGTGGGCGGGTAGCTCGTGGTACGAGCTGCGCTACACCGATCCGTACAACACAGAAGAGTTGTGCGCCAAGGAGAACGAGGCGTATTGGATGGGGCCGCGGCCGGCTGAGCACGGTCCTGACGACCCCGGCGGAGTCGATCTCTACGTGGGCGGTGTCGAACACGCCGTTCTGCATCTGCTTTACGCTCGGTTCTGGCACAAGGTGCTCTACGACCTCGGCCATGTCAGCTCGCGAGAGCCTTACCGGCGGTTGGTGAACCAGGGCTACATCCAGGCGTTCGCCTACACCGATGCCCGAGGCGCCTACGTTCCGGCGGGCGAGGTAGTCGAGCGCGACGGGGGTTTCTACTGGACTGGCCCCGACGGAGAGATCCCGGTGTCACAGGAGTTCGGAAAGATCGGCAAGAGCCTGAAAAACTCGGTGTCGCCCGACGACATCTGTGACAACTACGGCGCGGACACGCTGCGCGTCTATGAAATGTCGATGGGACCGCTGGAGGCGTCGCGGCCATGGGCGACCAAAGACGTCGTCGGCGCGCACCGGTTCCTGCAACGGGTGTGGCGGTTGGTCGTGGATGAAGAAACCGGAGCGACCAAGACGACCGACGATGCAGTGGACGAAAAAACCCTTCGGCTGCTGCACCGCACCATCGCCGGCGCGGCGGAGGATTATGCCGCGCTGCGCAACAACACCGCGGCGGCCAAGCTCATCGAGTACACCAATCACCTGACCAAGCAGGCAGTGACAGCCCGCGCTGCGCTGGAGCCGCTGGTTCTGATGGTTGCGCCCCTGGCGCCGCACCTGGCTGAAGAGCTGTGGCAGCGGCTGGGCCACGGCGGCTCACTGGCTCACGGCCCGTTCCCGGTGGCCGATGAGCGGTATCTGGTCGAGGACACCGTCGAGTATCCGGTGCAGGTCAACGGGAAAGTTCGCGGGCGGGTCACTGTATCGGCAGACGCTGGCGTGGACATGGTCGAAGCGGCGGCACTGACCGACGAGAAGATCGCGGCGTTCCTGGATGGCCGAACGCCCAAGAAAGTGATCGTGGTCGCCGGCCGACTCGTCAACGTGGTCCTGTAGCCGTGGGATTTGGGTGCAGTTCGTCACGCTCACCGTGACGAACTGCACCGAAGTCGCCGGGCGTGGAACCGGGTGGCGCTGTCGGGCGTCAGCTCATATGTGCTCAACGACTATCTGCGCAGCCACGACGGGGTCATCACGCTCGCCCAGGCGCGAACTGCCGGACTGAGTAGACAATCGGTCAATCGGCGTGTCCAAGCGGGGTCCTGGCGGCAGTGCTCACGCGGGGTGTACTTCGTTGACGACCGACCGTTCGGCGATGCTGCCCGCATCCGCGCCGCCGTCTGGCAGTACGGCGAACACGCGGCGGCGAGCGGACTGGCTGCTGCGTGGTGGCATGGCCTCACCGGGTTCGCGCCCGACCTTGTCGAGGTGACGGTTCCCCGCCGCGGAAGTGGGCGCAAGCGCCCCGGCGTGCGGGTACGCCGCCGCGACCTGGAGCGATCCGACGTGGTGGGGCGGCGGGGGCTCCGCGTCACCGCCGTGCCACTCACGGCGATCGAGGCCGCAGTGCGCGGCCGTGGCGAGCCCCGGGTGATGGATAGGGCATTGCAGCGAGATGTGGCACTTCGCGATATGTGGGCCGCCCATATGCGGAACAAGGGCCGCCACGGTTCGCCGTCCGCGCGCGTCCTCTTGCAGGCCGCCGCGGGTGGCGCTCAATCCGAGGCCGAGCGGCTTCTGGTGAAGTTGTTGCAGGAGGCCGGGATGACGGGTTGGCGGGCGAACTACCGACTGGGGCGGTACAAGATCGATGTCGCGTTCGTCGCCGCGAAGGTGGCGATCGAGGTCGACGGCTGGGCCTTTCACATCGGGCAAGAGTCCTTCCAGCACGATCGAGAACGACAGAACACCATCGCACTACGGGGCTGGCAGGTTTTTCGATTTACTTGGTTGGACCTCACCGAGTACCCGCAGCGGGTACTCGCCACCATCGCGTCTGCGACTTCGGCGTAGAACGTCACGCCCACCGTGACAAACTGCACCGAAATCACCGGGGGCGGACGATGACCTCGTGAATGTGGGCGTCGCGCGGCGTACTGATGGCGTCAGCGGTGACCTGCGCGACGGTCTGCGGGCTGAGGAACTGCTCGGGGTTGTAGACGCGGCCCTCGTAGGCAATGAGGTCCTCCTGCATAGCCGTCGCGATTCGCCCTGGATGCACCGACGTCACGCGCAGGGACGGCTCATCGCTGCGCAGTGAGTCGGCGAAGGCCCGCAGCGCGAACTTGCTCGACGAGTACGCGGCCAGCCCCGTCGAAGCGTTGATCCCGGAACCTGAGTTGATGAACACCACGTGACCGGCCGCGCTGCGGAGCGCCGGAAGCAACTCGAGGGTGAGGGCAACCGGGCCGATCAGGTTGACGGCCATGGTCGCGCGCCACTCGTCGACCGAGGACTCCGCCACCTGGCCGGGGTAGGCCACCCCCGCGTTATGGATCAGCACATCGAGTTCGACGATGGGTTCGACAACGGCGGCGATCGAGTCCGGATCGCCGAGGTCGAAGGGCCAGGTGGTGGCTCCGAGGCGCTCGGCGACGGCGTCGAGCCGCTGGGAAGGGCGGCCGGCCAGCAGCAGCGTGTGCGTAGGGGCCAGCGCATCGGCGAGCGCAGATCCAAGTCCGCCGGCGGCCCCGGTGATCATCGCGGTCGGCACACCAGAACAGTACCGACAATGCACCGAGGCCCGGAAAGTCGCATCATGGAGGGTGATGCCCCACGACCCCAGCTTCGCGCCCACCCAACTCGCGGCGCGCGCCGCGTACCTGCTGCGCGGCAACGACCTCGGTGCGATGACCACGGCGGCGCCGTTGTTGTACCCGCACATGTGGAGCTGGGACGCCGCCTTTGTGGCGATCGGGCTGGCTCCGCTGTCGGTGGAGCGGGCCGTCGTCGAGCTCGACACACTGCTGTCGGCACAGTGGAGCAATGGCATGATCCCCCACATCGTTTTCGCCAACGGTGTCGACGGGTATTTCCCCGGCCCGGCGCGCTGGGCGTGCTCGACGCTTTCGGCCGATGCACCCCTTACCCACCAGACCTCGGGGATCATGCAGCCGCCCGTGCACGCCATTGCGGTTCAGCGCATCCTCGACCATGCGCGTACCCGCGGCCGTTCGACGCGCGCGGTCGCCGAGTCGTTCCTCGACCGCCGCTGGGACGCCCTGGTGCAGTGGCATCGCTGGCTGGCCGAATGCCGGGACCAGAATGACAACGGCCGGGTCACCGTGTACCACGGCTGGGAGTCTGGGATGGATAACTCCCCGCGATGGGACAGCGCGTACGCCAACGTGATTCCCGGCGATGTGCCGGAGTATCAGCGCGAGGACAACAAGATCAACACCGACGCCAGCCAGCGTCCCAGCGATCTGGAGTACGACCGCTACCTATGGCTGGTCGAGGAGATGAAGGCCGCCCGCTACGACGATGAGCTGCTGCCCAAAGCAGTGAGCTTCGCCGTGGAAGACGTTTTCGTCTCCGCCATTCTCTCGGTGGCCTGCCAGGTGCTGGCCGAGATCGGTGAAGACCACAAGCGGCCGGACGCCGATGTGAAGGACCTGCATGCGTGGGCGCAGCGGTTCCGGGCCGGTGTCATCACGACTACTGACGAACGAACCGGTGCGGCAAGGGATTACGACGTTCGTGCGGATAGGTGGATCGCCACCGAGACGGTGGCGCAGTTTGCGCCGCTGCTATGCGGCGGCCTGCCGCACGACAGGGAGCGGGCTTTGTTGCGGCTGCTGGAGGGTCCGCGGTTCTGTGGCCACCCCGACCTCGCCTACGCGCTCGTCCCGTCGACGTCACCGGTGTCTCGCGATTTCCGTCCTCGCGAGTACTGGCGCGGGCCGGTGTGGCCGGTGATGACGTGGCTGTTCTCCTGGTGTTTCGCCAGGCGCGGTTGGGCTGAGCGCTCGGCGATCCTGCGTCGGGAGGGCCTGCGCCAGGCCAGTGACGGAACTTTCGCGGAGTACTACGAGCCGTTCACCGGGGAACCGTTGGGCAGCATGCAGCAGTCATGGACCGCGGCGGCGGTGTTGGACTGGCTGGGCTGAGGAGCTATTCGGCGATTCGCTCGAGCGGCGCCAGGCCCTTGGCCAGCGCGTCGAGTTCGTCCTCGCTGAGCTTGCTGAGCAGTGCGGCCAGGTGCGCCTGCCGGGAAGCCAGCGCTTCCCGGTGCTGGGCGTGTCCCTCGGGGGTGATGTCCACCAGGACCGCCCTCAGATCCGACGTGTCGCGGGTGCGTTTGACCAGCCCCAACTTCTCGAGCCTGCGGATCGCCACCGTGGTGGTGGGTGTGCGGACCCGCTCGCGAGCAGCCAGGTCGGTCATCCGAATCGGGCCCTCGTCGAGCAGGGTGAGCAGAATGGAGAGTTGGGCCAGCGTGAGGTCTCCGGAGGTGGAGGTCCGTCCGGTGTGGCGGAGCACGGCGAGCACCTTGGAGAGCACGCGCTGTAATTCGCCGGCCAGTTCGCTGACCTGCGGTTCCGCGTCCACCATAATTCGACAGTCTAACCTGTTTGGCGTTGGCAATGTTGCGCGGACGACGGGCGTGACCCGATGCGCATGGCGCTGGCCAGTGCATCAACGACACCGGTCTGCCGGAGTCGTCTCGTAGGAAGGCACACTCGCCACATGCCGGCCAACTCGGCATCCGCGCAGATGCCCGGCAACAGCGTCAGCTGTCGATGAAGTCCTCGAGTTCGGCGCGGGCGACGTCGTCGGCCAGCTGCTTGGGCGGGCTCTTCATCAGGTATGCCGAGGCCGCGACGACAGGTCCGCCGACACCACGGTCCTTGGCGATCTTCGCGGCCCGGACGGCGTCGATGATGACACCGGCCGAGTTGGGCGAATCCCACACCTCAAGCTTGTATTCCAGGTTCAGCGGCACGTCACCGAAGGCGCGGCCCTCCAGCCGAACGTAGGCCCACTTGCGGTCGTCAAGCCAACCGACGTGATCCGACGGTCCGATGTGCACATCCTTGGTATTGAACTCGCGCTGCAGATTGGACGTGACAGCCTGGGTCTTGGAGATCTTCTTGGACTCCAGGCGCGAACGCTCAAGCATGTTGAGGAAGTCCATGTTGCCGCCGACGTTGAGCTGCATGGTCCGGTCGAGTTGCACGCCGCGATCCTCGAACAGCTTGGCCATCACGCGGTGGGTGATGGTGGCACCGACCTGGCTCTTGATGTCGTCGCCGACGATTGGCACGCCGGCGTCTTCGAACTTCTTGGCCCATACGGGGTCCGAGGCGATGAAGACCGGCAGCGCGTTGACGAACGCCACACCGGCGTCGATGGCGCACTGGGCGTAGAACTTGTCGGCCTCTTCGGAGCCCACCGGAAGGTAGGAGACCATCACGTCGACGTTCGCGTCCTTGAGCGCCTTGACCACATCGACGGCCTCGGTATCGGAGACCTCGATGGTCTCGGCGTAGTACTTGCCGATGCCGTCGAGGGTGGGGCCGCGCTGCACCGTGACGTTGGTCGGCGGCACGTCGGCGATCTTGATGGTGTTGTTCTCCGAGGCGAAGATGGCCTCGGAGAGGTCGAAGCCGACTTTCTTGGCGTCCACGTCGAACGCGGCGACGAACTTCACGTCGCGTACGTGGTACCGACCGAGTTTGATGTGCATGAGGCCGGGAACGGCGACGTTCTCGTCTGCGTCCTTGTAGTACTGCACGCCCTGCACGAGCGAGGACGCGCAGTTGCCCACGCCGACGATCGCGACCCGGACGTCATTGCTTGCGGTCATGACGTTTTCTCCTCTTGTCCTACTCCGACTGCTGTTTCAGAAGTACTGCTGGTGTTGCTCGCTGATGCACTGGTTGTTGTGTTCACGTGTGCTCCGCGCGTTCCTGCGCCAACTTCTCGGCGGCGATCAATTCGTTGAGCCAGGTGACTTCCCGTTCGCTGGACTCCAGACCGAGTTGGTGGAGCTGCCTGGTGTAGCGGTCGAACGAGTTGCTGGCCCGTGCGACTGCTTCCCGCAGGCTTTCCCGGCGCTCCTCGACCTGACGGCGGCGCCCCTCGAGAATGCGCATGCGCGCCTCGGCCGGGGTGCGATTGAAGAAGGCGAGGTGAACGCCGAACCCGTCGTCGGAGAAATTCTGCGGCCCGGTATCGGCAACCAACTCGGTGAAGCGCTGCGTGCCGGCGTCGGTGAGCTGGTAGACGCGGCGGGCGCGCCGGACTTTGACGGTGCCTTCCGGCGCGGCGTCCTCGACGATCAGACCGTCGGCCTGCATACGCCGCAACGCCGGATAGAGCGACCCGTAGGAGAAGGCGCGAAACGCGCCGAGCAGGCCCGTCAGTCGTTTCCGCAGCTCATAGCCGTGCATGGGCGATTCGAGTAGCAGACCCAGAACAGCCAGTTCCAGCATTCGGGCCCCTTCCTCGCGTAATCTGGCCGTCGCTACGACGACTCTGGGCCGTCGCTACGACGACCCGACACCTCGCGAAACTGTATCGCGCCGATATATTAGACGCTACATCGGTGTCGGATTCTGTGACAAATCGCTCTCCGGTGCCGCGGCGTCGCGGCTGTCGGGATGGATTCGGGAGCAGGCGCCGACGGGGGAATTTCGTAGGAATGAGCACGGCGATGACCCGGCCTGGCCAGATCGTGACCCTTCGGTGGTGAACTGGGTCGCACGTCGCGCCTCGGCGACAACCGCGCCGACGTACTCTGGTCACCGTGCGATTCCAGCGACAGGTGGTGGACTACGCCTTGCGGCGGCGGTCTCTGCTGGCCGAAGTCTATTCGGGAAGGACCGGCGTTTCCGAAGTCTGCGATGCCAACCCTTACCTGTTGCGAGCTGCGAAATTCCACGGCAAGTCCAGCTCGGTGATCTGCCCGATCTGCCGCAAGGAGCAACTGACACTGGTGTCGTGGGTGTTCGGCGATCAACTCGGTGCGGTGTCCGGGTCTGCACGCACCGCTGAGGAGCTGCTCATGCTGGCGACCCGCTACGACGACTTCTCCGTACACGTTGTGGAGGTTTGCCGCACCTGTAGTTGGAATCACCTGGTCAAGTCGTACAAGCTGGGAGCGCTGCCGCCCCCCGAGGGCTCACCCGCGCCACGACGAACTCAGACGGCGCGCGGTCGTGCGCGCACTGCCAGTGAATAGCGAAGGGCGCCACGACCGGTCAGCCGAGGACGCCCTGGAGGGCCAGATGACTGAAGACGTGAACCCGGGACCACCCCACCAAGCCGACGGTCCGGCACCGAGGACTGGCGATGGTGGTGCGCACCGGGCGCCCGCCGAGGATGACACGGGAAGTGCGCACGCGGGTACCCCCGATGACCGCCACACCGCCGTCATCCCCCCGGTGCGGGGGGAACCGCCGGCGCACCTGCGCGACCCGATCGATGCGGTGAAGCGGGCGCTGGACGGCACCCCTGCCAAACAGGAGCCACCGAAACCGCCGCCACCGCCCCCGCCGAGTGGAGGTGGACCGACCGGGGAAGGGCCCTCGGACGGCACCCCGGGTCCGCAGGTCAACTGGAAGTGGGTACGCCGCGGCCTCTACGCCACGATGGCGGTGCTGATCGTGCTGCCGCTGCTCACTTTCGGCATGGCCTACATGATCGTCGATGTGCCCAAGCCGGGCGACATCCGTACCGCGCAGGTATCGACAATCCTGGCCAGCGATGGCTCTGAGCTATCGAAAATCGTTCCGCCGGAGGGCAACCGGATCGATGTCGACATCGATCAGATCCCAGCGCATGTCCTCGATGCGGTGATGGCCGCCGAGGACCGGGACTTCTACTCGAACCCAGGCTTCTCTTTCACCGGCTTCATGCGCGCAGCCACGAACAACATTTTCGGCGGAGACCTGCAGGGCGGATCGACGATCACCCAGCAGTACGTCAAGAACGCGTTGGTGGGTGACGCGAGATCCGGTGTAGGCGGGGTGATCCGCAAGGCCAAGGAACTGGTGATCTCGACCAAGATGTCCAGCGAATGGTCCAAGGATCAAGTGCTGCAGTCCTATTTGAACATCATCTACTTCGGCCGGGGTGCCTACGGTGTGGCGGCTGCGTCCAAGGCCTATTTCGACAAGCCCGTCGAGCAGCTCGATGTCGCCGAGGGCGCGTTGCTCGCTGCGCTGATCCAGCTGCCGTCGGTGCTTGATCCAGCCGTCGACCCCGACGCGTCAGCGGCGCGTTGGAACTGGGTGCTGGACGGCATGGTCGAGATCGGGGCGCTGTCGCCGGCCGACCGGGCCGCGCAGGTGTTCCCGCCGACCATCCCGCGTGACTTGGCCACCACGCAGAATCAGACCACCGGGCCCAACGGTCTGATCGAGCGGCAGGTGATCAACGAACTGCTCGAGATCTTCAACATCAACGAGCAGACGCTGAACACCGAGGGCCTGCAGATCACCACCACAATCGATGCTCAGGCGCAGTCCGCCGCGCAGGATGCGGTCGAGGCCGCTCTGGACGGCCAGGACCCCGAAATGCGGGCTGCGGTGGTGTCGATCGATCCGAGAACCGGCGGGATCATTGCCTACTACGGCGGCTCGGATGCCAACGGTTTCGATTTCGCGCAGGCCGGGCTGCCCACCGGATCGGCGTTCAAGGTGTTCGCGCTGATCGCGGCGCTGCAGCAGGGCATGGGGCTGGGCTTCCAGGTGGATAGCTCGCCTTTGAGTGTCAACGGCATCGAGATCTCGAATGTGGGCGGCGAAAGCTGCGGTACCTGCAACATCGCTGAGGCGCTGAAGCAATCGTTGAACACCAGCTATTACCGATTGATGCTCAAGCTCAACAACGGACCGCAGGACGTCGCCGATGCCGCACACCAGGCCGGCATCGCGGAGAGTATTCCGGGTGTGGACCACACCTTGTCCGAGGACGGGGAGGGCGGTCCGCCGAACAACGGAATTGTGCTGGGGCAGTACCAGACTCGGGTGCTCGATATGGCCTCGGCGTACGCCACGATCGCCGCGTCGGGGGTCTACCGCACACCGCACTTCGTGCAGAAGGTCGTCAACGCCGAGGGCGATGTCCTGTTCGACGCGACCGAGGAGGACAACACCGGCGAACAGCGAATCGATAAGGATGTCGCGGACAACGTCACCGCCGCGATGCAGCCGATCGCCGCCTACTCCAACGGTCACAATCTTGCCGGCGGGCGTCCGTCGGCCTCCAAGACCGGCACCAATCAACTGGGCGATACCGGCGCAAACCGTGATGCCTGGATGGTCGGCTTTACCCCGTCGCTGTCGACCGCGGTCTGGGTCGGCACTACTGAGGGCACCAAACCACTGGTGAATCAATGGGGCTCGCCGGTGTACGGCGCAGGGCTGCCGGCCGACATCTGGAAGGCCACGATGGACGGTGCCCTCGACGGAACCGATAACGAGTCGTTCCCGAAACCCGCGGAGATCGGTGGCTATGCCGGCGTGCCACCGCCACCGCCACCTCCACCGCCGGACCCCACCGATGCGCCGCCGCCGCCCTCGGAGACGGTGATTCAACCGACGCTCGAGATCGCGCCGGGAATCACGATCCCGTGGGGACCCCCAACCACCGTGCCCGTGGGACCGCCACCTCCCGGGGGCGCACCGCCGGGGCCGGAGGGCGTGCCTGGCCCACCGCCTGTCGGGGCACCGCCGGGGCCGGAGGGCGTGCCAGGCGCGCCGCCGCCAGAACCCGCACCGCCGCCACCGGGACCCCCACCGCCTCCGTGACGGAACCGGGCGAGGTATCGCCGGCTGAATCGCCTGCCGCGTTGGCCGGTACTGAATCTCCGGCTCCGCCGGTCGGTACTGAATCTCCGGCTCCGCCGGCCGAAGACCTGCGAAGCCTGGACGGCCGCGATATGCCGAGCCGCACCGACACCATCGGTGCGGCGCTCGCGGGAACTATCGGCGGCCCCGTTGGCCGTCATGCGTTGATCGGTCGAACCCGATTCCTCACACCATTGCGAGTCATGCTGGCCATCGCGCTGATTTTCCTGGCGCTGGGCTATTCGACAAAGGCAGCGTGTCTGCAGACCGTCGGCACCGGCGCCGCCGACCAGCGGGTGGGCAATTGGGAGAACCAGCGGGCCTACTATCAGCTCTGCTACTCCGATACCGTTCCGCTGTATACCGCAGAGTTGTTGAACCTGGGCAAATTTCCGTACAAGTCCAGCTGGGTTGAGACCGACGCCGAAGGCAAGCCGCACGTTCAGTACGACGGCAGCCCGGCCGTGCGCTACATGGAGTATCCGGTCTTGACGGGCGTCTACCAGTACCTGTCGATGTCTCTGGCGAAGACCTACACGGCGTTGACCAAACTCGTATCGGTACCCATCGTCGCGGAGGTGGTGATGTTCTTCAACATCGCCGCGTTCGGTCTGGCCATGGCGTGGCTGACGACACTGTGGGCGACCGCCATGCTGGCCGGTCCGCGTCGCATCTGGGACGCGGCGTTGGTCGCGGCCTCACCGATCGTGATTTTTCAGATCTTTACCAACTTCGACGCGCTGGCAACGGCTTTCGCAGCCACCGCGCTGTTGGCGTGGGCGCGGCGAAGACCCGTGCTGGCCGGTGTGCTCATCGGGCTGGGAGTGGCGGCCAAGCTCTATCCGCTGCTCTTTCTGATACCGCTGGCCTTCCTCGCGGTGCGCGTGGGACGTCTGCGCGAGGTCGGCCAGACGGCGGTGGCGGCGCTGCTGGCCTGGCTGGTGGTGAATCTGCCGGTGATGGTGCTGTTTCCGCGGGGCTGGTCAGAGTTCTTTCGGCTCAACACCCGCCGCGGTGACGACATGGACTCGATCTATAACGTCGTGAAGTCGTTCACCGGTTGGCGTGGCCTGGACCCGGACCTCGGTTTCTGGGAGCCTCCGACCGCGCTCAACGCCCTGAGCGCGGCGTTGTTCGCGGCGTGCTGCATCGCCATCGGATACATCGTGTTGACGGCAGCGCGGCGGCCGCGGGTAGCCCAAGTGGTGTTTCTGGTGGTGGCGGCCTTCCTGTTGACCAACAAGGTGTGGAGCCCGCAGTTCTCGCTGTGGCTGGTTCCGTTGGCGGTGCTGGCGCTGCCGCACCGACGAATCCTGTTGGCCTGGATGACAATCGACATGCTGGTCTGGGTTCCGCGAATGCTGTACTTGTTTGGCGAACAGAACATGGGCCTACCGGAGCAGTGGTTCACCGCGACTGTCCTGTTGCGTGATATCGCGGTGATCACCCTGTGCGGGTTGGTGATTCGCCAGATTTACCGCCCCGAGCTGGATCTGGTGCGGCGCGACGGGATCGATGACCCCGCCGGGGGGGTATTCGCTCGCGCCCCGGACGCACCGCCGCGCTGGCTGCCGGACTGGTTGCAGCCGCGGCCGCAGTTGGCGCCCTACCTCGACCAGTCGGTGCCGCTGAGTTCTGCACGCTAACGAACCGGGGCGGGCTCCCAGCTCCGAACCGGTCCGAAGTAGCTGTCCGGGAGCGGGATTTCCCAGATCAGCGCCGGTTCCTGTAGCCTGGCCCGGTTGCCGACGCAGGCGACCCTCCTGCCGCGGACAGTCCGCGGCCGCACATGACCATAGGAGGTGATGGGTTCCTTATGCGTCCATACGAAATCATGGTCATTCTTGACCCCACTCTCGACGAGCGCACAGTTGCTCCGTCGCTGGAGACGTTCCTCAACGTGATCCGCAAAGATGGCGGCAGCGTGGACAAGGTCGACATCTGGGGCCGCCGTCGGCTGGCCTACGAGATCGCCAAGCATGCCGAAGGCATCTACGCCATCGTCGATGTGAAGGCGGCGCCCGCGACGGTGTCCGAACTCGACCGTCAGCTCAACCTGAACGAGTCGGTGCTGCGGACCAAGGTCATGCGCACCGACAAGCACTAGTCCCGCGACGATCCAGGCCACCTGCGGCCGGTCACGAGTGGGACGGCTGGGGCCACGTCGCTTCGCGGCCCGTGCACGTCGGACCTCGTCCGTAGGCTCGCCTGTGACGGCCGCCCAACCCGTATGAAGCCGATAACAGATCCAGGAGGACCTCGTGGCTGGTGACACCATCATCACGGTCATTGGAAACCTGACCGCTGACCCCGAACTGCGGTTCACACCGTCGGGTGCGGCCGTCGCGAACTTCACGATCGCGTCGACGCCCCGCATGTTCGACCGTCAGACCAATGAGTGGAAGGACGGCGAAGCGCTGTTCTTGCGCTGCAGCATCTGGCGGGAGGCCGCCGAGAACGTGGCCGAGAGCCTCGTCCGCGGCTCGCGGGTGGTCGCCAGCGGCCGGCTCAAGCAGCGGTCGTTCGAAACCCGTGAGGGCGAGAAGCGCACCGTCGTGGAGCTCGAGGTCGACGAGATCGGCCCGTCGCTCAAGTACGCCACGGCCAAGGTCAACAAAGTCAGCCGCGGCGGCGGCGGTGGCGGAGGCTTCGGCGGCGGCGGCGGCGGTGGCGGCGCGAGTTCTCGCCCGGCCGAGCAGCCCAAGGAAGACCCGTGGGGCAGCGCGCCCGCGTCGGGATCTTTCGGTGGCGCCGATGACGAACCGCCCTTCTGATCAACCCAGTACGTTCAGTGACTTTTATTCAGTGACTTCAAGAAAGAGATAGACACATGGCGAAGGCCAATAAGCGTCGCCCGGCGCCCGAGAAGCCGGTCAAGACCCGCAAGTGCATGTTTTGTTCCAAAAAGGGCAAGTTGCAGAGCATTGACTACAAGGACACTCAGCTGCTGCGCACCTACATCAGCGAACGCGGCAAGATCCGTGCCCGCCGGGTGACCGGTAACTGCGTCCAGCACCAGCGCGATATCGCGATCGCGGTGAAGAACGCCCGCGAGGTCGCGTTGCTGCCGTTCACCTCGGCAACGCGATAAGCGGCGACCACCCCAGACAGGACGAAGACATGAAACTGATTCTGACCACTGAGGTCGAGCACCTTGGTTCGGCCGGCGATGCGGTCGAGGTCAAGGACGGCTACGGCCGCAACTACCTGCTCCCCCGTGGGTTCGCCATTGTGGCCACCCGCGGCGCTCAGCGCCAGGCCGATGCGATCCGCCGGTCCCAGGAGCTCAAGAGTGTCAAGGGCCTCGAGCATGCCAACGAACTGAAGTCGGCCATCGAGGGCCTCGGTCCCGTCGAGTTGGCTGTCAAGGTAGCCGGAGATTCGGGCAAGCTGTTCGGTTCGGTGACCGCTGCTCATGTCGTAGCGGCCATCAAGAAGGCCGGCGGGCCCAACCTCGACAAGCGGACCGTCAGCATGCCCAAGGCGCATATCAAGGCCCTGGGTACGCATCCCGTCGCGGTGCGCCTGCATCCTGATGTCGACGCGTCGGTGTCGCTGAACGTGGTGGCGGTCTAGCCACCAGGCAACGGCACCAGCTTTTCAGACGGGAGCCTGAGGGCCGGGGATCGTGATGCTGCCGTTTCTGAGCCGAGCGAATTTTTTCAACGCAAATCGGTTACAGCGAACCTAACCGACTGTTAACCTGCGCGGCCCCGGAGCGCAACACAACACGCCCGAACAGGCTACCGGCGGCGACACGCCGACGAATTCCCATCCACAGACCTTCGGCGGGCCTATGGTGCGTTCATCTGCGCAGACACGGTAGTTGACGGCATTTGTCCACAGGTTCTCCCCAGTAGCCCAACATGGCCCACCTGACTTATCCACACGCCGTCCACAAGGCCATCAACAGGGCGGACTTGATTCCCTCCCAGCAACGTCTAGCGTGGGCCGTCGCGGGAAGAGTTCGGATCCCGAACAGGAGTCTTGTCGGGGCCCGGGCCTAGGGTCGCAGCATGCCGCAAGTCGAATGCACGTTCGATCGCGATTTGAAGGGGTGGGCGCTGCGTGGCCGTCGTAAATGATCTGGGTCGGTCTGCAGGCTCGTCGGAACAGGGCGCTCCCCCGAGCGAGGATTTCGGTCGCCAGCCCCCTCAGGATCCCGCCGCCGAGCAGGCGGTGCTGGGCGGCATGTTGCTCAGCAAAGACGCGATCGCCGACGTACTTGAGAAGCTGCGTCCGGGTGACTTCTACCGGCCGGCGAATCAGAACGTCTACGACGCCATCCTGGATCTCTACGGTCGCGGAGAGCCCGCCGACGCGGTCACTGTCGCCGCAGAGTTGGACCGCCGTGGGCTGCTGCGCAGGGTCGGCGGGGCACCGTATCTGCACACCCTGATCTCGACGGTGCCAACCGCAGCGAACGCGGGTTACTACGCCGGCATCGTCTCGGAGAAGGCGCTGCTGCGCCGGCTGGTCGAGGCGGGCACCCGGGTCGTGCAATACGGCTACGCGGGAGCCGAAGGGGCCGATGTCAACGAGGTCGTCGACCGCGCCCAGGCCGAGATCTACGACGTCACCGAACGGCGGACGGCCGAGGATTTCGTCGCGTTGGAGTCCCTGCTTCAGCCGACGATGGACGAAATAGACGCGATCGCCTCGCAGGGCGGCATCTCGCGAGGGGTACCGACCGGGTTCGTCGAGCTCGACGAGCTGACCAACGGTCTGCACCCAGGGCAGATGGTCGTCATCGCAGCCAGGCCCGGCATGGGCAAGGCGCTGTCGCTCACCACGCCGCTGCCCACCCCGGCGGGCTGGACCACGATGGGAGAGGTGGGGGTCGGCGATCTTCTCATCGGTGCCGACGGGCGCCCCACCCGCGTGGTGGCCGCCACCGAGGTGATGCAGGGGCGGCCATGCTACGAGGTCGAGTTCTCCGACGGCACGGTCATCGTCGCCGACGAGCAGCACCAGTGGCTGACCGAGACCCGGGCGTCGCGGGGGGCGGCTCAATCGGCTGCGGCCGGGGGCAACCGCGATAGGAGTCAGAAGGCTTGCAGCGCGATCCGCACGACGAGCGAGATCGCCACGACCCTGCGCTGTCCCACGATCGACCACCGACTGGACCACTCGGTTGCCAACGCCGCGCCGATCCAGGCATCGGATCGGGATCTGCCGGTGCCGCCGTACACGCTCGGGGTGTGGTTGGGAGCTGGTAGGACAGCCCCCGCGCAGCTCACGGCCGCCGATCCCGAACTCACGATGCGGATCGAGGCTGACGGCCTCGATCCGGACGCACTTCAGGGTCGCCTCCGCGCCATCGGAGCTCTCGGGGAGAAGTACATCCCGGCCGACTACCTACGCGCATCCGAAGCACAGCGACGTGCGCTGTTAGCAGGCCTGCTCGATGCCGAGGGCACGGTCACCGCCGTCGGCGCGGCGCAGTTCTCGGCTGCACACCCCCGACTGGCCGCCGACGTCGCGGAACTGATCGTGAGCCTCGGGTATTGGTGCCAGACAGAGTCCACGCCGGCGCAACGCCGCGCTGACGAGTCGTCGATGGCGTACACGCTAACCTTCACGACCGATGATGTGATCTTTGGTCTGGAGCGAAAGGCGATCTTGCACAAGGATCGTCGTGCTGGCGCCCCACCGGCGCGGCACACCTCGAGGTTTATCGTGGACGTGCGACCCGTGCCCAGCGTGCCGGTGCGGTGCGTCGAGGTCGACAACGTGGACCACCTGTATCTGGCCGGCCGCTCGATGGTGCCTACGCACAACTCCACTCTTGGACTGGATTTCATGCGGTCCTGTTCGATCAAGAACCATCAGTCGAGCGTCGTCTTCTCCCTCGAGATGAGTAAGTCCGAGATCGTCATGCGACTGCTGTCGGCCGAGGCCAAGATCAAGCTCGCTGACATGCGAGCGGGCCGGATGACAGACGACGACTGGACGCGCCTGGCCCGCCGCATGAGCGAAATCAGCGAAGCGCCGTTATATATCGACGATTCACCCAACCTGACGATGATGGAGATCCGCGCCAAGGCGCGGCGGTTGTCTCAGAAGGCCGACCTTCGGCTGATTGTCGTTGACTATCTGCAGCTCATGACTTCGGGTAAGAAGGTCGAATCACGACAGCAGGAAGTCTCCGAGTTCTCGCGCCAACTCAAGCTTTTGGCCAAAGAGCTGGAAGTTCCTGTGGTTGCGATGAGCCAGCTCAACCGAGGCCCCGAACAGCGCACCGACAAGAAGCCGATGCTGGCCGACCTCCGCGAATCGGGCGCAATCGAGCAGGACGCAGACATGGTCGTCCTACTACACCGGCCCGACGCCTTCGAACGTGACGACCCGCGCGGCGGTGAAGCCGATCTGATCGTGGCCAAACACCGCAATGGTCCGACCAAGACGATAACCGTTGCTCACCAACTACATTTGTCGCGATTCGCGAACATGGCCAAGTAGACGAAACACTGTCGAGATGCAGCGAGGATTAGCAGGGCGCAGGGTGTTGTTTAACAAGAGCCTGGGAGCGAAGGGCCACCCGGAGAAGTGGTGTAGGTACGGCGGAACGGAGACGCAGGGAATCAAAAGAGGCACTCTGCCCTACGGTGGGCCTACAGCTGGCCTACAATTGTCGTATGGCTGAGATTGCATCGCGGGAACTCCGCAACGACACTGCCGGGCTGTTGCGCCGCGCACAAGGCGGCGAAGACATAACGGTCACGATCAGCGGGAAGCCCGTTGCGGTTCTCACCAAGTGGCAGTCGGCGCGGCGGCGATGGTTGAAACGAGACGAAATACTTCAACGCCTTCACCACGCACAAGCAGATCCGCGACTCCGAGACGATCTGGCCATCCTCGCTGGCGAGACGACCGACGACGAACTTGGCCAGGGCCTGTGACCTCTGCGGGTGTGCTCGATACCTCGGTGTTTATCGCCAACGAAAGCGGCCGTGAATTCAACGACGCGCTGCTGCCCGCCGAGGTGGCGACAACCGTGATCACACTGGCCGAACTTCACCTCGGGGTGCTTGCGGCCAGCTGCTCGGAGTCGCGAGCGAAACGGATAGCCACACTCGAATCGGTCGCCGACATGATGGCGCTGCCCGCCGATGACGACGCTGCGCGGATGTGGGCACGGCTACGCATCCATCTCGCCGAGACGGGTCGGCGGGTCCGCATCAACGACCTGTGGATTGCTGCCATTGCGAACTCACGCAAGTTACCTGTCGTCACCCAGGACGGCGACTTCGACGCACTCGACGGGGTGGCCGGTCTCAAAATCATTCGCGTCTAGCGACGGAGGATGTCAAAGTGGCCCGGCGAATCCTGTCAGACTTCGTTACATCTCGACAGCAGCAGCTGTAGGGTCTCGTTTCTGACTTCATAATCTCACTTATGGTTTCATTCGAGCTTCGTATATGAAACGAGATCGAGACGACCGGTTGCATTTGGTGCGTTTTGGGGTTGTACGCCGCAGCGTCATCGCATCATGCATGCTCCGCCGCTGATCGGTTCTCACGGCACGTGGCGGAATCTCACGAGTAATGGCGGCGGAGTGATGGCGGATTCGCCAAACGCATGACACACGCGGGCCGTTCGATGCCGTGGCCGAGTGCGAGGCCGTGTGGTGATCGGGTCAGCGAGAGCAGTCGGAGTGGCGGAACGGTTTGACCTCACCTGATTGGGCGGAGACGCACCGGTAGCGATGATGGGCCTTGCAGCGAAGGGGTCGTCGCCCACTTCACTGGTCCGGCAAGCTCCATGCCATGCGCCTTTTCCAGGAGTTGTTCAACCGCGATCGCGACTTCCAACCGGGCCAGATGGGCACCGAGGCAGAAGTGAAGTCCATGACCGAAAGCCAAGTGGCCGGTCGTGTCGCGGTGGATGTCGAAGGTGTCCGGGTTGGCAAACTTCTCCGGATCGCGATTGGCCGACGAGTAGAAGAGCAACGTCCGCGCACCGCAAGGGATAACGGTGTCGCCGATCCGGTGGTTTGCGGTGAGGGTCCTGCTGACCCACTGAACCGGCGATCCCCACCGGGCCGTCTCCTCGACCGCCGCCGGAATCAGGCTGCGGTCCGCTTTAAGCTCGGCGAACAACTTCTGATCCTTGGCCAGTCGGAGCAGAAGCATGCCGAGCAGGTTGGTGGTGGTTTCGTTGCCGGCGACCAACAACAAGAAGGCGTAGACGAACGCCTCGGTATCAGAGAGTTCACCAGCGGCTCCGGCGGTCTGAAACCGAGTGAGCAGATCATCGGCGGGTTCGACGGCGCGCTTATTCATCTCAGCGGCGATGAGGGTGCGGAACCGCACATAGGCCGGTAAACCGGTGCCGATGACGCGCACGATCTCGGCGGTGGTGCGCGGTCCGAAAATCCCGGCGAAATGCTCGGACATCGAGCGGAACTCGACCCATTTGCCGCGAGGAATGCCGAGCATCTGTGCGATGACGTTGATCGGCATGGGGATCGTGAGCGACTGAACCAGATCGACGACATCCCCGGTTCTCAGTGGCGCGGCGCCGGCCTCAGCCAGCTCACGAATACCGGAGGTGAGGTCGGCGACCGCGCGCTTGTTGAACATCGGGGCGGCTACTCGGCGCAGGCGGGTGTGGTCGGGAGGCTGAGCGAAAACCACCGCACTGGCTCCGAAGGATCGCAGCAGAATCCCGTCGGTGGAACTAAATGATGCGCTGTCTCTTGCGGCGGCGTGGACGTCTTCGTAGCGGCCCAGCATCCAGACACCGAGTGCCTCGTTGACGACAACGGGATGCTGCCGGATTTGGGCGAGCGCGGGATACGGATTGGCGATGTTGTCCGGCAAGGTCGGATCGAATGTGGTTCTGGGCACTGTCACCGGGGCTGTGCGCGATTTCGGACGACGGAGGTCACGGTAGGCCCCGGTGGCTGCGGGCTTGAGGAGATCGGTCACGGAACCGCGAGTTGCGGCCAGGAGTGCAGCCGGGGTCGGTCTGATCACATCAGTGGGCATAGGTCAGAAGCTATGGCCCGGGGGCGGTCGATTGAATGATCGGTTCAGACAGCGTTTTGATATTTTCAGACAAATGCCCGGATATGCCGCCCTGGACGTCGCTCGATCACCCGCGTCGACGAGGCACGTCGTCGAAACCGCACTGACGCACGGAGTCGATGCGCAGCAGTGCCTGTCGGGTTCGGGCCTGGCACTGAGCGATCTCAGCGATCCAGCGACCTCGGTGCGCCCCGAGCAAGAACTCATGGTTATCCGCAATGTCGTCAGCCGACTCGGCGACTCCCGTGGTCTCGGTGCCGAAGCCGGGTCTCGATACAGCTTGGCCGACACCGGTGTCCTGGGCTACGCGCTCATGGCGAGTCGGTCATTCGGGGATGCGGTCGAAGTCGCATGCCGCTACTTTTCCTTCACCGCGACCTATTTCAGCCTCACCGCGCCGGCGATCACCGAGACCGAAGCGTCCATCTCCTTCGATCACAGCGGGGTTCCCGGCGACTTGCGCACCTTCCTCATCGAACGCGACGTCGCGGTCTTGTTGCGATTGCTCCCAGCACTCCTGGGGCCGCTCGACTCCCCCGTTGGCATACGGCTCGAGCTTTCCGGGGTAGAGCTTCCCGCAGTAGTAGCCGAGACTCCCAACCTCGTTCTGACCGTGCAGCATTCCACCAGGAACGCGCTCAACTTCCCTATCGCCCTGCTGCATCGGCCCATGCCGGTCTCCGACCCGCAAACCGCCGCAATCTGTATCCGCCAGTGCGAAGACCTGCTGAACCGCCGCCGCGTCCGGCGCGGCACATCCGCCGCCGTCCGAACCCGAATCATTCAGAACTCCAGCGATATTCCGTCGATGGCCATGATCGCCGCAGATTTTCACATGACCGAACGGACTCTGCACCGCAAGCTGGCCGCGGAGGGAACCAGTTACCGAGCACTGCTCGATGAGACACGCACCGCACTCGCCATCGAGATGCTCGACTCAGGACTCACCGTCGAAGAGACCGCGCGCCGCCTCGGCTATTCCGAGACGGCGGCATTCACCCGGGCCTACACGCGATGGAGCGGCCACCCTCCCAGCCGGCGAAACATGGCGACATCCTGACGACCAAAAGCAAGTCGGCTACCGGTAACTGCCAGTTCCCCTTCGGGACAGGAAAGACCTGGGAGTCGGGAGCTTTCGAGGTGCTCATCGGCGACGTGACGAAGCACACCGTCGACGGCGATGGCGACGGCACCACGCTGGGCGCAGAATGCACGCATCTCGCAAAATGACGTGAGCGAGGCTAGTCAGCGCGCGCTGCTAACTGGTCCATCAGACCGCTACTTGTCGAGGTTGACCACCCTACATTTTTCGATCATGACCACCAGACCGATTCCGATGAAAACCACCGGCAACGCCACGTGCTTCCAACCCGAGCATCTCGGCCGCGGGTGGACTTTCGGCGATGCGACGGGACGGCGGATGTCTGTCCTCGGCAGACCCCTAGGAGATGAAACGCAAAGTGAGATAAACCCAGATGAAAGGATGTGAGACAAGCGGAAGTGACGAAGGTCAGAAGGCCGCGATATGAAGCGAAATTTGAGAACCTACACGCGGCGTATAGGTTCTCAAAACGGGCTGCACTTTCCCAAGACTGACTGCACCCGCGCTGCACTTGTGCAGTGACATTGAGAATCCTCATGGGCAGTCGGCCGATGCCACTGCTTAGCTGACCGGCCGCCGCTTACAGGGGCTGGATGTCCGGGCCAGGGGTGTCCGCGACGGTTTCCGGTTCATGCGCCACAGAGTTGTGTCGGTGCCTGCTGCTACAGATATTGGCAACACATAGAGATGGGGGTTGTCATGGCGGGCACGTTGCCGGTAGAGATCGTCAGGGACCAGTTGGTGATGGGTCCGGTGACGGTGGACTTTCAGCGGACGTTGCGAATCCCCGAGACGGGCCTGCATCCGCTGCCGCCGGGTCTGGGCCGGTTTCCGTTGCGGCGGGTCGAGGATTACCCCGACACTGCACCGGCCGAGTGGCTGGCCCGTGGCGGGGTGATGCTGCCGATCTACCAGCGCGAGGCAATGTGGCTTTCGTTCAATGCCGCCGAACCCGCTGCTCTGCAGGTCGGTGTGGGCAAGGTGTGTGCGGTCAGTGGCTTGCCGTGGATCGAGCACCTGGTCAAAGACCCGCAGAATTACGTTGGGCTGCCTGACCAGCCGTGGCTGGACGGCATCAATGCCGGCGATGGATTCATCCGCCAGTTCGTGGCCGTGCCACTCGGTTCCGGCGCCACAGTCGAAGGGCAGGTCAGCGGGCAGGAGACCCATGGCGGCGTGCAACTGCGGGCCATCGGCCTGACCGCACAAGCGCTCGCAGCGTGGCACGCCGCACAGCGAGCACGCCCGCAGGTCTGCGCGAGCATGGCCCCGATGGCATGCGACGGTGACACCGGTTCGGCGGACATGGGGCTCGGGGCCGGTGGGCGGATGCGTCAGGAGGTCTACGCCGATGATCGCCCGCTCGCCGACTACGACCAGGGCGGTGCACAGCGGGTGTTCGTCCACTTGTGTTCGGCCGCGCAGTGGACTGCCATCACCGGAGAGGTGCCACCTACGACACCAGTCGACAGAGACGCCTACGTGAGTGCGGGTCTGCCGTGGTTCGACTACTACGACGCCGATGCCCAAGACCTGGCGGCGTCGGAGATCCTGGCGAAAGTCAAGACCGTCGGGGAAAAGCTTGGCGGCCAGCAGGATCCATTCGTCCCGGTTGAACCGAAGACGGTGATCACACTGGGTGGCGTCAGCTCAGCTTCGGTCACTGACGGAACGTGGTGATCGGCCCGATACTCCCAGCAACGATTGAGTGGATTGAGCCGAAGGAGTCCCGACATGGGTGAGCGCAGGCGGCGGACGATGGTCTCAGGAGCGCCGCTCCAGGCCCTGTCCGTCCGCTTCACGGGAGCGTTAAATGCGGCGTCGGAACGGTGAAATCAGTTGCATTCCAGTCAGATTGCGCTGAGCGCCATTCAAGCGTCGGAGACGAGCGCCCTTGGTCTTCGGTCGCAAGTCCTCCGCGTTCCGCCGATATCGTGCGCGACGCTATCAGCGCCAGCGGTGGCCTCGGGGAATCGTGGTGCCTCGACGATGTGAACGCGATAAGGGTCGGCGACCTGTTGTTCGTGATCGAAGTAGACGATCTCGGCTGGATGGTGACGGCGTACCGGATCGACGGCGGGGAGGCCGATCCGTTCGCGGTGCTGGTGGCGGAGACCGGCAACCCGGTGCGTGCGCTCGCTACCTGGCTGCGGGCCGCGGCAGGCCCAATGATCTGGAAGCGTGTCAAGCCGGGTGTGTACCGCTCCGGCGGGTATCTCGTCGGGCAGCTTGAGACCGACGAATGGTTCGCCGAAGGGCCGGGCGTGGATCGGTGCTTCGACCACAAGCAGGACGCTCAGGCTGCGTGCGCGGCCGCACGCAGGTACTTCGCCTCGCTGCCGGCAAGTGCCACGCGCCACCAGGGCGCCGTGGTGTAGTTCACCGTTCCTTCCGAGGGCACCGGTGCATGCCGCCGCGCTGGCCCAATGGTCGACAACTGGACAACCGCAAGGTTCTCGGGTTCGCCACGGAATGCGGAGATCCCCTTCGCAATGACTTCGGGAAGTCCACCCAAGAACGTAGCGGGTCGCCGTTGAGCGGGACTGTTGTTGCAACCCTGGGTATCTCAGCGCTATCAGCACACGGAGTGGGTTCGGAACGTCATTGCCCGGCATGTGCTGGTAGAACTGTGATTATCGCCAGGTGGTGTGCTGCGGAGAGGACTTGAGATCGAGACCTGAAAGCAGAACTATTGGTCTACTGAGCGTTTCGCCGGTACGCCTCTGGAGTCATTCCAAACCAGCGCTTGAAAGCACGCCGAAAGTTGTTGCTGTCGTGATAGTTGAGCAGATCAGCTACCGACTGCACCGTCATCCGCTCGTCACGCAGATACCGCTGGGCTTGCCCGGCCAATACGTCCTCTCTTATTCGACGAAAGCTGGTTCCCTCTTCCTTGAGGCGCCTGGCCAGCGTGCGCTTGCTCATGAAAAGCGCAGCAGCGGCATGGTCTTCGGTCAAGGCTCCTCTGGGGTGGGTGAGCATTATGGTTTCGATCTGGCGCCGAATGCTGGGTTGCGGACTTTGCAGCTCGGCGAGCAATGCCTCGCACTGCGCCCAGGCCAGCAAGTACGTGTCGCGATTCGCTGAAGCGTTGGGAATTTCGCACAGCTTGGTCGGCAGGCGAATCTCGAAGGCCGGGCACGAGTACCGCAGCCGGCCGGGAAGATGCTCACCGTAGCCGGCGCGCGGGCCGGGATCAGGATGCGTGAAATCGATTTCGGCCATGTCGGGAACGCGGCCAGTAATGAACTCGGCGATTGAGTACAGCGCCATCGCGCTGACTTCGGCCATAAGCCGGACCGCCTCGGTCGGTACGTCGGTGGTGAGCCTGAATCGAATCACGGTGACGTCTTGGCGGCGGTCATAGGCAACACGCAATAGCGGCATCTGTGTCGCGGTGAACTGCTCGATCGCCTCGAGTGCGGTGGCCAGATCGGGACTGCTGCTCGCGACAAAGCCCATCGGCCCGTGCACGGCCGGGGTGAGTCGGCGGCCCAGTCGCATACCGAAGGACGGGTCATCAGAGAGCCGCAGGGCGTTGCGCGCAATCTGAATCTGCTGGTCCGCTGTTAGGCGTGTTTCCTCGTCGAGTAGCTGCTCGGGCGTGATCATCGTCCCGGACAGCAATACCGTGAGGTCAGGGGCTCGCATTCCCAGCTCCTGCGCGATCAGCCGGGAATAGACCGTAGGGATGCGGGGCTGTGGCTCCACGACAGACAATTGTCTTGAAATGACCCCCTTGGTGTCAACTCAGGACCTCAGGCTGAGGCCCCGGATGGGGCACAGTTACTGCTATGGGACACGTCACCTTCACCGAGCATGACGGCACCGAGCACGAGGTCTCCATCGAGGATGGCAAGTCCTTGATGAAGCACGCCATCGACAACATGGTGCCTGGAATCGACGCCGACTGCGGCGGCGACGCGGCCTGCGGGACCTGCCACGTAATCGTCGACGGCACGTGGTTGGTCAAGACCGGCTCCAAGAGTGACGATGAGGAGCAGATGCTGGACATGACTCCCGAAGCCACCCCCACGTCGCGGCTGTCTTGCCAAATCAACGTCACCGAGGATCTCGACGGACTGACTGTGACGCTGCCCGAATTCCAGATGTAGCGAAGGGCTCAATGATGAATCTGTCAGCAACCGTCATGAACGCGACGGCACCTGTGGTGCCGATGCATTGGCAAATCAAAGCCGCACACCTGGCCCAGAAGCTGATCGACCAGGCAGGGATCAACCCGCTGGTGCCCGAGTTCGCCGAAACACCGCTGCCTGCGGCCGACGCACTCGACATCAGCGACATCGACTTGAGCAGCCCGTTCCTGTGGCGGCAGGGAAAGTTCGACTCCTATGCCAAGCGGCTGCGCGACCAACAACCCGTCCACTACAAGGCGGACAGCCCCTTCGGCCCCTTCTGGTCGATCACCCGGTACGAGGACATCATCTTCGTCGACAAGCACCACGACCTGTTCTCCGCTGAGCCCATCATCTTTCTCGGTGACCGGCCTCCCGGCCTCGGAGTGGAAACCTTCATTGCCATGGATCCGCCAAAGCACGATGAGCAGCGCAAGGCGGTCCAGGACGTCGTCGCACCCAAGAACCTCAAAGAGATGGAAGCCCTGATCCGCACCCGCACGCGGGACGTACTCGAAAATCTGCCTACAGACCAGCCGTTCAACTGGGTCGAGCGGGTTTCCATCGAGTTGACCGCTCGGATGTTGGCCACGTTGTTCGATTTCCCCTACGACCAGCGACTCAAGCTGGTCGAATGGTCGGACGTCGCCGCGGCTGCGCCGCAGTGCACAGGCGGGTTGGCTGATCGCGACGCCTTGTTCCCGGCAGTGGTCGAACTGGCCAAAGCGTTCTCGCAGTTATGGCGAGAACGGGAGGCGCAACAGAAGGCCGGCGCCGAGCCCAGCTTCGACCTCATAAGCCTGATGCTGAACAACGAGGACACCAAAGATCTGATCAGCCGACCGATGGAGTTCTTGGGCAACTTGGCGCTGCTGATCGTGGGTGGCAACGACACCACCCGCAACTCGATGAGCGGCGGTGTGCTGGCGCTGAACCAGTTCCCCGAGGAGTTCGAAAAGCTCAAGGCCAAACCGGAGCTGATCCCCAACATGGTTTCCGAGATCATCCGCTGGCAGACTCCGCTGGCGTACATGCGCCGGGTGGCCAAACAAGACGTCGAACTGGGCGGCGCCACCATCCGCAAGGGTGACAAGGTGGTGATGTGGTACGCCTCGGGCAATCGCGATGAACGCTCGATCGACAACCCGGATCAGTTCATCATCGATCGTAAGAACGCCCGCAACCACGTCTCGTTCGGTTTTGGGATTCACCGGTGCATGGGCAACCGGCTAGCCGAAATGCAGCTGCGCATTTTGTGGGAGGAGATCCTGCAACGCTTCGAGCACATCGAGGTGCTAGGTGAGCCGGAGAAAGTGCAGTCCAACTTTGTGCGCGGCTATTCGCGCATGATGGTGCAGTTGACTCCCAAGAGCTGACCGGTGCCTTCGGATCAGACTTGCGTCATCGTTGGGGCCAGCCATGCGGCCGCGCAGCTTGTCGCCAGCCTGCGCCAGCGGGGCTGGTCCGGGCCGATCAGGCTGATCGGCGACGAGGGACGGGTGCCCTACGAGCGCCCGCCGCTGTCGAAGGCATATCTCGCTGGAGAAGTCGATGCCGAAGAGCTGGCGATCCGGCCTGAGTCGTTCTACGCCAACCACGGCGTCGACATCATCACAGACCGCGTCATCGCGATCGATCGCGACGCCAAGGCGGTGACCCTGGCGGCCGGAAAAGTCACCGCATACGACAAGCTGGCGCTGTGCACGGGCGCCAGGGTGATCCGGCTCTCGCTGCCCGGTGCCCAATTGCCCGGGGTGCGTTACCTACGCAACCTTGCCGATGTTGAAGCCATCAAGAACGATCTCGCATCGGTCAAGCGGGCCGTCGTCATCGGCGGCGGGTATATCGGTCTGGAGACCGCCGCCTCGCTGCGCAAACTCGGTAAAGCCGTCGTTGTCTTGGAGATGGCTGACCGTCTGTTGCAGCGGGTGACTGCGCCGGAGGTCTCGGCTTTCTATCACCGCCTCCATACCGAGCAGGGCGTCGGCATCGTGACCTCTGCCGCCGCCGCAAGCATCGAGGGCCAAGGCCGGGTCGAGCGGGTGGTGTGCTCGGATGGCAGCGCGTTCCCCGCTGACATGGTGATCGTTGGTGTCGGCATCACGCCGGCAACCGAACTCGCGCAGGCGGCAGGGCTCAGCGTCGATAACGGAATCGTCGTCGACGAGTTTTGTCAGACCGCTGACCCAGATATCGTCGCCGCCGGCGACTGCGCATCCCAGCGCGACCCCCAAACCGGTCAGCACCGTCGCCTCGAATCAGTTCCGTTCGCCGTCGAACAAGCCAAGAGCGCGGCCGCGGCACTATGCGGAGAGCCGGTTGCTCAAACCAGCCTGCCGTGGTTCTGGTCGGACCAGTACTATCTCAAGCTCCAGATGGCCGGCTTGAACCGGGGACACGATCAGGTAGTCATCCGCGGGCAGTCCGACAGCGGAGATAGCTTCGCCGCCTTCTACTTCCGCAGCGGGCGGATGATCGCTGCTGACTGCATCAACCGGCCACAGGAGTTCATGCTGGCCAAGCGGCTGTTGGGCAAGGGCCAGTCAGTTGATCCTGGAACCGTGGGAGATGAATCGTTGACGGTGAAGGAGCTCCTGGCAACCGCAAACTAACTGGACGGATGGACCCCGCCGAGAAGCGGGTGTCAAGCCGGAACGGCTAGGAACTGAAGCACCCCGGGACACAGGACAGGTGGAAGGCGTTGTGAGACAACACGAAAGAGTGCATGTCAGGGCGCCTGTCAGATGCAATCCGAACTGAGAACCTACAGATCCAGGAGACACCGCTGGGCGAGGTAGGTTGTCCTTGTGCAGTTGACGCTATTCATCAACCCGGAGCATTCCCCCGGCGATCGGCTCAATGTGCGGTTGGCCGAACATATCGAGCAGGTGTCGATTGCAAGGGCCGGCGGTTATGACGGTGTGACGATTGGAACGCACCTGTCTTTCGGTTCGGCAGCGTGGCTGCCGCCGTTCGCGACGTTGGCCAGTCTTGTC
>NZ_JBMYXC010000041.1:4948-30454 GCF_049608025.1 Mycobacterium sp. | reverse complement strand
TTTGTTTCTGCCTGCGCCGAATCTCTCCTCGGCGAGTCCCGCGGCGTCGGCGTCGTTGAGCACCGCCACGCGTTGACCGCCCAGCGCCCCGCCGATCACTTCTTGGGCGTTGGCGCCGATCCAGCCCTTGTCGACGTTGGCCGCCGTCCGCACGATCCCGTCGGTCACCACGCCCGGGTATGTCACCCCGAGCGGGCCCTGCCATCCGAAGTGCGCGACCACCTCAGCGATGGTCTTGGCGACGGCTTCGGGGGTGGCAGGTTGGGGGGTGAGCAACTTGAATCGGTCGCCGATCAACAGGCCGGTGTCGAGGTCCACGATGCCGCCCTTGACGCCGCTGCCGCCGACGTCGATGCCGAACCCGCGGCGCTGCACCGCGCCGCCGCCATCGGTGGCCGGTGATTGGGTGGCGGTCATAAAAAGTTCCTCTGCGCAGGTCGGCGGCTACGAAGCAGCTAAGGCGGGTCTCCACACACTATCGGCTTGCCAATGCCGACGTGTGGCAGTCCTGCATCCCAGGCGGGCACTGATCTCCGGATGTGTTGCGATGGTCGCGTGACTGAAAGTGACACCGACCCCGCGCTGCTTCGTTCGGTGGCCGAGCAGGTGGCGTCCGAGGCGGCGGCGTTCGTCAGACGGCGCCGCATGGAGGTTTTCGGCGCCGGAGCCGTCGGCAGCAGCGGCGACTCGGGGCCAGAGGATGGCTGCGCGGTGCGAACCAAGAGCACCCCTACCGACCCCGTCACCGTGGTCGATACCGAGACCGAGCGGCTGTTGCGGGACCGGCTCGCCGAACTGCGCCCGGGTGAACGCATCCTCGGCGAAGAGGAAGGCGGGCCGGCGGCCGATCGGGACGGGCAGCTCACGTGGGTGTTGGATCCGATCGACGGAACGGTGAACTTCCTGTACGGGATCGAGGCGTACGCCGTGTCTGTCGGCGTACAGCGAGACGGCGTCTCGGTGGCAGGAGCTGTAGCCGACGTCGCCGCCGGAGCCCTGTTCTCCGCGGCGCTGGGGCAGGGCTCTCGGCTGCTGCGCGACGGTGTGGTCAGCGAGCTCCGCTGCAGCGCGCTCACCCGATTGCCGGCGGCATTGGTGGGTACGGGTTTCGCCTATCAGCCCGATCGGCGCAAGCGGCAGGGACAGATCGTCGCCAGCCTGCTGCCGGAGGTGCGGGATCTGAGGCGGATCGGTTCGTGCGCGTTGGACCTCTGCATGGTGGCTGCCGGCAGGCTCGACGCTTACTACGAGGATGGCGTCAAAGTGTGGGATTGGGCAGCCGGCGCGCTGATCGCCACTGAGGCGGGCGCGTTGGTGCGCCCACCGCGATCGGCCGACGGGGCGGGCCTGGTGGTGGCGGCCGCACCGGGTATCAGCGCCGCGTTCGACGATGCGCTCGCACGCTGCGGCGCGATTGCCCGGTGAGCGCGATTGCCCGCTGGTGTAGCGCCCTGAGACCCGCAAATGTGCGGTGCTCAGCAAGTTCCGTTGTGAATCTTGGACAGTAACGCCGGATCAGCCGGCTGCGTGGCGTCGGGCAGCAGGCTGGCGAGCACGGCATCGATGTTGTCGCTGCGGCTCAGAGTGGTGAAATCGGTGCCCAGCGCCAGGTCAACGGTGTCGTCGGTGCGCTCATCCTGGAAGAGTTCGGTGCACGGGGCCACCAGCCAGACCGCGGCCGCCGAGGCTCGACCGGAGGGCCCGAACCGGATCTGACCCTGGCATTCCAGCCGCGCCGTCTGGTAGATCGGATCGTTGGCTGCCTCGGGATTGGCGAAACCCAGATCGCGCAGGGCGCCGGCAACCTCGCCGGCATGCCCGCCCTGCCCACTGGCGTTGAGCACGCGGATCTTGGTATCGGCGAGCTTGGCTGGGGTGACGTCGATCATCTCGTCCCGAGGCTCCGGCTCGCCGAGTTGGAGTCCGGGTTCCTCGGGATCTGCCTGAGCGGGGGGCGGGTTGCAGACTGCGGCTTCTCGGATGTCCGGGGGACGCGACAGCGCGATCACCCAGACGAGCAGGGTCACCACCGCCAGGGATGCGAACAAGATCACTGCGGGGAGGAAACTACGCCGACGGAACGGCCGTCCGTGTTTGTCGAACGCTGTTCCGTCGGTGATTTGCGTGACCACGATGTGCACTCTAAGGCCAGCGTGGCCAGGGCTTCTACCGGCATCGGGAGAGCGCAGGAGACGAATGTGACGTAAATCACATCACAACGGGTAGGAATACGGGCACGAATCGTTTCGCGGATGCGTTCGACGCTGGTACAAAGCACTGCTGGTTGCGAAAGCATCATGTGAGTTTTTTTGGAGGGGACGACGATGGCTACCGATTACGACGCGCCACGGCGCACCGAGACCGACGACGTTTCCGAGGATTCATTAGAGGAACTCAAGGCGCGGCGCAATGAAGCCCAGTCGGCGGTTGTCGACGTCGACGAATCTGAGTCTGCGGAGTCCTTCGAACTGCCCGGCGCCGACCTGTCCGGTGAGGAACTGTCGGTGCGGGTAGTTCCCAAGCAGGCCGACGAGTTCACCTGTTCAAGCTGCTTCCTGGTCCATCACCGCAGCCGTCTGGCCAGTGAGAAGAAAGGCTTGAAGCTCTGTACCGACTGTGGCCCCTGAGGTATCACCACGAACTCAGGCGGTGAGCGCTTCGAGCACCTTGTCCGGGCGTCTGGCGCTGATCAACCAGTACGGCGTCGGATCATCGGGATCGTCGAGAACCAGCAGAACCATCGGCCCGATCCACGCTCGGTGCACGACGTAGGCGGCCGGATCGAGTTGCCTGCCCAGCGCCGCGGACTTGGCCGACCTGGGCACCTCAGCCGAGCGTTCGATGACGGCGACGGGGAGATGGGCGGCGCCGATCCACACCTCGGTTTCGCCGCCGCTGCTGGTGACACGCAGTTCGGTCCTGCCGAGCCACAGAATCACGATTGCCGCTACCGGCAACAGGATCGCGAACGGCAACCAGTCCGGCAGCGCCCTGACGCCCTGGTTGAACTGGTAGGCGATCAGCGAGGCCAGGCCCAAACCGGGCAGCCACCACCACCACGGGATCCTCAGCCGTTCGCGATAGCGAACAGTTTGCGTCGTGGCGCGCGTGTCGGACACGCAGCCAAGGGTAATCTCTGACGTCGTGTCCACCTCTTTGGCGGTAGTGCGACTGGATCGCGACCTGCCGCTGCCAAGTCGGGCCCACGATGGCGATGCGGGAATCGACCTCTACAGCGCACGGGACGTGGAACTTGGACCCGGGGAGCGGGCGCTCGTGCCGACGGGGTTGGCGGTGGCCATCCCGTTCGGAATGGTGGGTCTTCTGCACCCACGCTCGGGTCTGGCTGCCCGCGTGGGGCTTTCGATCGTGAACAGCCCCGGCACCATCGACGCGGGCTATCGTGGCGAGATCAAGGTTGCCCTGATCAACTTGGACCCCGGAAACCCGATCGCCATTCGTCGGGGGGACCGGATCGCCCAGTTGCTGGTGCAGCGTGTGGAACTACCCGAACTGGCCGAGGTGGCGTCCTTTGACGAGGCTGGTTTGGCTGAAACAACCCGTGGCGATGGCGGTCACGGTTCCTCCGGCGGACATGCGAGTTTGTGAAAATGGCACTGAGAAGACAACGCGACGACGGTTCCCAGACCCCCGATGCGACGGGAACCTCTGATGCGATGGGGACCTCTGAGGTGACGGGGACATCTGAGGTGACGGCGGCGGACCCCGACGAGGAGCTCGAGGGCCCCTTCGACATCGACGATTTCGACGATCCGGCCGTCGCCACCGTGGCCAGGCTGGACCTGGGATCGGTGTTGATCCCGATGCCCGAAGCCGGGCAGGTGCAGGTTGAGCTGAGCAACACCGGGGCGCCGAGCGCGGTCTGGGTGGTGACCGCCAACGGTCGCTTCACCGTCGCGGCGTACGCGGCGCCGAAATCCCCTGGCCTGTGGCGCGAGGTGGCGGCCGAGTTGGCCGAATCACTGCGCAAGGACGTCCCCAAGGTCGGCATCGAGGACGGCCCGTGGGGTCGGGAAGTGGTCGGCGTCAGCGCCGACAATGCCGGTGTTGTGCGTTTCATCGGCGTCGACGGTTACCGATGGATGATCCGCTGCGTGGTCAGCGGGCCCTACGACCGCATCGGTGCGCTGGCCGAACAGGCCCGAGATGCACTGGCGGACGCGGTTGTTCGACGCGGCGATACTCCGATGCCGGTGCGCAGTCCGTTGCCCATCCAGCTGCCCGAGCCGATGGCCGAACAACTGCGCGCAGCTACCGAGCAGGCGGCCGCGCAGCAGGCCGCGGCGGCGCCCCAACCCCCGCAACAGCAGCCCGCGGCCCGGCGCACCACCCAGGGGTCGGCGATGCAGCAACTGCGCACCATCACCGGCGGCTAGTAGCGGGACCCAGCGTCCGTCAGGGCGGCCAGGCACTGCGTGCCCAGGACCGCGGGGTCGGTCCCTATCTCATCGAGGGTCACGGTGCGCAGCGCCGCACCCGCGGCCGCTGACGCCCACTCGATGCCGACCTCTATCGGGTGCACCGGGTCGTCGGTGGCTGACACCACGCCCATCGGCACGGTCAACCCCTCCAGAGCACCAGTCGTCGGAGCGACATAGTGGGCTGCCTCGTCCATCGCATCGGGCAACGCGGGCCACTGCCCGGCCCATGACCGCGCCAACTCCTCACCCAGCCACACCGGGCTGGACGCCCGCATCTGGGCAGTGACCGCCGCCAGGCCGTCGCGCCGCAGTAAGGCCGCGGAATGCCGGGCCGCCAGCGCTGCGGGTGCCCCATCGGGCGCGCCGGTCCAGGCCGGCAACGCGGCCAGAACCGCGACCACGCGGCCGGGATGCGACAGCGCCCAGGTCGCCGCGACGGCGGCACCGATGGATACGCCGCCCACCGCGATCGGCAGCGGGTGGGCAGCACGAGCAGCACGGTCGAGGTCGTCGCAGTACCCCTGGACCAAACGCTGCGGCTGCGGCGGTGGGGTGACGACGACCGCGCCGACATCGTGCAGCGCGGTGGAAAACGCCCGGTAGACGAAGTCGTCGTCGGATCCTGTGCCGGGAAGCAGAACGGTGGTGACGCCGCGCAGATTGACCGTCATGTCACGATCGTGCACCGCTGCGGAATCGCTGGTGCGACGAGGCCGCCCCTGACGTGGCATGTCCCGGCCAAGAGGTCTACCGTGGCGGACGTTGGGTGAAACCACAGCGGATTGACAGAAGGTCAGGAGAAGCCATGGCCACTGCCGAGGGGTATCTTCGGCGGCTCACCCGTCGGTTGACCGAAGACCCGGAACAACTCGACGTCGAGGAGCTCAGCGACGGCGCCGCGAACAGTGGCGCGCAGAAGGCGATCGACTGTCAGCGCGGCCAAGAGGTCACGATGGTCGGCACCCTGCGCAGTGTCGAGTGCAACGGCAAAGGGTGCTCGGGCGGAGTCAAGGCCGAACTGTTCGACGGAACCGATTCGGTGATGCTTGTCTGGCTGGGGCAGCGCCGCATCCCGGGCATCGAATCCGGCCGGATGCTCCGGGTCCACGGCCGGGTGGGCAAGTTGGGTGACGGCGCCAAGGCGATCTACAACCCCCACTACGAGATTCAAAGGTGACTGACCCCGGCACCGAACCGGGCGAGCAGACGTCACGACCACGCGGTGCAGCCGTCCTCGAGCAGATGGGCGGAGTCCGCGGCCTGATCTACTCGTCGCTGCCTGTTGTGGTGTTCGTGCCGATGTCCTCGGCGTTCGGGCTCTTGCCGGCCATCGGCGCCGCCATCGCGGTGGCGACCCTGATCCTGGTGTGGCGCCTCGTGCGGCGGGACTCCGTCCATCCTGCCATCTCGGGTTTCTTCGCCGTCGGAATCAGCGCCCTGATCGCCTACCTCGTCGGGGCCTCCAAGGGATATTTCCTGCTGGGCATTTGGATGTCGCTGTTCTGGTCAATCGTGTTCACGGTTTCGGTTGTCATCCGGCGCCCCGTGGTCGGTTACGTCTGGGGCTGGGTGAACAGCCACGACCGGAGCTGGCGAGGCGTGCGGCGCGCGGTGCTGGCCTACGACGTCGCGACACTGGTGTGGGTAGCGGTGTTCACCGCCAGGTTCGTGGTGCAGCACCACCTGTACGACGCCGACAAGACGGGTTGGCTGGGGGTGGCCCGCATCGCAATGGGCTGGCCGCTGACCGCACTGGCCGCACTGGTGACCTATCTGGCGATCAGAGCCGCGCAACGGGCAGTGCACCAGCATGACGCCGCCGACCCGGCAGACGACGCCGACGCGTCCGGTCCTCCCGGTCCGGCGTCGGGTGCCGAGGACTCGGTGCAGAATCGAGCCGACGACGCTCAGCGCTGACGCGGGTGCAACAGCTGCTCGCGCAGCTCGTCCTCGACTTCACTCACCGCGACGAACAACAGTTCGTCACCACCTTCGAGAGGCTCGTCACCTTCCGGGACGATGACCCGCGGACCGCGCAGGATCGTCACCAACGCGGCGTCCCTGGGCAACTCGAGCCGCTTCACCGGCTTGCCGCCCCACGGCGTGTCGTCGGGCAGCGTGATCTCGACCAGATTGGCCTGGCCCTTGCTGAACTCCATCAGCCGCACCAGATCACCGACCGAGACCGCCTCCTCGACCAGGGAGGCCAGCATTCGCGGGGTGGACACCGCGACGTCGACTCCCCAGGCTTCGTCGAAGAGCCACTCGTTGCGGGGGTCGTTGACCCGGGCGACCACTCTGGCTACCGCGAACTCTGTCTTGGACAGCAGGCTGAGCACCACGTTGACCTTGTCGTCGCCGGTGGCCGCGATCACCACGTCGAACTCTTCGAGCTTGATCGACTCCAGCAGGGTGATTTCGCACGCGTCACCCAGGCGCCAATCGGCCGCCGGAATCGCATCGACGTCGATATGTTTCGGGTTGCGCTCGAGCAGCGTGACTTCGTGGGATTCGACGAGCTCGCGGGCGATGGAGCGGCCCACTGCTCCGGCTCCGGCAATCGCGACTTTCATCAGGCCTCCGGGTCCGCGCTGGGAGGCAGCGCCGCAATGGCCAGGGCCTCGGCGACCTGCCCGGAGATCGCCGCCAGGTAGACCTGGTCGCCGGCCTGGATCACAGTCTTGGCGTCCGGCAAAGTGCCGGCGCCGAACCGGATCATGAACGACACCCGTCCGGCGGTGGCGGCCTCGAGCTCTGCGACACGGTGGCCAACCCAGTCCTCATGTAGCGCAAGCTCGGCGACCCCGACGTTGCCGGTGGGATCGCGCCACTTGGTCGTCTTGCTCTCGCGGGTCAACACGTTGAGCAGCCGGTCGGTGGTCCAGGGCACTGTGGCCACGGTAGGTATGCCGAGCCGTTCGTAGACTGCCGCGCGCTTGGCGTCGTAGATGCGCGCGACCACGCGCGGCACGCTGAACGTTTCCCGCGCCACCCGCGCGGAGATGATGTTGGAGTTGTCGCCCGAGGACACCGCCGCGAAAGCCGCGGCGCCCTCGATGCCTGCACGCAACAAGACACTGCGGTCGAAGCCCATGCCGAGCACTCGTTCTCCCTCGAATTCGGGGGAGAGCCGATGAAAAGCCGAGCGGTCCCGGTCGATCACCGCCACGTCGTGGCCGAGCCTGGCCAGGCTGTTCGCCAGGGATGCGCCCACCCGGCCGCATCCCATCACCACTACACGCACCCTCACGGTCCTTTCCGGCCGGAACCAGATGTGGCCCAGTCAACCCTGCTGCTGCAGTAACTTCGCAGTGGAGAACGCTACCGCTCTCCCACGGCCAGCGGCTTTCGGGCTTACTCTTGGCACTCGTGTCCAAGCTTTCGACTGCCGCCCGGCGGTTGCTGTTGGGTCGGCCCTTCCGCAGCGACAAGCTGTCGCACACTCTGCTGCCCAAGCGGATAGCCCTGCCGGTCTTCGCCTCTGACGCGCTGTCCTCGGTGGCCTACGCCCCCGAGGAGATATTCCTGGTGCTGTCGGTGGCAGGTCTGTCGGCCTACGCGATGACACCGTGGATAGGTCTGGCGGTGGCGGCGGTGATGCTCATCGTGGTCGCCAGCTATCGCCAGAACGTGCACGCTTACCCGTCCGGCGGCGGTGACTACGAAGTGGTCAACACCAATATCGGTCCTACCGCGGGGCTTACGGTGGCCAGCGCACTGCTGGTGGACTACGTGCTGACCGTGGCGGTGTCGATGTCGGCGGCGATGTCGAACATCGGGTCGGCGGTGCCCTTCGTCGCCCACCACAAGGTGTGGTTCGCGGTAGCTGCGATCCTGTTTCTCGCGGCATTGAACCTGCGCGGCGTACGCGAATCGGGGACCGCATTCGCCATTCCGACCTATGCGTTCATGATCGGCATGTACATCATGCTGGTCTGGGGGTTCTTCCAGATTTATGCGCTGGGCGAGCCGCTGCGAGCTGAATCCGCGGACTTCGAGGTGCACAACGAGCACGGCGAAATCCTTGGCTTCGCGCTGGTCTTTCTGGTCGCACGCGCCTTCGCGTCGGGCAGTGCCGCCTTGACCGGTGTCGAGGCGATCAGCAACGGCGTTCCGGCGTTCCGCAAACCCAAGTCGCGAAATGCCGCCACCACACTGCTCATGCTGGGCGTCATTGCGATCACGCTGTTCATGGGCGTCATCATGCTGGCCAAGGCGACGGGCGTGCAGATCGCTCAGCGGCCGCAAGAACAACTCATCGGCGCGCCGGACAATTACCACCAGAAAACCCTGGTGGCGCAACTGGCCGATGCGGTGTTCCATGACTTCCCGGCCGGCCTCTTCCTGATCGCCAGCGTGACCGCGCTGATCTTGGTGTTGGCTGCCAACACTGCGTTCAACGGATTCCCGGTGCTTGGTTCGATTCTGGCGCAGGACCGTTACCTGCCCCGCCAGTTGCATACCCGGGGCGACCGACTGGCGTTCTCGAACGGAATCCTGTTTCTGGCTTTCGGTGCGATCGCGTTCGTGGTGGCGTTTCAGGCGCAAGTCACCGCCCTCATCCAGCTCTACATCGTGGGGGTGTTCGTGTCGTTCACCTTCAGTCAGGCCGGCATGATACGGCACTGGAACCGACTGCTACGCAATGAAACTGACGCCGATGCCCGCGCCCGAATGGTCCGCTCCCGGATCATCAACTCCGTCGGCTTTCTCTGTACCAGCACCGTGCTGATCATCGTGGTGGTCACCAAGTTCGTGTCCGGTGCGTGGATCGCGATCCTGGCGATGGGTGCGCTTTTCGCCATCATGAAGCTCATTCACCGGCACTACGCTTCGGTCAGCCGCGAGCTCCAACTGCGGTCCGCCGAGACCGAGGACGTCGTGCTGCCCAGCCGCAATCACGCGATCGTGTTGGTGTCCAACGTGCACATGCCGACGTTGCGCGCGCTGGCCTACGCGCGGGCCACCCGGCCGGACAGCCTGGAGGCGATCACCGTCAGCGTGGACGACGGCGAAACGCGCGCGCTGGTGCACAAATGGGAGCACAGCGACATCAGCGTGCCCCTGAAGGTGATCGCCTCGCCCTACCGTGAGATCACCCGTCCGGTGCTCGATTACGTCAAACGAGTCAGCAAGGACTCGCCCCGCGCTGTGGTCACCGTGTTCATCCCCGAGTACGTGGTGGGCCATTGGTGGGAGCAAATACTGCACAACCAGAGTGCTCTGCGGTTGAAGGGCAGGCTGCTGTTCGAACCCAATGTGATGGTGACATCGGTTCCGTGGCAGCTGTCTTCGTCGGAACGACGCAGAAAACTGGAGCCGCAATCGGCTCCCGGCGACGCGCGCAGAGGATTCCTGGATTGAGCCGGACCCCTCACTCAAGCGGTGACACGCCGCCCGACGAACTCACGCTGACCACCGGCGCGGCGGCCAACGGGGGCAGCTGCGTGGCGCGCCACGAGGGCCGGGTGGTGTTTGTGCGGTACGCGCTGCCCGGAGAGAAGGTCCGGGTCCGTCTGCGAAAGGCAGACCGGGACCGCGCCTCCTACTGGAACGCCGAGGTCATCGAGGTGATCGAGCCCGCCGACGATCGAGTCGACCCGCTGTGTCCGATCGCCGGGGTGGACGGAGCAGGGTGCTGTGACCTGGCCTTCGCCGAACCGTCCGCCGCACGCCGGCTCAAAGGTGCGGTGGTAGCCAATCAGCTCGCCCACCTCGGCGGATACCAGTGGCGCGATGAGCAGGACGCTGCCGCTGAGCCCGTGGGCGTCCTGGGTTCCACCGGCTGGCGCACCCGAGTGAGGCTGGACACCTCTGCGGACGGCCGCGCGGGATTTCACCGCTACCGCAGTTCCGAGCTGGTGCACCGGCTGGATTGTGCGCAGCTGCCCGCCGGGATGCTCGCCGGTGTCGCCGACAGGCGATGGCCCGCGCACTCAAATGTGCACGTGGCCATCGACGATGTCGGCGATCGTCACGTGGTGGTCGCCGGAGGCCGCAATCGGACGACCGTAGCCGAAGGTGGCTACGAGGCAGTCCAGAGTGTCGCCGGGCGGAGCTGGCGGGTACCCGTGACGGCGTTCTGGCAGGCCCACCGCGACGCGCCGGCGCTGTACAGCTCGCTGGTCACCGAGTGGGCCGAGCTCGAGGAGGGCATGTCCGCGTGGGACCTCTATGGCGGCGTCGGCGTGTTCGCTGCGGCGATGGCCCGAGCCGTCGGCGACACCGGCCGGGTGCTGTCCGTCGACACCTCACGGGGCGCATCCCGGTCGGCGCGTGCCGCGCTGGCCGACCTCGGCTCCGTCTCGGTGCTGACCGAGTCCGTTCGGCGCGCGCTGGCCGGGCAGCGTCGTGGCGCTGACGTCGCGGTGCTGGACCCGCCCCGTGCCGGGGCCGGCCGTGAGGTGATTGAACTCCTGGCGGCGGCGGGGGTATCTCGAGTTGTGCATATCGGTTGTGAGGCAGCATCTTTCGCGCGGGATATCGGTCTTTACCGTCGCCACGGCTACACCGTGGAGAAGCTGGAGGTGTTCGACTCGTTCCCGTTGACCCACCATGTCGAATGCATCGCGGCACTGAGCAGATAGTCGGCGCAAACCGCGCGTCTGACATAGTGTCGTTCGGGTGTGCCGGGAAGTCTGGTCGGCGGGCATTCGTCGATGACAACTAGAGGCAGGCTGTGAAATCTAACCCCGGCGGGAGAAGCAGACGAACCGCCCTTCTTACCCGCGGGTCGTGGTCGGAAACCCGCAGGATCACCGAGATTCTGCGCAAGGAGACCGTCGGCGGGGTGATCCTGCTCGTCGCCGCCGGCGCCGCACTGATCTGGGCCAACTCGCCGTGGGCGCCAGCCTATTTCGCACTGCGGGATCTCAAGATCGGCGGTGAGCCGTTCGGCCTGTACCTGAACCTGTCCCTGGGTGCGTGGGCCGCCGACGGGTTACTGGCGATCTTCTTCCTCGTGGTGGGGCTGGAACTCAAACGTGAGTTCGTCGCCGGTGATCTGCGCGACCCCAGTCGTGCCGCGATCCCGATCGCCGCCGCGGTCGGCGGCATGGTGGTGCCGGCGGCGATCTTCGTCCTGGTGAATTTCCGTACCGGTGACGGTGCGCTGCGCGGCTGGGCCATTCCGACTGCGACCGATATCGCGTTCGCGGTGGCCGTGCTCGCAGTCATCTCCACGCATCTGCCTGCCGCTTTGCGCACGTTCCTGCTGACCCTCGCAGTCGTGGATGATCTGTTGGCGATCACCGTCATCGCGGTGTTCTACACCGACGAAATCAACATAGGCGCGCTGGCATTGGCGCTGGTACCGCTGGCGCTGTTCACGGTGTGCGTGCAACGCGGTGTGCAGGCCTGGTGGGTGTTGATCCCACTCGCGCTGGCCACCTGGGTCCTGGTGCATGAGTCAGGGGTACACGCGACGGTGGCCGGGGTGCTGTTGGGCTTTGCGGTCCCGGTGCGCCGTTCAGCGACTCGGCGCGATACTCAGGCCGATCGGGAAACACACGTGGGCATGGCCGAATACTTCGAGCACCGCACGCGTCCCGTGTCGGCAGGGATAGCGATCCCGGTATTCGCCTTTCTCGCAGCTGGTGTGAGCCTGGGTGGCCTGAGCGGTCTCACCACAGCGCTGAGCGACCCGATCGCGCTCGGCATCGTGCTCGGCCTGGTCGTGGGCAAACCCGTCGGCATTCTGCTCACCACCCGCGTGGTGGCTTCGGTAACCCGGGCAAAGCTGGATGCCTCCCTGCGCTGGATCGACGTGCTGGGGGTGTCGATGCTCGCCGGAATCGGTTTCACCGTGTCGCTGCTGATCGGCGATCTGGCCTACGGACTGGGCACCAATCGTGACGAATTGGTGAAGGTTGGTGTGCTGGCCGGGTCACTGTTGGCCGCACTGTTGGCGTCTCTTCTGCTGCGCAGTAGAAATGCCGCCTACCGGCGGATTCATATCCAAGAGACTGCCGATGCCAACCACGATGGAGTGCCCGATGTCTACGAGACTGGACGGGACTGACGGCGGCGGCGGTGCGTAGACTGATCGCATGCTCGAACAGATCCGCGGTCCCGCTGATCTGCAGCACCTGACGCAGGCGGAACTGGACGAACTCGCCCGCGAGATTCGCGACTTCCTGATCCACAAGGTCGCGGCCACAGGTGGGCATCTGGGACCCAACCTCGGCGTCGTGGAGTTGACCTTGGCGCTGCACCGCGTCTTCGATTCGCCGCACGACCCGATCCTGTTCGACACTGGGCACCAGGCCTACGTGCACAAAATGCTCACCGGACGCTGCCATGACTTCGACACGCTGCGCAAGAAGGGCGGCCTGTCCGGCTACCCGTCGCGGGACGAGAGCGAACACGACTGGGTCGAGTCCAGTCACGCAAGTTCCTCGCTGTCCTACGCCGACGGTTTGGCCAAGGCGTTCGAACTCAGCGGACACCGCAACCGGCACGTCGTCGCCGTGGTCGGCGACGGTGCGCTCACCGGTGGCATGTGTTGGGAGGCGCTGAACAATATCGCCGCCTCGGGTCGGCCGGTGGTCATTGTCGTCAACGACAACGGCCGCAGTTACGCGCCCACGATCGGCGGCTTCGCCGAACACCTGGCCGGCCTTCGGCTGCAACCGGGCTACGAGAAGGTGCTCGACGAGGGCCGCAAAGCCATGCGGGGCGTACCGGTGATCGGCGAGTTCTGCTACCAGTGCATGCACAGCGTCAAGGCCGGCATCAAGGATGCGCTGTCCCCGCAGGTGATGTTCACCGATCTCGGACTCAAGTACGTCGGGCCGATCGACGGTCATGACGAACACGCGGTGGAGAACGCGCTGCGTCACGCCCGCGGCTTCAAAGCTCCGGTCGTCGTACACGTCGTCACCCGTAAGGGCATGGGCTATGCGCCGGCCGAAAACGACGAGGACGACCAAATGCACGCCTGCGGCGTCATCGATCCGGAGACGGGCCTGGCGACCTCGGTGCCCGGACCCGGCTGGACCTCCACGTTCTCGGAGGCTCTGATCCGGTTGGCGGCCAAGCGGCGCGATGTCGTGGCGATCACCGCCGCGATGCCGGGGCCGACAGGGCTCAGTGCGTTCCGGCAGCGGTTCCCGGACCGATTCTTCGACGTCGGCATTGCCGAACAGCACGCGATGACGTCGGCGGCCGGCTTGGCGATGGGCGGCATGCATCCGGTGGTCGCCGTCTACTCGACGTTCCTGAACCGCGCGTTCGACCAGGTCATGATGGACGTCGCGCTGCACAAGCTACCGGTGACCATGGTGCTGGACCGCTCCGGGATTACCGGCCCCGACGGCGCGAGCCACAACGGCATGTGGGACCTGTCGATCCTTGGCGTGGTGCCCGGCATGAAGGTGGCCGCGCCGCGCGATGTGGCCCGGTTGCGCGAGGAGCTCGGCGAGGCGCTCGATGTCGACGACGGGCCTACCGCTATTCGCTTCCCGAAAGGGGATGTGGGCGAGGATATTCCGGCGGTCGAACGTCGTGGTGGTGTTGATGTGCTCGCAGTTCCCGCCGGGGGCTTGTCAGCGGATGTTCTCGTCGTTGCGGTCGGGCCCTTCGCGGCGATGGCGCTCGCGACGGCTGAGCGTCTACGCAACCAGGGCATCGGCGTGACGGTGGTCGACCCGCGGTGGGTGCTGCCCGTTCCAGATGAGATTGCGGCACTGGCGGCCCGGCACAAGCTGGTGGTGACGGTCGAGGACAACGGAGTACACGGCGGGATAGGTTCGGCGGTCTCCGGCGCTCTGCGGCGCACCGAGGTTGATGTGCCGTGCCGGGACGCGGCCCTGCCCCAGCAGTTCTTCGAGCATGCCTCGCGCGGCGAGGTGCTCGACTCCATCGGGCTGACCGAGCGCAATCTCGCTCGCCAGATCACCGGTTGGGTGGCGGCGCTGGGCGCATCGGTGACCGAACAGGAAGTCAGCGAACGACTCGACTGACGGTCTAGTCGGCGGCGGCCGGTGCTGACAGCGCTTCGATGAGCACCGGTAGGGCGAGTTCGCGCTGCCACTGGCGCGCGGTGGAACCGCTCAGGAAACCTTCGATGGCGGCTTCGGTATCGTCCACCGCTTCCCAGTCCCAGCACAGGCGCCGCACGGTTTCAGGGGACAGCAGGTTCTCAACGGGCACTGAAACCCGTTGTGCAAGTACGGATAGTCCCGACCTGGCCGCCTCGAGCCGCGCGGCTGCCTCCGGCTTGCGCCGCGCCCAACGAGAGGCGGGGGGCGGGCCGTTGGACGGTTCCGAAGCGCTGGGTGGATCAGTGGTCCTACGGGCGCGGGCCAGCGCGTCCACCCATGCCTGGGCGCTTCGGCGTTGCTTGGCTCCGCCGAATACTGGCAGTTCGGTGAGCTTCTGGACACTGTCGGGGTTCACGGTCGCGGCCTTGATGATCGCGCTGTCGGGCAGTATGCGACCTGGCGCGATATCGCGGCGCCGGGCGATCTCGTCACGGGTGGTCCACAGTTCGCGTACCGCGGCCAGCGCCCGGGGATCCCGGACCTTGTGGATACCCGACGTGCGGCGCCAACGGTCCCGCCTGGTCGGGGCTGCTTCGAAGGTGCGCAGGAACTCGAATTCCTGCCGCACCCAATCGCTTTTGCCCTGCTCGGCAAGAGTCGCGGCGATGGCGTCGCGCAGTTCGCAGAGCACCTCGACGTCCAGGGCGGCATAGTTCAGCCAGTCCGGGGGCAATGGTCGCTTGGACCAGTCTGCGGCGCCGTGGCCCTTGGTCAACTGCAGTCCGAGCAGTCGCTGCACCATCGCGGCCAAGTTGACCCGCTCGAAGCCGGCGAGGCGTCCGGCCAGTTCGGTGTCGTAGAGCGCAGTCGGGCGCATACCGATCTCGGCCAGGCACGGCAGGTCCTGATCGGCGGCGTGCAACACCCATTCGTCGGTGGCCAGCACCTGGGCCAGCGGCGCCATGACCTGGAGGGGGTCTCCGCCGTGACTGACGGGATCGATCAGGACGGTGCCCGCGCCGGCCCGGCGTATCTGCACGAGGTAGGCCCGGTTGGAATAGCGGAACCCCGATGCACGCTCGGCGTCCACGGCAAACGGTCCGGTACCGGAGGCCAGAAGATCTGCCGCGGCGGTGATTTCGTAGCGACTGACCGACACCTCGGGAACGCCGTCGCGCGGAGCCAGCAGGGGTGTGGCCTCGGGCTCCGGAGACTCGGACTCGTCAGGTTCGTCGCCGGCCTTGTCCGGTGCCAGGGCGGAAGCAACTGACTCGGGCTCGGACATGTGCTCAGGCGCGGGTGCGAGGGCTCAGGTCGGTCACCCCGGCGGGTGGTAGTCCCGCGGCGTGTTCGAGCACCTCGCAGAAAGCTTCGACGTGTGGTCCGAGTTCCAGCGTCGTCGCCGTCCAGGAGGCACGCAGCTCGAGTTGGTGCGCGCGCGGCGGCCCGGAGATGTCTCCGTAGCGGACCGAGGTGGTGGCCGTTACGGTCCCGCCCAGTGCTGTGACGTGCTCGGACCGCTGATCGAGCGCGTCGACCAGCCAGCTCCAGGCAACCTCGGGAAGCAGTGGGTCCACGGCTTCGCTGGAGTCCAGATCGGCCTGAATGTAGGCCACCATGCGCATCGTGCCGTCCCAGGCCTCCGCGCCTTCAGGGTCGTGCAGCAGGATCAGCCGGCCGAACGCATCACCTTCGGAACGCTCCGGGATGACCGCTGTCTCCGGGTGTTTGACTTCGGCGCCCAGCGCAAAGCTGAACGGGGCCAGCCGCTGCGGCGGCCGGATCGGACCCAGCTCGATCTCCGGGCGCACGGTGGTGGCATTCATGGCCGCCACCGCTTCACGGAATTGAGCCGGTTCGGCGGTGGTCACGGCGTTTGACGCTAGTCCATTTGGGCAGGTCTGGGCGCAGGCGCGCCGATTCTGCCTGCACGTTGTCCTTCGTCGTCTCGGCGACGAACACGGTGATCCGGCATGGCAGCATGGGGGGCGATGAACACGCGTCGCGAGCTGCCTGAATCGCCGTACCTGGCCGCTGTCGCAGGCCGCACGCCCCACCGGGTGCCGGTCTGGATGATGCGGCAGGCGGGACGGTCGCTGCCGGAGTACCGGGCGCTTCGCGCCAAAACCACGATGATGCAGGCGTGTTTCGACGCCGACCTGATCACCGAGATCACGCTGCAACCGGTGCGCCGGCACGGCGTCGACGCGGCGATCCTGTTCTCTGACATCGTTGTGCCGCTGCGGGCCGCGGGGATCGCACTGGACATCGTTCCCGACGTCGGCCCGGTGATAGACCAACCGATCCGAACGCTCGACGATGTCCACGCGATCGCACCCCTGCAGCCCGAGCAGGTGCTACCGGTGGCCACGGCGATCACCCAGCTGACTTCCGCGCTGGGCGAGGTCCCGTTGATCGGCTTCGCCGGCGCTCCCTTCACGCTGGCCTCTTATCTCGTCGAGGGTGGGCCCAGCCGCAATCACGAACACACCAAGGCGATGATGCTGGGTGAATCAGCTACCTGGCATGCGCTCATGACGGCACTGACCGATGTGACCATCGCGTTCCTGCGGACCCAACTCGACGCAGGGGTCGACGCGATCCAGATGTTCGACTCCTGGGCCGGGACGCTTTCCCTCGCCGACTACCGCACCTATGTACTACCGCACAGCGCAAGGGTATTCGAGACGCTCGCCGACTTCAGGGTGCCGATGACGCACTTTGGTGTGGGCACCGCCGAATTGCTCGGCGCAATGTCGGAGGTCGTCGCCGGACATGACGCGCCCGCGGTCGTGGGTGTGGATTGGCGGACCTCGCTGGCCGATGCCGCGGTGCGGGTGCAGCGCGGCTGCGCGCTGCAGGGGAATCTCGATCCGGTGGTGCTACTTGCGGGCTGGCCGGCTGTGCAGCGCGCGGTACGCGGCGTCGTGGAGGACGGTCGACGTGCCGTCGCCGCGGGCGCTGTCGGGCACGTCTTCAACCTCGGGCATGGGGTGCTGCCCGGGACCGACCCCAAGGTGATCACCGATGCGGTGGCCCTGGTGCATGAGCTGTGACCAACGTCAGTAACGCCCGGTATTGTGTTGTCGGAGGCGGCATTTCGGGTCTCGTCGCAGCATACCGGTTGCGGGTGGCGGCCGGCCCGGAGGCAGTGATCACCATGCTGGACCCGGCCGAGCGTCTCGGCGGATTGCTGCGTACGGAGCAAATTTGCGGCCATCCCGTAGACGTTGGCGCCGAAGCTTTCGTGGCGCGCAGGCCGGAAGTGCCCGCGCTGCTCGCCGAGTTGGGACTGTCAGGCAGGCAGATTGGGACCAGCGGGGCACGGCCGCTGATCTACAGCGAAGGCCGGCTCCACCCGCTGCCCGGGGAAACCGTGAACGGCATCCCGTCACGGCCAGACGCGCTCTCGGGTCTGGTGGACGACGCCACCATCCGATGGATGCTCGACGAACCAAGCCGGCCGCTGCGCTGGGTTGCCGGGGCTGACCCGGCGGTCGCCGATCTCGTGGGAGAACGCTTCGGGGAGCAGGTGGTGACCAGGTCGGTCGACCCACTTCTGTCAGGTGTTTACGCGGGCTCGGCAGCGACGATCGGAATCCGGGCGGCGGCGCCCACGGTCGCGGCGGCACTGGACCTCGGGGCGCGCAGCCTGACCGAGGCGGTGCGCACGGCCCTGCCGCCACCCCAGCAGGGTTCGGTGTTCGGCGCCGTCGAGGGTGGATACACGGTGCTCGTCGATGAACTGGTGCGCCGCTCAGGCCTGCGCTGGGTGCGGGTCGGCGTTGTTGGCCTCGGCCGTGCCGCGGCGGGGTGGGAACTCGTCGACGCCGGGGGAGGGCGTTGGTCTGCCGACGCGGTGGTGCTTGCGGTGCCCGCGCCGCGGCTGCCGTCGCTCATCGGCGATCTGGCCGCGAGCAGCGCGGCGGCGGCTCGAAAGATCCCGGTGGCCTCCTCGGCGGTGGTTGCCCTGGGTTTGCCGGGCGGGACGCCGCTTCCTGAGCAGTCCGGAGTGCTGGTAGCGGGCCGAGGACGGTTGCGGTCCAAGGCGATAACGTTATCGTCGCGTAAGTGGGGCAGGCGTGACAGCGTCGAGATGGTTCGGCTGTCGTTCGGGCGGTTCGGCGACTCCGACGAATCCAGCCCCCCGCGCAGCGTGAGCGACGAGAAATTGCTGAGCTGGTCGGGGGAGGACCTCGCGACGCTGTTCGGGATCTCGGTCGAACCGGTGGGTTACCAGGTAGCGCGCTGGATCGACGCGATGCCGCAATACGGACCCGGGCAAGGCGACCTGGTCGCCGAGCTGCGGGCCGGGTTGCCGCCGACGTTGGCGGTGGCGGGTGCCTATCTCGACGGTATCGGGGTGCCGGCGTGTGTGGCGGCGGCGACGCGGGCGGCGGCATCGGTTCTGGGCGAGCGCAGCGACGGGGGATAGGGCCGGGGCGAGCGCAGCGACGGGGGATAGGGCCGGGGCGAGCGCAGCGACGGGGGATATCGACCGTGGCACGATGGGCGCATGGCCAAGCTTGACTACGACGCTCTCAACTCCACCATCCGCTACCTGATGTTCTCGGTGTTCTCGGTGCGGCCGGGGGTGCTGCCCGACGAAGATGACGCGCGCGCCGCCGTTGCCGATGAGACCGCCGCCTTTCTCAAGGTCCAGGAGGAGAACGGGGTTACCGTGCGTGGTCTCTACGACATCGCCGGGATGCGGGCCGACGCCGATTTCATGATGTGGACCCACGCCGAGAATGTGGAGGCGTTGCAGGCGACCTACTCGAATTTTCGCCGCAGCACGATGCTGGGGCGCGCCTCGACGCCGGTGTGGAGCAATGTGGCACTGCATCGGCCCGCCGAGTTCAACAAGAGCCACGTCCCGGCGTTCCTGGCTGGTGAGGCGCCCGGTGCCTACATCTGCGTCTACCCCTTCGTGCGCTCGCTGGAGTGGTACGTGCTGCCCGACGAAGAGCGCCGGCGCATGCTGTCCGAGCACGGAATGGCGGCACGCGGCTACAAGGATGTCCGAGCCAATACGGTGCCGGCGTTCGCGCTGGGTGACTATGAGTGGCTGCTGGCCTTCGAGGCTCCCGAGTTGCATCGCATCGTTGACCTGATGCGTGATCTGCGGGCCACCGATGCTCGCCTTCACGTGCGTGAGGAGACACCCTTTTTCACCGGACCGCGGGTTTCTGTTGAACAACTCGTCACGACCGTGCCGTGAGAATTTGCTATAAATGCCTCGCTGCGCGCTGTAACTGTGGTTAGGCCCGCCGGACTGGCGAGATGGCACGTCGCTGTCTTGCGGTAACCGATCCGACCGACCGCAACGTGACGTTCGCGTGAATCGCGTCATGCCGCGCCCGAAACTTTGCTAGCATCCGATGATGCCGAATGCCCGGACCATGGCGGCGGCCATCGTCACGGCGGGTAGCGGATTCGCCGTTGTGCAGCTGATCAGCTGGAGTGATCAGTCCACCCTCCAGGTTGTCAACGATCTGGTGTTACTGCTCGCCGCCCTGTTCGCCGGTGGCTGCGCGGTGGCCGCCGCGCTGGGAACTCGGGGCCGCCGGCGTGCGGCGTGGGTGTCCATGGCGATCGGTTGCGGTGGCTTTGCGGTCGGACAGTTGGTGTGGACTTATCGAAGTCTGGTCCGCGAGACGATGCAGTTCCAGTCGGTGGCCGACCTCGGCTTTGCCATACTGCCCGCCGCCGCGGGCCTCGCGCTGATATTCCTGCTGGGTGACTATCCACGCTCCACGCGGCTGCGGGTGCTGCTCGATGGCGTGATTGTGGCCGGCGCCTTGTTTTCGACAACGTGGGTCACGCTGCTGGGCACCGTGTACCACGCCCTGGCGCTGGAACCGCTGGCGCTGGCGCTGACGCTGGCCGACCCCGTCGCGGGAATCGCGCTGGTCACCGTCGCGCTACTCATCCTGGTTCGAGTCCCCGACCAGGACCGGACGATGATGGCGCTGCTGACCGCGGGATTGATGCTCATCGCGATCGCTGATATTGCCTACGCCTACACGACTGCGGTGGAAGAACGGTACTACCAAGCCATCTCGCTCGGCTGGGGCTGGGGCTTCCTGGCGATCGGCGCCGCGGCTCTGGTCAGCCGCCAAGCAACCCACGAGCCGGTGGCAGTAGCGCCACGGGCGCCGTCGCGGGCATCGATCTGGCTGCCGTTCGTGCCGGTTGCGATCGCCGTTGCGGTCTGCGCTCCGGTGCTGCTCCCGCGACTGGGCGCGATGTACCTGGTAGGTAGCGCGACGCTACTCGCGGTCATGGTCAGACAACTGCTGGTGCTCGACGAGAATCGCCGCCTGCTCGTCGAGGCTTCCTATCGGGCGCTGCGCGATCCGCTGACGGGACTGGCGAACCGGACACTTTTCGCCGACCGGCTGACGCAGGCGATAAAGCGACACGAGCGCGACGAGCTGACCGTTGCGGTGCTCGTACTCGACCTCGATGACTTCAAGCTCATCAACGACACGCTGGGTCATCCGGCCGGAGACGCCATGCTGGTCGAGGTGGCGGCGCGGCTGACCGCAACGGTGCGTTCCGCCGACACCGTCGCGCGCCTGGGGGGCGATGAGTTCGCGGTGTTGATCGAAGGCGAGTCGGCGGCATCTCATGTGACCGCGCAGCGCGTGGTGCAGGCTTTTGATCGGCCATTCGTCATCGAAGGCGAGGATCTGCTGGTGCGACCCAGCGTCGGGTTGGCGGTTGCGTCGGCCAACGAGGGCGCTCTGACGGTCGATGAATTGCTCAGGCAGGCCGATATCGCGATGTATGCCTCGAAGCGATCTCGGTCCAGTCAGCTGTTCACTTTCGCGCCCGAACTGGATCGGCGTCGACGGATCGGGAGTGCCGAAACGTCGCTCGCCACGGAGCCACAAGCCGAAGGCATTCGAGATTCGGCGCGACTGCTGGGTGAGCTGCGGTACGCGATCGAGCATGCCCGACTCAGTGCGGTGTACCAACCGAAGTTCGACGTGCGCACCGACCGGATCGTCGGGGTGGAGGCGTTGGTCCGCTGGCCCCACCCGCGGCACGGACTGCTGGGTCCCGATAAGTTCCTGCCGCTGGTGCGCGAGCACGGTCTGATGCACTCAGTCACGTCGTTGATGCTCAACCTGGCCCTGGACGACGCGGCTACCTGGCATGCCAAGGGCGTTGGGGTCCCCGTCTCGGTCAACTTCTTCGCCCCCTCGATCAGCGACGCGGATCTTCCCGGGCAGATCATGTCGGCTCTGGAGGTTCGGGGGCTGCCGCCCGAGGTGCTGACCGTTGAGATCACCGAGGACCTGCTGCTCGAAAACCTGGAAAGTACCCGTGCCGCGTTCACGAAGCTGCGCGACTTCCGAATACGGACAGCCATCGACGACTTCGGCACGGGTTACTCGGCCTTGTGGTACCTGCGCGACTTCCCGGTCCACGAGGTCAAGCTCGATCGGGAGTTCATCGCGCCTATCTTGACCCAGCCGACATCGGCGGCGATTGTGCGCGCGGTGATCGACCTCGCGCACGTGTTGGGGGTGACCCCGGTGGCTGAGGGCGTCGAGAACGCCGAGACCGCAGCCAAATTGCTCGAGTACGGCTGTGACGTCGCCCAGGGTTACTACTACAGCCCGCCGCTTCCCGCGTCGGCCCTACTGGACCTGCTGGAGGCGCAGAAGCCAAACCAGGGCTATCTCCTGGCCTGACCTCATGAGTCTTACTGGGCTGGCGGCACGATTCGCATCGAGATGGAGTTGATGCAGTAGCGCTTGTCGGTCGGGGTCGGGTAGCCCTCGCCGGAGAAAACGTGTCCCAAGTGGCTGTGGCAATGGGCGCACAGCACCTCGACGCGGTGCATTCCCGATGTGTCGTCGGCACGCAGTAGCACTGAGTCAGCGGCAGCTGGATCGAAGAAAGACGGCCAGCCGCAATGGGAGTCGAACTTCTCAGTGCTGCGGAACAACTCCGCGCCACACCCGCGGCAGACGTAGACCCCCTCGGCCTTGGAGTCGGTGTACTCGCCGGTGAAGGGTCGCTCGGTGCCGGCCCGGCGCAGCACGGCGAACTCCTCCTGGTTGAGCCGTTCGCGCCACTGATCGTCGGTCAGCACCAGCGCGGGACCCGCCCTAGAATCCGGCCCGGACTCGGATGCAGAACCCGTCCCTGTCATGGCTCTCAGGCTACTCGCCGGGGAGTGTCACGAAGTCGCACCGGTCTTGGCCCCGGTGCCGGCAGGTTGCTCGACCCACGGTGGGTCGATGCCGTCGTCGAGGCGTCCGTCATCCTTTGCGTCGAGGTATCGGAAGAACAACACGACGAACACCACGATCGACAACAATGACCAGCCGTAGGTGATCTTGAGGTATTCCAGCGCGCGTCCTGTCGTCGGCCAGTGACCGAGCAGCCAGCGGTCCATCGTCGTGAAGCCGTAGATCGCCGCCCAGGCCACCCAGCTGCGGATCACCGAGTTCGGCAGCACGACCGTCATCAGGAACGGAAACAGCATCATCGAGTAGTAGCCCTGCCCGAGGGAGAGCACCAGCCATGACGTCAGCAGCAGCACCCCCGACGAGGTCAGCATCCAGAACAACGGGTCGCGGGTGCGGTAGTACCGGTACAGCAGCCACAGTGAGGCCGCGCCGAGCACTGCGAAGACCACCCGTAGCAGCATGATCAACCACATCGGCAGTCCGTAGTAGACGCCGTTACCCAGAATCGAGCTGTTGAAATAGTCGCGGGTCGCGAGTATGTAGGGCAGGGTGCGGGTGATGAAGCTCATCGGGTCGCTGATCAGCGGCCAGGCCGCGGCATTGAACACCGCCGGCACCGCGAAGGCAGCGGCCAACGCACGCCATTGACGGTTGAGCACCGGCAGCAGTAGCAGCGGGGCCAGCAGCGGTTTGACCACCAGCGTCAGCCCCAGGGCGATGCCTGCCCACCACTCGTAGTTTCGGTTGCCGGTCCGGCGGCTGTCGAGCAGCCAGCGGAAGAACAGCACCTCCAGTAGCAGGATGGGGCCGTTGATGTTCCCGAAAACCAGTGTGTTCGTGACGTTCTCGGTGCAGAACATCGCCAGCAGGAGCGCCGGTGCGGCCACCGAGGCGAGGGTGAACTTGAACAGCCGCAACAGGAAGTACGCGGCCAGCACGATCGCCAGCGTGTTGAAGAAGATGAACCAATAGCGCGACGCCTCGACCGGCAGATAGCCGAACGGCGCCATGATCAGCGTGCCGCCGGGTGGGTACAAATAATGCGGGTCGACGTAGTCGAAGTTCTCGTTATAGATATCGAGCCCGAGCTTGAAATTCACCACCGCGCGATAGACGGGAGCGAAGTCGTCGGTGATGAAGCCGTTGGTGGCCAGTACGAAGCTGCGGTGGATGATCGACAGAATCGCCAGCGGCCACAGGATCGATCGGAGCACCGACGCGGTGCTGGGCGGGGAGGTGCGAGGCCTAAATGGGGCCAGAACGAGATCACGCACGTCCGCACCGTACCCGAACGCGCGGCCGGACAGCCGCAAGGGCTGGCGCGACGCGTCCTGGATCAGGCCGGGCAGTACGTATCGGTGGGCGGCAACTCGCCGGAGTCCAGGTAACCGATCACCGGCGGTAGGGCGCACGGCGAGTAGATGGTTGCGCCGTGCCCGATGCCCTGCCACATGACCCGCCGGTTGGACGACCCGGCGTTGATGGCGGTGGCGGCGACCGCGGCGACGCCTTCGTTGCCGACGATGGGGTCGTTCTGCACGCCGAGCAGCAGCGTCGGAATCTCGAGGTCCTTGGGTTCCTGGGGCGCCGTGCCGCTGGGCCAGTTCAGGCACTTCACCATGTCGAGGGCCCCGACAGTGCCGAACTGTGGGTAGATCTTGTCCCACGCCACGACGAGCTCGCGAACCCGGTCGGGGGTGGGCCGGTTCAACGCGTCGCTGCAGGCGTTGACGAACTGGCCGTCGGTCTGGCGCAGCGATTCGGCCTGGTTGATCAGGTTGGTCAGCCGGCTGGTGTTGCCGGACCGGGCATCGGCGATCGCGAGAGCCAATGCGTTACCGGCAGCCACTCTGTCGCCCTGCGGATAGGCCAGCGCGGTCGAGATGGCGGTGGCGACCGCCGCAACCGAGGCGCCGTTTGGTCCATCGCCTGCCCGCGCCGAGTCCAGTAACGCGTCAACCGCGCCCTTGGGGTCGGGGCCCAGGGCACAGTTCGTCGCCACACACTGGGTGGCCCACGCGTCGAGGGCGGCCTGCTCGCCCTGGACGCGCTGTTCGGTGGCGGCCTCGGCGGAAATGCCCAACGGCAGGGGAGAGTCGAGGATGAGCCTGGCTACCTTGCTCGGGTGGGACCCGGCGTAGGCCAGCGCAACCTGCGCGCCGTTGCCGACGCCGAGCAGCGCCAGGGCGGGCACATCCCAGGTGGTGCGGAGGCGCTCGATGTCTTCGGCGGCGTGCGCGTTGTCGTAGGCCGAGTCCCCGGGGGCGATGGCGTCGGTGCAGCTCGTCGTGGCCGTCATCGTCACCGCGCGCAGGTTGGCGACGGGGTCGTCACCTGCCAGGAACTGGGCCTGCTCGATCATCTCCCGGCGGTCGAACAGGTCACGGCAGTCCAGCGGACTGGACATTCCGATTCCGCGGCGGTCTACCGATACGACGGGGTGTTGGGCGAGCACGTCGGTGCCGGCCCGCGACAGCCAGACCGGTAGCTGAACCGACGACGGCAGATCTGTCCCGGTCGTCATCACCAGCGGCCCGGCGTCACCGGGTGTCTGGGCGGATCTCGCCCGCACCACCCCGATGCTCACGGTCCCGCTGGCACCGTTGATCGGATCGAGGTCGGCGTCGAAGTCGGCACAGTCCAGTGACACGCCCGAGACTCGTTCGACCCGGGCAGCGCTGAACATCCGCGAGGTGCAGTCCCGCCAGGCCAGCTCGTTCTTCGGGGCCTCGATTCCGGGCGCTCCGTCCGGCGCCTCGATGGTTTCGGCCTCGCCTTGAGGCCCCGCCCCGGAATTGGTGGCGTAGCGCGGGTTTGCGGCCAGGCCCGGCGAGCAGCCCACCAACGCGACTGAGACCACGACGGACAGGC
>NZ_JBMYXC010000041.1:0-4940 GCF_049608025.1 Mycobacterium sp. | reverse complement strand
TTGCGGCCAGGCCCGGCGAGCAGCCCACCAACGCGACTGAGACCACGACGGACAGGCAGATCAACGGGAGCACCTGACGAAGCCGACGCATGGTGTCCACACTAGCGATCGCTGGTTGATCCCCCGTCCATCGACAGTCCCCGAAGGCGGGCTTGGTCTTAACTGTTTCCGGTATTGCCGACGAGGAGGGCCGGAGAGGGACGATACTGTGGATTTGTGGGCAGCCGGCCGTTAGACCTCGTGGCTGAACTCTCTGCAGCGTGGAACCTGCACAGTCCAACCGATACTGAACGATTGCTGGAGCAGTTGGTGCTCCGCATCGAGTCTGCTGATCTCGCGGCGCTCAGCGAAGTGATTCGCTCCGACGAATCTCTCCATCACATCGCATCGCGGCTCGTCTCCAAGTATTTCGTAGGCCGGGCGACGGCGGCCAAGGACGCGACGTGGATGGACGAAATCACGGCATGGTTGGCAACTCTGATCGATCGTGAGGATCGCTTTCTCATCGCGTCGTCAGACATCACCTGGGCACTGCGCCAATCACGGTGTTCGGTATTGAGCGTTCTACGGATGCCCAATGTCATGCAGCACATGGATAGCGAGCCGGTGCTGTTCCGAACCGAGATATGCGTTCTTCTGCAATCAGCTCGGTATGACTTCAATTTCGAGCTCATCGAGCAATTGCTGTCGGCGGCTGGCCGCTCGGTGACAGGAACTTCACTGTACTTCGCAGCGATGTTGCAGTTCAGCCGTATGGGGAGCGGCAAGCAGATTGACCGCGCGGCGATTGAGGGTCTGCTAAGCAGGACCGAATCGGAGAAGATTCTATCGTTACTGCTGCACGGGCTGTGGTTCACGAGTGGGTCCGATGAAGCGAATCTGATGATCCGAATTGCCGATCGGCTCATCCAGAGCAACCCGTACGACCCGGTCACGTTGATGCGCCAAGCCGCTGCGTACCGACGACTGGGCCTCTACGATGAAGCGGTCACCGCGATAAACCGGGCTACGGCGATATTGCCGCCCAACGAGGCTGAGATGCATGGCGATTTTAAGCTGGAGAGGGTGACGATAGCCATCCAGAAGGACGCCAGCGAGCGGCTCGAGAAGGCCATCGCTGATCAGGTCCATGATGCGAGCACCGCACTCAAAGTGCAGATTGACTCCATTGTGGCCGCAACCCGAAGTGAGCTCTCCGATTCAATGTTTAAGGTGGTAGAGATTCTTGGCATTTTCACTGCCATCATTGCGGTGATCGCGACGGTAGTGGCCAGTGCTGGCGCATCGGGGGTGCCATGGCCGGGGCGAATACTCGTAGTCCTAGCCGGCGGGTTGGTGGCATTGGGCTTTTTCGCCGTCCTGCGTTGGATCGTTCGGCCGCCCGCTTCGCCCCGCCGTGCGAAGTAGGTCGACAGTGGCTGATGTTCGCGAGATCCTACGACTCGAGGAGACAGGCGATCCGATTCAGTACGTGGCCGATGAACTCGGGAGCGATCTTCGAGCGTCGGTTGACGAACCGCTGTCCGATATGGTCTTGGCCTCGGACGTCCTCATTCAACTGATAGAGCGCCGCATCCGCTTGGTGCACTCCGTCGGAGGTGACGCTCCGCTTGGGCTGATGTTGTCAGGCGGGGTCGATTCGATTCTGGTGGCCGCGTGCGCTGTGAGAGTGGGGTTTGGACCGTCGGCAGTGACCGTCGTGACGGCCGGGCCTGGCGGGGCAAGAATCGCGTCCGACGACGAGCGAGCGTCAGTCGTGGCGGCCCACTTGGGTATTGGCCACAAGCTCGTTCGAATGTTGCCGGAGGAGGTACTGGCCACTGCGAAGGAATCCGTGCGGCGGCTGGGCGTATCCGAGATGTGGGAAGTCACTTCGGCGATCCCCCTTCTGAGTGCCATGCGAATGCTGGATCAAATGGGGGCAGCGGGACCGGCGCTCGCCGGTTCGGGTGCGGATGCGTTGTTCCTCGGCGGATATCGGCTCGCCGCGTCGCCGACATCTCCCGAGGCGGTCCATGAACTCCGCAATCGTATCCTGACGGGTGTCCGCAGGCAGTTCATCCGCGACCGTTTGGTGCCGGACTATGATGAACGCCTGCTTGGTCAAGCTGCCAACAGGTTCGTACGGATTTTTCAGACCCGATCGTTTTGGGAGTTTGCGCAGTCCATTCATCCGTCGCTGCTCTGGCGTCAGGGTCCAGATGGGAAGCTGTACGACAAGTTTCTGCTGAGGTTCACTGCCGAAAGGTTGGGGATTCCGGCCCCATTGGTATTCACCGAGAAATCGCCGATACAGATGTCGTCTGGCACGGTGGCTGCTTTGTTGCATTGCGCGCGCGAAGATCTCGCGCAGCACCCAGCCAACCGCAGCTACGCCGACCCCATGATTGAGCCCACCGAGCACACGGCGGTTCGGTTGTTCCTAGACCGATTGGCACAAGCCGGTGAATGAGAGGGAATTGTTGGCGAGTTATCGCTGGCCGTCCTCGGACCAGCCACATACGCGAGCCAATATGGTGACCTCGCTCGACGGATCGCAGTCGCTCGGTGGTTCGTCGGGGAAATTGTCCAGCGATCTCGACTTCAAACTCCTTCATCATCTGCGGGCGGGCGCCGATGTAGTGCTGGTCGGCTCTACGACAGCGGTTAGGGAGAAGTACACGGGCATCTTCGTAGGTCAGGAGACAGTCACCCGACGAGTGTCGAACGGAAAGGCGCCCTATCCGACATTGGCTGTACTGAGCCGCAACGGCGTATTGCCGGCTGACAGCTTGTTCTTCGAAAAGACGCCGTTGCCTACTCTCGTTCTCGTGACGGCGGCGTCGGATGACGAGCTGCAGCAGTGCAAGCAGCGGGCAGAGTCGATCGGGACTCGCCGATGCCGAGTCATCGATGCCCGCGGGCTCAATGGTGGCTTCGGCTCGGCGATTGAACTACTCCACTCGATGGGAGCCATGCATGTGCTGTGCGAGGGCGGCCCAACGGTAATCAATGGGCTGGCAGTTGAGAATCTGATCGACGAGTTATGTTTGACGATCTCCCCACTGTTCGTCGGCGGTGAAAATGTTCGTAATCCGGTCATCGGCGCCGACGGTTTTGAGGCTACGTTCGCGTCGGCCGTTGGCGGGTTGGCTTTTACGCGTTGGCGCCGGATTGCCGGCACGCGCGATGGCCCTGAACAAGCAGAATTCCGAACTTTTGCGTCGATTTCGAGCTCACCCGATGGATGATCGTGCAGCCTTGTCTTCAGCAGGCTTCAGGCCTGTCGGGCATCTGGTCGATCGTCATCCCAGCGTCACGCCCGAGCGACTGATCGCTCAGCTGATCCCGCCACCGACCTTCGCGGCGGTCAGCTTCGACACCTACAAGCCCGATCCGGGCCACCCGTCGCAGGCCGAGGCGGTAGCCCTTTGCCGGGGATTCTGCGAGCAGGCGGTGCAGCGGCGGGCGGGCAAGAAGAAGCTGTTCGGCAAGCGCCAGGTGCTGCCGGGTGTGGGCGTGTACCTCGATGGCGGATTCGGTGTCGGCAAGACACATCTGCTGGCGTCGTCGTATTACGCGGTTCAGGAAACCCCCGAGCTCAAAAGGGCGTTCGCCACCTTCGGCGAGCTCACCCAACTGGCGGGAGTGTTCGGGTTCGTCGAGTGCATCGAACTGCTCTCGGACTACGTTCTGGTCTGCATCGACGAGTTCGAACTCGATGACCCCGGTAACACGACCCTGATCTCGCGGCTGCTGTCACAGTTGGTCGAGCGCGGGGTCTCGGTCGCCGCCACGTCCAACACGCTGCCTGAGCAACTGGGTGAAGGTCGCTTCGCCGCACAGGACTTCCTCCGCGAGATCCACACATTGGCCGCGATGTTCACCACGGTGCGGATTGAGGGACCCGATTACCGTCACCGTGACCTGCCGCCCGCGCCGACGCCGCCGAGCGATGCCGAAGTCGCTGAACGCGCCGCTGCTGTTCCGGGCGCGACGCTGGACGACTTCGACGCGTTGTGCGCGCACCTGGCGACCATGCATCCGTCTCGCTATCTGACATTGATCGAAGGGGTTGCCGAGGTGTTCCTCACTGCGGTTCGCCCCATCGACGACCAGGCGGTGGCGCTGCGGTTGGTTTCGCTGACCGACCGGCTCTACGACGCCGGTATCCCGGTAGTGGCCTCGGGGGCCCCGCTGGACACCATCTTCAGCGATGAGATGCTGGCCGGCGGTTTCCGCAAGAAATACCTGCGGGCGACCTCGCGGCTACTGGCGTTGACCGCCGCCGGTCAGGCCGGGCGCACTAGCACGTAGTCGTGCTCGAGGTGGGTGCCTATCCGGAAGGTCTTGGTGCCGGTGATGGTGAAGCCGTGTTTGGCGTAGAAGCGCTGTGCGCGCAGGTTCTGCTGGTTGACCCCCAGCCATACGCAGGCTGCCTCCAGCTTGGTGGCGTGGCGCAGCGCGGCCGACATCAACGCCGCGGAAGCCCCGCCACCGTGGGCTTCGGGCAGCACGTACATCTTCGATAGCTCCACGGCCGGGCGAATAACCACGGCGCGCGCGACGTCGACATCGGGAACACCCCGAATGATCATGGCGTAGCCGATGATTCGCCCATCCTCGACCGCCGCGAGCACGCTGCGGTCGGGGTCTTTCACGTAGTCGCAGAACCGCGAGGATGACAGATTCGCGGCAACGAAGTCCGCGACATCCCGCGGGTGGGCCGACGGGGGGCAGGCTAACGGAAACGTGCGTGCCGCGACCTCGGCGAGTTCGGTAAGCCGAGCCGGATCGGCCGCCTCGATGTGCGTGGTCACCGACGCTCCCTCAGAAGTGGTTGAGTTGGGGCAGAGCGGATTCAGCCTCGGGGCCGCCGACGCGCCGGCCGCTGGAGCCTAGGACGCGGTGACAGAGGATCACCGTGGTCAGCGTCGTGACTCTGCCAGACCAGCACCAAC
>NZ_JBMYXC010000040.1:0-31224 GCF_049608025.1 Mycobacterium sp. | reverse complement strand
ACCCGGTCGGTGGCCACCGATTCGTGGATGAAGGCGACGAAGGCGGCATGAAACCCGTGGTCGCGATCTTCGTGGACTTCGGTAAACGCGAGCGATTGGACCCGCGCGGCAAGTGCACGCTCGCCCGGCGACACCGATTGCAGGCGCTCCGCGAATCCCTCGAAAAGATCCCTCACAGCGTCGCCGATTGGGACCGGGCGACGGGACAAGGCAGCCAGTTGCCCGGAAATGTCTGACAACGCGCGCGCGCCCAGAGCGAGCAACAAATCCGACTTGGCCGGGAAGTGGTTGAAAAAAGTGCCGTATGCCACGTCGGCGGCTTCGCAGATTTCCGCCACGGACGTCTCGTCGAATCCCTTGGCGACGAACAGAGATTCGGCTGCATCCAGAACGCGACCGGAGACCTCAAGGCGCCGCCGCTCCCGACGCGTCGATCCGGCCGGCTGCGTCTCCAGAGAAGCCATTTCCGTCCCCAATGAATCAGTGAACCAATGAATCCCAGCGATTCGCCCGCCGGAAAAATATACCTTAGTATATTTTTATATGTCAATCATGTTTACTCGCGACCCCGGGTTCGCGGAGAAGGGGGAGGGCCGCGATGCCTAAGCCGGCCGCCCAGGTGCTTCTGGAGCGCTATTGGGACGAGGTCAACAACCACGGGAAGCTCGAGTTGATTCGTGAGCTGTGCAGCGACCCGATCACCCGCCATGACCCGGGAAGTGTCACGCGGTTGAGCCACGACGAGCAGATCGAGCGGGTCCGAGTGGGCATCGAGCAGTTGGGCGTCCAGATCTCCCGGGTCATCACTCACGCGGATGACACCACCGTCACCTCCGTGTGGAACATGACGATGACGAAACATGGCGACGCAAAAATGTGCGGAATTGAGGTCTTCACCGTGGAGAACGGCAGGCTCACGCACTGCTGGAACACTCCTTACGCTGAGGGTCACTGGGGCTGACGGTTATAACGCCAGAGAAGTGTCCGGCAGTTGAGAGGACAGTTCGTCTCGGCCGGTAGCGCCGTGGCGTTCACATTGAACGGGATCCCTTGCGCCGGATGTCTTTACCCGGCGGCCCAACGACGTTGCCCACGGCAGAAGGACGAGCAATAGGTTGATGAAGCCGACCATTCTGAAACTCGACGCGCTCGGCGATGCGCCCGTGGGCGGCAAGGCCGAAGGCCTGGCCAGACTAGTAGGCCTCGGACTGCGGGTTCCCAAGGCCTTTGTGGTGGTCGGCGCGACTCCCGGGCAGTTGCCCGAAGACCTCGGGGCCCGCTACGCAGAACTCGGCGGGGAGGCGGTTGCGGTGCGATCTTCTGCGTTGGGCGAAGACTCGGCAGACGCCAGCTTCGCCGGTCAATACGAGACGATCCTGAACGTCACCGGAATCGAGGCCCTGCGCGCGGCCATCAATGTATGCCTGGCATCGTTGGACAATAGTCGGGCCGCGCTGTACCGGCAGCAGAGTGCGGGCGACGACGTCAAACACGCCATGTCCGTAGTGGTTCAGAACATGGCCCCTGCGGTGAGCGCAGGGGTGCTGTTCACCGCCGACCCGGTCACCGGACGTCGCGACCGCATCGTGATCGACGCGGTGGAGGGCCTAGGTGAGGCGCTCGTCGGCGGGCACGCCTCGCCGGACCACTATCTGCTTGATCGAAGTGGGATCACCCGCGAGGCTGAACTCGAGGGCGAAACAACGATTCTCAGCGAAGCTGTGCGGCGCGGTCTGTTGGCCGGGGCGCTGTCGGCCGAAGCGGCCCAAGGCTGCCCCCTTGACCTCGAGTGGGCCGTCGACGCGCAGGATGAAATCTACTGGCTGCAGGCTCGGCCCATCACCCATCTTCCGCCGGACCCCAATGAACTCGACACACCGATCGTCGACCCGACCCACGTCTACACCCGCTGCAACGTCGGCGAGATGTTCCCCGGCGCTTGCACCCCGCTGTCCTACTCCTTCACCGCGCGCAGCATCGATGTCGGTATGCAGATGATGCATGTAAAGGTGGGCATTCAAGATGCGGTGCTGCCGAGTATGCGCTTCCTCATCATGAATTCGGGGCATCTCTTTCTCAATCTGAGCACTATGAGCGACACGGCGACCCATGCGCTGGGCTCCAGCGCCGAGCAGTTGGCGCTCTCGGTCTGCGGGCGCCCCATCAACGAGTTCACCATCCGCGGCAGCGACCCGCCGTCGCGCCCGCGCCGCATCGCCAACGGGATGCGCTACCTCGGCTACCTCTTCGGTCAGCCCAGGGCGCGTCGCGACATGCGTCGCCTGGTTTCGGAGTTGCGGTTCCCTGCGTCTGAGACTGCCGCGGCGGCCTGGCTGGAGATCGATCGCCGCTTTCAGTTCATCTACGACGCCATGCACTACCACCTGATTTCCTCGGCCGGTTCGGGTGTCCTCACGCCAACCCTGCTCGGCGTGATCGCCGGGAGCCGCGAAGTATCCGAGCAGGACCACGCCACCGCAGCGGCGCTGCTGGCCGGAGCCGATGATGTCGAAAGCGCCGACATCATCGCCGGCGCCGAGCGCATTCAGGAATGTATCGCCGCCCATCCCGATGCCGACGCGTCTTTCACCTATGCGCAGCCGGAAGAGGCGCTGAACTGGATCCAGTCTCGCTCAGCGGGTGAGGCACGCCAGGAATTCGAGCGTTTTCTGGTCCGGCACGGGCACCGCGCGATCAAGGAACTCGAGTTACGTCAGCCCGAATGGCGAGAAGACCCCCTGCCGCTGATCAGGTCGCTGCAAGTTCCGCTGCGCCAGAGCGGATCGGGACGCGCTGCGCTCAACCGCCCCGACCATACTCCGGCCCCGAAGGTCGGTCGGTCGGTCGCGCTGCTGGCTCGGATGGCGCGCCAGGCGGTCCGCTCCCGCGAAGAGACCAAGTCCGGACTCGTCACCGTTGTGACGCGCTTCAAGGCGGCGTACCGCAACCTGGCGGAAATCCTTGTGACAGAAGGACGTCTCCCGGATCGTGACGCGGTCTTCTTCCTCACCCACGAGGAGCTGGGACGGCTCGCTCGGAACGCAGAAACGGGACTCGCGGCGACAGCCCTGGCACGCCGCGAAGCATTTGCGCAACAACTGAACTACGATTTTCCCGACGTCTTCGAGGGCGAACCACCCAGAATCGACCTCGACCTCGACCGCGATGCCGCCGACTCCGATGGACTGGTTCGCGGAGCCTCGGTAAGTCGTGGGCGCGTCGTCGGGGTGGCGCGCGTCGTACGCAGCCTCGAAGATGCCGAGCAACTCGAGCGTGGTGAGATTCTTATCGCACCGATTACCGACGTCGGTTGGACCCCCTACTTCAGCCTCATTTCGGGCCTGGTCACCGATATCGGGAGTGCGGTCTCCCACGGCGCGGTGGTTGCCCGCGAATACGGGCTTCCCGCAATCGTGAACACTCGCGTCGGAACCCGGGTGTTCCAAACGGGCGACCGCGTCTTGCTCGATGGCGAGGTGGGAATCGTCCGCTTGGCAAACGACGACGACTGATCGGGGCCGCTTCGGCAGCCCGGGTCAGCGGCTCTCTAAAGGTGTTTCACCAAGACGACATGCGCCATCGGGATCTGCATCGGCTCCGGTGCGGCCGCCAGGCGCTCGGCGACACCTTTTTCGAGCCGATCGAACAGCTCCGATACCCGCGGATCTGCAGCTTCGTCGGTGAGCGCGTTCGACAACGCCGGGAACACCGAGGCCCGGGCGAAGTCAGCCCATCGCGCACCGAAAGCAACTGGGTCACTGTCGATCTGGTAGCGGTCCCAGAACCGGTCGTCGGCGTCGAAGATTTCGAGATGTTCGATCTCCAGTCGTTCGAAGCGTCCCGATGGCGCGAACGGCGCGATGAAGTCAGCCGCGCGGCGCCCGACGGTGGGAATGCACATCCGGGATACCTCCTCGGCGGTGAGCAACCCGTCGGTCGCCAACTCGTCAAGCCCATCCAGCATCGCCGCCAGCAGCGGGCGGTAGCCGGATTCACCGTCGTCGCCGATCGCCATCGTCGTCACGACCAGGCGGCCGCCGGGGCACAGCTCGCGGCCGCGGTAGGCGACGAATTCATGCCAGTCGCGCGCGGCCTGCCTGGCGTAGGCGGCACGCACGGATTCGTCCTCGGAATAGGCCACCTGGAGGTGGTCGTCGATGACAGCGGGAACCCGACTCACCCATTGAATCGCCCAGGAACTCCAACCCAGGTTGACACTGTTGGACGGCAGGATCTGCGAATAGAAGGACCGGCCCACCGCCGAGGCGAACGTGGCAGCGTCCTTGCGTAGATAGGTGTCGGGGTCCTCCTCCAGGGTCTGGAACAGTGCGGTGAAATCGTTGTCCGGCATGTCGGTGTGGACGACCAGCATGGAGTGCTCGGGGCGGGTTCGCTTGCGCAGCAGCGCTATCGCAGCGCCGACCGGGAGCAGCGAGTTGTGTCCGCTGGACGCACCATAGTCGGCGATAACGATCGGCTGTGGGGGAGTCGGCAGCGGTACCGCGGCCGCAGCCCGCCCGAAGACCTCGATGGCCGACTCGAGCCCAGCCGCCTGCAGCCGTGCAGCAGCGGAGTACGAGCCGCTGTCCGCCGGCTCCGGCCGCACGACGATGCTCGACTCAGGCATCGCGACCTCCGAGAACGTCCAGGCAAATCCGTCACTGCAAACGGTAGTCCTCCCGCGGCGGCCGCGCCGCAGAAGTGACAGGCCGGTGAACGTGCGGGCCTCTTCACCTCTGGTCGCGTACGTGAAGGTATTTTCACCCTCGGCCGCGAACGTGAAGGCAGCTTCACGTTCGGCGCGAAGGTCGGGGGGCGTCAGTGGCCCCGGGCTACCCATTCGTCGTAGTGGATGATCTCGTCGCCGACGGTCGTCGAATCACCGTGGCCGGTATAGACCACCGTCTCGGCGGGCAGATTTGCGAGCCGTCCCGAGATCGACTCCAGGATGGTCGGAAAGTCGGAGAACGAGCGGCCGGTGGCCCCGGGCCCGCCATGGAACAGTGTGTCGCCGCTGAACACCGCATTCAGCTCGGGTGCGTGCCAGCACACCGAGCCGGGCGAGTGCCCCGGCGTGTGCAAGGCCCGCAGCTCTGTGCCGGCGACCTGCAATCTGTCGCCATCGGACACGGAGCGGAAATCGCTGTCGGGATGGGTTGTTCGCCACAACATATCGTCGGCCGGGTGCATCAAGACCGGGGCATCGAGTGCCGCGCCGAGTTGGGGCGCGACGGTGACGTGATCATTGTGGCCGTGCGTGCACACGACTGCGACCACATGCCGTCCGCCGACAGCCTCGATGATCGGCTCGGCAGTGTGCGCGGCGTCGAAAACCACTACTTCCCGGTCGTCGCCGACGAGCCAGATGTTGTTGTCGACGGCCCAGCTGCCGCCGTCGAGTTCGAACGTGCCGCTGGTCACGAGACGCTGGATGTTGGCCATCAGTGTCCTCCGTTCTTCGCGCAAGCGCTCATCACAAGACCACGACCGAACGCAGCACCTCACCGGCGTGCATCTTGTGGAACGCCTCCTCGACATCGCCCAGCCCGATGCGTTCGGAGACGAACTTGTCCAACGGGAATCTGCCCTGCAGATACAGGCTGATCAGAGTGGGAAAGTCGCGCTCGGGCAAGCAGTCGCCGTACCACGAAGACTTCAAAGATCCACCGCGGGCGAAGAAGTCGACCAGCGGCATCTCCAGCGTCATGTCCGGCGTCGGCACCCCGACCAGGACCACGGTTCCTGCCAGATCTCTGGCGTAGAACGCCTGCTTCCATGTCTCGGGCCGACCGACCGCGTCGATGACGACGTCGGCGCCATAGCCGTCGCTGAGGTCCTGAATGGTCTTGACCACGTCCAACTCGACGGCATTGACGGTGTGGGTCGCACCGAACTCCCGCGCCAAGTGCAGCTTCCGGTTGTCGGTATCGACAGCGATGATGCGTTTGGCGCCGACCAGTCGGGCGCCGGCGATCGCCGCATCGCCGACGCCGCCGCAGCCGATCACCGCGACGGTGTCATCGCGGTTGACCGCGCCGGTGTTGATCGCCGCCCCCAGGCCTGCCATCACCCCGCAACCGAGCAGTCCGGCCGCCGCGGGATCGGCCCCCGAATCGACCTTTGTGCACTGGCCCTCGTGCACCAGCGTCTTGTCGGCGAAGGCCCCGATGCCCAGTGCGGGCGTCAGGGGCGTGCCGTCGATGAGGGTCATCGCCCCCGATGCGTTGAACGTGTCGAAGCAGTACCCGGGCCGTCCGCGCTTGCATGCGCGGCACTGACCGCACACCGCGCGCCAGTTGAGTATCACAAAGTCGCCGGGCTCGACGCTCGTCACGCCGGCGCCGACCGACTCGACGGTGCCCGCGGCCTCATGGCCGAGCAGGAAGGGGAATTCGTCGTTGATACCGCCTTCGCGATAGGTCAGGTCGGTGTGGCACACGCCGCAGGCGAGGATGTCTACGACGACTTCGGCCGGTCCCGGGTCGGGGATGACGATGTCCACCAACTCGACGGGTTGCGCCTTCGTCCGAGAGATCACACCGCGCACAGTCTGGGTCATGTCTTCAACGTAGTGGTCGACCAATAATCAAGTCGGTGGTCGAGCCAGAAGCGACTCTGGCAATTCTGGCGTCAGCTCTAGCGCCCTTGTCATGACGAACCCAACCATTGCACGAGGAGAAACCATGTCCACCACAACCTCCAGCCAGGAATCAACCTCCAGCCAGGAATCAACCTCCAGCCGCGAATCGACCCCATGCCGCGACGCTGACACGCCCGGCGCCGATACCGGCGGCGGCGCGGACTGGCAGATCGCTGGTCAGGCTTGGTCACACGCGGCGTCGGACTGGGCCTATCTCTTCGAGCCCTACGCACGCGATGCGATCGAGGCTGTGTTCGATCTCGTCGGTGTGAATTCGCAGACCCGGTTGCTCGACGTCGCCTGTGGTGCTGGGAACAGCCTCGGCCGGGCATCCCGGCTCGGTGCCTCCGTCGCTGGACTAGATGCCTCGGCCGGACTGCTGGAGATCGCGGCCCGCCGAGCTGTTGGTGCCGATCTCGTGCAGGGCGACATGTTCGACCTCCCCTGGGAAGACTCATCTTTCGACGTTGTGGCGTCCTTCAACGGCATCTGGGGCGGATGCGAGGCCGCGTTGGCCGAGATGGCCAGGGTGTGTCGGCCCGGCGGTCGGATCGGCCTGACCTACTGGGGTGCTCCAGAGAGGCTCGATCTGCTGAGCTACTTCATGACCGTGGGCGCCGCCGGCCCCGGTGTGAGTGAGGAGATCGTCTCGCTGGCCACCATCAATGTTCCGGGCGTCGCCGAGTCGATGCTCGCGGACGCGGGCTTCGAGGACATCACGTTCGGGAGCACGCAGGCGATCCTCGAATTCGGAGACGACGACATCGCCTGGAGGGCTCTTCGTTCACCGGGCCTGGTGCTGCCGTCGATCCGGCACACCGGGGAACGCATACTCCGGCGGCAGGTGCTGGAAGCCATTTCACCGCACCGGCACGACGACGGCACCTACCGGCTGTCCAATGAGCTGGTCCATGTCGTCGCACACAAGCCATCGTGAAGGAGGGGTCGACTCGCTCGGCCCGTTCGTCGACCTGGTGCGATCAAGGTGGGCCTATCGTGATCGCATGGACCAGTTGGTTGCTCGGTGCAGTGGTCCCGCCGGCGAGGAGATTGCCTACGCCACGGTGGGGAGCGGGCCCGCTCTGGTGCTGGCAGCCTGGTGGACGAGCCACCTCGAGCTGGACTGGCAGAACCAGGAGCTGCGCGAGTTCGTGCTCGCGCTGGCCGAAAACCACACGGTGATCCGCTATGACCGGCCTGGAGTCGGGATGAGCAGCCGCGACGACCGAGACTATGACCTGCGTACCGAGACCAGCCACCTCGAAGCAGTCGTGCTGGCGTCGAGGTTCGAATCGGTTGACCTGCTGGGAATCTCCTGTGGCGGTCCGCCCTGCGTGCAGCTGGCCGCCGACCGGCCGGACCTGGTCCGGCGCCTGGTGTTCATCGGCAGCTACCTGGACGGCGGCACGATCTCGGACGAGGGCACACGGGGCGTCGTTCGCGATCTCGTCGCCGTCAATTGGGGGCTCGGCAGCAAGGCTCTGACTTCGGTGTTCTTGCCCGATTCCGACGGCGTCACCGCAAGACGGTTCGCATCAGCGCAGCGCCACACAGCCACCGCCCAGGTCGCGGCCGATCTGCTGCAGCTCACCTTTGACATGGACGTCACTCCCGTCGCCTCGCAGGTCAGCCAGCCCGCGCTCGTCCTGCATCGCGCCGGCGATCACGTCGTCGCCGCCGATTCCGGACGGCGACTCGCCGAGGAGCTCGGCGACGCCGAGTTCCGATTGCTCGAGGGCCGGGCTCACCTACCGTGGGCCGAGCGTGCGGTTGATCTGGTCGCGATGATTGAGTCGTTCCTGCTCGAAGGCGCTGCGGTGCATGCACCGGCGCGTAGCCTCGCCACGGTCGTGGTCGTCAAGATCGTCGAGTGCTCGCGGCTGATAACCCAGCTCGGAGATGCGCTCTGGCATCAGCGCTTCGAAGCGTTCCACGATCGGGTCGCACTGGAAGCCGACGCCACCGGTGCGACGGCGGTCAGGGCCACCGGGGACGGGGCGCTGCTCACATTCGCTCTGCCCGGCGAGGCCATAGCGTTCGCCTCAACCATTCGGCGAGCAGCTCGCCAGCTCGGCTTCGGACTCCGCAGCGGAGTGCACACCGGCGAAGTGGAGTTGCGTGGTCCCGGCATCTCAGGACGGACGGTCCTCATCGCTTCCCAGCTCTGCGATCTTGCGTCCGCAGACGGCGTCCTCGTCTCGGCCACCACCGCCGAGCTTTCCGCCGGCCGGGGGTATCGCATGATCGACGCAGGCTCACACCGGCTCAACGGCATCGCTGACCCGGTAGCGGTACGCGAGATCGAGCCGCCCGGCGACGACATCCACGAGCAGCCGGCCCTCCGCCCGCAGTTTCGCCGCACCGGCACCAGCTGGGCCATTCACTTCGGCCGCCGCGTGGTCACAATGCGGAACACGAAGGGGATCGCCGACCTGGCCACCCTGGTCGGTTCGCCGGGGGCCGACGTCGACGTCGTCGAGTTGATGGACGGAGGCCCCGGCTGGAAGAGGAGCACCGGTGCCGATGTCCTCGACGCACACGCGATTGCCGCCTACCGCGACCGACTGGGGGAGATCGAGGTCGCCCTCGACGATGCTGACGCGCGCGGCGATGCCACGGTGTCGCATCGCCTCGACGACGAGCGGGCGGCCATCATCGACCAACTCCGTGCTGCATCCGGACTCGGGAACCGCACCCGCCGGCTGGGCGACGACGTGGAGCGGGCACGCAAGGCGGTGTCCGCGCGCATCCGCGACGCTATCGAGAAGATCGCCGCGACCGACGCCGAGCTCGGAACTTACCTGCACCAGACGGTCACGACGGGTCGCTACTGTCGGTACCAGGTAGTCGTGGGCTCTGGCCCGGATCGGCGCTAGTGCAGGCCGCCGCCCGTCGCTTCTGTCATCTGATCGAGGACACGGTCGAGGTTGAACGCGGCAGGTTTTTGCCGGGGTGGAAATTCGGCCAGGGTTTGTAGCTGTTGGGCGGCCAGCGCTTGGGCCGGATAGAGGACGAAAATGTGCTCGAGCACCCAGTTCCAGTAGCCGTTGGAGTTCTCGTCGGCGCGTTCGAAGGGATCGCGGCGCAGGTTGAAGATCTTGGGGATGCGTAACGGAACAAACGGTTCGGCCCACAGCTGCATCGTCTTGGCTCGCTGCTCGCAGAACACGATCTTCCAGTCGCCGATGCGGATAGCGGTGACCTGACCGTCGTCGCTGGTGTAGAAGAACCAGTCCCGTGGCGACTGGTCGGTCTCACCGGACAGGTATGGCAGCGCGTTGTAGCCGTCGATATAGACCCGAAATGTCTTGTCTCCGCAGCTGTGCCCAGCGCGTAGCTTGTCGGTGATATCGGGCTCGCCGACCGCCGCCAGGAATGTGGCCAGCCATTCCTGGTGGGTCATGATGCCGTTGAGGGTGGTGCCGGCCGCGAATCGTTGCGGCCACCGGGCAAAGCAAGGTACCCGGTAGGCGCCTTCCCAATTGGAGTTCTTCTCACTGCGCCAAGGGCTGATCGCGCCGTCGGGCCAAGTGTTGTAGTGCGGGCCGTTGTCGGTGGAGTACACGACAATCGTGTTCTCGGTGATGCCGAGTTCGTCGAGCAGGTCCAGCAGTTGACCGACGTGGCCGTCGTGCTCAACCATCGCGTCGTTGTAGAAGCCCTGCCCGCTGAGTCCGTCCGACTCCGCCTTGAGCCGGGTCCACAGGTGCATTCGGGTGGCGTTCCACCACACGAAGAACGGCTTGTCGTCGCTGTGGGCTTGGCGGATGAAGGCTTCCGCGCGGTCGGTGACGTCGTCGTCGATGGTCTCCATGCGTTTCTTGGTCAGTGGCCCCGTGTCGGTGATGCGGCCGTCGGCGAACGAGTGGATCACTCCGCGCGGGCCGAAGCGCTCCCGAAAGCTGGGGTCTTTCGGGTAGTCGGGGTGTTCGGGTTCGTCTTCGGCGTTGAGGTGATAGAGGTTCCCGTAGAACTCGTCGAACCCGTGGTTGCTCGGGAGGAATTCGTCCTTGTCACCGAGGTGGTTCTTGCCGAATTGGCCGGTGGTGTAGCCGTGCGGCTTGAGTAGTTCGGCGATGGTCGGGTCCTCGGCCTGCATACCTAGGTCGGCGCCTGGAATGCCGACCTTCGTCAGTCCGGTGCGCAGCGGGTTCTGTCCGGTGATGAATGCTGCTCGGCCGGCAGTGCAACTCTGCTGGGCGTAGAAGTCGGTGAATTCGATTCCCTCGCGAGCGATACGGTCGATGCTCGGGGTCTGATACCCCATCGCGCCGCGGTTGTTGTGGCTGATGTTGTACCAGCCGATGTCATCCCCCCAGAGGACCAAAATATTGGGCTTGCCCGAATCCGCCATCAGCATCCTGTCGCTCGTTGGAACCGTTTCTCGCAACTGCTCCACCCTATCGGGGCCGTGCGCCGGCCGAGGACTGTGGTCGGCGGGGTTGGTTGACCGACACCGCACGCCCTTCACCCTTTGGCACGCTCACCTCCCTAGTCGGTGACCTCGCCCGCCGCCTGGATCCCAAAGAGCTGTTGAGGAATGGTGTGACTGGCACTGCTCGTGGTGGCCGGTTGCGGAGCCCCGATTAGGTATCCTTGGAGTTGGTCGACCCCGAGTTCGATCAATCGTGTTCGGGTTTCCGCGTCTTCGACGCCCTCGGCGGTGGTGAGCAATCCGAATTCCGTGGCGATGTCGACGATCATCCGCACGATGGTTTCGTCTCGTTTGTTGCCGAGCAGGCCGGTCACGAAACTCCGGTCGATCTTCAACTTGTGCAACACCAAACCGCGAAGTTCGGTGAAAGTGCCGTAGCCGGTTCCGAAGTCATCAAGTGCCAACCGGCATCCCAACGAGCTCATGTCGTCGGAGAAGCGCTGCGCGATTTCCGTTGTCGCCAGGGCGGTAGTCTCGGTGATCTCGAAGGAAACCCGGGTGGCGGCGTCGCCCGCCTGGCGCAGTTGCGCGACGATCGTGTCGATGGTTTCCGGATCGCCGATCGAGTCCGCCGAGATGTTGACGGCCACATGGCGGCCGGCCCGGGCCAACTCGATGCCGCGAGCCACCATGAAGCGGTCGATGGTCGGCATTAGGCCGAACCGCCGCGCTTGCGGGAGGAAGTCGCCGGGGGCGATCAGCTCGCCACTGGGTCCGTTCAGCCGAACCAGCAGTTCCTCCTCCACGAGTTGCCCGGTGCGGGCGTCGGCGATCGGCTGGGTGTACACCAGAAGGCGACCGTCATTGATCGCCTGCGACAGGAACTTTTCGAAGTCGAGCCGTTCACGCAACCGGCGTTCAACTCGTGCGCGTTCGGTGACGTCGGTGCCGATCCCCCCGACACTCTGCATTTTTCCCCGGCCATCGTCGACGGGGAACAACTGGATTTCGAGTGTCGACCGCTGATTGCCGACCGCGAATTCATGTTCGAACTTCGCGACCTCACCCCGTAACGCGGCCGCCTCGGCGTCGAGAATCTTGCGGATCAACTCCGGATTCTGTGGAGCAAGATCCTCTACCGGCGTCCCGCCCACGATCACGTCCGGATCAGCGAGACCAAAAAGGTCAGCAAACGCTTGGTTCGCGAATTCGAAACCGTTGTGCACGTTGCGCACGACGATCGCGTTCGGCGCATTGCTGATGATCGAGCGCATTTGGGCCTCGCCTGCCAGCCTGTCTCGTCGCTCGTGTTCGGCAATAGCGAACACGGTTACCCCGAGCAAGACGGTGACTATTAGTACCGATATCACCCATGCCGTCTTTTCGCTCACGTCACGAAGCGACAGCAGCCCATAAAAAAGCGCAATCACGAGCGGAATAGAGGCAACGGCGCCGGCCAATTGAACCGACGCCGCCCGGTCTGGTCGGGTCAGCAGCCAGGCGACCGGATTGCGGTCGAAGCGCGCAACGCCAGCCGCGCAGACCAGCAATGCCACGCACACTGCCGTCGGGATGGACATCCCGCTGGACGGCTTGAGAGTCACAGCGGAAAGGGGGCCGAACAAAAAAGCCACGATTGCGACCAACGCCAGCGCCCCCGCAGCCACGAGGCCCACCCCCCACGCCAGGCGGGCCCACCGGCGATCCACCCGCGTCACCGCCACCGCCGCCGACAGCAGCACCACCGCCCATCCGGTGAGCGCGGGGTAATGGCCCGCCCAAGTCGGGTCCAATGCGTTCATCGAGTCGGGAAACCACAGCTGAGCCAGACTAAAGGGCCCACTGGTCGCGGACTCGGCCAGTAACAATACGGCGAGAACGCCGGCCACCACGGCCAAGCCACGCCCGACCCACACCCGCGCGCGCGGGCGCGGGCGCCCCGACTGCAGCAGGATCGCCACCCCCAACGCCGCCAGGAGCACCGCAGTCCACGGAGTCATCGGATTCCAGTTCCCGAAGGTCCGCGCCAAATAGTGCTGACCGGTCACCCAGCCCAACCATTCCGCTGCAATCAGGCCGAACGCCAACGCAACCGCGCCGCGCCCCCACCGGGCAAGTGCGGATTCCAGCCGCGAAGCCAGATACACCATGCGCATTTGGCTACTCCTGACCGGGTGACCGAGCCGAAGACCTTTCGACACCAGAACCCGAACATTACTAAGCTCCTCTCTCGATGTCCGCACTCGATGTCCTGACCGACTGGCCGGTCCCCAACGTTGCCGCCGCGGTGCTGGGTCCGTCCGGGGTTCTGGACAGCTATGGCGACACCACGGCCCGCTTCGCGCTGGCCTCGGTCACCAAACCGCTGGCTGCCCGCGCGGCTCAGGTGGCCGTCGAGGAGGGGGCCATGGAACTCGATACCGAGGCCGGCCCACCCAACTCGACGGTGCGTCACCTCCTGGCCCATGCCGCGGGATACGAAATGCACTCGGCGAAGGTACTCGCTGAGCCGGGCACTCGGCGGATCTACTCCAATCACGGGTTCGCGGTGCTTGCCGGGGTACTCGAGCGGGAATCGTGCATCGCTTTCGGCGCCTACCTGACGGAGTCCGTGCTCGAACCGCTCGGGATGGCCGACACCGTTCTGGAAGGCGGAGCCCGGGCTGCCGGTTATGGGGCGGTATCGACGGTGGACGACCTTGCGGCGTTCGCAGGCGATCTGCTGGTGCCGGCCACCGTGTCGGCGCGGATGCACGAGGAGGCCACGACCGTGCAGTTCCCGGGACTCGACGGGGTGCTGCCCGGCTTTGGCCCGCAGCGGCCCAACGACTGGGGGCTGGGCTTCGAGATCCGGAATGGCAAATCGCCGCACTGGACGGGCAAGACGAACACGGCCGGCACGTACGGTCATTTCGGCCAGTCGGGGACTTTTCTCTGGGTCGATCCGGGCGCCGATCTGGCGCTGATCGTGCTCACCGACCGTGATTTCGGGGATTGGGCGCACGCGGTGATGCCGTCGTTATCTGATGAAGTTCTGAGAGAATTCGGGCGGGACTAGCGCAACATCCGTCCCACAAGGCACAATAGTCTCGTAAGGCACAGGCAGCTATAACTACATCTCTGTACACATCGTTTGTTACTCGGTAGCTCACCAGGTCGTTGGGGAAGACGTCCCTCGTGAAGCCGAAGGAGCAGAAGATGCGTGCAGCGAACCAATTCGCCGACGCGACGACGGGCGTGGTGTATGTCCACGCCTCACCCGCCGCGGTGTGCCCCCATGTCGAGTGGGCGCTGTCGTCGACCCTCTCTGCGCGGGCGAACTTGAAGTGGACCCCGCAGCCCGCGATGCCCGGGCAACTGCGCGCCGTCACAAACTGGGTCGGGCCGGTAGGTACCGGAGCCCAACTGGCGAACGCGCTGCGCTCATGGTCGGTGCTGCGGTTCGAGGTGACCGAGGATCCCAGCAGCGGGGTCGACGGTCACCGCTGGTGCCACACTCCGCAGCTCGGTCTCTGGAGTGGCGCGATGAGCGCCAACGGGGACGTGATGGTGGGCGAGATGAGGTTGCGCACCCTGATGGCATCGGGCGCGGACACCCTTTCTGTGGAGTTGGACTCGGTGCTGGGCACCGCGTGGGACGACGCACTGGACGCCTACCGCGACGGTGGGGCCACTGCGGAGGTCAGCTGGCTGAACAGGGGAGTCGGTTAGCGGGCAGGCCGCAGGATCTTCAGCGCGCCCGGCACCGCGGATACTTCGAGGGGCAGCGGGCAGACGTACTCACCGTCGGCGTAGGCCGTGATTTTGGGCGAAGCCAGGCAATCGACGCTGATGCTGCGCGCCTGCGCGGTCTGCACCTCGTCGAGGTCGACATGCTTACCCTTGAACACCTTGGGGAACAGGCGGACCAGGCGGGTGCGCGACGCCGACGCCACCATCGTCACGTCGAGCAGCCCGTCGGATGGGTCCGCACCCGGACAGATCCGCATGCCGCCGCCGTAGCTGCGGGTGTTGCCGAACGCGGCCAGGGTCAGGTCGATGGCCAGTTCTTCCCCGCCGTCGAAGGACAGCCGGAAGGGAAGTAGCCGCAGCTGGGAGATTTCGGCGACGATGGCCAGGTTGTAGCGCATCCGTCCGTGCGGCCAGCGCATCCGGTTGGTCCTGTCGGTGACCAGTGAGTCGAAGCCGGCGGCCATCACGGTGCCGAACCACTTCTCCGTACCGTCGGCGCTCGTGACGTGACCCAAGTCCACGGTCTCGACGACGCCATCGACGACGATGTCGGCCGCTGCTTCGGGATTCTTGGCCGGTATCCGGAACTCCCGGGCGTGGTCATTGCCAGTGCCGGCGGGGATGATGGCCAACGGTATGTCGGATTGCGCGAGCACCTGCAATGCGAGCGAGATGATGCCGTCACCGCCGACGACCACCAGCGCGTCCATGCCGCGCTCCAGCGCGCCGTTGACCAACCGTCGCGAGTGCTCGGCGTCGCTGCCCGCGATGGCAACGACATCGACGCCTCGCCTGTGCAGCTGCGCGATGGCCCGCTCAGCCGCGTGTGGCGCGCTGCCGTGTCCCGATGCAGGGTTGGTCAGCACGGTGACGCGAGCGCGCTCGGTCACGGAATCAGCTTGCCCGGGTTGAGGATTCCAGCCGGATCAAGGGCCGCCTTGACGGCCCGCAGTACCTGCACGCCGACGGGGCCCACCTCGTTGGGCATCCACGGCATATGGTCTGAGCCGACGGCGTGATGGTGGCTGATGGTGGCGCCGACTTCCACCATCGCATCGGAGGCAGCCGCCTTGGCGGTGCGCCACTGTTCGATCGGGTTGCCGCGCTGGGCCGCAACGACGGTGAAGTACAGCGAGGCCCCGGTGGGATACACGTGCGAAATGTGACACAACACCAGTGCAGGTGTTCCGGACTCAGCGAGCGCGCCGGTGAGCGCGTCGGTCACCGCGGCCTTCAGGGCCGGGACATTGGACCAGTTGGTCGCGGTCTCCAAGGTTTCGCAGAGGGCCCCGGCCGACAGCAGCGAATCGCGCAGATACGGCGCGTTGAAGCGGCCGTGCTCCCACGCGCGTGCCGGACCCTCGCCCAGTGACGTGCCGCCACTGACCTCCAACAGTGCCCGGGTCTCGGAGTGGCGGCTGGCCACGTGCGCTTCGGTGCCCTCGAATACGGTGATGGCCAGGCATCCGCCCGTTATCTGCTGCTCGCCGATGTTGTCGCTGGTCGCGAGGTTGACACCGGTCTCGGCTTCGTCGGACAGTCGGATCACGGTCGGCCCGGTCCCGGTCTGAACGACCGCGCGCAGTGCGTCGGCACCGGTGGCGAAGTCGGGAAACGACCACGCCTCGTAGCGGGTGGCCGCTGGGGTGGGATGCACGCGGACCCGCACCCTGGTGATGATCCCGAAGGTGCCTTCCGAGCCCATGAGCAGCTGGCGCAGGTCCGGGCCCGCCGCAGATTCCGGTGCGCGCCCCAGATCGAGGATGCCGGCCGGAGTGACGGCCCGCAGACCGCGGACCATGTCGTTGAACCGGCCGTACCCTGCGGAGTCCTGACCCGACGAGCGCGTCGCGGCGAATCCACCGATGGTCGCGAACAAGAAGCTTTGCGGAAAGTGACCGAGGGAGAACCCGCGTGCACCGAGCAGTCGTTCGGCCTCCGGGCCGCTGAGGCCGGCGCCCAACTCGGCTTCCCACGACACCTCGTCGAGGGCGTGCAGTTCGTTCATCCGGCGCAGATCCAGCGACACGACTGCTGGGAAATCGCCCCGCACCGGATCCAGTCCACCGACGACGCTGGTGCCGCCCCCGAACGGGACGACAGCGATGCCGTGTTCGGCGCAGTACCCGAGGATCTCGGCTACCTCTTCTTCACTACCGGGAAGCAGTACCGCGTCCGGGGCGTCCTGGACATCGAAATCCCGGCGCCGCAGCAGATCCAGCGTCGACTTGCCGCCGGCGCGGAGCAGTCGGCTGCGGTCATCGAGGGTGAGGTTCGCGTCGCCGACGATCGAGCTCAGGCCGTCGCGATCGGATTGCGACAGGGCCGATGGCCGGAGCCGAACCTGATCGGCACTGGGCTGGTCGGCATCGGGCCCCTCGACACCGAGGGCCTGGCTGAGCAACGTGCGGATGCTGGGGGACAGGGGCTTGGCCGCATCGTGGTCGCCCCAGGCGTTCCATTGCATCGGGGGGTCGAACTGGTGGGCGTCAGCAGCAGTCATGCATTACAGTATTACAGAACATGTCAATCCGTAACTCTGAAAGCCGCAACTCTGAAGGGAGCGTCGAGAAAAAGATCCTCGACGCTGCTGCAGAATGCGTCCTCGCGTACGGTGTCGAGCGGACGACGATGACCGAGATCGCACGACGGGCGCGGGTCAGTCGTCCCACCATCTACCGGCGCTGGCCTGACATCCGGTGGGTGATCGCTGAACTCCTGACCGCCCGCATCACCGGCGCGCTCCAGGATGTCCCCGAAAATGGTGCCGGGCGCGAGGCTCTGGTCGACCGCGTGGTTGCCCTCGCCGAGCATCTGCGCAACGACGAGGTCGTGATGTCGGTGCTCGTCAGCGCGCCGAGCCTGGCCATGGTGTACATCGCCGAGCGATTGGGCGCCAGCCAGAAGATTCTCGTGGATGAATTCGCCGAGGGGATCAAAGCGGCGCAGCACGACGGTAGCGTGCGTCCGGGCGACCCGCGTCAGATGGCGGCGATGTGCCTGCTCATCACGCAGTCAACCATCCAATCGGCACAGATGGTGGAGGCGCTCCTCGACCGTGGGGCGCTCAATGTCGAGCTGGCACACTCACTGAACGGATACCTGAAACCATGAGCAGTTCAACGGCTCTGAACGCGTCACGCCGCGGTCAGGAACTCGGCGCAGTTGGCGACGGCGGTACCGTCGACCTCATCGTGATCGGTGGCGGCATCACCGGCGCCGGGATCGCCCTGGACGCTGTGACCCGGGGCCTGTCGGTCGTACTGGTGGAGAAGCACGATCTGGCGTTCGGCACCAGCCGATGGAGCTCGAAGCTGGTACACGGCGGGTTGCGCTACCTGGCCACCGGCAACGTCGGCATCGCCCGGCGCAGCGCCGTCGAACGCGGAATCCTGATGTCGCGCAACGCGCCCCACCTGGTGAGCGCGATGCCACAGCTCGTTCCGCTGTTGCCCGAGATGACCCGAGCCTCCAGGGCACTGGTGCGGATCGGGTTCGCGGCGGGCGACGGGCTGCGCAAGCTGGCGGGCACGTCGGTGTCAACTCTGCCCAGGTCACGCAGGATCGATGCGCGAGGTGCTATCGCGCTGGCCCCGACGGTGCGCCGCGGCGGCCTCGACGGTGCGCTGCTGGCCTACGACGGGCAACTCATCGACGACGCCCGGCTGGTCACCGCTGTGGCTCGAACCGCAGCCCAGCACGGCGCCAGGATTCTCACCCGCGTCGCGGCATCGAATGCGACGCGCACGTCAGTCACGCTGGCCGACACCCTCACCGGGGAGTCGATGGAGGTCACGGCCCGCGCAGTCGTCAACGCCACCGGCGTCTGGGCCGGCGAGTTGGACGGCTCTATCCGGCTGCGGCCCAGCCGTGGAACCCATCTGGTGTTCGATGCCGCAGCGTTCGGCAATCCCACTGCGGCGCTGACCGTCCCGATCCCCGGCGAGATCAACAGATTCGTGTTCGCGATGCCCGAACAGCTCGGCAGGGTGTACTTGGGACTGACCGATGAGGACGCTCCCGGGCCGATTCCCGATGTGCCGCAGCCAACGCAGGCGGAGATCTCGTTCCTGCTCGACACCGTGAACACCGCGCTAGACATCGCCCTCGGGCAGGACGACGTCATGGGCGCCTACGCCGGGTTGCGGCCGTTGATCGACAGCGGCGACGGCGACACCGCGGACCTGTCGCGAGACCATGCGGTCGTCGAGTCTCCTTCCGGCGTCATCAGTGTGATCGGCGGCAAACTCACCGAGTACCGATACATGGCCGAGGACGTGGTCGACCGTGCCGCCACGCTGCGGGGGCTGAGTGCGGGCGTCTGCCGGACCCGAAACCTTCCGCTGGTCGGAGCTCCATCGAATCCCGTTGCGGCACTTCGCTCAGCGGCTGAACTACCGGGCTCACTGGTGGCCCGGTTCGGGGCCGAAGCGCCCAACGTGGTTGCCCGTGCGAGCTGCGATCGGCCGACCGAGAAGGTGGCCGACGGAATCGACGTCACGCGTGCCGAATTCGAGTACGCCGTCACCCACGAGGGCGCGCTCACCGTCGACGACATCCTGGACCGGCGCACCCGCATCGGACTTGTCGCCCGAGACCGCGAGCGGGTAGAAGGGGTAGCCGCAGAGTTCGTGCCCTGACCCCTGCTCGCCCCACAAGGGCTAAACGGGTTACAGCGGAATGTTCTTGTGGCGGCCCCGCCGTGCCGGTGCCTCGGCCAACGCCTGGGTCAGCACGCTGCGGGTGTGCGCCGGGTCGATCTTCGCGTCCACAACACCGATGTCGATAGCCGAGTCCACACCGCCGGCGAGCTTTTCGTGTTCGTCGGCCAGCTCTTGGTGCAGCTCCTCACGCTCCTCGGGGGCAGCGGCGGCCAGCTTCTTCTTGTGCAGGATGCCAACTGCGGCCTTGGCGCCCATGACGGCGACCTCGGCGTCCGGCCAGGCGAAGACCTTAGTGGCATTCAGGGAGCGCGAGTTCATCGCGATGTATGCACCGCCGTAGATCTTGCGGGTGACCAGCGTGACGCGCGGCACCGAGGACTCGCCGAAGGCATGCAGCAGCTTGGCGCCACGGCGGACCACGCCGCCCCACTCCTGGTCCACGCCGGGCAGGTAGCCGGGCACATCGACGACGACGACGAGCGGAATGCCGAAGGCATTGCACAGCCGCACGAAACGCGCTGCCTTCTCCGCACTTTCGGAGTTGAGGCAGCCGCCGAGTCGTAGCGGGTTGTTGGCCAGCACGCCGACGGTGCGCCCCGAGAGCCGGCCCAGGCCGACAACCATCGACGGAGCCCACTTCGCCTGGAACTCCTCGAACGGCGCGTCACTGTCCAGTAGGGCCACGACCAGCGGATGCACATCGTAGGCACGACGGGGTGACTCGGGCAGCAGCGCCTTGAGATCGGTGTCGCCGGCCTCGGCTTTGCTGCGGTCGAAGTGGCCCTGCTGGCAGAAATAACTGACCAGACGCCGGCCGCGGGCGTACGCGTCGAGTTCGTCGTCGGCGACGATGTGGCAGACGCCGGATTTCTTATGGTGGGTGTCGGGGCCGCCGAGGCTGGCCATGTCGACGTCCTCGCCGGTCACGCTGCGTACCACGTCAGGTCCGGTGACGAACACTCTGCCCTCGGGCGCCATGATCACAACGTCGGTCAGTGCCGGGCCGTAGGCGGCGCCGCCGGCGGCGAAGCCGACCACGACCGAGATCTGCGGCACGTGCCCCGATGCCCGGATCATCGCCTCGAATACCAGCCCAACGGCGTGTAGTGCCTTCACCCCTTCGGCGAGCCGGGCGCCGCCGGAGTGCCAGATTCCGACGATCGGGCTGTGTTCCTCGATGGCGAGGTCGTAGGCATCGACGATGTGCTTGCAGCCCTCCACACCCATCGCGCCGCCCATCACGGTGCCGTCGGTGCAGAACGCGATGGTCCGCACCCCGTTGACGGCGCCGGACGCTGCCAGTATCCCGGAGCGGTCACGTTCGTGAAGGAGCTCTACGGTGCCGTCGTCGAAGAAGGTGGACAGGCGCAGCATCGGATCACGCGGATCCAGGGATTCGTTCATTGCGTCGGGGGCCAGCCCATTCTCAATCGTCGTCATGTGTTCTCCTGCCGTTTCAGTATCTACCGAAGGCGAGTGCGACATTGTGCCCGCCGAATCCGAACGAATTGCTGATCGCATACCGGAAGTCTCCGGTCAGCGGGTCCCCGGCAACCACGTCGAGATCGATTTCTGGATCGACATTCTTCAGGTTCAAAGTGGGCGGGATGACGCCATCGCGCAACGCCATCAAAGTCAAGATCGACTCCACCGCGCCGACCGCGCCGACCGAATGGCCCAGCGCAGACTTCGGGGCGTATACCGCCGGACGGTGCGCACCCATCGCTTTGTTGATCGCTTTGCCTTCGGCGACGTCGCCGACGCTGGTGCCGGTGGCGTGCGCGTTCACGTGGTCGATGTCGGTGGGTTTCAGGCCCGCGAGCTGGATCGCCCGGGTCATCGCGTAACCGGCCCGCTCGCCGTTGGGGTCGGGGGCCACCATGTGGAAGCCGTCCGAGGTGATGCTCGCGCCCATCAGCCGACCCAGGATCTGGGCGCCCCGCGCCTTGGCGTGTTCCTCGGTCTCGATGACCATGAGGGCACCTGCCTCGCCGAAGACGAACCCGTCGCGGTCCTTGTCGAAGGGGCGACATGCGCCGGCGGGGTCGTCGTTGTTGGTCGACATGACGATGCGCATCTGGGCGAAAGCGGCGATCGGCACGGCTTCGATGCGCTGTTCCACACCGCCGCAGATCGCGATGTCGGCCTCACCGAACACGATGTTGCGCCAGGCCTGGGCGATGGCTTCCGAGCCTGAGGCGCAGGCCGAGATCGGGGTCACGACTCCGGCCTTGGCTGCCCGATCCAACCCGACCACGGCTGAGGGGCCGTTGGGCATGAACATCTGCACGGCCAGCGGGGACACCGCACGCAAGCCGCGTTCCCGCAGGCCGTCGTAGGCGAACACCAGCGCTTCGGCTCCGCCGAGTCCGGTTCCGATAGCCACCATGAGGCGCTCGGTGTCCACCTCGGGGGAACCGGAGTTCTCCCATGCCCGCCGGCCCAGCACGGCGGCCATCTTCTGGACGTAGGACATCCGTCGCCTCTCGACCTTGGTCAGTTCGGCGTCGAAGTCCTCCAGCAGGTGGCCACCTATGCGCACCGGCAGTTCGAACTCTTCGATGAAGGAGTCTTCGAGCGTGCGGATGCCGCTTTGCGAATCCTGCAGCGCCTTCCAGGTCGACTCGGCGTCGGTGGCCACACTCGTGGTCATCGCGACACCGGTGACCACGACATCCGGAAATCCGTTGCCTGTCGTTGGCGTAGACATGACTGAGCCGCGTGTCCTTTCCCGGTGCTAAGCCCGTTTAGTACCGACCAAACGCCAGAGCCACATTGTGACCGCCGAAGCCGAACGAGTTGTTGATGGCGTACTGGTATTCGCCGTATCGAGGCTCACCTGCGACGACATCGAGATCGATTTCGGGATCGGGTGTCTCGTAGTTCAGCGTCGGCGGGATCACTCCGTCACGCAGCGCCAGCACCGTCAGGATGGACTCAAGTGCTCCGACGGCGCCGATCGAGTGTCCCAGCGCCGACTTCGGCGCGTAGACCGGAGCGTGCTCGACACCGGCAACCCGGATGGCATTGGCCTCCGCGGTGTCGCCGATCGAGGTCGACGTGGCGTGCGCGTTGACGTGTTGGATGTCTGCCGGCGACAGGCCTGCTGTCTCCATCGCCCGTTTCATCGCCTGGCCGGCCCGTTGACCGTCCGAGGCGGGGGCCACCATGTGGAACGCGTCCGACGTGATGCCCGCGCCCATCAACCTGGCAAGCGGCTTGGCGCCACGGGCCTTGGCGTGTTCCTCGGTCTCGATGACCATCAGCGCGCCGGCTTCGCCGAAGACGAACCCGTCACGGTTCTTGTCGAAGGGCCGAGACGCAGCTTCGGGATCCTCGTTGCGGGTCGACATTGCGCGCATCATCGAGAACGCTGCGATGGGCAGTGCCTCGATCATGCCTTCGACACCACCGCAGACAGCGATGTCCGCGTCACCCATGACCAGCTGACGCCAGGCGTGGGCGATGCCCTCGGACCCCGATGAGCACGCCGACACCGGGGTGATGACCCCGGCGCGGGCGCCCAATTCCAGGCCCACCACGGCAGCGGCACCGTTGGGCATGATCATCTGAACGGCGAGCGGGGACACCTTGCGGGGCCCGCCCTCGTTCATCGCGTCGTACATCTCGACGATCTTCTCGCCGCCACCGAGCCCGGTGCCGATCACGACCGAGAAACGATCGGGATCGACCTCCGGACGTCCGATGCTGTCCCACAGCTGATTACCGATGTACTTCGACATCCGCTGGACATACGACATGCGCCGTAGTTCCAGTCGGGTCATCAGCGGGTCGAGAGGCTCCTTGAGGTGCCCCCCGATCTTGACGGCGAGATCCCATTTCTCGACGAAGTCGTCATCGAGAATGCGGATGCCGCTTTCGCCTGCCAGCAGACCCTTCCACGTGCTCTCGATATCCGGCGCGATCGAGGTGGTCGCCGTGACGGCCGTCACGACGACATTCGGGAACCCGCCGTTGGCAGTGGAAGGTCTGGTCACTTGTCACCCGTGAGCTGTGCCCGGATAGCCGCTGCGGCTTCGGGGTTCTCTTCCTCGAGCTTCTGGATGTAGGCGACGACGTCACCGACGGTGCGCAGGCCGGCGAGATCCTCGTCGGGGATCTTCACGCCGTACTTGTCCTCGGTCTGCACGGCGATCTCGACCATCGACAGCGAGTCGATGTCCAGGTCGTCGACGAACGACTTCTCGGGAGTCACCTCGGAGGGCTCGATCCCGGTGACCTCTTCGATGATCTCGGCGAGTCCGGTGATGATTTCGTCCTGAGTGGCGGCCATAGTGGCTCCTTCTATCTGTTGGTTGTTACTAACTCGGGCTTGTTGCTGATGTGTTGAGTTGCGAATTATCGATATAGGTACTGTTCAGGCGCGGATTGGCGTGAATGTCTCAGCGAGTTCGTCCAGGTCAGCGGGACACTTTACGGGATGGGTCGGAGTTCCCTTCAGCTCGCGTTTGGCGATTCCGGTCAGTGTTCCCGCCGGCGGGAACTCGACGATCGCGCAAGCCCCACCGGAACCTGCGGCTTGTGCGAAGAGATCTCGGATGGTCGCGGTGCACAGATCCCAGCGCACCGGCAGGGTCATCTGAGCCACCAGCTTGGTCATCGCATCAGCTGCCGAGGACACCGGACGACCGTCGGCGTTCGACAGCAGCGTCACGGTTGGCGAGGAGATCTCAGCCGGCGTGATCTGGTCGGCCACGGTGGTGTACCCGGCAAGGGCCGGGGCCATGTACTGGGTATGGAAGGCACCTGCGGTGGCGAGTCGGCGGATGCGCGCCCGCGCGGGCGGATCCTCGGCCAGCTTCTCCAAAGCCGACACTGCGCCCGCGGCGACAATCTGTCCGGCCGCGTTGCGATTGGCGGGCACCAGATCCAAGGCCTCGAGGCGGGCGAGTACCTCGTCCTCGTCGCCGCCCAGCAGCGCCGACATGCCGGTGGGCTCCAGCGCGCAAGCCTTGGCCATCTCGGCGCCGCGGGTCGCTGCCAATGCAACGGCCTCGTCGGCTGAAATGACGCCGGCGATGGCGTAGGCGGCGAGCTCCCCGACGGAGTGCCCGGCCGCGATGATGTGGGTGTTCTCGCTGTTGTCCTGCAGGGTTCGACTGGCGAATTCCTCGTAGGCGAGCAGGGTCGCGGCCACCACGAGGGGCTGGGTCACCGCGGTGTCGGTGATTTCCTCAGCGTCGGCGCTGGTGCCCAGGCGGGCAAGGTCCAGGCCACTGATCTCCGACCAGGCAGCGATGCGCTGGGCAGCTCCGGGCAGCTCCAGCCAGTCGGCGAGCATGCCGGGGGTCTGGGAGCCCTGTCCGGGCGCGAGGAATGCGAGCACAGTCTTCTGAGGCACGTCTCTAAGGAAACATTGAGAAGACGGTTTTGTGCGGTGTAAGAGATTATGAACCTTGTCTTATGTTTTTGTAGGTAGTCCACAAAACGCCATGTGGGGCGGCGTTATCGAGACCGAACCGAAATCAGTTACCCGCCCGTTTGGTCCACAACTGTGACTGGCGCAACACCAATGACCTGCCCGGACCGGCTGCCCGCAGCGGTGGAGTGCTGAGCGTGGCCGGCCAACCGGCCTACCGTGGAGGCCACCCGCAGGACGTACGAGTCGCGCGGAACCGTCGGATCGCGGCCGGTGAAGTCGGCGATCCGTTTGAGCCGGTAGCGCACCGTATTTGGATGAACGAACAATTTGCGCGCACAAGCCTCGATCGCGCCACCGGTGTCGAGGTAGGCGTCCAGCGTCTCCATCAGCGCCGGCCCCGCGTCCGAGAGGGGCCGCATCACTTCGGCTTCCAGTGCCACGGCGGCCGTGGCGTCACCGAGCAACGCCCGCTCTGGGAGCAGCTCTCGGGCTGGCACCGGGCGTGGCGCACCCGCCCATCCCGCGACAGCGTTCATTCCCGCGATCGCCTCTGTGGCGCTGCGATGCGCCGCGCCCAGCGTGGGCGCCGTCGGCCCGATCACCACCGGCCCGTCGTCGAACACGCCCATCAAATCGGCCAGGAAACGGTCGGTAGGCGACAGTCTGCCGGAGACGATGGTGACCAGCCACGTGCCGTGCACGTCGGACAACGCTGAGCGCCCGTTGCGTTTCGCCACGTCGTGAACGTCGTCGCCGGCGAATTCGATCCGATCCGGTCGGGGAGTCCCGACGACGACGGTCGCCGGTGCGGTCGCATCCCAGTTCAACGCGGCGGCCTGGGACTGCAGTTCGGGGCCCAGGTCCCCGCGGACCACGGCGTCGACGAGGTTGGCTTCCATCCGGGTGTCCCACGCACCGCGGGCCTCGGCCTGATCGGCATATGCGGTGGCCGCGGCAAAGGCCAGGTCGCGGCTATATCGCAGGATGCCCGCCGTGAGCGCGGTCAGCTGTTCCTCCGAACGCGCCAGCACTGGCACCGTCTCCTCGAAGAACTCCATCGTGACGCGCACCATCTCGACGGACTGGCGCAGCGCGATCTGCCTGCGCAAATCGTGGGGAACAACCTCGAAGGCCTGCGCGGTGTAGTTGACGTTGCTCTGGGGGTCGCGCATCCATTCGACGAAGTTGACCACCGCGGCCTGGACGACCAACTGGACGCTGGCCCGTTGGGACGCGTCCAGATCGGCGAAGAACGTCAACCGCTCCTGCAGGACGTGGACCGCTTCGGTGGCCAGCCGGCCCGAGTACTGCTTGAGCCGGCGCAGCGCCGACTCGGGCACATTCTCCAGCACCTCGACGGTGGACGGCGGAGGGATGAACCGATTGTTGTCGGTCATTCCTAAAATCTACGCTTGTTCTCTGGCCGACCCATACAATTTGGCGACCGTCAGGCGACGCCCGGGTCGGAGGTCTGTTCCGGCGCGGCCATCACATCGTCGATCTGGTACTTCTCCGCGGCTTTCACCGCTACGGCCATATCGATGTTGCCGTCGCGGGCCAGGCCTTCCAGGACTGCGACGACGATCGACTCGGTGTCGGTGTTGAAATAGCGGCGCGCGGCCGGACGGGTGTCGGAGAAGCCGAATCCGTCCGTGCCCAGCGTGACGAAGGTTCCTGGTACCCAGGGCCGGATCTGTTCGGGAACCGCACGCATCCAGTCCGACACCGCCACCACCGGGCCGGAGGCCCCGGCAAGAGCCGTGGTGACATAGGGCGTGCCCGCCGGGCGCTCGGGGTGGCGCAGCTGTTCTTTCTCGATCGCCACACCGTCGCGGTTCAGCTCGCCCCAACTGGTGACCGACCAGACGTCGGCGGCCACGTCCCATTCCTCGGCCAGCAGGTCGGCGGCCCGCAGCGCGGCGGGCATCGACACCCCCGAGGACAGGATTTGGGCCACGTTGGACCGCTGCTGCGGCGCCGACCGGTAGCGGTAGATGCCGCGCAGCAATCCCGCCACGTCCAGTCCGTCGGGTTGGGCGGGCTGGAGGTAGGGCTCGTTGTAGATGGTGATGTAGAAGTAGACGTTCTCCGGGTCCTCGCCGAACATCCGCTGTAGTCCGCTGGCCACGATGTGGGCGATCTCGTAGGCGAATGCCGGGTCGTAGGCCACCACGGCCGGATTGGTGGCAGCCAGCAACAACGAGTGACCGTCGGCGTGCTGGAGGCCTTCGCCGGTCAGCGTGGTGCGCCCCGCCGTCGCACCCAGCACGAACCCGCGCGTCATCTGGTCAGCCGCGGCCCAGAATCCGTCGCCGGTGCGCTGGAACCCGAACATCGAGTAGAAGATGTAGATCGGGATCATCGGCTCGTCATGGGTGGAATAGGACGTGCCCACAGCGGTGAACGACGCCGTCGAACCGGCCTCGTTGATGCCCTCGTGCAGGATCTGACCCGACTGGCTCTCCTTGTAGGCGAGCATCAGTTCCGCATCGACGGCCGTGTACAGCTGACCGTTGCGGTTGTAGATCTTGAGGCTCGGAAACCACGAGTCCATCCCGAACGTGCGGGCCTCATCGGGGATGATCGGCACGATGCGCGGGCCGATGCTCTTGTCCCTGAGCAATTCCTTGAAAGTGCGGACCATCGCCATGGTGGTCGCGACTTCTTGGTTGCCGGACCCCTTCTTCAGGGCCTTGTAGGCGTCCTCGCCGGGCAGCGGCAGCACCTTGGTTTTGGTGCGTCTCTCCGGCACGAACCCGCCGAGGGCCCGGCGTCGGTCCATCAGGTAGCGGATCTCGGGCGCCTCGGGCCCGGGGTGATAGTAAGGCGGCAGATACGGGTCCTTCTCGAGCTGCTCATCACTGATGGGGATGCGCTGGGTGTCGCGGAAGTCCTTGAGATCCTGGAGCGCAAGCTTCTTCATCTGGTGGGTGGCGTTTCGGCCTTCGAAGTGCTTGCCCAGCGTGTAGCCCTTGATGGTCTTGGCCAGGATCACCGTCGGCTGACCCTTGTGCTCCATCGCGGCGTGGTATGCGGCGTGGACTTTGCGGTAGTCGTGGCCGCCGCGCTTCAGGTTCCAGATGTCGGTGTCGGACAGGTGTTCCACCAACTGCTTGGTGCGGGGGTCCCGGCCGAAGAAGTGGTCACGTACGTAGCCGCCGTCGTTGGCCTTGTAGGTCTGGTAGTCACCGTCGGGCGTGCTGTTCATCAGGTTCACCAGGGCGCCGTCGCGATCTGCTTGTAGCAGGACGTCCCACTCGCGGCCCCACACCACCTTGATCACGTTCCAGCCGGCGCCACGGAAGAACGACTCCAGCTCCTGGATGATCTTGCCGTTGCCGCGCACCGGCCCATCGAGGCGCTGCAGGTTGCAGTTGACGACGAAGGTCAAATTGTCCAGACCTTCAAGCGCTGCGACGTGGGCCAGGCCGCGGCTTTCCGGCTCGTCCATCTCGCCGTCGCCGAGAAAGGCCCACACGTGTTGGTTGGCGGTGTCTTTGATGCCCCGGTCGTGCAGGTAGTGATTGAACCGGGCCTGATAGATGGCGTTCATCGGGCCCAGACCCATCGACACCGTCGGGAACTCCCAGAAGTCGGGCATCAGGCGTGGGTGGGGGTAAGACGGGATGCCGCCGCCCGGGTGGCTGTGTTCCTGGCGGAACCCATCAAGCTGATCAGCGCTGAGGCGGCCTTCCAGGAACGCACGTGCGTAGATGCCCGGCGACGCATGCCCTTGGATGAATACCTGGTCCCCGCCGCCCGGGTGGGACTTGCCCCGGAAGAAGTGGTTGAACCCGACTTCGTAGAGGGCGGCCGAGGAGGCGTAGGTGGAAATATGACCACCGACACCGACTCCGGGCCGTTGGGCGCGGTGCACCATGATCGCGGCATTCCACCGGATCCAGGCGCGGTAGCGGCGCTCGACGTCCTCGTCGCCCGGAAACCACGGCTCCAGTTCGGTGGGGATCGTGTTGACGTAATCGGATGACGTCAGCGCCGGAATCGCGACTCTCTGCTCACCCGCGCGTTCCAACAGCCGCAACATCAGATAGCGAGCCCGGGCAGGACCGGAACGCTCCACCAAACCGTCGAACGACTCGAGCCACTCGCCCGTCTCCTCCGGGTCGATGTCCGGAAGATACGACGCGACGCCTTCCCGAATGACGCGAACTCGGTCGGGTTCGGCTGTACTGCTGGAGTTTTGGGCCAGATCCTGACGCACGAACTCGGTGGTCAACTTCCGCTCCTCGGTAGGCGGTGGAAATGGGTGCGCTCCTTACCTGCGCGGTGGAACACATCTGTGTCTAAATTGTTGTGGCCTTATCCTGCCCCATCCGCACGACAACGTGGGGCCAGTGCGGGGAACCGCCGATTGGCAACTTCAACGGCAGTGTGAATAGTCGGGCGACCCGGTAACGTCTGCACCGTGCTGATGGGTTGGCTGGCGGTGCCCCGCGCGCAGGGCGCGGCATTTGTCACCGGCACATTGGCCTTGCTGGCCATGATCATCGTGGGCTGCACCAAGGTCACCGACGGCGATGTCGCGGTCGCCCAGGGGGAAGCGCCCCTGTACCGGGCCTCGGTGTCGGCGTCGATCGAGGAATCCATCGCGAGTTCCAGCGCGCGCGAGTCCGAACGCCAGGAATCGTTGACCACCGAGGCCGTCCAGACCTCGTGCGAGGTGATGAGCTCGAGCAGCGCCGACGCCATCGGCGCGGTGAACACCTACGTCGACGCCTTCAACGCCAATCCTGGCGATGTCGGGAGCAGTGCCGGTCCGGCGGTGGACGCACTGAACCTCAGTGCCGACCGGGTGGCGGGCACCGTCTCGGACCCGCTGCCGCCTGATCTGCGGGATGCGCTCAACAGCTGGGTGGACGCCGCGCGGGTGGTGGCGGGCGCGATCGCGGGCAATTACGGGACCGAAGAATTCAACGCAGCGATCACCCGTCTCAACGATTCGAAGACCACCGCATTGAACCGATGCGACGCCGCATTCCGGTGAACTGGCCAGCACACGTCCGCTGTCGCGGCCGGGCGTGCGACGATAGGACCCGAACATGACACAGCGTGCAGCGAATGACATTGACTGAAGGAGGACTGAAGGTGGTCTCGGCGGGTGCCGCCCCGAACTACGCCCGCAGACTGGGCATCGAAAAAGATCAGATCGTGCAGGAGTTGGGTTGGGACGAGGACACCGACGACGACATCCGGTTCGCCATCGAGGATGAGTGCGGCGCTGACCTGCTCGACGAGGACTCCGACGAAGTCATCGACGTGGTCCTCTTGTGGTGGCGAGACGGGGACGGCGATCTCGTCGACAGGCTGATGGACGCCATCACTCCGCTCGCCGATGACGGCGTCATCTGGGTGGTCACCCCTAAGACCGGCCAACGGGGGCACGTGCAACCAGCCGAGATCGCGGAGTCGGCGCCGACCGCAGGCTTGATGCAGACGTCCTCAGCCGCGCTGGGGGGCTGGATCGCCAGTCGACTGGTCCAGCCGAAGTCCAAAGCCGCCAGTCGGCACTAGCAGTGCTCGCTGTCGGCCACCACGCACCGGATTTCACGCTCAAGGATCAGAACAACCAGCCGGTGACGCTCAGTTCTTTGGGTGCGGCAGGCCGCACGCCCAAGAACGTGCTTCTGGTGTTCTTCCCGCTCGCCTTCACCAGCATCTGTGCTCGTGAGCTCGACGACGTCCGCGATAATCTGTCCGACTTCGTCAACGACGACACCGCCACGCTGGCCATTTCGGTAGGGCCGCCACCCACCCACAAGGTGTGGGCCACCCAGCGCGGGTTCACCTTCCCGGTGCTCGCTGACTTCTGGCCCCACGGCGCGGTCAGTCAGGACTACGGCGTGTTCAACGACGACAGCGGGTTTGCCAACCGGGGCACCTTCGCGGTGGACCGCTGCGGAGTCATTCGGTTCGCTGAGTGCAGGCAGCCCGGCGAGGTTCGCGATCAGGCGGTGTGGGCACAAGCGCTGGCTGCGCTTCGGTCAGGGTGACGCGGATTTCCGGTGGCGCGTCATCGGCGTGTAGCCTGCCCGGGATCGGGCGCGTAGCTCAGTGGTAGAGCTCTGGTTTTACACACCAGCGGTCGGCGGTTCGATACCGTCCGCGCCCACCAGTGTTATTGCAGTTCAGAGCCTTAATGGGCAGGCCACTGCGGGTGTGCCGGTCGCGTTCTCGGCGGTGGCCATACCGCCGCTGCCGCCGACACCTCCCGACACGAGTCCGCCGTTTCCACCGACGCCGCCGGCGCCGCCGGACGTCGTCGCCTTCGATACGGATAAGAACACCGTTGTCACGGCGGAACCACCGTTACCACCACTGCCGCCGATGCCGGCGCCGCCCGAGGAGCCACCGGCACCACCGAGGCCGCCGACGTTGAGATCACCGCCGAGGCCGGTGCCGCCATTACCGC
>NZ_JBMYXC010000039.1:0-32567 GCF_049608025.1 Mycobacterium sp. | reverse complement strand
CGCGAAGAGCCGACGACAATAGATGAGCGCTTGCGCGAAGAGCCGACGACAATAGATGAGCGCTTGCGCGAAGAGCCGACGACAATAGCGGTGTGGCAGGTCTGATCAGGCAGCAACTCAGTCGTGGTGTTCCGCTCCGGGTAGGGCTGGTAGCAGCCACCTTGGTTTTGGTGGCCTGCGGTCTGCTGGCGTCCGGTTTCGCTGTGACGAAGATCTTGGGGCACACCCTCATGAACCGGGTGGATGACACCTTGCTCGACGCTTCATCAGGCTGGGCGCGGGTTCCCAGGCCGCTGCCCAGCATCGCGATCGAAGACCCCAACCCCGCCCGCCCGCCCTCGGATTTCTACGTCCGCAGCGTCGATTCGGACGGCCACACCTGGTTGGCGGTCAACGACCGCGCCGCCGAGCCCGAGCTGCCCGCCGACAACGACGTCGGGCCCGAGCCGGTGACCGTCGGATCAACCGATCATCCCGACGTCCAGTGGCGCGCGATGACGGTGCGCGGCCTGGGCGGAGACCTCACCACGGTGGCTATCGACCTTTCCGAGGTGAAGTCGACAATGCGGTCGCTGGCCTATGCGCAGCTGGGCATCGGATCGGCGGTCCTCCTGGTGCTCGGGGTACTGGGCTATGTCGTCGTGCGACGGAGCCTGCGGCCGCTGGCAGAGGTCGAGCAGACCGCTGCCGCGATCGCCTCGGGGCAACTGGACTGTCGCGTGCCCGAACGTGACCCGCGGACCGAAGTCGGTCGATTGTCGTTGGCGCTCAACGGAATGCTCGCGCAAATCCAGCGAGCGATGGCGTTGTCGGAGTCGTCGGCGGATCGGGCGCGTATCTCCGAGGAACGGATGCGCCGCTTCATCACCGACGCCAGCCACGAGCTACGGACACCGTTGACGACAATCCGCGGATTCGCCGAGCTTTATCGACAAGGCGCCTCCAGCGACATGGAGATGTTGATGGGTCGCATCGAAAGCGAATCTCAGCGAATGGGCTTGCTCGTCGAGGATCTGCTGCTGTTGGCCCAGCTCGACGCACTGCGCCCACTGGAACAACGTCCAGTTGACCTGCTCGCGCTGGCCACCGATGCGGTAGGCGATGCCCAGTCGATCGCGCCCGAACGCACGATTCGGGTGGAAGTCTTCGACGGGCCCGGCACCCCCGAGGTATTGGGCGACGAGGCGAGGCTGCGTCAAATAGTGAGCAACCTGGTGGCCAACGCGCTACAGCACACCCCGGCGAGTGCAGGCGTCACGGTGCGAGTGGGTACCGACGCCGACAATGCCGTGCTCGAGGTGTGCGACGAGGGTCCGGGGATGCGTCCGGAGGATGCCGAGCGCATTTTCGAGCGCTTTTACCGAACGGATTCGTCGCGGACGCGCGCCAGCGGCGGCACCGGGTTGGGGCTGTCGATCGTCGACTCACTGGTGAACGCGCACGGCGGCAGCGTCAACCTGACCACCGCGCCAGGGCATGGGTGTCGGTTCCGAGTGAACCTGCCGCGCATCGCCGATGGAGCGATGCCCGTCAACGCAGCTGCGCCAGTGCGGCCTTGATCTTCGACTGTGCCTCGGCGAGCGACTCCGCGGACGGGTTGCGTTCGACGTTGGCGAATCCGAAGTCGGCCAGGTCTCGTGCGGGGAACACGTGCACGTGAAGGTGGGGCACCTCGAGGCCGGCGATGATGAGTCCGGCGCGCTCGGCGCCGAAGGCCGTGCATACCGCCTTGCCGATCAACTGTGAAACTTCCATCACTCGGCCGAAGACGGCGGGCTCGAGGTTCTGCCACTCGTCGACCTCGGCCCGCGGTACGACCAACGTGTGGCCCTGGGTCATCGGCTCGATCGTGAGGAAGGCCACGATCTCGTCGTCCTGGTAGACGAATCGGCCGGGTATTTCACCGTTGATGATTTTTGTGAAGACGGTCGCCATGCTCTGAGCATTCCACCTTCTCGATAGTCTTGACACAGGCACGTGGGGTCGAGACGAGATGACGGCGCGTGCGCTCCACCCATCTGGACAGGTCAACCTAAGTGTGAGTAGCCTTACCTAAGGTTCGGAAGGCCGGGCTCACCCCAGACGCATGAGGTCCACCTATGTCGAAGCTATCCGCCCTGTTGAGCCAGCGCGAGGTCGCGCCTTGCCCGCCGATTGCCACCGGCCCCGTCATCAGCCTGGCCGAGCTCAAACGTGGTCAACGCGCGGTGATCTGTGACGTGAGCGGCGAGATCGATCTCGCCACCGCCCGCCGTCTGGTCGACCTCGGTTTCACGCCGGGCACCGAGGTGCAGGCGCTGCGAAAAGCCCCGCTGGCCGACCCTTTGATGTTCCGCATCGCCGGGTACGAGATCGCACTGCGCCGGGCCCAGGCCCGGTGCATCCACGGAGTCACGACGGCGTGAGCTCCTGCGCCAACCCTCCCGACGTCGACGCGAGGACGCCGGACGGTCCGCGGCTGGCCCTGCTCGGCAGTCCGAACTCCGGTAAGACGACCCTGTTCAACGCCCTCACCGGACTGCGGGCCAAGACCGGAAATTACCCGGGCGTCACTGTTGCCCGTTTCGAGGGAGCGGCGCGGGTCGGGGGGCGGTCGCTGATGGTGGAGGACCTCCCTGGCACCTACAGCCTCGATCCCATGAGTCCGGACGAGCAGATTGTCGTTGACGTACTCGAGCACGAAAGCGACTTGACCACGCCTGACGGTCTGGTGGTAACCCTGGACGCGACGACTCTGCGGCGATCTCTGGGTTTGCTCGCGCATATTCTGCAGACCGAGGTCCCGGTGTGTGTGGTGTTGACTTTCACCGACGAGCTCGTTCGCCGCCAGGGCGCTGTCGACATCGCTGCGCTGCGTCGCGCGCTGAGCGTACCGGTGGTGGCCGTCGTCGCCGGCCGGGCCCGCGAACTCGGCGAACTGCGCGATCTGCTGCCCGAGCCGACACAGTGGCAGCAGCCCGCCGTGCTGCCGCCCACCGATACCGCCGAAGTCAGCGCCTGGATCGAATCGGTGCTCAACGCTGCCCACTATGTGCAACCGCAGCACGACGAGCGCACCCGCCGGGTCGACGCCGTGCTGCTGCACCCGGTGTGGGGCACGCTGATCTTCTTCACGACGATGTTCGCGTTCTTCCAGGTCATCTTCACCGTCGCGGCACCATTACAGGAGGGTGTCGAGGGGTTCTTCGGTTATCTCGGCGGCCTGGTCGACCAACATGTTTCCAACGCCATGTTGGGCAGCTTCCTGTCCGGCGCCATGTTGGGCGGGGTCGGCGGTGTGCTGGTCTTCCTGCCCCAGATCGCCTTGCTCTTCCTGATGGTCTCGCTGCTCGAAGGCGTGGGCTACATGTCCCGCGCCGCATTCCTGATGGACCGGGTGATGGCCGGGGCCGGTTTGGAGGGCCGGGCCTTCGTCGCGCTGCTGTCCTCGCTGGCATGCGCGATCCCGGGGATCATGGCCACCCGCACGCTGCCGTCGGCACGGGACCGGATCGCCACCATGATGGGTGCACCGCTGATGACGTGCTCGGCGCGGCTGCCGGTCTACGTGCTGCTGATCGGGTTGCTGGTCAGCCCAGATATCCGCTTGGGCCCGATCGGAGCGCAGGGCGCGGTGATGTTCGGGCTGTACCTGTTGGGGGCCATCTCAGCGATGGCCTCGGCGTGGGTGTTCAGCCGCATCGGGAGAGGTCGAGGGCCGCTGCTTCCCTTCTACATGGAGATGCCGCCCTACCGGCTGCCCTCGCTGAGATCGGTGCTGATCTCGGTGTGGGAACCGTCCAAGGGTTTCCTCCTCAAGGTCGGCAAGATCATCCTGGTCACCACAATCGTGCTCTGGGTGCTGCTCAACCTTCCGGCCCGCAGCACTGAGGCGATGTCGGCAGCCGGAGTTGACCCCGGCGACACAGCGGCCGCATCGGCATACGTGATCGACAACAGCTATGCCGCCTCGGTCGGCCGGTTCGTCTCGCCGGTGTTCGAACCGCTCGGCTTCGATTGGCGGATCAACGTCGGGGTACTGGCCTCACTGTCCGCGCGCGAGGTGTTTGTGTCCACTCTCGGGCAGGTCGCCGCGGCCGAGGATCCCGACGACCCGGCGCGGGCGCTTGAGCAGATGACCGTGCAAGAGGGGCCGCGGGCCGGGGAGAAGTTGTTCACGCCAGCGGTGGTCGCGGCGTTGCTGGCCTTCTTCCTTTACGCATTGCAGTGCATGTCCACCGTGGGGGTGATGCGGCGTGAGTCGGGGTCATGGCGATGGCCGGCCATCGCTTTCGGCTATATGTTCGCCCTGGCATGGGTGATGGCACTGCTGGCCCACACAGTCGTCGCGGCGGTGATCTGAGATGGGCAGCACAGAGGATGTGATGGTGCCGCTGCATCCCGAGCCCGTCCCCGGCGATGACCGGGCGCTGCGCTGGGTGATGCGGCCCGGCACTCTGGGATTCGTCGGGGCGGCGGCCGAGGTGCCTGCACCGCTACAGGGGCTGCTCGATGACGGCACCGTGGAATCGCTGTTCGTCGAACCGGCTGCGGTGCGGGTGCGACTGGGTATAGGGCGTGGCTGGCGACCCGAAGGCGGACGGGTCCGGTCCGCGCTGCAAGTGGCGTTGGCCAGCAGCGAGCAGTGGCGAGCACGCGAGGACTGTTTGGCCGACGACGTGCTGCGGATGGCTTCGGCCCAAGTCGTGGACGGCGAAGTCGGTGACTACGTCCGCTCCCATGGCGGTGGGATCACCGTGCTGGGCGTCACCGACGGCGAAGTCGAGGTGGAGCTCACCGGGTCCTGCGCGCATTGCCCGGCCGCTGAACTCACTCTGGCTCGACGTTTCGAGACCGCCGTGCGCGAGCTCTACCCCGCACTGCGCCGGGTTCGGGCGCGCGGCAAACCGTAATACCGGACCCGGCGAGGTCCACCTGGATAACCTTGCCCAATGCTGGGATTGATGCAGGACCGGCCGCTGATGATCTCGTCGTTGATCGAACACGCGGCGGTGTTTCACGCCGAGACCGAGATCGTGTCCCGGCTGCCCGAGGGCCACGTCCGGCGAACCACCTGGTCGCAGGTGTGCGAGCAGTCCAAGCAGGTCGCCAACGCGCTGGCCGAACTCGGCATCGAGGCGGGGGACCGCGTTGGGACACTGGCCTGGAACAGCGATCGTCACCTGGCGCTGTACTTCGGTGTCTCCGGCTCGGGCGCCGTGATGCACACCGTCAACCCGCGGCTGTTCCCCGACCAGATCGCCTACATCATCAACCATGCCGAGGATCGGATCCTGTTCTTCGACACCACGTTCGCGCAACTGGTGGGTCAGCTGGCTCCTCAGCTCAGTACGGTGCGCAGCTATGTCGTGATGACCGACCGCGAGCACATGCCCGACGTGCCCGGGATCCCTTCCGACCGACTGCTGTGCTGGGATGAGTTGATCGGATCGCAGTCCACCCGATTCGACTGGCCCGAGTTCGACGAGCGCTGCGCATCGTCGCTGTGCTACACCTCAGGCACCACTGGAAACCCGAAAGGTGTTCTCTACAGCCATCGTTCGACGATCCTGCACACATTGATGACGGCCGCCAGGGACACCAACGACATCCACAGTGGCTCATCGGTGCTGCTGGTGGTGCCGATGTTCCACGCCAATGCCTGGGGTACGCCGTACACCGCGGCGATGGTTGGCGCCAAACTCGTGCTGCCCGGACCTCACCTCGACGGCGAGTCCGTCTACCAGCTGATGAAATCCGAAGGCGTCAACCAGAGCCAGGGCGTGCCGACGGTCTGGATGATGCTGTTCTCCTATCTCGACGAACACCCAGAGATCGATCCCCACGAGCTGGGGTTGCAGGTGGCCGGGACCGGCGGGGCGGCGTTGCCGCTGGCGATGATTGAGCGTTTCGAACGTGATTTCGGCGCCGAGACGATGCAGGGCTGGGGGATGACCGAGACCAGTCCGCTGTGCGTGATCGGCCGGTTACTGCCCAAGCATGACGGACTGGATACCGCCGATCGGGCGCAGATCAAGTTGAAACAGGGCCGTGGGGTCTGTGGCGTGAACCTGAAGATCGTCGACGATGGCGGAAACAGGTTGCCCTGGGACGGAGAAGCTTTCGGTGAGGTCTGGGTGCGGGGGCCGTGGATCGCCAGCGGCTATTTCAAAGGTGACGGCGGTGACAAACTCGATAGCGAGGGTTTCTTTCCTACCGGAGACGTGGCCACCATCGACCCCGACGGATACTTGCAGTTGGTGGACCGAGCAAAGGACGTCATCAAATCCGGTGGCGAATGGATCAGTTCGATCGACCTGGAGAACGCCGCGATGAGTCACCCGGCGGTGGCCGAGGCCGCTGTCATCGGTGTAGCGCATCCGAAATGGCAGGAGCGGCCGCTGCTCGTTGCGGTGCTGCGCAAGGGGCACAGCGCTTCCGCCGGAGATATTCTGGACCACCTGGCCGGTGCGGTCGTCAAGTGGTGGTTGCCTGACGACGTCGTGCTGGTCGACGAGTTGCCGCACACCGCGACTGGCAAGGTGCTCAAGCGCGAGCTGCGCGAGAAGTTCCGCGATCACCAGCTGCCGAAAGCTAACTGACCGCCTCCGGTTCGGCGAACCGCATCGCGTCCATGTTCCAGTAGCCCCGCAGGTTGGTGATCAGGCCAGCGCCGTTGACGCGGTAGGTGAACACACCGCGGACTGTCGCCGAGAAACCGTTGGGGAACGTGGTCTCAAGGATCAGGATGTAGGCGACCTCGGTCGGGCTGCTGGACCCGAAGGCCTCTTCGCAGGTGATGCGCAGCTGATTCGGGCCGATGTGGGCGTCGAAGAAGGCGGCCACCGCCGCCTTCCCCCGCACGCCGTTGCCGTCCGGGTTGGTGATGGCCTCGCCGATCGGATCCTCGAGGACGACGTCGTCGGCCATCAGCGCGAGCCAGCCCGCCTTATCACCGGACTGCACGCACCGCCACGAGCTCCGCGACGCGGCCACCACCGGCGTCAGTTCCCCGCTGCCCTCCGGCCTCAGGTCGGCCGTTTCGGTTCCGCCGTCGGTCATCGCGCTCTACCGATCGGCGTCCGTGTAGCGGATGACACCGCGGATGTTCTTGCCCTCCAACATGTCCTGGTAGCCATCGTTGATCTGTTCAAGCTTGTACTGCCGGGTAACCATGTCATCGAGGTTCAGCTTGCGCGCTTTGTACATCGACAGCATCTGGGGAATATCGTGGTGCGGGTTGCCGCCGCCGAAGATGGTGCCCTGCAGGTTCTTCTGCAGCAGGGTCAGCATCGCCAGGTTCATGGTGACATTCGTTTCCATCATGTTGGCCACTGCCGTCACCACGCAGGTGCCCCCCTTGGCGGTCATGTTGAGGTAGTTGTCGATGTCCTCGCCCTTGAGCTCACCGGTGGTGATGATGGTCTTGCCGGCCATCTGGCCCTGGGTGGACTCGGCGATACCCATCATCGCCGAGTCCAGATCGGGATAGGCGTGCGTCGCGCCGAATTTCAATGCCTGATCGCGCTTCCACTCGACCGGGTCGATCGCGAAGATCTTGCGTGCGCCGGCGATCACCGCACCCTGCAGGGCGCCCATCCCCACGCCGCCGATGCCGGCGATCGCGACATCGTCGCCCGGTTGGACGTCAGCGCTTCGGATGGCTGAGCCGTACCCGGTGGTCACGCCACAACCGACCAGGCAGGCTACCTCGAACGGGATGGACGGGTCGATCTTCACGACCGAGGTCTTGTGGACGACCATGTAGGGGCTGAACGTGCCGAGCAGCGTCATCGGGAAGACCGGTTGGCCCTTGGCATGGATACGGTGGGTGCCGTCGGAAACAGCGGTGCCCGCGAGGAGTCCGGCGCCCAGGTCGCAGAGGTTGCGCTTGCCGCTCTGACAGGTCGGACACTCGCCGCACGACGGGATGAACGACAGCACCACGTGGTCGCCGACGGCGACGTTCTCCACACCGGGGCCGACTTCGGTCACGATGCCGGCGCCTTCGTGTCCGCCGAGCACCGGGAATCCGGCCATCGAGATGTCGCCGGTGACCAGATGGTGGTCGGAGTGGCACATGCCCGACGCTTCCATCTGGATCTTGACCTCGTCCTTGACGGGGTCACCGATCTCGATCTCCTCGATCGACCACGGCTGGTTGAACTCCCAGATCAGAGCGCCTTTGGTCTTCATGTCTCCTGCTTTCGACTAGAGCCTCTACCTAGAGACTAGAGGCTCTAGTTAGCCATATCACAGTGCCCCCAAGCAAGTGCTTGGGCAAGAGCTGGGGGATGGCTACCAGAGCGGGATAGGCGCCTGGCCGAGCGGGTAATAGCCGGGCAGCTGCTCCCCGGCGACCGAACGCTCGATGCGCTTCTGCATGGTCGGGGTGAGGTCGCCGGTTTCGATCAGCTTGAGGAACGCCTTTTGCACGTGACCAAAGTCGAAGAAGTCCCGCTGCCACTCGATCATCAGGTTGCTGTCGAGCCGGAACCAGCTGCCACCGATGCCGTAGATCTCATCGCGGCTGCCGTCGCCTTTGTTGGCGACCTGCTTCCAGAAGCCGACGATCTCGTTCTGCTTCTCGTCGATCAGCACCTTTTGATACTCGTAAACCCAGTTCTCCAGGCCCTCCATCTCCAGGCCCAAGGCGATCTCGCGTATTTGATCCCTGCCGAAGCACATCACGTCCTCCTTGGGGCCGATGTTCCAGCCGTAGGTGGCGTCCTCGGTGTAGAAGTCGGCCATGGGCTTCCAGTCACCGGCGGCTTCGGCATCCCGATTCGCCTTCAGCCAGCGCTCGACCCACTCTTCGAGCTGGGCGCGCCGCGTGCCGGATTCAGTCATGTCTTATCTTCCTCATTCCTTCTGGTGAAGCGACAGTGCACGGGTTGGACACATCTCGACGGCTCGTTCGACGTCCTCGCGCAGCGCGTCGGGTGGCTCCGCGGTGAGGATCTCGACGATGCCGCGCTTGGGCACCGTGAAGACATCAGGAGCCTCCAGCTCGCACATGGCGTGCCCCTGGCACAGGTCCTCGTCGAGTTCGACGCGATAACAGCCCATGGGTCAGGCCTTCTCGATTCCCCGGTCGTGCCCTGCGCCGGCCGTGTGGGCCCAGCCCTCCAGCCCGCGGTTGGCTCGCCTGCGGTACCGGACCCTGGCTGGTCGGGCCAGCTGAACCACCATCTTCGAGTGGTCGTTCTGGTAGCTCTCGGGCGGCTGTGCCATCTCGAACTCGTACTCCCGCAACAACACCGAGAAGATCGCTTTGATCTGCATCTGGGCGAACGCGGCCCCTACGCAGCGATGCTTGCCGGCGCCGAAAGGAATCCAGGTCCAGCGATTGATCAGATCTTCCTGCCGTGGCTTCTCGTAGCGCTCCGGATCGAACGCGTCCGGGTTCGGAAAATCCTCAGGGAGCCGATTGGAGATCGCCGGCGAGGCCGCCACCATCTGGCCCTGGTGGATCCGATGGCCCGCCACCTCGAACTCGTCCTGGGCCACGCGCATCAAGATGATCAGCGGCGGATGAAGTCGCAGCGTCTCCTTGACCGCGTTGTCCAACTTTGGAATCTGGCGCAGCGCATGAAAACTCACCTCACGGCCGTCGGCGTAGAGGTCAGCAAGCTCCTGGGTGACTTCCCGGTACGCGGCCGGGTGGCGCAGCAACTCGATCAGTGTCCACGACGACGTTCCCGAGCTTGTGTGATGACCGGCGAACATCAACGAGATGAACATGCCGGTGATCTCGTTGGCCGAGAAACGGGGACTGCCCTCTTCGTCCTTGATTGAAACCAGCACGTCGAGCATGTCCCGATCGCTCTTGTCCCTGGGCGGGTTGGCCAGTCGGCCGTGCATGACTTCCTGCACCAGTTCGACCAAACCGGCGCGCGCCTCGTCGCGGATCCGGAAGCTCTCGATCGGCAGGTAGGGATCGACGTAGCACAGTGGATCGGTACCGCGCTCGAGCAGGTGATAGTAGTGGGCGAACCGCGAGTCGAGCTGGTTGCGGAACTTCAACCCGATCAGGCACGCCGTCGAGGTGTAGATGGTCAACTCGGCGAAGAAGTCCAGCAGGTCGATTTCGCCGCTGTCGCCCCAGTCGGCGATCATCCGCTTGACCTCGTTCTCGATCGTCGCGGCATGGCCTTTCATCTGTTCGCCGCGCAGCGCCGAGTTGTGCAGCATCTCCTTGCGCCGTTCCGGGTCTGCGTCGAACACGACCCCCTCGCCGAAGATCGGCGTCATGAACGGGTAGGCCTCGGCCTGGTTGAGGTCTTCGTCGCTGGAGCGGAAGAAGAACTCGTTGGCCTCCGCGCCGGACAGCATGACGACCTGCTTGTCGGCGAGCTGGAACCAGCCGACATCGCCGCATTCGTCTCGAATCCGCTTCATCAGCCCGATCGGATCGGTGCGGAACTCCTCGAGATGGCCGTGTTCCTCTTCGCCGCCGGAGACGCGGGGCGCAGCCGCGGTGGTCATCAGAGATTCTCCTCGTTGAGGATCAGCTTCTGACGGTCCGCCGGCGCGCTGGCCAACGGCGCCTCGGGCTGGAGCTCCATGTTGGCGATGAACCCGCCGCGAGGGGTTTCCGCGACGAAAGTGATGGCGCGCGCGAGGTCGGCGGCGCGCAGGAAGTAGTCGTGACGGGCCTGGCCCCATTTGGCCCAGTCCTCCAGCGCGGGCCCGATGAGCTCGGCCGGCAGGCTCCAGCCCATCGCCGTCTTCGTCGGTCCGGGATGAACGATCGAGGCCCGCACCCCCGTGCCCTCCAACTCCATCTGCAGGTTGTTCACCATCGCCACGAGTGCCGCCTTGGCCGCCCCGTAGGCGCCCATGTGCGGGCGCTGGCGAAGCGCGACGTCGGAACCTACGAAGATGAGATCGCCTCGCTGACGCTCGATCATGCCCGGGAGTATTGCTGCGGCAACGCGGTTGGCGCCGATCAGATGGATCTGTACCTGCGACTCGAATTGCTCGGTGCTGATCGCATCGAGCTTGCCGAAATAGGTATCGCCGGCCCCGGCAACCAGCACCTCGATATCTCCGAGTTCCGCCGTGGTCTGCTCGACGCAGGCCTGCACCGAGTCGGGGTCGGTGACGTCGAGGTGCACCGCGATCGCTTCACCGCCGTCGGCACCGATCTTTTCCGCGATCTGCCGGCACTTCTCGATCCTGCGGGCGGCCAGGGCGACCGGAAACCCGTGAGCGGCCAGATCGATTGCGGTGGCTTCGCCGATACCGGAGGAGGCGCCCGCGACGAGTGCAGGACGGCGGCCGGGCATGGGGTCGAATCGAGGCATCAGCGAGTCTCCACGTGGATGGGCAGGTGGGCGAAGCCGCGGACATTGCTCGAGTGGACGCGGACGGCATTGGCCTCGTCCAGTTCGTATCCACGGATTCGCTTGAACAACTCGGCCAGCGCAACCCGGGCCTCCATCCGCGCGAGATGCGCGCCGAGGCAGAAATGGGCGCCGCTGCCGAAACTCATGAGCTTGGGGCCAATCTCGCGCCCGATCAGGAATTCGTCGGGGTTGGCGAAGACGCGCTCGTCGCGGTGTGCGGACCCGGGTAAGAGCAGCAGCACGTCGCCATCGGGGATGGTGGTGTCGTAGAGGGAGAGCTCGCCGGACACGGTGCGGGCCAGGATCTGGCTGGACGTGTCATAGCGCAGCGTCTCCTCCACCCACAGCGGCACGCGCCCGAGATCTTCGTACACCGGTGCCAGCTGGTCGGGGTTGCGGTGCCCCCAGAACGCGGCATTGGCAAGGAGTTTGGTCGTGGTCTCATTGCCCGCGATCACCATCAGGAACATGAAGCCGAGAATCTCGTCATCGGTGAGCCGGTCGCCGTCGATCTCGGCTTCCAGCAGCGCCGACGTCAGATCGTCGGCGAGACGCTCGCGCCGCTCGGCGACCATGCCCTGGTAGTAGACGATGAGGTTGAGCGAGGCCTCGACCGCTGCGGGAGGTACGTCGGTGACGCCCTCGTCGCGGTGCACCACCGCATCGGCCCAGCCTCGGATCTGGTCGCGGTCGGCCTGCGGAACGCCCATCAGCTCCGAGATGACGTCCATGGGCAGCTTGCCGGCGAATTCGTCGACGTAGTCGACGGTTTCGTTGCTGCGGGCGCGCTCGAGCATGGTGTCGAGATGCTGGACCGCGATCTCGGTCACCCGCGGTTCGAGTTCGCGGATTCGGCGCGGTGTGAAACCTCTCGACACGAGAGTGCGCAGGCGCAGGTGATCGGGGTCATCCATGGCCAGAAACGACATCATCTTCCACGCGTGTGGACTCCGTGAGGCCGGGTCGAGGGAGACGCCGAATTTGTTGGACAGCGTCGTGCTGTTGCGGAAGCCCTGCAGGACGTCGCGGTGGCGCGACACCGCCCAGAAACCGAGTTCCTCGTTGCGGTACAGCGGAGCCTCGTCGCGCAGCCGCTGGTAGTACGGATACGGATCTTCGTGGAAGTCGTAGTCGTACGGATCAAAAATGACATCGCTGACCGCGCCGCTGCCGATGGTCATCGATCCTCTCCGACCAGGAGGCCGACCGCATAGCTCAGATGGTCGGCGATCTGCTGATAGGTGAACGGTCCGCTGCCGGCGTGGACCAGGGCCCCGAAGAAGGTCATCTCCAATGCGCACAGCGTGCGCGGATCTCCGTCGGGACCGAGTGCCGCGCGGATGCGGCGATGGATCTCGGCACCGATCCGGTCGCGTACCCCGAGCACGGCGGGATCGTTGCCCGACAACAGCGCGGTGGTGCACGCGGCGGCGACCTCGGGCTCATCGGCGACCATCAGTGCCATGCTGCGCAGTGTCCTATCGACACGGGTGACCGTGCTTTCGTTGACGTCGGTGAAGTAGTCGACCTGCTGCACGAGGTCCAGGTAAACCTCGGCGATCAGATGGTTCTTGGAGGAGAAGTAGGTGTAGGCGGTCGCCGGTGCGACTTTGGCTCGGGCGGCGACCGCCCGCACGGTCAGGTCTGCGTAGGAGGATTCGCGCAACATTTCCAGGCCTGCCGCCAGGACCTTGCGAAAGGTCTCTTCCTGGCGACGGTTTCGGGGCGGCTGCTGCGATGAATCGACAATCGCCGCAGCGACTTGACTGGACACATGTCCAAGTTATCGGAACTCCCGGCGGGTAGGCAAGTGCTGTCGGAAATGTCCTGTCCAACATAGTTGATCGTGTTGACCCAAGGCTCGATGTTGCCCCGCGGCCTGATCTGAAGCTATGGTTTCACCAAAAGTTGTCGGACAGTTGTCCAGATATGGAAGCGGGAGTTTGGATGGTAGTTCTGGCCGATCAGGAGAGCAGGCTGTTCATCGATGGCAAGCTTGTCGCCGGTAGTGCGGGCACGTTTCCCACCGTCAACCCCGCCACCGAGGAGACCCTGGGAGTTGCTGCCGATGCGTCGGTCGGTGACATGGATGCTGCGATCGGAGCGGCGCGACGCGCCTTCGACGACACCGGCTGGGCCACCGAGGTGGAACTTCGGGTCCGATGCATCCGCCAGCTTCAGCAAGCCATGCGTGATCACGTCGAAGAACTACGGGACCTGACCATCGCCGAGGCCGGGGCGCCACGCATGCTGACGTCCGCCGCGCAACTGGAGGGTCCCGTCGAGGATCTGAGCTTCTGCGCCGACACCGCGGAATCCTTTCGGTGGACCACCGATCTCGGCATCGCATCCCCGATGGGCATGAAGACCCATCGGACGGTCGTCAGGGAGGCGATCGGCGTGGTGGGTGCCATCACGCCGTGGAACTTCCCCCACCAGATCAACCTGGCCAAGATCGGTCCGGCGCTGGCGGCGGGAAACACCCTGGTACTCAAGCCCGCACCCGACACGCCCTGGGCAGCCGCGGTACTCGGTGAGCTGATCGACGAACACACCGATTTTCCGGCCGGCGTGGTCAACATCGTTACCTCCAGCGACCACGGGGTCGGCGCGATACTGTCCAAAGACCCTCGTGTGGACATGGTTTCGTTCACCGGGTCGACGAACACCGGCCGAACGGTGATGGCTGACGGCGCGGCCACTGTGAAGAAGGTGTTTCTGGAACTGGGCGGGAAGTCGGCCTTCCTGGTGCTCGACGACGCAGACCTTGCGGGGGCGTGCTCGATGGCGGGGTTCACGGCCTCAGTGCACGCGGGCCAGGGCTGCGCGATTACCACCCGACTGGTGGTGCCCCGGGACCGCTACGACGAGGCCGTCGAGGCCGCCTCGGCAACGATGAGGGGGCTCAAGCCGGGGGACCCCGCCGACCCGGGGACGATCTGCGGGCCGGTGATTTCGGAGCGTCAGCGCGACCGCATCCAGGGTTATCTCGACTCCGCGATCGCCGCGGGGGGCACGTTCGGCTGCGGCGGCGGCCGTCCCGCCGATCGCGAGACCGGCTACTTCATCGAGCCGACGGTGATCGCGGGACTCGACAACACTGCCCGGGTGGCCCGTGAAGAGATCTTCGGTCCGGTGTTGACGGTGCTCGCCCATGACGGCGACGACGACGCGGTGCGCATCGCCAACGATTCGCCGTACGGGTTGTCCGGCACGGTGTTCTCGGCGGATGAGGATCGCGCTGCGGGCATCGCCGCACGGATGCGGGTCGGCACCGTCAACATCAACGGCGGCGTCTGGTATTCGGCAGACATGCCTTTCGGTGGCTACAAGCAGTCCGGCATCGGCCGGGAGATGGGGCTCGCCGGTTTCGAGGAGTATCTCGAGATCAAGGCCATCGCCGCCCTGGTGAAATAGGGGTCACGGCGAACTGGGGATCGGCGAACTAGGGATCGGCGAACTAGGGATCAAGGAGACGCGCGTGGGGCATTACGGAGAACAGTTCAAGGAGAAGGTTGCCATCATCACTGGCGCCGGTGGCGGCATCGGGCAGGCCTACGCGGAGGCACTGGCCCGCGAGGGCGCGGCTGTCGTCATCGCCGATATCAATGCCGAGGGCGCCCAGAAGGTCGCCGACGGTATCAAGGGCGAGGGTGGTGATGCGCTCGCGGTGCCGGTAGACGTCAGCGATCCGGAGTCGGCCAGAGCGATGGCCGCACAGACGCTGTCGGAGTTCGGCGGCATCGATTATCTGGTCAACAACGCCGCGATCTTCGGCGGCATGAAACTCGACTTCCTCATCACTGTCGATTGGGATTACTACAAGAAGTTCATGAGCGTGAACATGGACGGCGCCCTGGTGTGCACCAGGGCGGTGTACCGCAAGATGGCCAAGCGCGGTGGTGGCGCCATCGTCAACCAATCGTCCACCGCGGCATGGCTCTACTCGAACTTCTATGGTCTGGCCAAGGTCGGCATCAACGGGCTTACCCAGCAGCTGGCCACCGAGCTCGGCGGGCAGAACATCCGGGTCAATGCGATCGCACCGGGACCCATCGACACCGAGGCCAACCGGACCACCACGCCACAGGAGATCGTCGAGGACATCGTCAAGAAGCTGCCGCTGTCGCGGATGGGTGAACCCGAGGACCTGGTCGGCATGTGCCTGTTCCTACTGTCGGATCAGGCCAAGTGGATCACCGGCCAGATCTTCAACATCGACGGCGGACAGATCATCCGGTGACTGACTCCGAAGACATGAAGCTCGGTTACGTCGGACTCGGCAAGATGGGTGCACCCATGGCCCAGCGACTCATCGAATATCCAAGTGGTGTAACTGTTTTCGACGTTCGTGCAGACGCCATGACGACATTGGCCGAACTGGGTGCGACCAGGGCGGAGGGCATTGCCGATGTCGCCCGGGCCGACCTCATCAGCGTGACTGTGCTCAACGACGCGCAGGTCCGCGAAGTGGTCGGTCAGCTCGCCGAGCACGCCAAGCCGGGCACCGTCATCGCGATTCACTCGACCATCGGTCCGGATACCGCGGTCGAACTTGCAGATAGCTGGCGGCCCAGCGGCATCCATATCATCGACGCACCGGTCAGCGGTGGTGGTGGTGCGGCTGAAAAGGGCGAGCTGGCCATCATGGTGGGCGCGGACCGGCGGGTGTACGAGCGGATCAAGCCGGTCTTCAAGCACATGGGATCGATGATCATCCACGCCGGCGATGCGGGCGCAGGAACCCGAATGAAGCTGGCCCGCAACATGCTGTCCTTCATCGGTTACGCCGCAGCCTGCGAGGCGATGGAGTTGGCGGAGGCCAGCGGCATCAATCTCTCGCAACTGGGCAGGGTGGTTCGGCACACCGACGCGCTGACCGGTGGCCCCGGGGCGATCATGGTGCGCGAGGACATGACCGAGCTCGCTCCCGACCATTGGCTGCACGATGCGTTCACCCACACCCGTGGGTTGGGCGAGAAGGACCTCAGCCTGGCGCTGGCACTGGGGACGGCGAAGGGCGTGGACCTGCCGTTGGCCCAAGTGGCGCTGCAGAACCTGGCCGCCGGGCTCGGCGTGCCACACATGAAGGAGTGAGCATGGACGAGATACGTCGCAAGGGTCTCGCGAAGATGAACCAGGTCTACGGGTGGGAGATGCCGGATATGCCCGGCGACTACTTCGCGCTGACCGCAGACCACCTCTTCGGCAACATCTGGAGTCGGCCCGGCCTCTCGATGCGGGAGAAGAGAATGATGACGCTGACCGTGGTGACCGCACTGGGGATCACGGATCTGGCTGAGATCCAGGCCAATGCGGCGCTGAACAACGGCGAACTCACCGAGGGGGAGCTCAAGGAGATGGCGATCTTCCTGACCCACTATCTCGGCTTCCCGCTCGGCTCCAAGCTCGACGGCGTGGTCACCAAAGTGGCAGCCAAACGCCGCAAGACCGCCGAGAAGGGCGCGGGCGAGGACAAGCGCGCCAACGTCAACGAGGCGTTGAACATGCACTCGGGAAGCAAGCTCGATGATGGGGATGATGAGTAGGTACGCTTCGCTGTCGCGCAAGGACCTTGCCACCCTGGTACCTGAACTGCTGCTTATCGGTCAGCTGATCGACCGCTCCGGGATGGCCTGGTGTATCAGTAAATTCGGCCGCGAGGAGATGGTGGGGATCGCGATCGAGGAGTGGGCCGCGTCCAGCCCGCTCTACACCAAGCGGATGCAGAAGGCGCTCGGGTTCGAGGGCGTCGACGTCATCACTGTGTTCAAGGGACTGCAATTCGATATCGGCGCCCCGCCCCAGTTCATGGACTTCCGCTATACGGTGCACGACCGCTGGCATGGCGAGTTTCACCTCGATCACTGCGGTGCGCTGCTCGACGTGGAACCTATGGGCGACGACTACGTCCGCGGCATGTGCCACGACATCGAGGATCCGACATTCGACGCCACCGCTCTGGCGACCAACCGCAGGTGTCGGGTCCGGCCCATCCACCGCCCGCCGCGAACGGCCGCTGACCAACTTCCGCACTGCAGGTGGACGGTGATCATCGATGAGTCCTACCCGGAGGTGGACTTCATCCCAGCCCTGGATGTCGTCGGCGCGAGCCGCGCGCAGCATACTGAACTCGACGCCATCGATTCGAACGACGAAGGTATGGAGGACTATTCAGGTCCGCTCCTATCCGACGTCGACTTCGGCGCGTTCTCGCATTCGGCGCTGGTGCGGATCGCCGACGAGGTCTGCCTGCAGATGCATCTGCTGACGCTGGGGTTCAACATCGCAGTGCGGGCCCGGGCGAAAGATGATGTAGCGGTGGAGGAACTGATCAGGTACAAGGCGTTGACCGGCATCGCCGGGGTGGCCGCCGAGCGGATCAGGAGTGCGTTGAACATTTCCGCTGATGCCACGGGTGCGTTGCGGGTACTCGAACTGCACCCGCTGCTGAACCCGGCCGCCTACGTGTCGGCGGATTCCGCCCCCGGGTCCCTGCACATTCGTCGTTCGCCTGCGCACGAGGACGGCGCGTGGATCTCACTGGTGTCGCCGGCCGCCGATCGGCCCTTGCAGGCGATCGTGCAGGGCGTCGATCCGCATCTGCGCGCCGAAGTGGCCGGTAGTGAAACCGACTGGACAGTAGCCATTGTGGAGACCGATACCGCGGCCGCGGAACTGCCCGAGGTTTCGGTATGCAAGGTCAGCGGGGGCGCGGGTTGGGTCTTCGAGGAACGGAAGTCGCTGCCACTGACGGTGGTGTGACGTCGAGGTTCACGCGAGCGCGTTGCCCACCCAACGGCGCAGATAGGCGCGTAGTTGGTCGCCCCGACGAGGGGGACGGCCAGGGTCGATGACGTAGGACTGGATGATGCGCAGCAGATGTTCGGCCAGTTCGTCGAGATCGGCTCCGCTGTACCCCTCGGCGGCCCAGTCGACGTCCAGGCGCTGCACCATGTCTCGGGCGAACTGCTGGGCGATGTCGGAGGTGACCGACTCGATGTGCGCCGATCCGCCGGGCGCGATGAGGAGTCCGATGTATTTTTCCCGGGGCAGCCATTCCAGGGCCGTCGCGAGAGCCTCGGTGACCGCCTCGGCCGGATCTCGGATTCCGACCATATGCGCGGTCAGTCGATCGAGAAACCCGTCGACGGCGTGCACCGCAGCGGCGATGAGCAGTGCCTCGGTGCTTGCGAAGTACCGGTAGACCGTCTGTCGGGTCACCCCGACGGTGCGCGCCACATCCGAGATGCTGAAATCGGCGCCGTGGACTTCGATCGTCTTGCCCGCGGCGTCGAGAATCCTGGCGACAGCCTCCTGATCCGAGGCCGGCTTGGCCCCCGACCATCCGTGTGTCCGCACGGGATGAACTCTAAGGTGGCCGGTGGCGCCGGCTACCGGTAGGCGACCTCGAGCTTCTTCACGCCATTGATCCAGCCCGATCGTAGCCTTTGGGGTTCGGCGAGCTTGGCGATGTCGGGAATCTGGTCGGCGAGCTCGTTGAAAATCAGCTTGATCTCCATGCGGGCCAGGTTGGCACCGATGCAATAGTGCGCACCGTTACCGCCGAACGCGAGGTGCGGGTTGGGGTTTCGCAGGATGTCGAACTCGAATGGGCGGTCGAACACGTCCTCGTCGAAGTTCGCCGAGCTGTAGAACATGCCGGCCCGCTGGCCCTCGCGGATCAACACATCGCCGACCTCGATGTCTTCGAGGGCGGTGCGCTGGAAACAGTGCACGGGGGTGGCCCACCGGATGATCTCGTCGATTGCGGTGTCGGGCCGATCCTGTTTGAACAACTCCCACTGATCGGGGTTGTCGAAGAAAGCGTTCATGCCGTGGGTCATGGCGTTGCGGGTGGTTTCGTTTCCCGCGACCGCGAGCAGGATGACGAAGAACGCGAACTCGACGTCTTCCATCGACTCTCCGTCGATATCGGCCTGGACCAGTCGGGTGACGATGTCGTCGGCGGGGCAGCGGCGGCGTTCCTCGGCCATCGTGTAGGCGTAGCCCATCAGCTCGGCGTTGGCTGCGACGTGGTCGGTCTCGAAGTCGGGGTCGTCGGTGTTCATGATGGTGTTGGTCCAGTGGAAGAGCTTTTCGCGATCCGCCTCGGGCACGCCGATCAGGTCGGCGATGGCCTGTAGCGGCAGCGGCATCGCAATGTCGTCGACAAAATTGCCGAAGTCGTGTTCCGTCTTGGCCTTGGCGACGATGTCGCGGGCCGCCGTCGCCAGCTTCTCCTCCAGGGCGGTGATCGCCCGGGGAGTGAACAACCGCGACACTATTTTGCGCAGCCTGGTGTGTTCGGGCGCGTCGTGGTTGATCAGCAGGGCCTTGGTCAGGTCGAGTTGGTCGGCGGTCACACCGTCTGGCAGGCGCATCACCGCTCCCTTGCGGTGCGTCGACCACACCGCGCTGTTGCGCGAGATGTCCTTGATGTCCGCGTGACGGCTGATCACCCAGTAGCCGCCGTCCTCGAAGATGGTGTCGGCCTGCTCGTTCCACCACACCGGTGCGGTCTTGCGCAACTCGGCGAACTCGGTGACGGGAATCCCCTTGACCAGGACGTCCGGGTCGGTGAAGTCATACCCCGCAGGCAGGAAAGGGCAGCTCTGAGTAGTCGTCATGTGAATCGAACTCCTGTGATGTGAAGCACTTTCCCTAGACCATACACTATTGCCGTTTGTTGTATGGCCACGTGGGCGCTGACGCTCGGTCGCCATGCCACTAAGGTGTGCTTCTGTGCACGTCCTGGTGATCGGTTCCGGAGCCCGTGAACACGCGCTGTTGCTCGCGCTGCGCCGAGACCCGGAGGTCTCGGCGTTGGCTGTAGCACCCGGCAATGCCGGCACGGTGGGCATCGCTGAACAGCACGACGTCGACGTGACCTCCAGTGAGGATGTCGTCGCGTTGGCCCGACACATCGGAGCCGACCTTGTGGTCATCGGACCGGAGGTGCCACTGGTGCTGGGCGTGGCCGACGCCGTGCGAGAAGCCGGCTTCGCCTGCTTCGGACCGACGAAAGACGCGGCGCGCATCGAGGGCTCGAAGTCTTTCGCCAAGGAGGTGATGACTGCGGCCGGAGTGCGTACCGCCGCAGGCGAGATCGTCGACAACCCCGCGCGCCTCGACTCCGCGCTGAGCAGATTCGGGCCGCCGAACGGCGATCCCGCATGGGTGGTCAAGGATGACGGATTGGCTGCCGGCAAAGGCGTGCTGGTGACCGCCGACCGCGACGCCGCCCGTGCGCACGCCGCGAGCCTTCTTGACGCCGGCCACCCGGTGCTCCTCGAAACATTCCTCGACGGGCCCGAAGTGTCGCTGTTCTGCGTCGTCGACGGCGAGACCGTGGTCCCGTTGCTGCCGGCGCAGGATTTCAAACGCGTCGGCGACGGCGACAAGGGGCCCAATACCGGTGGGATGGGCGCCTACGCGCCACTACCGTGGCTGTCCGAGGAGATGACCGGACGCATCGTCGACGAGGTGGTGAAACCCGTTGCCGCCGAACTCGTCAACCGTGGCTGCCCATTCACAGGACTGCTCTACGCCGGGCTCGCGATAACCTCGCAGGGTCCCGCGGTCGTCGAATTCAACTGCCGCTTCGGTGATCCGGAGACTCAGTCGGTCCTCGCGCTGCTGGAATCACCGGTGGGACAGCTGATGCATTCCGCGGCCACTGGCGAGCTGGCCGGTCAGCCGCCACTGCGGTGGCACCAGGGCTACGCCGTGACAGTCGTGGTCGCCGCGGAGAACTACCCGGGCCGTCCGCGAGTAGGCGACGTGATCCACGGCGCCGACGCCGACCCGGAGGGCTCTGATACGGGCAGTACCGTGCTGCACGCCGGCACTGCCGGCCGCGACGACGGCGCCATCGTATCCTCGGGTGGGCGGGTGCTTTCAGTCGTGGGAGTCGGTCCTGACCTTGACGCGGCCCGCGATGCCGCCTATGGGCGGATCAGCTCGATCCGATTGCCCGGCAGTCACTTCCGTAGTGACATCGCCCTGGCCGCCGCAGAGGGGCGAATCTCAGTTTAGGCCGTCAGTAACGGTGCCGCCCAGGTGAGTTCGTCGGTCAGCTGCGACGACCAGTACGACGCGTTGTGTCCGCCGGGTGAGAAGCCGCCGGCCGGTGGAGTGGAGAGTTGGCCGATGAACTGCTGCGTCGCCGGGTAGAACGGATCGTCGTAGCCGCAGTCGATACGCAGCGGAATCCCGTTGAGTGAGCCCAGGCCCCACACGCTGTTGGCGGCGTAGTCCTCAGCGCTGTCGAAAGCCCCCGGGGCCGCAGCACCCGGCGATGTCCACAAGGCCGGGCTGACGGCGCAGATCGCGGCGGTGCGGCCGGCGCCCAGTCGCGCGCCCAACAGCAAGGCGCCGTATCCGCCCATGGACCACCCCTGAAAGGCGACCCGGGAGATGTCCAGGCCCTGCTCGCCCAGCAAGGGGATGAACTCGTCGAGCACCATCGCGCCCGAGTCCTCGCCGGACGCGCGTCGGTGCCAATAGCTGCCGCCCCCGTCGACCGCGGCGATTGCGAACGGCGGTACCCCGGCGCGCACCGCATCGGCGAGGAACTGCTCGGCGCCCATCGACATCACCGCGTGGGCGTTGGAGTCTTTGCCGTGCAGCAGGATCACCGGTCGGAGCGGCGTCCCCTGGCCGGGAGGGCGGGCGACGATCCAGTTTGTCGCGGCGCCACCGCGAGCGGCAGACGCGAAGGAGCCGGCCGCAAACGTGGGCGCCGGCCCAGGTGGTGCCTGCGGTGCGGACGGTGCGCCTGCGGCCACAGGGGCGCCCAAAGTGCCCAGTGTGCCCAATGTGGCTGCCCCGGCCGCGGCCGCGATGCCGCTGCGCACACCGATGTGCAGGAGGGTGCGACGGTTGATGGCCGGCATGCGCGCCATCATGCCACCGGGCGAACCGCGCAGGGGCTGTTGATTAGTCGAAAGCGCGATGCCGAAACCCCCTGGCTGGCAACATGCTATAGGTGACGGCAGCAGTCACTCCCAAGGGAGAGCGTCGGCGGTATGCGCTGGTCAGTGCGGCCGCCGACCTCCTCTGCGAGGGCGGCTTCGACGCTGTGCGGCACCGCGCCGTCGCCCAGCGGGCCGGGTTGCCGCTGGCGTCGACGACCTACTATTTCTCCTCCCTTGAGGACCTGATCGCCAACGCGGTGGAACACGTCGGAACGCGTGAGTCCGAGGAGTTGCGCGACCGGGTATCCGTGTTGTCGCGGCGTCGCCGCGGCGCCGAGTCGACCGCCGACGTGTTGGTCGACCTGCTGGTCGGTGACAGCCCCGAACAGGTCACAGAACGACTGATCTCGAGGTACGAGCGATACATCGCCTGCGCGCGGCAACCCGGTCTGCGTGACATCGAGCGACGACTCCTTCAGGAGCGTACTGATGCTGTCGTCGAGGTGGTCGGGCGTTCCGGAAGGTCGGTGCACGCGGAGTTGCTCACCGCACTGGTGTGCGCGGTGGATGGTGCGGTGGTGGCCGCACTGGTCGGAGAAGGCGACGGTCCGCGCGCGACGGCCCGGGCCACCTTGATCGACGTGATCGACGTGCTCGCCCCTTTTGACTGACAACACTCTAGACACCGCCGAGCGACTCGTTGAGTCGCTGAAATCTGCTGGCCAGCAATTCAATACGGTCGTCATTGCCGGCCAGCTGCAGATAGCGGTTACCGAACACCGCGAGCAACACGTCGTCGAGTCGACGCACCGCGCCGGCCGGGTACCGGTAGTCCATCGCCTCGTTGACCGCGGTCGTGTCGGTGCCGCTGAGGATCGCTTCCACGCCGTCCACCGAGTCGATGCCGAGTTCTAGCAGCAGGCCGGCGATCCAGGCGTAGTGCTCGGTGCGTGACCATCCGGCGTCGGGGAACCGGTTGCCCAGATAGGTGGCCAGCACCGGTGTCGGAATCCTGGGGTCGCTGCTGGTCTGCGGAGCAGGCTCGGAGGGCACGGTCGACCGGAGTCGCTCGCGGATCGCCGAGAATTCCCGGTCGGCCAACTCGAGCAGGCCCGCGGCCAGGGTGAAACGCCGGTCCAGATCGGGTGCGTCTTCCTCGGGCACCGAACCCTTGTACCGGACATCGTGCTCGAACTCGGCCCAGGCGTGCTGCAGGATGGTCCGCACTTGAACCGATGCCGGCTGCTGCTCACCCTCGGCGGCCACCAGCAGATGTCTGCTGGTGTAGCCCCACCGGCCTTCGCTCGCCGTCTCGACTCCCATGTCGCGGTCGTCGAGCAGTCGCATCTCCTCACCGAGCAGGTTGGCCACCGCGGCGACGTCATCGCGCAGGTAGGTGATCACCCGCACGCCAACCTGGTCGGTGATCTCCGACAGCGGATCGGTGTAGAGGCGACGACCGTCGACGGTGCGATCGGCCTTCGCGGCGAAAGATGCGACAGTCTTGGTGCGCGCGGTGACGCTGAGATAGTTGATGCCGGCATCATCGAGTAGGCCCGTGACCGCCCTCAGGTAATGGCCCGTCGACTGTGTGAGCGCCGGTACGCGTTCGGCGTAGGTGGCGATGGCGTCCAGGATCGCGCCGGGTGTCGGCTCCGGTGGTGCCGGTTCCAGGTCGGGGGGCAACGTCGGGGTGACGATGTAGCCGGTCTCGCCGTCGCCGTACACGGTCACCTCGTCGGGCCGGCGCGCCGCGTGCATCGCCACGTATGCGCACATCACCGCGTCCACCGGATCCTCGACCCGGCGCAGTTCGCTCTTGCGCTCGGCCTGTTCGGCCGAGCTGCGCAGTTGCCTCCAGTGCTCGCTGTCTGCGACACGCAGTGCCGGGTCCGCCTGCGCCAGGCTTTCGATGTGTTCCATCAGGCGCAGCAATTCGGCACGCAGCTGGGCGAGGCCGCGGCCCGGCTTGGCCTTGTACTTCAGGGTGCGGCCCAGACGGAACAGCGCCACCGTCGCCGGGTGCGGGTACACCTCGATCGCCCGGCGCGGCGCGGTCGACTGGGGGTCTATGTCGAGGCCCAGATCGCGGGCGACCCGCGCTGCTCGGGGGAAGTCGGCAAACTCGGGTTTGCCGGTGTTGGACGGGTGCGCACCGGCCTGGAATCGGCCGAAGTCGGCATTGAGCTGCTGTTCGGCCGGGCGTTGCCCGGTCGCGTTGGTGACGATCAGTGGAGCGTCGATGGCGACCAGGCAGTCGCCCTGGGTATAGGGCGCCAACGCGGCGCGGATGCTCTTATCGTCAGTGGCGGCCCCGGCGTACACCAGCCGCCCGGCGTCGTCGACGGCGGCCACGCCGGTGGGCTTGCGCTGACCCCAGGCCAGGTCCAGCCCGACGTAGAAGAGATTGCAGCGAGACGAGTACACAACGATCAGCTTGCCTCATCGGGCCGATAGGCTGTGTGTTCGTGAGCATTCCCGCGCCAATCCCCAATGTGCTGGCTGATCGCTACGCCAGCGACGAGATGGTGGCGATCTGGTCACCACAGGCCAAAATCGTCACCGAGCGGCGGCTGTGGCTGGCGGTACTGCGGGCGCAGGCAGAGCTCGGCGCGGGAAACTCAGAGCTCCTCGATTCGGTGATCGGTGACTACGAGCGGGTGCTCGAGGTCGTCGATCTGGAATCCATCGCCGCGCGGGAGCGGGTGCTGCGCCACGACGTGAAGGCCCGGATCGAGGAGTTCAACGAGCTCGCCGGCCATCAGCATGTGCACAAGGGGATGACCAGCCGGGATCTCACCGAGAACGTCGAACAGCTGCAGATCCGTCAGTCATTGCAGCTCGCGCACACCCACGGCATTGCGGTCATCGCCCGACTCGCCGAGCGTGCGGTTGTCTACGGCGACCTGGTGATGGCCGGGCGCAGCCACAACGTCGCCGCGCAGGCCACCACGCTCGGCAAGCGTTTCGCCTCAGCGGCCCAGGAGATGCTGGTCGCCCTGCAACGCATCAGCGAGCTCATCGACCGTTACCCGCTCCGCGGCATCAAGGGTCCGATGGGTACCGCCCAGGACATGCTCGACCTGTTCGCCGGAGACACCGACCGGCTCGCTGATCTCGAGCGGCGCGTCGCCCAGTTCCTGGGCTTCACCGAGATTCTCACCAGCGTCGGGCAGGTCTACCCTCGCTCGCTGGACCATGACGTGCTCTCGGCACTCGTGCAGTTGGGGGCCGGCCCCTCCTCGCTGGCACACACCATCCGCCTGATGGCCGGCCACGAACTGGTGACCGAGGGATTCGCCCCCGGCCAGGTCGGGTCCTCTGCGATGCCCCACAAGATGAACGCGCGCAGCTGCGAACGCGTCAACGGTTTGCAGGTTGTGCTGCGCGGATATGCGTCCATGGCCGCAGAATTGGCCGGCGCGCAGTGGAACGAGGGAGACGTGTTCTGCTCGGTGGTGCGTCGCGTCGCGCTGCCGGACGCGTTCTTCGCCCTCGACGGCCAGACCGAGACGTTCCTGACGGTGCTCGACGAATTCGGCGCCTACCCCGCGGTGATCCAGCGCGAACTCGATCGCTACCTGCCCTTCCTGGCGACCACTCGCATCCTCATCGCCGCGGTGCGGGCGGGAGTCGGTAGGGAGACCGCCCACGAGGTCATCAAGGAGCACGCGGTCGCGGTCGCGCTGGCGATGCGCGAGCGCGGTGCGGAACCCGATCTCCTGGACCGGCTCGCCGCGGACCCGCGATTGCCGCTGGACCGGGTTGCGCTCGATAGCGCTCTGGCTGACAAGCAGGTCTTCACCGGCGCGGCGGGTGACCAGATCGGTCGGGTGGTCGCGGCGGTCGACGATGTCATCAGCCGCCATCCCCAAGCGGCGGAATACACGTCCGGCGCGATTCTGTAGGCGTGCGGTCAGCCGTCCCGGCGTAGTCCGGCCGCGCGGATACCCGAGGCGCGCAGTTCGAGAGCTGCCAGGCCGCGGATGGCGATCGGGTCCTGGTTCCGCCACGCGCTCACCGGATCGGTACTGATCGCCGCCAGCCTGGGGAGCGGGCGGTTGGCCAGCGCCCGCAGCGCCAGGAGTTGCTCGCCTGCGGCGGTGGACGCAAGCGTCACAGCGGTCCATTTGCGCCGAAAGAATCGCACCCGCAGGAACAGCCACGGCATCATCAGCGCCAGGATCGGAGGTGCGGCCACCGCCAGCGCGAGGAGCCAGGCCAGCCATCCGGCCGTCACACCCAGTGACTGCCCGGCCTCCGCGATTTCGCGGGCGGCGCTACCCGCGCCCGTCAGGGGCTTGGCCAAGGCGTCGCCGATCAACGGGACGCCGTCGACGCTGTCGCCGGCCGCGTCGAGATTGCCCGCCACCCCGTTGGCGCCGCCTTCCACCCGGTAACCGAATTCGGCGATCGTGGCCACCGCAGAATGCACCGCCATTCCGACGAACACCCAAATGGCCGTCCAGATGATCACCACGGCATCGCTGAACAGTTGCGACATCAGCCGGCCGGGCGTTGTGGCATACGGGACCCACCGAGTTTTCATGTGCTCGATCACAACACACTTCGATCACGACAAACGGAGTCGTATCACGGTGCAGCGTTAGGCTGGCCCGATGCGCCCTGCTCTGTCCGACTACCAGCATGTGGCCAGCGGCAAGGTTCGTGAGTTGTACCGCGTCGATGACCGACACCTGCTGTTCGTCGCCTCCGACCGGATCTCTGCCTACGACCACATTCTGGACTCCGAAATACCCGACAAGGGCAGGGTCCTGACGGCCATGAGCGTGTTTTTCTTCGACCACCTCAGTTCTTCCCGGCCCCCTGCGCCGAACCACCTCGCCGGCCCACCGGACGACGAGCGCATCCCGGCCGAGGTGCTGGGCCGGTCGCTGGTGGTGGAGCAACTCGAGATGCTGCCGGTGGAAGCGGTGGCCCGCGGCTATCTCACCGGCTCGGGGCTGATCGACTATCAGAAGACGGGAGGACTGTGCGGCATCGAACTGCCCCCGGGGCTGGTGGAGGCAAGTAAGTTCGACGAGCCAATCTTCACGCCGGCGAGCAAGGCCGAATTCGGTCAACACGACGAGAACATCACTTTCGACGATGTCGTCGAGGCGGTCGGAGCGGAGCGCGCCGACCAACTCCGCGAACGCACCTTGCAGGCCTACCGCCGGGGGGCTGCACACGCCCTGACCAAGGGCATCATCCTGGCCGATACCAAATTCGAGTTCGGTGTCGACGGGAAGGGTGAACTGAAGCTGGCTGACGAAGTGCTCACGCCCGACTCGTCGCGTTACTGGCGTGCAGACGATTACACCGAGGGTGTGGTGCAGAAGAGCTTCGACAAGCAATTCGTTCGCAACTGGCTGACCGGCTGCGATTCGGGCTGGGACCGTGGCGGTGACGCAGCCCCGCCGCCGCTGCCTGAAAGTGTCGTGAAGGCGTCCAGGGCGCGCTATATCGAAGCCTACGAACGTATTTCAGGACTGAGATTCGACGACTGGATCGGAGCGTCTGCGTGAAGTCACCGATTGCCAAGCGGGTGGAGCACCGCCGCGAACATCACGGCGACGTATTCATCGACCCCTATGAATGGCTGCGGGACAAGTCCAGCCAAGAGGTTATCGACCACCTCGAAGCCGAGAACGCCCATACCGAAAGCGTGACCGCGGATCTCGAGCCTCTGCGGCAGAACATTTTCGACGAGATCAAGGCCAGAACCAAGGAGACCGACCTTTCGGTGCCGACCCGTCGTGGCGAGTGGTGGTACTACGGGCGCAGCTTTCATGGCAAGCAGTACGGGGTGCAATGCCGTTGTCCTGTTATCGATCCCGATGACTGGACACCGCCGGAGTTTGACGAGCACACCGAGATTCCGGGCGAGCAGGTGCTGCTGGATGAGAACTTGGAGGCCGAAGGTCACGACTTCTTCTCTCTCGGCGCGGCCAGCGTCAGCGTCGACGGAAACATCCTCGCCTACTCGGTAGACCTCAGCGGCGACGAACGTTACACATTGCGGTTCAAGGACCTACGGACCGGAGAACGCTTCGACGACGAGATCGCCGGGATCGGCGCGGGTGCCACCTGGGCCGCGGACAACAGCACCGTCTACTACGTCACCGTGGACGATGCGTGGCGCCCGGACACCGTATGGCGCCATCGGATGGGCGCCGGGTTGCCGGCCGAGCGCGTCTATTACGAACCCGACGAACGGTTCTGGGTCGCCGTCGGACGTACGCGCAGCAACAAGTATGTCGTCATCGCCGCGGGCAGCGCGGTGACATCGGAGCTGCGCTTCGGCGACGCAGCCGATCCGCAGGCGGCGTTCGCCACCGTGTGGCCCCGTCGCGAGAACGTTGAGTATTCGGTCGACCACGCCGTGGTCGGCGGGCAGGACCGCTTCCTGATCCTGCACAACGACGGGGCGGAGAACTTCACCCTCGTCGAAGCGCCGGTCAGCGATCCGACGGCGTGCCGGACCCTGATCGAGCATCGCGGCGATGTGCGGCTGGACTCCGTCGATGCGTTCGACAGGCATCTGGTGGTCAGCTATCGCAGCAATGCGCTACCGCGAATCCAGCTGTGGCCCATAGTTGAAGGTCCGAGCAGCAACGGCTATGGGCTGGCCCGGGACATCACCTTCGATTCGGACCTGATGTCGGTGGGGTTGTCTGCCAACCCGAATTGGGGCGCGCCCAAACTGCGCGTGGGTACGACGTCCTTCGTCACACCGGTGCGCATCTACGACCTCGATCTGGCTACCGGTGAGCGGACTCTGTTGCGCGAGCAGCCCGTGCTTGGCGACTACCGGCCCGAAGACTACGTGGAGCTCCGCGATTGGGCGGTCGCGCCCGACGGGGCGCGGATACCGATCTCGGTCATCCACCGGGCCGGGCTGCGGTATCCGGCGCCGATGCTGCTGTATGGCTACGGCGCCTACGAATCGTGTGAAGACCCGCGGTTCTCCATCGCGCGGCTGTCCCTCCTCGACCGCGGGATGGTGTTCGCGGTAGCCCACGTGCGGGGCGGCGGCGAACTCGGTAGGCGGTGGTACGAGCACGGCAAGATGCTGGAGAAACGGAATACTTTCACCGACTTCATCTCGGTGGCAGCACATCTGGTCGGTACCGACGTAACCAGGCCGGAGAACTTGGTTGCCTACGGGGGTAGTGCCGGGGGTCTGCTGATGGGAGCGGTCGCCAACCTGGCGCCCGACCTGTTCGCGGGGATTCTGGCCGCGGTGCCCTTCGTCGACCCGCTCACCACAATCCTGGATCCCTCACTGCCGCTGACCGTGACCGAGTGGGACGAGTGGGGAAACCCGCTCGAGGACCCCGACGTGTACCGCTACATGAAGTCCTACTCGCCGTACGAGAACGTCGAAGCAAAGAACTATCCGGCGATCCTGGCGATGACATCACTGAACGACACCCGGGTGTACTACGTGGAACCTGCGAAATGGGTTGCAGCGCTGCGGCACGCCCAAACCGACCCGCACAACGATGCCGCCAAGGTACTGCTGAAGACGGAGATGCACGCCGGTCACGGCGGCATCAGCGGCCGCTACGAGCGGTGGAAGGAAGCCGCCTTCCAGTACGCGTGGCTGCTGGACGCGGCAGGACTGGCTACCAAAGCAGCCCAACCCGATTGACCCGGACCCCTCGCCAGGTGATCGCTGCGATCCAGGTCGTCGTGCCGCGCTAACGGAACCGACACCTGCAGGCGCGGTGTTGTCCACCGTGCGGACACCTGGCGTTGCGACACTGCGGATATGGCAGGACAACTGATCGTGTCGATCTCCGGGATCACCGACCGCACGCTGGCTGACGTCGCCGGTTTCCGCAACCGCCTCGACGACCGCGGTGTCCCCGCGTCGTTCCTGGTGGCACCGCGCCGCAAGGGTGGGTACCGACTCGACCGCGACCGGACCACCGTCGACTGGCTGGCTGAACGGCGCTCAGGCGGCGACGCCATCGTGCTGCATGGCTTCGACGAGGCTGCCACCAAGGCGCGGCGCGGTGAGTTCGCGGCGCTGCCCGCCCACGAAGCGAACCTCCGACTGATGGCCGCCGACCGGACCCTCGAGCACCTCGGGCTACGCACGCGGTTGTTCGCCGCGCCCGGCTGGAACGTCTCACCGGGTGCGGTCACAGCGCTTCCCCGCAACGGCTTCCGCCTGCTGGCCGGACTCAGCGGCATCACCGACCTGGTCCGCGGGACTACCGAACGCACCCGGGTGCTCGGCATCGGCGAGGGTTTCCTGGCCGAGCCATGGTGGTGTCGAACCCTGGTGTTGTCGGCCGAGCGCATTGCGCGGCGATCCGGTGTCGTTCGGGTGGCCGTAGCGTCGCGACACCTGGGTCGTCCGGGCATCCGGCAGGCCATGCTGGACGCCGTCGACCTGGCGCTGATGCACTCATGCGTGCCGGCGGTCTACGAGTGGCAGAACCGACCTGGGCTGACTCGCGCCGCGTAAGGGCTTCGATCGCTACATTGGCTCCATGGCTGACGCTGATGTCATCGTGGTGGGTGCTGGATTGGCGGGGCTGGTCGCCGCTTGCGAGTTGGTCGAGCGCGGTCGCCGCGTTCTGATCGTCGACCAGGAGAACGAGGCCAACATCGGCGGTCAGGCGTTCTGGTCGTTCGGGGGTCTGTTCCTGGTGGACAGTCCCGAGCAGCGGCGCCTCGGCATCCGCGACAGCCACGAACTTGCCCTGCAGGACTGGCTCGGCACGGCGGGATTCGACCGCCCCGAAGATCACTGGCCCAGGCAGTGGGCTCAGGCCTACGTCGATTTCGCAGCAGGGGAGAAGCGAAGCTGGCTGCGAGATCGCGGGTTGAAGACCTTCCCCCTGGTGGGGTGGGCCGAGCGGGGCGGCTACGACGCCCGCGGGCACGGCAATTCGGTACCCCGCTTTCACATCACCTGGGGGACGGGGCCGGCACTGGTCGATGTCTTCGCGCGCAGGCTGACCACGGCCGGGTTTGCCTATCGACACCGCGTCGACGAACTCATCGTCGAAGACGGGGCGGTGGTCGGAGTGCGCGGCGCGGTGCTGGAGCCTTCCACGGCCGCGCGCGGGGTCGCTTCATCGCGCGACGTCGTGGACGATTTCGAGTTCCGGGCTCAGGCGGTCGTGGTGGCCAGTGGCGGGATCGGCGGCAACCACGACCTGGTCCGCAAGAACTGGCCGGCGCGTATGGGGCGGGTACCCGAACAGTTGCTCAGCGGTGTCCCGGCTCATGTGGACGGCAGGATGCTCGAGATTTCAGAAGCCGCCGGTGGCAATGTGATCAACAGCGACCGGATGTGGCATTACACCGAAGGCATCACCAACTACGACCCGGTCTGGCCCTTGCACGGCATCCGTATTTTGCCCGGGCCGTCGTCGTTGTGGCTGGATGCCACCGGCAAGCGACTGCCCGCACCGCTGTATCCCGGATTCGACACGCTCGGCACGTTGGAGTACATCGCCAAGACCGGCTACGACTACACGTGGTTCGTTCTGAATTCCCGGATCATCGACAAGGAGTTCGGACTTTCGGGCCAGGAGCAGAACCCCGACCTGACCAATCGCAGCGTGCGAGAACTCCTGGAGCGTTCCCGGAAGGGTCCCGCACCGGTACACGCGTTCGTTGACAAGGGCGTGGATTTCGTGACCGCGAATTCGTTGCGGGACCTGGTCTCGGCGATGAACGCGGTACCCGACGTCGAGCCACTCGACTTCGCTGTTGTCGAGGCAGAGCTCACCGCGCGAGATCGGGAGGTGAAAAACCGGTTCACCAAGGACAGCCAGATCAACGCCATCCGTGCTGCGCGCACCTTCCTGGCGGATCGCGTCAGCCGAGTGGTCGCCCCGCACCGGCTGACCGACCCGAAAGCCGGGCCACTGATTGCGGTGAAGCTGCACATCTTGACGCGGAAGTCGTTGGGCGGCTTGGAGACCGACCTGGATTCCCGCGTTCTGCAGGGGGATGGCACGGTGTTGCCCGGTCTGTACGCCGCCGGTGAGGCAGCCGGTTTCGGCGGCGGCGGGGTGCACGGCTACCGTTCGCTGGAGGGCACGTTCCTCGGTGGCTGCGTGTTCTCCGGGCGCGCGGCGGGTCGCGCTGCTGCGCGAGACGTGGGCTGATCACATGCCATCCTGCGCGCCCGCCATCCTGCGCGCCCGGCCACCCTGGCGAGCAGACGCGAAATCGCGCGACACGTCCGGAATGCGTGCGACTTTGGGTCTGCTCGCGGGTTGGCGTGGAGTCTTAGAACGCCGCGGCACTCTCGGGTTCGAGGACCTGGAAGTCGGTGTCGGACATC
>NZ_JBMYXC010000038.1:0-32788 GCF_049608025.1 Mycobacterium sp. | reverse complement strand
GCCGTCGTCGCCGGCGCCCTGAGCCTGTCCGACGGCCTGCACGTCATCGCCCAACGCTCCACCATCATGTCCCGCCTCGCCGGCCAAGGCGCCGTCGCGCTGATCAATCTCGATGCCAACGCAACGGGCGCGCTGATCGCCGACTATCCCAGCGTGGAAATCGCCGGCTACCTGTCCCCGCGCCAAACCGCAGTCGCAGGCCTACCCGACCAGATCGACGCCATCATCACAGCCCTCACCACACAGAACACCTTCGCCCGCCGGGTCAACATGGAGGTCGCCTCCCACACCGCCCTCATGGACCCGGTACTCGCCGATATCCATGCGGCACTGACCGGGCCGGATGGCATCAGTCCCCGCATACCCACCCTGCCGTTCATTTCGACGGTCACCGATACCGACACCGACGGGGACTCGGGGCCGATTTTGGATGCCGACTACTGGGTGGCCAACGTGCGCCGGCCGGTCCGGTTCAGCCAGGCCATCACCGCCACGGCCAAAGACCACGGCCTTTTCGTCGAGATCAGTCCGCACTCGACCCTTGGCCCGTCGATCACCGACAACCTGACCACGCCGGCCGGGGACTCAGGTCATCTGACAATCGGCACCTTGGCGCGCGATGCCGACGACACCGTGACGTTTCATGCCAATCTGAACGCCACCTACACATCCCGGCCGCCGCCGACCGAACACCGGGCCGAGCCGCACACCGCACTGCCCATCACGCCGTGGCACCACACCCGTCACTGGGTCGACCTCCCGCCGCGGCGCACGAGCCAAGGCGGAGGCGCCCGCGCACTGCCGTCGGACAGTGCGGTCCCCCCGGCATGGTTCTGTGCGCTCACCTGGCCGGTCAAGGACCTGCCGGCACCGAGCGAGGCCCGATCTAGCGAGGTGAAGCACAGCAGCTGGCTGGTGATCGCCGACACCGCCCTGGGAGCGGAGATAGCACTCCTGCTCGGCGACTCGGACGGTTCCACGGTGACGACACTGTCGTCGGCGACCGACGAGGCTGCGCTGGCGCAAGCCCTCTCCACCGCCACCCACGTGTTGTACGCCCCGCCGGCTGACGACCATGGCGACCAGCGCGGAAACCTCGGCTATGACCTTTTCGAGGCAGGCCGCATCGTCGCCTCGGCGGCCGCCAGGCGCGCACAACCTCCGAGACTGTTCCTGCTAACCCGCAACGCGCAGCCGATCGGCGAGGGCGAGCGCGCCGACCCCGCGCACGCCGTGCTGTGGGGCCTGGGCCGCACGCTGGCACTTGAGCACCCTGAGCTCTGGGGTGCGGTCCTCGACATCGACGAGTCGGTCCCCGCCGTGGTGGCGGCACGGTGGGTGCTGGCCGAGGCCGGCGCCGGTGACGGAGAGGATCAAGTCGTGTACCGGGCGGGCACCCGCCGGGTGGCGCGGCTGGTGCATTCGCTGCCGCCGGCGACGACGCCCGAGTCCGAAACCCTCGATCCCGACGGTGCTCACCTGGTCATCGGCGCGACCGGGAACCTCGGTCCGCAGATCATCGAGCAGCTTTCAGCGATGGGCGCGCGTACCGTCGTGGCCGTGTCCCGCAACCCCGGTACGCGGCTCGACGCGGTCAGCGCCCGGCTCGCGCCCACCGGGACGAAAGTCGTGGGCGTAGCGGCCGACGCATCCGATGAGGTATCCCTGAGCGCCGTGTTCGACCGGTTCGGCGTCGATCTGCCCCCGTTAGCGGGTATCTACCTCGCAGCTATGAGCGGCGGGCCGGTGACGCTGGCCGAGATGACCCACGACGACGTCGTCGCGATGTTCCGCCCGAAGATGGATGCGGCAGCGCTGCTGCACAAGCTTTCCCTCAGACACCCGGTGCAGCAGTTCGTGCTGTTCTCCTCGATCTCCGGGTTGCTCGGCTCTCGATGGCTGGCGCACTACGCCGCGACCACCACGTTCCTGGACACGTTCGCCTACGCCCGTCGGGCCGCGGGCCTGCCCGCCTGCGCTATCAATTGGGGGCTGTGGAAGTCGCTGGCCGATGTCCAGGGGGAACTCGAGCGAAAGGCCACCCTGGAGTCGGGTCTGGAACCGATGGATGACGCCATCGCGATCACCGCGCTGCGGTCCTTCGTCGGACCCCAGGCTCCGGCCCGGGCCACCGTGGTCGCCGCCGACTGGCCACGGCTGGCGACCGCGTACCGGACCCGTGCACAGCTGCATATTCTCGACGAGCTGCTCACCGCTGAGTTCGGCGACGAGCACGTTGTGCTCTCGGCGAACACGAAGTTCCGGAAGGAACTGCGCGCGTCCGAGCCTGATGAGCGCAAGGAGCTGCTGACCGACCATGTCAGCGCCCAGATCGCCGCCGCGATGGGCCTGGCCTCGGCACATATCCTGGATCCGACGGTGGGTTTCTTCCAGTTCGGGATGGATTCGCTGATGAGCGTCACCCTGCAGCGAGCGTTGAGTCAAAGCCTGGGCGAGGTACTACCGGCATCGGTGGTTTTCGACTATCCGACCGCCGAAGCACTCACCGATTATCTGGCGTCGATCCTTCCTGAGATAATCGACCCTGCCGGTGCCGAACCTAAGGACTCCGGCGACTCGGCCGGCACAGACAACGCTGGCGGTGACAACGTCACAGAGGACGCCTACGACGACCTGGCCGAGGACGAACTACTTGCCAGACTGTCGGAAAGATTGAGTTAGAGCGACATGACCCAGACATCGCCTGCATCGCCGGATCGCCGGGCGATCATCACCGAGGCACTGCGCAAGATCGACGACTTGACCGCCCGCCTGGAGACCGCGGAGAACGCCGACAAAGAGCCGATCGCCGTAGTCGGCATCGGTTGCCGCCTGCCCGGTGGAGTCAGTAGCGCCGACGAGTTCTGGACCTTGCTCGTCGACGGCGCCGACGGTGTTATTCGGGTGCCCGCCGATCGGTGGGATGCCGACGAGTTCTACTCGCCGGACCACAGTGTGCCCGGCACGATCTGCAACCGGGAGGGCGGCTTTCTGACGTCCTGGCAGCCCGCCGAATTCGACGCGGAGTTCTTCACCATCGCCCCGCGCGAGGCGGCCGCCATGGACCCCCAACAACGGTTGCTGCTCGAGGTGGCCTGGGAGGCGCTGGAGAACGCCGGGATCAACCCGCGGAGCCTGCGTGGATCGGCGACCGGCGTATTCGTCGGCATGACGACCAGCGACTACTACCACTCGGTGGTGGGCAAGCTCAACCCCGAAGACATAGACCCCTACATTCCGTTCGGCAACGCACCGAACTTCGCGGCCGGCCGGCTGTCCTACTTCCTCGGCATCCGGGGTCCAGCGGTGGTCAGCGATACTGCGTGTTCGTCCTCGCTGGTCTCGATCCACCTGGCCTGTCAGAGCCTGCGGCGCCGGGAGAGCGACCACGCGCTGGCCGCGGGGGTAAACCTGATCCTGACACCGGAGAACAACATCGCCTGTTCGCGCTGGGGAATGCTGGCGCCCGACGGGCTGTGCAAGACATTCGACGCCGACGCCAACGGTTACATCCGCAGCGAAGGATGCGGCGTGGTGGTGCTCAAGCGTCTCACCGATGCCCTGCGCGACGGAGACCGGGTGCTGGCCGTGGTCCGCGGCTCCGCGGTCAACCAGGACGGCGCGAGCAGCGGGCAGACGGTGCCTAACGGGCCGGCCCAGCAGGAGCTGATGCGTACGGCCTTGCAGACCTCACGGCTGGCGCCCGCCGACATCGATTACATCGAGGCACACGGCACCGGCACCTCACTCGGCGACCCGATCGAGCTCGACGCGCTCAGTGCCGTCTACGGGGACCGCCGAGACTCCGCGCCTCTGGTGCTGGGATCGGTAAAGACCAACCTGGGCCACCTGGAGTCAGCCTCCGGTGTTGCCGGATTCATCAAGACCGTGCTGAGCGTGCACCACGGCTTCATTCCTAAGCAGCTGCACTTCAAGAAGCTGACGCCGCAGGCGGGTGAAGGTGCGTCCCGGTTCCACATCGCCGCGCAGCCGCTGGACTGGCCGCCGGTGGACCGGCCTCGTCGCGCCGCGGTGTCGTCGTTCGGTGTCAGCGGAACCAACGCTCATCTGGTGGTCGAGCAGGCCCCTGGCAACGTCACCGCGGCAGAAGATGCATCGGCGCAACCCGATCCGCCGGTGAGCACGCTGGTGGTCACCGGGAAGACCGGGCCCCGGATCGCTTCGCTGGCCGGCAGCCTGGCCGACTGGCTCGACAGCCCCGAAAGCGCTGCCGTCAGCGTCGCCGATGTCGCGGACACTCTGAGCCGCCGGCGCGCCCAGCATCCCAAGTTCGCCACGGTCGCCGCCTGCGACCGCGCGCAGGCGGTTGCCGGGCTGCGTGCGCTGGCCGGGAACTACCCGGCCCCCGGCGTCGTCGCCGCGCACGAAGGAACGTGCGGGTCCGGCTCGAATCAAGGTGCGGTGTTCCTCTACTCCGGGCAGGGCTCACAGTGGGCCGGGATGGGACGCCGCCTGCTGGCCGATGAGCCGGCCTTCGCTGCCGCCGTCGACGAGCTGGAACCGGACTTCGTTGCCCAGGTCGGCTTCTCTCTGCGCGAAGTGCTCACCTCCGGTGAAGCCGTCGTCGGGATCGATCGCATCCAGCCGGTACTCGTCGGCGTGCAGCTCGCGCTGACGGCGCTGTGGCGCTCCTACGGCGTGAAACCCCACGCTGTGATCGGCCATTCGATGGGCGAGGTAACCGCGGCGGTGGTCGGCGGTGCGTTGAGCCCGGCCGACGGCCTCAAGGTGATCGCGACCCGGTCGCGGCTGATGAAGCGGCTCTCCGGGCAGGGCGCGATGGCGCTGCTCGAACTTGACGCCGCCGCGGCCGAGGACCTGATCGGAGGCTATCCAGGTCTTACCGTCGCGGTGTACGCATCGCCACACCAGACCGTGATCGCCGGGCCACCCGATCAGGTCGACGCCGCGATTGCCGTGGTGGATGCCCAGGACCGGCTGGCCCGCCGAGTCGACGTCGACGTCGCATCCCATCACCCGATCATCGACCCGATCTTGAGCGACCTGCGGACGGAGCTGGCCGATCTGCAACCTCGGCAGCCCAGCATCCCGATCATCGTCACCACCGACAAGAGACCTGACGACGGCTCCTGCGTGTTCGACGCCGAACACTGGGTGGCCAACCTGCGCAACCCGGTGCGCTTCGCCAGGGCGGTCGCCACGGCCGGCGCCGAAAGCTCATTGTTCGTGGAGGTGAGCCCCCATCCGTTGCTCGGTTACGCGATTAAGGACACGCTGGCCGAGACCCACCACCACAGCATCGCCACGCTGCAGCGCGATGCCAACGACACATTGACATTCCGCACCAACCTGAACGCCACCCACACGGTGCGGCCGCCCAAAGTGCCCCCGCGATCCGGCCCGCGGGTCCAGATCCCTGCCACCCCGTGGCATCACACACAGCACTGGTACCAACCGCTCCCGAAGCCCGAACTGTTGCAGCAGAACAATTCCAGTGCAGTGGCTGACGCCGCGACCCGGTCCGACGGCGGCTACCACGAGTGGTTCCACCGGCTGAGCTGGCCGGTGCGCGAACTGGGCCCAGCCGATGCACACAGCTCGTGGCTGGTCTTCGCCGATGAGTCCGGCCCCGACCTGGCGCAGCTGCTGGGGCCGAACTCGCGGGCGCTGGGGCTGTCGACGCTCAACAACGATGGGGCGGCCGAATCCATCGCCGGCGCGCTGCGCGGCATAGATCACGTGGTCTACGCGCCGCCCGCACCGACAGGGCGCCTCGACGCCGCGGCGAGCTACCACGTTTTCGGTGAGTTGCGCCGCCTGGTCCTCGCACTGGCTCAGGGGACTGCGGCGCCGAAGCTCTTTGTCGTCACCCGTAACGCTCAGCCGGTCGCTGACGGCGACCGGGCCAATCCCACCCACGCCGTGCTGTGGGGACAGGCACGCACACTGGCCCTCGAGCACCCCGAGTTCTGGGGCGGCGTCATCGACGTCGACGACACCGTTCCAGCCGAACTGCTCTCCCGGTACCTGCGCGCCGAGGCGGCGGTAACAGATGCCGACCGAGACGATCAAGCCGTGTACCGCGGCGGCGTGCGCCGGGTACCGCGGCTGAAGTCCCAGCCACTGCCGGCCGTCCCGCTGACCAGGCTGGAGAGCGGCACCAGCCACCTGGTGATCGGCGCGACCGGCAACGTCGGACCGTACCTGATCCGCCAACTCGCCGACATGGGCGCCTCGATCGTCGTCGCGGCTTCCCGACGCGGCACCGGGTTGGCCGACCTCGCCGCCGAACTCGCTGCGGAGGGAACCACGCTGGTCGAGATCGCCGCCGACGCCGCCGACGAGGACTCGATGGCGAAGGTGTTCGAACGCTTCGGCGCCGACCTGCCTCCGCTGGAGGGCATTTACCTCGCCTCCCTGGCCGGCGGCGAGGCGCTTCTCGCAGACATGACCGACGAGGACCTGAACCCGATGTTCCGGTCGAAGATCGACGCCGCGGCGGTGCTGCACAAGCTGTCATTGACCACGCCGGTACGCCATTTTGTGCTGTTCTCGTCCATCACCGGTCTGCTCGGCTCGCGTGGAGTCGCGCACTACACGGCGGCCAACGCGTTCTCCGATGCGTTCGCCTACGCGCGCCGAGCGCTCGGTCTGCCGGCGACGGTCGTGGACTGGGGCTTGTGGAAGTCTTGGTCGGATGCGCAGCCGCAGATGAAGGCGGCCGGCCTGGACCCCATGCCCAACGACGTCGCGATCCGGATGCTGCCGGCCGTGCTGAGCCCTGATGCCGGGGTCCAACAGATCGTGGCCGGAGCCGACTGGGGCCGGCTGGCGGATGCGTACCGCATGCGTGCCGCGGTGAAGGTGCTCGACGGTCTCGTTGCCGCACCCGATGCCGCAGGTGCGGCCGCCGACGATGAACTCGACTCGCTGGCGGCACCCGCCTGGGGAACGGTGCTGGGCCAGTTGGTGAACAGCGCTGCCCACCAACAGCTCTGGCGCGCCCGCCTAGCGCCGGACGCGCGGCCGTACCCGGTCGCCCACCGGGTCCGCGGTGTCGACGTTGTTCCTGTTTCGGTGCTGCTGCAGACACTTTCGACAGCGGCCGCGCAGGTTAACGGCGCGACCATAGGTGCTGTCGGTCTTGAGTACCCGATCGTGGCCGACCAGCCGAAGGCCATCCACGTGGTCGCCGACAAGCACGGCGAGGTCACCACGCTGACGGTGTTGTCGTCTTCAGGCCCCGGCACCCCGGAGCAACGCTGGACCAGGCACGCCAGCGCCCAGCTGGTCGAGCCACCCGCTGCTGGGCCGCAGGGTAATCAGAGCCCCGGTGCCGAGAAGTTCGACGATGCGTCAATCGAGGCACTGCAGCAGGCTTGGGGAGTGCAGGGGCAGCCATTCTCCTGGACCGTCACCGACTGCACTGCCACCCCCGCCGGGGTGCGCGCCGATGTGGAGCTGCCCGGCCCACCCGGGGCCACCGACGCCGCGGCTGTGCCGTTCATCGACGCTGCGGTGTACGTCGCCCGGCTCGCCGATGCGGCCAACGAGCAGCTATTGCTGCCCGCGGCCGTGGAGAGCGTCGGCGTGGCAACCGAACTGACGGCCACCCGCGCCGTCGTCGAGGTGTATCGACGGGACGGGACGACCGACGGGCTCGTGGTGGACGTGCTGGTCAAAGCGGCCGACGGCACCGCGTACGTGGACATCCGCGGACTCGCCTATGCCCCGATGGAGTCCGCGCCCGCACCGACGACCGACGAAACAGCACCGGCCACAGCGGAGTTCGTCGACTGGTCGTCGATGACACGCCAGGAGTCGGTGGATGAGCTGCGGGCGCGACTGCGCGCTATCCTGGCTCGCGAGTTGGGGATGCCAGACGGTGCAGTCGATTTCGACATGCCGTTCCCCGAACTGGGGCTCGATTCGATGATGGCGATGAACTTGTTGCGCGACGCCAAGAAGTTGGTCGACCTCGACTTATCGGCAACGATGTTGTGGAACCATCCGTCGATCTCGCAGATGTCGGAGTTCGTGGCCGACCTGCTGGCGCCGGCGCGCCAGAACGGCTCAGCTGACCCCCATGCCGAATCCCGGGGCGCACCCGACGAGGCCCAGGAAAGCTCCGACTCCTTCAGCGTGCTCGATGAGCTGTTCGACAGTATTGAATCTCAAGCCGATCCGGCGACTGCCGGTAGTGAGGGCGCAATCTGATGAAGACAACCTTCGACAGGATCGCGGCGATGACCGCCGAGCAGCGCGACAAGCTGGGCGAACAGTTCGAGAAGGCATCCCGACTCGCCGGTGCGGAGCCGATCGCCGTGGTGGGCATCGGCTGCCGTCTGCCCGGGGGAGTGAGCGGCCCGGAAAGCTACTGGCAGTTGTTGGACAACGGCACCGATGCCGTCATTGAGGTTCCCGCGGACCGGTGGGACGGCGATGCGTTCTACGACCCGGACCCCATGGCGCCCGGCCGGATGCCTACCAAGTGGGGCGCATACCTCGACGACATCACCGGTTTCGATGCTGAATTCTTCGGAATCACGCCGCGCGAAGCCGCCGCGATGGACCCCCAGCAGCGGGTGCTCCTGGAGGTGGCTTGGGAAGCGCTGGAGAACGCTGGTCTGGCACCAGACCAACTGGGCGAGAGCCGAACCGCGGTGATGATGGGCGTCTACTACACCGAGTACCAGAATTCCTCGGCGGGCAATCCCGACACCATCGACGCCTATTCGGCGACGGGCAACGCGCACAGCGTGACCGTCGGCCGGATCTCCTACCTGCTGGGGCTCAAGGGCCCGGCGGTGGCCGTGGACACCGCCTGCTCATCGTCGCTGGTCTCGATCCACCTGGCCTGCCAGAGCCTGCGAATGCGAGAGAGCGACCTCGCGCTGGCCGGCGGCGTCAGCCTCAACCTGCGCCCGGAAACCCAACTGGCACTTGCTAAGTGGGGCATGCTATCGCCGCACGGCAAGTGCCACGCATTCGACTCGCGGGCCGACGGATTCGTGCGTGGCGAGGGCGCGGGCGTCGTTGTGCTCAAGCGTCTCACCGATGCGATCCGCGACGGTGATCGGGTGCTCGGCGTGGTACGCGGTTCCGCTGTGAACCAGGACGGCCGCTCCAACGGCCTGACCGCGCCCAACGCGCCGTCGCAGCGAGACGTGATCAACCGCGCGTTGCGGTCGGCCGATGTAGCGGCAAGCTCGGTGCACTTCATCGAAACCCACGGCACCGGAACCGGTCTGGGCGACCCCATCGAGTTCGACGCGCTGGCAGCGGTATACGGCCGCGGCGAGCTACCGTGTGCGCTGGGTGCGGTCAAGACCAATATGGGCCACCTCGAGGCCGCCGCCGGGATCGCCGGCTTCATCAAGACCGTCCTGACACTTCAGCACGGCAGGATTCCGCCCAACCTCAACTTCGAGAAGTGGAATCCATCGATCGATCCGTCGCCGACGCGACTGTTCGTCCCTACCGACACTGCGCGCTGGCCCGAGAGCGAACATCCGCGCCGCGGGGCGGTGTCGTCGTTCGGCATGGGCGGCACCAACGCGCACATCGTGCTGGAGCAGGGCCCCGAATACCCCTCGGCGCCCGATACCCCGACGCCGGCGACGATCCTGGTGTCGGGCAAGACGTCGGCACGGCTAGCCGCCTCGGCGAAGGCGCTGGCCGACTGGCTCGAGGGCGACGGCGCCTCGGTGCCCCTCGCCGATGTCGAACACACCGTCAATCACCATCGCAGCCGCTACAGCACCATCGCCACGGTGTGCGCCCGCGACCATGCCGAAGCCGTCAGCGGTCTGCGCGCGCTGGCAGCGGGCCAGCCCGCGCCCGGCGTCGTCGCCGCCCATGATGCGAAAATCGGCCCGGGAACGGTGTTTCTGTACTCCGGGCAGGGCGCGCAGTGGGCTGGTATGGGCAGGACGCTGCTGGTCTCCGAGCCCGCCTTCGCCGCCGCGGTCGACGAACTGGAACCCGCGTTCGTGGACAAGACCGGGTTCTCGCTGCGCCAGGTGTTGGAGGCTGGTGAGCCGGTCGTCGGCATCGACCGCATCCAGCCGGTGCTGGTCGGGATGCAGTTGGCGCTCACCGCGCTATGGCGCGCCTACGGCGTGGAACCAGACGCGGTGATCGGTCACTCGATGGGTGAGGTAACCGCCGCGGTGGTGGCCGGTGCGCTGACCCCGGCCGAGGGCCTGGACGTCATTGCCACCCGAACGCGGCTGATGAAGCGGCTGTCGGGTCAGGGTGCGATGGCACTGCTGGAGTTGGATGCAACGGCGGCCGAGCGGCTCATCGCCGACCGTCAGAACGTCACGGTCGCGGTGTATGCCTCCCCGCGACAGTCAGTGATCGCGGGCCCGCCCGACGAGGTTGACGAGCTGGTAGCGATGGTGGACGCGCAGGGTAAGCTGGCGCGGCGCATCGAGGTGGATGTGGCATCGCACCACCCGACGATCGACCCGATTCTGCCCGAGCTGCGCGAAGCTCTGTCCTACCTGGCTCCGGTCTCGCCGAAAATCCCGTTGGTGTCCACCGTGGCATACGTCGGGTCGGCGCCGCTGTTCAGCGCGGACTACTGGGCGGCCAACCTGCGCAACCCGGTGCGTTTCAACCAGGCGGTCCACGATGCCAGCGCCGAGCACAGCACCTTCATCGAGATCAGTCCGCATCCGCTGTTGACCCACGCCATCGACGACACCCTGAGCACCGAGAAGACCAGCCGAAAGTTCCACGTCGGCGCGACGGTGAACCGAGACAACCCCGAGACGCTGGCCTTCCACACGCAGCTCGCCGCGGTGCGGCCCCCGGCGGCCGTCGCGTCCGATGTCGGCTCGGGGAACGCGCGAGCCAACCTCGCCGACGTTCCACCGACCACCTGGCAGCACACGCCTTACTGGATGGCCGACCGGTCCGCGGGACGTGAGTTCTCCGGTGCCCACCCGCTGCTCGGCCTGCACGTCGAACTGCCTTCGGGCAGCGGCCACGTCTGGCAGTCGGAGGTAGGTCTGGAGGCCCACCCGTGGCTGGCCGACCACATCGTGCACGGCCTGCCGGTCATGCCCGGTGCCGGTTTCGCCGAGATCGCACTGGCCGCGGGTTGCCAGGCCCTCGGCTTGCCGGCAAACGAGGTCGAGGTCGAGGTCGAGGTCGAGCAGATGCTGCCACTCGACCCGCACACCACGTTGACCACCCAGCTGGTCGGCGACGAGAGCACCGGCGATCAACGAGTCGAGATCCACTCCCGCTCCGATGTGGGCAGCTGGACCCGCCACGCCACCGGCAAGGTTCGCGCCGCCGACGCACCCTCACCCGCAAGGCTCAACCCGGCGTCGGCCTCCGGGGATGACGGCACACCGGTTTCACCGGCAGACTTCTACACCGCGCTGCGCCGCACGGGCGCCCATCACGGCCACGCCTTCGCCGCGCTGACCCGCATCGTGCGCTCCAGCGGGGTGGCCGATACCGAGATCGTGTTACCGGATGAGGCGACCCCGCATCGCGGCATCGTGCTGCATCCGGTCATGCTCGACGCCGCACTGCAGGGCCTGGCCGCCGCTATGAGCGATTCGGCCCTCGCGGACACCACCGACGTCACGTTCCTGCCGGTCGGCTTCGGCTCGGTCCGGGTGTTCGGCGAGATTGGGCGGCGGGCAAAGTGTCGGGCCGAGTTGGTCAGCGTCACCGAGGACAGCGGCGACGCGATGGGCCGGATCACGCTGACCGACGACACCGGCACGGTGCTCGCCCAGATCAGCGACGTCCACCTGAAGCGGATCCAGCGCCGTACGGTGCCACTGCCGTTGTCGCAGAAGATCTTCGATACGGTGTGGGCGGAGTCGCCGACCCCGTCGGTTGCCTCGTCTTCGGAACCGATGGGAACCTGGCTGGCACTGACCGACACGGCCACGTCGTTGGCCACCGCAGAGGAATTCGCCGGCAGGTTCGGGGCGCCGAGCCGCCGGGTGATCACTGCCGACCTCGCTGACGAAGCGGCCGTGCGGGAGGCGTTCGCCACCGCAACGGCAGATCCGGACCTGCCACCGGCCGGGGTCGTGGTCTTCGTCGACCATCCCGCCTTCGACGGGACTGATACCACCGCCGGGCTGGTGCACGCGCAGAACGTAATCTGGGGCGTGGCGGGAGCGGTGCGTGCGATCGCCGGCAGCTGGCACGGTAAGGCACCGCGACTATGGCTGGTCAGCCGCGGCGGTCTGGTCGTGAGCGACACCCCGGAGGCACCGAGCGGGCCGGGCAACCCGGGGACCGCAAGCCTCAAGGGCCTGGTGCGGGTGCTGGCCTACGAGCATCCGGATCTGCGAACCACGCTGCTCGATGTCGGCACCGAGACCGACAGCGGCGCCGCAGCCGATCTATTGGCCACCGAGATCGAGGCCTCAGGATCAAGTTCGGGCTCCGGCTCGGCAGTAGATGACGTCATCGCCTGGCGCGGCCCAACCCGCTTTGTCGAGCGGCTCTCCCGCGCCGAACTCCCCTCCGCCCGCGGCGATTTGGTGGTGCGTGGTGACGGCTCCTACATCGTCACGGGCGCTCTCGGTGGAGTCGGGATGGCGGTGGTGCGCTGGCTGGTCGACAACGGCGCCGGGCGCGTCGTACTCAATGGCCGCAGCGGCCCCACCGAGGAAGCCCAGGCTGCGATCGACGAGTTGTCCACTCATGCCGAGATCATCACGGCGCTGGGCGATGTCGCGCAACCCGGTGTTGCCGAGCGGCTCGTCGCCACAGCGGCCGAGACTGGCAAACCTCTGCGCGGTCTGATTCACTCCGCGGCGGTACTGGAAGACGAGATCTTCGTCGGCCTGACCCGCGAGAGCATGGAAAAGATCTGGGCGCCGAAGGTAACGGGAGCGCTGCGCCTACACGAGGTGACCGTCGGTCTGGATCTCGACTGGTGGGTCGGGTTCTCCTCGATCGTGTCGCTGCTGGGTTCGCCCGGCCAGGCGGCCTACGCCTGCGCGAACGCGTGGCTGGACGGATTGGTCGCATGGCGCACTGCGGCGGGCCTGCCTGCGACCGCGATCAACTGGGGCCAGTGGGCCGATGTCGGTCTGGCCAGCTCGCTGCGCTTTTCGGTGCTGGATCCGATCACCCCAGCCGAAGGTGTCGATGCACTGGGCGGTGTGCTGGCCGCGGGATTCTCCCGGGTCGGCATCGCCCGGCTGCGGCTGGATCGCGCGGCCGCGGCGTTCCCGGAGATTCATCAGATCGGATTCTTCACCGATCTGGTTGCCGAGCTAGAGGCCGACGACGTCGACGAGGACTGGGGCGGTCCCGAGGCGCTGAAGGAGATGGACGCCGCCGAGATCAACCGCGTCGTCATCGCGCGGCTGCGCCGCCGGATCTCGGCGATCATGGGCTACTCCAACGACGCTGCGGTGGACACCACCCAGCCGTTGACCGAGCTGGGGCTGGACTCGCTGATGGCAGTCCGGATGCGCAACACTATCCGTGGCGACTTCGGCGTCGAACCGCCGGTGGCATTGTTGCTACAGGGCGCCTCGCTGGGGGACGTCGCGCTCGATCTCATCCGTCAGCTCGGCCTTGCCGAGGAAGACACCGCCGAGCGCCCCAACGCTCTGCGTGACCGGGCGCAGCAGCGGGCCGCGGCCCGTCAACGTGCCGCATCGCGGCGGAAAGTGGGGCCACGATCGTGACAGGCAGCACAGCGGAATCCTCATCGGGGGACGTCCCCGGAAACGCCATTGCCGTCATCGGCATGGCCGCACGGTTCCCGGGCGCGAACTCAGTCTCGGCGTTCTGGCGCAACCTGCGCAACGGAGTGGAATCGGTCGTCGACCTGTCCGAGCAAGATCTGCTCGCCGCCGGTGTCACCGAGCGCGCACTGGCCAACCGGTCCTACGTCCGCCGCGCTGCCCTGATGGCGGGCATCGAGGAGTTCGACGCCGACTTCTTCGGCTTCACCCCCTACGCGGCCCGGATGCTCGACCCGCAGCACCGGCTGTTCCTGCAAACGACCTTCCACGCACTGGAGGAAGCCGGTTACGACCCAGTCGGCCTGGACGCCACCGTCGGCGTCTTCGGAACAAGTTCAGCCAGTGGTTATCTGCTACACAACCTGATGTCGAACTACGACCCGATGATGGTCATCGGGCAGGGCGCCAGCTTCGAGATGGTGAACCTGTCGCTGCAGAACGACAAGGACCACCTGGCCACCCGGGTGGCCCACCAGTTCGATTTCCGCGGTCCGGCCCTCGCAGTGGCCACGGCGTGCTCGTCGTCGCTGGTCGCGGTGCATCTGGCGTGCCAGTCCATCCTCAACGGCGAGTGCGACATCGCGCTGGCCGGCGGCTCGTCGCTGCGCGTACCCCATCGCGTCGGGTATTGGTACGAGCAGGGCTCGATGGTCTCACCGACCGGACACTGCCGGCCGTTCGACGTCCGTTCCGACGGCACGATTTTTGGCAGCGGCGTCGGCGTCGTCGTCCTCAAGGCACTCCAGGACGCGATCGATGACGGGGACCGCATTCACGCGGTGATCCGAGGTTCGGCGCTGAACAACGACGGCTCCACGAAGATGACCTACGCGGCGCCCAACGCGATGGGCCAGGCCGAAGTCATCGCCGAAGCGCACGCGGTGGCCGAGGTCGACGCATCCACGATCGGATACGTCGAGAGCCACGGCACGGGTACACCATTGGGCGATCCGATCGAGATCGAGGGATTGCGGCAGGCATTCGACCTCGCCGAGGAAACCCGAAGCACCCCTTGCTATGTCGGGTCCGTCAAATCGAACATCGGCCACCTCGAGACCGCGGCGGGCATCGCGGGGCTGATCAAGGCTATTCTGTGCCTCGAGCACAAGGCGATCCCGGCCACATTGCACTACACCAGCCCCAACCCGGAGCTGCACATCGACCGCGGGCCTTTCCGGGTGCGCAGCACCGACGGACCGTGGGAGTCCGACGGAATCCGGCGGGCCGGCGTCAGTTCGTTCGGCGTGGGCGGCACCAACGCCCATATCGTGCTCGAGGAGGCTCCCGCCCGGTCCGACCGCGTGCAGTCATCCCCCTCACCACGGCCGCAGGTGCTGGTGCTGTCGGCGAAAACCCAAGAGTCACTTGACCAGGGACGCGCGGCGCTGGCCGACGAGCTCGCGGCGACTTCGGAAGCTGACGGTTTCCGCCTTCCCGACGCGGCATACACGCTCACTCGGCGCCGCAAGGATCCGATTCGGCTCGCCGCGGTAGTGCACGATCGGCAGGACGCGGCCGCAGTGCTCAGGGCTGGCGAGACCGACAACGTCTTCGAAGGCGTCGGGCTCTACGACGGGGTCGGCTCAGAAAACTCCAGTGACAGAGTGGCTTTCCTGTTCCCCGGCCAAGGATCCCAACACATCGGGATGGCCCGCGGCCTGCACGACAACGAGCCCGAGTTCGCCCGGCACTTCGACGAGTGCGCAGCCGCATTCAGCGACGAGATGGGCTACGACCTGCGCGCGGAGATCTTCGACGGGCTCGGGCGCAATCTCGAGCACACCGACCGCGCCCAGCCCGCCCTGTTCACTGTCGAGTACGCACTGGCCAAACTGATCCAGTCCTACGGCGTGACCCCCTCGATCATGGCCGGGCACAGCATCGGTGAATACCCGGCAGCCACCCTGGCCGGGGTGTTCGACCTCGACACCGCGGTGAAGGTGGTGTCGATGCGCGCCCGACTGATGCATGCCGCCCCGCGCGGCGTCATGGTGGCCGTGTCGCTCGGCCCGGAGGAGATCGCCGAACACCTCACCGCCGACGTCGACCTCGCCACGATCAACGACCCCGGCAGCAGCGTAGTGGCGGGCAGCGAAGAGGCCATCCGTACATTCCAGGCCGAGCTCGCCGCCAAGGGCGTGAAAGGCGCAGTGGCCCGGCGGGTACGCACCTCGCACGCGTTCCACTCGAGGCTGATGGATCCCGTGGTCGCGGAGTTCACCGCGTTCCTGTCCCAGTTGACGTTGCGTGAACCGCAGATTCCGCTGCTGTCCAACATCACCGGCACCACGATGTCGGCGGCCGAGGCGACGAACCCGGGGACCTGGGCGCGCCAGATCCGGGCGACCGTGCGCTTCGCCGATGAAATCGGGATGCTGCTGGAGAATCCGAACCGAGTCCTGGTGGAAGTGGGGCCCGGCGGCACTCTGACGTCTTCGGCGGGGCGCCACCCGCGGTGGGCAGAGCGGCACCGCGCCGTGCGGTTGATGCGCCACCAGGCGCAGAACCGCAGTGACCATGACACGTTCCTGCTGGCGCTCGGCCAGCTGTGGGCCGCTGATGTGGACGTCGATTGGAATCCGGCCGCGACGCCGCACCTGGTGACGCTTCCGGGCTACCCGTTCCAGAAGCAGCGCCACTGGGTCGAGCACAACGCCAGTGCCACCTGGCTGGCCGGTGGTGGCGGGGCCGGTGGTGCACTGGCGGCGGCAAGCACCGCCGCCGGGACGGCTTCAGCACCTGGGGCATCTGCGACCGCCGGCGGCAAGTCGCAGTTGGAGACCGCGCTGCTGCGGATCTGGACCCAGTGTCTGGGCTTATCCGACATCGACCGCAACGCCAACTTCTTCGAACTCGGCGGAGACTCACTCATCGCAATCAGCGTCGCGATGACCGCCGGCCACGAAGGGCTCGACCTCACCCCCCAAGATCTCTACGAGAACCAGACAGTGGCTGCGCTCGCCACAGTGCTGGCGGCGCGCTACGCCGAGGGCGGGCTGGCCCGGCAGTCGCTCGACGACGCCACCAATCCGCCGCTGCCACCCAACGTGGCCTACTTCCTCGAACACGGTCTGCGTGACGCCGGCCGCTGGCGGACTCCGGTGATTCTGCACCTGCGCTCCGATGTTGGCGAGGAGGACGTTCGCGCGGTGCTCACCGCGGTCACCAGTGTTCACGACGCGCTGCGGACCCACATCGTGGAGCACGCCGGCAGCTGGGACCAGCACATCGCCGAGGCGGGGGAGTTCACCGAACTGGTGACCAGGTCGCTACCCGAACGACCGCTACCGGACGGAACGCTGCCGGAAGGATCAGGGCCGGCCGGTACCGCAAGTGCTGAGGCTGGTAGCCCGCAGGAACGCGAGGCGGTGCAGGCCATCCTGGACGAGCAAATCCGTGAACACCTGCTGTTGGGTTCGCCGCTGAGCGCGACCTTCGTCCGGGGCAGCGCCGGCGGTCGGTCCTACCTGGCACTCGGTGTGCATGGGGTCGCCTGCGACATCGCCGGGGATTCGGTCTCCCGCGATGTGCTGCTCACCGACATCTTCACCGCTTTCAACCAGAGGATGTCGGGGGAGGAGATCGTGCTGGCCCCGGTCCCGACGTCGTGGCGCGAGTGGTCGCAGCGATGCGCGGGCTTGGCCAGCCATCCCGCGGTCCTCGACAGCCGCGACTACTGGCTCGAGACCGCCGGGAAGTCGACCTTGAGCGTGGCCGGTGCCGAGGCGTCGCAGCCACCCGAAGCCGATGACCTGGTTCGGCTCTCCACGACGCTGTCGACCGCCGACGCCGGCGAGGTCGATGACGCACGACGCCGACTGCGGTTGCCGGTGGAGGAAATCCTGCTGGCCGCGCTGGGACGCGCCGTCGCGGCCACCGTCGGTGCCGGCTCCGTTGCCGTCGACGTGGGTGGCCGGGGCCGCTCGGTGCTCAAGCCCGACGTCGACCTGCAGCGCACCGCAGGCTGGTTCACCGCCTTCCATCCTGTCGCGCTCACCTGCGCGTCGGCCCAACAGACCAGTGCAGGCCAGTTGCTGGCCGACGTGCGGGACACCTTGAAGGCCGTTCCGCACTACGGGATCGGATACGGCCTCCTTCGGTATCTCTACGCCCCGACCGCCCGCGCCCTCGGCACCACCCGTCCGGCCGACATTCTGTTCTCCCACGTCGGAACGATTCCGGATCTGCCCGCCGATCAGCCCCAGGACGCACCGGTGCGGTTTGACTCCGACACCGCGATGCCGATCCGCGACGCCCTGCCCGGCCTCGGCCATGCCCTGGAACTGCGGGTGTACCGGACCGCGGGGGTGCTGCATCTGGACTGGTGGTACGACAGTCGCCGGCTCGGTTCCACCGATGTGGAATCCTTTGCCCGGCAATACTCGCTCGCATTGCTGGAAATTACGCGGGATGCGCTGGCCGAGGAGGATGCCGATTCTGCGGACGACGAGTTGGCTCTGGTTGATTTGTCGTGATGGCTACCAGCGTGACGGCTACCAGGTAGGAGGAACGCGTGGCAAGCTCTGATAAGGCGGTCCTCGTCGGCGGAATCAAGAAGTCCTTCGGTGAGGTCGCCGCGCTCCGCGACGTCAGTTTCGAGGTTGATCGGGGCGAGGTCCTCGGCCTGCTCGGCCCCAACGGCGCCGGCAAGACGACAACGGTGAACATTCTGTCGACGCTGATCACCCCGGACGCCGGCCACGCACTCATCGCCGGACACGACGTCGTGAGCGATCCCGCCGGTGTGCGCCGATCGCTGATGCTTACCGGTCAGCACGTCGCCCTCGATGACCTGCTGACCGGCCGGGAGAACCTGCTGATGTTCGGCCGTCTGCAAGGCCTGAAGCGCAAGGCGGCCAAGGATCGGGCGCATGAGCTACTGGAGCAGTTCGACCTCGTTGATGCCGGCGATCGCGCGGTCGGCAACTACTCCGGGGGAATGAAACGCCGTATCGACATCGCATGTGGACTGGTGGTCCGGCCCGAAGTGGTATTTCTCGACGAGCCGACGACTGGGCTGGATCCACGCAGCCGGCAGGCCATCTGGGAACTGGTCACCGACTTCAAGGATGCCGGTATCGCGACGCTGCTGACGACGCAGTATCTGGAGGAAGCAGACCTGCTCAGCGACCGCATCATCGTGATCGACAAGGGCACCGTCATCGCCGAGGGCACCGCCGACCAGCTCAAAGAGCGCACGGGCGGCACCTATTGCGAGATCGTGCCGCGCCAGCCCAGTGACATCGCCGCGATGGCCCAGGCCTTGGGCTCCATGCTGCCCGACACGATCCGAGCGGCGCTGTCGGAGACCTCCGACCGCATATCGATGCCCGCACCCGACGGTCCCGCGACCCTGATAGAGGCGCTGCACCGGCTCGGCGGGGCGCAGATCGAGCTGATGGACATCGCGTTGCGCAGGCCCTCGCTCGACGAGGTTTTCCTCGGCCTGACCGGCGGCAACACTCACACTGACACACAGGAGGAGCCGGATACGTTCGAGGTTGCGGACATGTACGGGTGATGGAGCATTCAGTTCGGCCAGCAGACCCGCGCTCGGTAGCGGTTCCACACGCCGCGCGACCGGCGGTCTCCACCATCCAGCAGTGGTGGGTTCTGACTGTCCGGATGATCACCCCAACACTGCGCAACGGGGAATTGGCCACCCAGATCATCGGTTCGATCGTGTTCACGATCGGCTACTACCTGCCACTGAAGCAGTTGATGGGTTCAGTACAGCCGCTGAGCAGCTACGCGCAGTACCTGACTCCACTGATCGTGCTGCAGGCGATCTGGTTCGCCGCGATCTCGGCAGCTTTCCGGTCGGCCACCGATTCCGTGCAGGGCATCAACCGGCGATTCCGGGCCATGCCGATCCCCCCGTTGACTCCGCTGGCCTCTCGGATGGCTGCCAGCATGTACCGCTGCTGTGTCGCTTTGGCGGTAGCGGTGCTCTGCGGCCATGTGATCGGATTCCGGTTCCACAACGGCGTCCTGTACGCGGCCGGCTTCGTTGGTCTGGCTCTGCTCATCGGTGCGGCGCTGGCGTTCATCGGCGATCTGATCGGCATCGCCACCGAAAACCCGGAGGCAACCGCACCCCTGATGCTGGTGCCCCAGCTGACGCTGGGGTTGGCCTCGGTGGGTCTGCAGCCGGCCGAGAATTTCCCGGACTGGATTCAGGGTTTCGTGCGCAACCAACCCCTGTCCCAGTGGGTGTACGGGCTGCAGGCGCTGGCCGGCGACAGCACCGACGCGGCACCCGAGGTGACCTGGTCGGTGCTCGGCCCCGGCTTGGCGTGGGCGGCGGGCTGCATCGTGGTTGCAGTGTCGCTGCACGCCATGGTGACCAGGAGAAGACGCTGATGGCTCCCGCCGCTGAGCTGACCGGTCATCCCATCGCGCCACCGGCGCCGCGCCGCGACAGAGGCCGGCACCGCCGCGCCAAGGAGGTGTCGGAGAGTTCGCCCAGGCGGCTGATTCCGCAGACTTGGGTGCTCACCGCGCGGATCCTGCGCCGCTGGAGCCGGGACCCCGCCACGCTGGTGCAGTCGCTGGTGATGCCCGCGGGCTTCCTGGTGGCGCTGGATATCGTGCTGGGGGGCGGCATCGAGCAGGTCACCGGCCGCAGCGGCCTGTACGGCCAGGTTCCGCTGGTGGCGTTGGTCGGCGGAATGACAGGCGCCATCATCGGCGCGGTCAACATCATGCGGGAACGCGAAGTCGGTCTGCTGTCCCGGTTCTGGGTGGTTCCGGTACACCGCGGTGCGGGCCTGCTGGCCAGGCTGATCGCCGACGTTGTCCGAATTGTGGTGATCACGCTGGTCGTGCTGTGTGTGGGGGTGGCGCTCGGTTTCCGCTTCGAACAGGGCATCCCGGCAGCAATCGCCTGGGTGTTCATGCCCGCGATGTTCGGTGTCGCATTGTCTGCGGCGGTGCTCACGCTCGCGTTGTACTCGTCGAACACGATCGTGCCGCAGGCCACCGAGATCATCATTGCCATGCTGATGTTCTTCTCGACCGGTTTCGTACCGCTTGACCAGTACCCGGGCTGGCTGCAACCGATCGTCGAACACCAGCCCGTCAGCTATACCATCGAGGCGATGCGGGGCCTGTCCCTCGAGGGGCCGATCGCCGAACCCGTCATGTGGACGGTGGTGTGGTCGGCGGGCATTGCCGCGGTGTGCGCGGTGCCGCTGATGATCGGTTACCGCAAGGCCAGCAAGCGTGGCTGACCACAGGGACTAATGAGCTCCACGAGACTACTGAGAATCACCGATCCCTCCAGGGAGTTGAATAGCTATGTTTCCTTCTTCGGGTATCCGAAAGCTGGCACGCAGCGAGGAGATGTTCGCCGAGACGCACAATTTCGTCGGGCTGGCAGCACATGTGGACGGCCCGTTGGACGCCGATGCGCTATCCGAGGCGTTCGACGCTCTGCTGCAGGCACATCCGGTCCTCGGCGGCCACCTCGAACAAGGTTCCGACGGCCGCTGGGAGATCGTGCTGGACGATCTGATGCACCCCGGCATCGAGGTAGTGGAGCTCCAGGGCGAGGCCGAGGCTCCGCCACTGATCTTCGACCAGACCACCTCACTCGTGCACTTCCGGTTGACGATTCGCGACGGGCAGGCTCAACCAACGCTGTATATCCATCACAGTCTGGCCGACGGCCACCACCAGTTCAGCCTCATCGAGGAGCTGTTCTCGACCTATACCGATCTGGTCACCACGGGCTCGGCCCCGCCGGTCACCGTCCATTCGGCTCCGGAGCCGCTCGAGGTCATTCTGGCCAACCGGGGAGTGGAGAAGAAGCCGCGCTCGGGGCTCGAACGCCTGCTGGCGGCGATGTTCGCCTACGATCTACCTCCCTCACGGCGGGCCCCCTCGGAGGTGAACCCTGTTCTGCCGCAGCGTGTCCCGATGGAGCACTGCACGCTGTCCGAGCAGGACACCGAGAGCATCATCAAGTTCTGTCGCGCCCACAAGCTGGGGTTGAACAGTCTGCTGTCGGCGGCGGTCCTGATGGCCGAGTGGCGCCTCCGCAAAACGCCGAACATCCCGGTGCCGTATGTCTACCCGGTTGACCTTCGCTACCTGCTGTCGCCACCGGTGTCGGCCACCGAGTCCACCAATCCCGTCGGCATCGCCACCTACCTCGCCGAGATCGAGCAGGGCACCGATGTCGTCGAGTTGGCCCGCGACATCAATCAGACGTTCAAGAAGGACATCGCCGAGGGAGTGATCCAGCAGAGTTTCCTGCATTTCAGTCCGCAGTACGTGGGCAACCCGCCCGGACTCCCCGATGTCGTGATGTTCACCGACAACGGCATCGTGCCGCCGATGCGCACCCCGCCCGAGACGAAGCTGACTGCCAGCCACGGGGAATTCTACTTCGCGGTGGGCGCCGGGATCGAGATATACACCAGCAAGATCTTCAACGGACAACTCATGATCGAATACCACTCACATGGACCGGAGCCGGAGAAGTCGGTCGCCGCCATCGAAGCCCAGCTACGCAGTATTGTCGCCAGGCAGGCCGCCGCCGGTGTCGGTTAGTCAGTCAGTTTCGTTGAGCTGGGTTCCCATAAGCAAAGCGGTGATACTGCAACGCCTTGTTCAGCGGTGGAACCAACCGCGCCGCACGTTTGACCGCCTTCATGCCCTTCGAGGTCCGACTGTAAGTGCTGGCGTTGAAAAAGGTTGCCGCGGAGAGCAATCGAATACCGGGAATCTTGTCGAGGATGTCCTGCGGGCTGTTGACGGCCCAATACAACGTGGAACCCGAAGTGCGGACAAGGGATTGGGTCTTCTGCGACTTGATCGCCAGCCAATTGAAAAAGTCGATCTGCAGTTCTCCGGTACCGAATCGGTGGATGAAACGCTGCAGCAGCGCGATGCCTTCTTCCTCGGTGAGGTACATGCTGATGCCCTCGGCGATCAGCAATGTCGGCCTGTCGGCCGGAATCTGGTCCAGCCAGTCCGGCTCGGTGGCGGGTGTGGCGATGAGCTGGTAGTTGGGCCTGGTGGGGTAAATCTGCTCGCGCAGCGCGATGACCTCCGGGAAATCGACTTCGTACCAACGCACATCGGCTCCGGGGTTGATCCGGAACACGCGGCAGTCCAGGCCGCACCCGAGATGAACTACGGTGCAATCCTGGTGGGCCGCGAGGAACTCACGCACCCAGATGTCGTACTGGGCGGTGCGCACGGTGAACAGCGGTGCCCACCTCGGGGTGATCTCGAGCTCACGCCAATCGAAGTCAAGCTTTCCGATCGCCTCCTTGGCAAACCGATCACCCAGAATCGGTCGGTCGAAATCGGCGTCGAGAGCCTTCAGATACAACGTCGACAGCATCGTCTTGGCCGGACCGCTGAGATTGACGGACACTTTCTCACTCACGTATGTGAGGCTAAGCGCAAGGAGCCCCGCACGAAACGTCGGGGCAAGATTGACCACGGCTTGGCCACGAGCCCACGGATTCACCAGGAACAAGGAGTGCGCACCATGACAGAAGTCGCCGACGAGAAGCCGCAGGTTCGGCGGCCGCGCGTGCTGCTTCTGTACTACAGCTACACGGGGCAGTCGCAGAAGGTTCTCGGGGCGGCCGGCGAGGTGTTCCGCGAGCGCGGCTACGACGTGACAACCGCGCCCATCGAGTTCACCGATCCGCGCTACGCCGAACGGTTCTCCCGCTTCCCGATGCGCAGCGTCTGGCCCGATTTCCTGGGGATGTTGCCCGCCCAGACATTGCAACGCACCGGGGATATCCGGACCCCCGACGCGGTGCGCAGCGGTGATTACGACCTGATCTGCATCGGATCACCCACCTGGTGGAGCACGGTGTCCATGCCGCTGCGATCTTTCCTGAAGTCCCACGAGGCACGGAATCTGCTGGACGGCAAGCGCTTCGCGGTGTTCGTGGTCTGTCGCCGGAAGTGGCGCGGAAATCTCACCGGGGTGCGCAAGCTGGCCGAGAAGAAGGGCGGCCGCTACCTCGACGGTATCCACTTCACCTACCCGGGCAGCGAGCTGTCCTCGATGCTGTCCCTGACCAGCTATCTGGGATCGGGGGAGTACAAAGACCGCTACCTGGGGATCAAGCTGCCGCCGACGAACATCAGTACCGATCAGATCGAGGAATCACGGCGCTTCGCCGCCCGGATCGCCGACAAGGTGTTCGGCAGGCAGGCCCCGCAGTGACTACCGCGGTGACCCCGGGTGGATTGGGGCGCCGTGCCGCGCTCATTTGACGTGACCACCGAGACGTCGGCCACCGTCGCGGCGGTTCATTCGGCATTCGGCAACCGCGATTACTGGTTGGCCCGGCTCTCCGCGTACGGCGGTGATTCGATGACGCTGGACACGCTGGTCGTCGACGAGGACGGGACGGCGGCGGTGACGACCGTCCAGAATCTGCGTAGTGACAAGCTCCCGGCGGTTTTCGCCCGAGTCCTGCCCGGCGACCTCAAGCTCATTCGAACCGAGACGTGGCGACCCGCCGACCGTGACGAGGTGCACGGCGAGATCACCATCGCCGCCCGCGGGGTCCCGGGGTCCGGGGCAGGAGCCGCCGTCCTGAAACCGGTCCCGGCAGGATCTAGCCTGCGGTTCGCCGGGACGTTGGAGGTCAGGATTCCGCTGGTCGGCGGCAGGATCGAGCAGTACATCGCCTACCTGATCGCCAAGGAGATCCCGACGATGCAGCGCTTCACCACCGAGTGGATCGGGACCCATGCCTGAACCGGCACCCTCCACAGCAGAAGCCCTGGCCCGGCTGAACATGCCACTGGTCGAGGCGATGATGACGCAGCGAGCGATCCGTCGGGTTCTTCCCGACCCGGTGGACGACGAGATCGTGCTCAAGTGCATCGAGTTGGCGTTGCGCGCGCCGACCGGTGCCAACGGGCAGAACTGGGAGTTCATCGTCGTCAAGGACGCGCGCGTCAAGAAGAAGCTGGCCCGACGCTACCGACTGGCATGGCGGGCGTTTTACCGCATGTCGATTCGGGACATCGCCTCCTACGACGAGGAGATGGCCAAGAGTGTGCGCGCCATCCAGTGGCAGGTCGACCACTTCACCGAAATCCCCGTCTTGGTCGTGGCGTGCCTGCGGCTCACAGCCCGGGAGGGCCGCGTCCCTTACGCGCCGATGCCGCACGCCGCGGCGTCGGCGTTCTTCGGTTCGATCTATCCAAGCGTGCAGAACTTATTGCTGGCAGCGCGGTCCATGGGGCTGGGCGCTTCGCTGATCACGTTGCCACTGTGGAATCTGACGTCCGCGCGGCGGGTGCTGAAGCTGCCGACATCGGTCACTCCCTGCTGCGTGGTACCGATGGGCTGGCCCCGCGGCCGCTACGGCTCCACAACGCGTAGGCCGGTGGACGAAGTCGTGCATGTGGACCGCTACGGAAACCGCGCCTGGTTCGGTCCGAAGTAGCATCTGAATTCCAGGCGCCCACGGCAGTCACCCGACCCTCCAGACAAGGGAAGTGGGAGCGGTCAGCGCCGGCGCGCGGCGGCGATCCGTAGCGCAGGCAGCAGCAGCGCGCGCGGGGTGAACCGCCCGCCGACTCCCGCCAGTTTCGGTACCAGCCCGGGCACGACCACGCGCTTGCCGTGGAGCATGGCCGAGATGCCGGCCGCGGCAACATCCTCGGCGGACACTTGGGCTACCCGACCGGGTGGCTGTTCGCCAGCCACCTCCCACCATTCGGTGGGTACCGGGCCGGGGCACAGCGCGGTGCACGACACCCCGGTGCCGCGCAGGCTCTCGTGGAGAGCTTCGGAGAAGGTCTGGACGTACGCCTTGGTCGCTGAGTACACCGCCGCGCCCGGGAGGGGCTGGAAGCCGGCGATCGACCCGATATTGAGCACGGCGCCCGAACCGTCGGCGACCATCGAAGGCAGAGCGGCATGGGTGAGCTCGGTCAGGGCAAGGACATTGACGATCACCTGATCCCGCTCGCGGTCTGAGGGCAGTGACTGGAACGGGCCGTTGGTGCCGAAGCCCGCGCTGTTGACCAGGCCGGCGATCGGCCGGCTGCCCAGCCGGTCGAGGAATTCTGCCCGCGCCACGCTGTCGCTGAGGTCCAGCGGCGCGACGTCCACGGCAACGGAATGGGCGCTACGCAACTCCCCGGCGAGATGGTCCAGGCGGTCGCGCCGGCGCGCCACCAGCGTCAACCGGTAGCCATGCCGGGCAAGCCCGCGGGCGATCTCGAGGCCGATACCCGAGGATGCGCCGGTGATGACGACGGTGGCGTCGGCGCTCGGCGCAGCAAGGCTCATGGAGGCCGATGGTACCCAGGCATCCGTATACGCTGGTCGCGATGCTCGAGGTTATCGATAGGGGAGCGGTGAGTGAATCTCATCCCGTCCCCTTGCTGTTCGTCCACGGGGCGTGGCACGCCGCGTGGTGTTGGGACGAACACTTCCTGGATTTCTTCGCCGGGCGCGGGTATCGGGCTGTGGCGGTCAGCTTGCGCGGCCACGGCGGCAGCCCAACCCGAAAGAAGCTCCGCGACCTGTCGTTCGCCGACTTCGTCGAGGACGTCACCGCTGCCGCCGACGATCTGCCCAGGCACCCGGTAGTCGTCGGTCACTCAATGGGCGGGGCTCTGGTACAGAAGTACCTGGAGTCGCGGGCGGCGCCGGCCGGCGTGCTGATGGCATCGATGCCACCGCAGGGTTACCTGCGATCGGGACTGCGCTGGATCAGGCACCACCCCTGGCACTTTGCAAAGCTCACGGCGACCGGGAAGTCACTGCCCTACGTGAGCACTCGGGAACTGGCACGGGAACGGTTCTTCTCGGCGCGCACTCCCGACGCGGTGGTTATGCGCTATGCCGCCCGACTACAGGAGGAGAGTGCGCGTGCGGGACTGGACGGTCTGGTGAAACTGCCGCGCCCAACGCGGGTGAACACTCCGCTGCTGATACTCGGGGCTCGGGAGGACGGCGCCGTCACCCAGGACGAGGTAAGGGCCACCGCGCGCGCATACCGAACCACGGCGGAGTTCTTCCCGCAGATGGGCCACAACATGATGCTCGAGCCGGGGTGGCAGGCGGTCGCAGAAAGTATCGATGCCTGGTTGAGGGCTCGTGGACTGTGAGTGCGGCCGGTGGGCTCGAGGGCAGGGATAGCCACGGCTGTGTTCACACCATCATCAGCAAAGCTGATGATCGAGGCGGCGAACAGCCGCAGCTGTTCCGTTTAATCCGCCCGGCTTCGCCCGGTAGCGCTGAATCGACTCACCGGCCGCCGACAGGGACCTCGTTCGATCGGAATCGCCGGTCGAAGTGGGGGCCCTTAGTGCGCGATGCGGCCACCAGGCCCGGTAGGTAGCCACCCCTTCCAACATCGGATTGATCGATTCGGGCGCTCGCCGACGCTACCGGACGTCACATGACGAAACACCTTGTCGGAAGATGTTTTTCACTGCGGCGAACCCCGCTGCCCAAGGCGCCGAACGCCGACCCGGATAGCGCTTCCCGCCGTTGTCGCTTCTCGGTCGTCGAGCCTGGGTAGCACCGGGCGGAGACGCGGCCGGAACCGCTGATCCGCCGAGAGTGGTTGCGAATGCACTCGGCTCCCCGGCACGACCGTACCGCTATTCACATCCGACACTCTGGTACCAGGCCCAGCGCAGGCGAGCGGACGCCAGGACCCTTCGGGGGATCTCCTGGAGACGGCCGACTAACGACGTCGCCGCGCAACGGCCCGGCCCGCGCAGGAATGTTTGCTGATCGGTTCTCCTTTTACCGTTTTGTGATGTATTCTGCGTGACAGATCGACTAGCAGGGCCAGGGCTTGGGGAGCCCCAAACATTGAGTCTGCGCGGTCACGGTTGCTTTGGTCAGGGTCGCCGATCGCCGGAAGCACCCGCCAGGGTGCTGCTCTTCAGGAAAGGGACGTTAGTGAATCGAGCGACCAAGGCTGCTATGACGGCGGCGCTGCCTTTCATGGCGCTGCCACTCACGCTGGCCGGACCGTTGCCCACCTCGGCGGCGGCATCGGCGAACTCCACCGCATCGGCAGGTCTCGTTCCGCCCGGCCCGGCCACCGTCCTGCACACCAGTCCGACGCCCTGGTCGGTGCCCAACCACCTCGACGGCGTGTTCTGCGCTGACACCAGGGTGTGCCAGGAGGTCTACTACCAGGCGATCCAGTCCTACGGCCCTATTGAGCTGGGGTTGGCAGAGAACGTCGAGGCGCTCGACTTCGCGATCAACCACGCTTCCGGCGACAAGGTCGCCTACGGCTTTAGCGGCGGCGCGCGGGTGGTTTCGGCATGGCTGGAACGACAGGCCGAATCAAATTCCGTATCTCCCGACGACACGAACATCGTTCTGCTCGGCAACAGCGGCCGCAAGTACGGCGGCATCAACGGGTTCTTCTGGGGCAACCTCTTCAATATCCTGATGACGCCCACCGACACTGATTACAACGTGCTCGACGTGGCCCGCCAGTTCGATCCGATCGCCGACTTCCCCGACAACCCGTTCAACCTCCTTGCGCTGGCCAACGCCGTGGCCGCCTTCACCAACACCCACTTGACGTATTCCCAGGCGGAACTGGAAGCGCCGGGCAACTACGTGTGGAAGGAAGGCAATACCACCTACGTCTACATACCCACCGCACAACTGCCGATCCTGCAGGGACTGCGCGATTTGGGACTGGGCACGCTGGCCGACCAGTTGGAAGCCCCGCTGCGCAAGATGATCGAACCTGCCTACACCCGCGACTACCTGGAGAACGCGACCGTCATTCCTGCGCCCGCGCCCGGGGAAGAGGCCGAGGCCGCCGATTCGGTTCAGTCGGCGAGTTCAGCCATCGCATCGCAGACCGGCGTTACACCGGAAGCCGGCGCAGCATCGGAAGCCGGCCTGGCCTGCTCTGGCTACCGCACCGACGGGTGCGACATCCTGGCCGAGCAAAGCTATAGCTCGGTGACCGCGCCGGATCTGGAAAACCCGGCCTGGGAGAACGTTCTGCCGAATTTGTTCAACGCTGTCCTGGGGATTCCGCGGGCCTACCTCGATGGACTCAATGACCTGTCCCACGCACTCGAGGTCACCGGCAGCTGGTGGGTCTACACGCCGACCAACGTGCTCGGCTACGACCCCGCCGACCCGCCAAAGATCACCGCAATCACGAATCTGACGATCCCGTTCCCGGCCCTCTCGAACCCATTGGGCGAGCATGTGTCGTGGTGGGCGAAAGCCAACCTGCCGATGGACGCTGGCTGCACCGGCACCGCGCCTCCGACCTGCACCGACGCCAACTCGATTCTGAGCAAGATGTTCCAGGCGCCGCTGTGGGACTTCTTCTCCGGGTATCAATTTCCTGAGCTGATCAACCCGGTGAGCGACGCCGAAGGTGCTGTCGGCGAGGAGATTCCCGGCGAGGAGGGGGCGGCGGTACCGTGGTCCGGGCAGCCAGTCCAGCTCAACCCGATGGATCCGGTGTACAGCGTCGTCAACTACCTGTTCGCGCCACCGGAGCAGAATGCGCCGGAACCAATATCGCTTGGCGAGGTCGTGCAGGCCCTCACGCGATTCGGCGCCGCGGTGTGGGAGGACTTCAACCCCTTCGTCCCGGGGAGCTTCCTGTGGAAGGGCTACCCCTACACGATGGTGACTCCACTCCTGAAGCCGTTCGTGAGCATCCTGTGCCCGCAGTGCGACCCCGACCACCCCGAGGATCCGACGCCGTTCGAGGACGATGTGGTTGCGCCCAGCAGCCCATCGGCGGACTCGACTGTGACCGCTCTCGTGGCGGCGAGCGCCACGGCCGACGATCAGAGTTCCACCGGATCCAGCACCGAAGAATCCACCACCGAGGAATCCAGCACCGAGGAATCCAGCACCGAAGAATCGCCGGTCGACGTGATCGCCGAAGAGGCTACGGACACGGTCTCAGCGGACACGGTCTCAGCGGACACGGTCTCAGCGGACACGGTCTCAGCGGACACGGAACAGGTAAGCGCCGAGATTCCCGTCGAGGAGGCTCCGCCAGCCGAGGTTGAGGAGACCGACGCCGGGGATGACGTCGTCGCAGAGGCCGCCGAGGCGGCTGAGGATGCCACCGACGAGGCTGAGGCAGCTGCGACTGAGGATACCGACGTGACTGAGGCGGCCGAGGATGCCGAGGCGCTTGAGGCCGCTGAGGATGCCGAGGCGCTTGCGGATGCCGAAGCGGCTGAGGCGGACAAGACCACCGGCGCGGACACTGAGAAGGGTTCCGACGAGGACCCGTTCTCGGACTCCAGCGACCAGTCCGGATCCGGTGGCAAGAATTCGACCTTTGGGGCCAAGGACGACGACAGCGAATCGGAGCCCTCTCAGTCACAAGACAAGCCCAGCGATTCCGGGTCTGACGGCGCAAAGAGCAGCGCGGGCGCCAGCAGCGGTTCCGGCGGCGGCGATGACTAGGAATCGCCGTATCATCACCCTGTGAGTACCGAGCAGTTCGACGCCGTCATCGTCGGCGCGGGGTTCGGCGGAATGGGCTCAGCCATTCAGCTCAACCGCCTGGGTTACCAGAAGATCGCGATCGTCGATCGCGAGGACGACCTCGGTGGCACCTGGCATGTCAACCGCTATCCCGGTTTGACCGTTGACGTTCCGTCCACCACGTATTCCTACTGGTTCGAGCCCAACCCGTACTGGTCGCGGCTCTACGCGCCGGGAAACGAGCTCAAGGCCTACGCCGAGCATGTCGCCGATAAATACGATCTGCGCCGCTATATGCGATTCAATACCACCGTCGGGGGCGCACGCTGGGACGAGGACGCCCAACTCTGGTCGGTATCCCTGACCGGCGGCCAGACACTGCGCTCGCAGTTTCTGATTCTCGCTACCGGCTATCTGTGCCAACCGAAGAAGCCCGAGATTGCGGGTATCGAGGACTTCGCCGGTACCGTGCTGCACGCCCAGGAATGGGACGACAGCTACTCGCTGGAGGGCAAACGGGCAGCCATCATCGGCACCGGCTCGACCGGTGTGCAACTCATCCCGAAACTGGCCGAGGACGTCGCTGAACTCAGCGTCTACCAACGCACTCCGATCTGGGTGATGCCCAAGTTCGACCTCCCCTTCGGCCCGGCGGCGCAGCGGCTGTTTGCGAGATTCCCCGCTACACAACGAGTTCTGCGGATGTCCAGCGACATGTTCATGGATGTCATGGTGACGATCGCTATGTGGAAGTTCCGCCAATTCAGGCCGGTGAACAGCGCGGCGGCGCGCATCGGTGCGCTGCACCGATTCCTGGCGATCCGGGACAAGGCGTTGCGCCGCAAGCTCACCCCGGACTACGACTTCGGCTGCAAACGACCGACGCTGTCCAACGTCTATTACCGCACCTTCAACAAGCCGCACGTGCACCTCGAGACCGAGGGAATCGATCGGATCGAACCCGACGGAATCGTCGCCAAGGACGGCAGCAAGCGGGTCATCGACACCCTCGTGCTGGCTACTGGATTCGACGTCTGGGAGTCCAATCTGCCCGCCATCGAGGTGATCGGCAAGGAGGGTCGAGACCTCGGAAAGTGGTGGCGGGAAAACAAGTTTCAGGCCTACGAGGGGCTGACGGTGCCGATGTTCCCGAACATGGTGACCCAGGCCAGCCCCTACGCATGGGTCGGCATGTCATGGTTCGATACGGTCGAGTACCAGATGCGCCACATGAACCGGTTGCTCGGTGAACTGCAGCGCACGGGGGCGCGCACTTTCGAGGTCACCGAGTCGGCCAATGCCCGGTTCCTGGATAGGATGCTCACGCTGCTCGATGATTCGGTGTTCCGGCTGGGCGACTGCGCGAACTCGCGTTCGTACTGGTTCAACAGTTCCGGGGAAGCTCCGCTGTTTCGGCCGACATCGGTCCGACAAGCGGTCAAGGAGCAGGACAGTTTTCCGCTGGACGACTACGCAATAGCCTGATCTGAACACCGTGCAGATCCTGGACCGCCCGCATCGCACAGGTCCACTTTTCACAATGCAACCGAGCATCAGCATGAAGGGGTGACAAGATGGCGACGGCGACTACCGAGCCGGTGCGGCTTCCGCCCGGCCCGCGGATACCGAAGCTCATTCAGGGTGCCGCCGTACTGACCGCGCGCTACGGCGCGGTCGCCGCCTTGGGACGCCGGTACGGGTCTACCTTTACTCTCAACATCCCGGTGTTCGGCGAAACCGTGGTGATCAGCGATCCCGTCCTGGTGAAGGACCTTTTCAGCACTAGCCGTGAGCTTATCGGCAGGCCCGAGAACAACCTTGGCGGTGATGTGCTCGGCCCGGGCTCGATCTTCAACCTGGATGGCGACGCATTGCTTGCCCGTCGCAAACTGCTACTGCCGCCGTTCAGCGGCAAGAGCATGCGAAGCTACGCAGCCATCACCGAAGAAGAAGTCATGCGCGAGATGCAGACTTGGCCAGAAGGTGTCGAGTTCACGACGCTTGAGCCGATGATGCGGATCACCCTCAACACGATCCTGCGTGCCGTGTTCGGCGCGGAGGGCCGAGAGCTCGACGAGCTGCGGGTGTTGATGCCCACGGCGGTCGAGTTCGGATCCAAGATCGCACTCATGCCCTCGGTCGTACGTCGGGATTTCGGTCCGTGGAGCCCAGGCGGGAAGTTCGCCGAATACCGGCGTCGGATGGACAAGCTGATCAACTCTCTGATGGCCGATGCCCGGTCGGATCCGAAATTCGCCGAGCGCGGCGACGTGTTGTCGCTGCTGCTGCAGGCGCGCTACGACAACGGCGAGCCGCTCCCGGACGCCTATATCGTCGACGAACTGCTGACCATGCTGGTGGCCGGACACGAGACGACCTCGACCCAGCTGGCCTGGACCGTCGAACGGATTCGCAGGCACCCCGACTTGCTGACTCGCCTGACAGAAGAGGTCGACGCAGGTGGCTCGGAGCTGATGCTGGCCACGATTGCGGAGTCGCAGCGCACCCGGCCAGTGCTGACGGCCGCTCTGCGGCGCACGAAGACACGGATTCGACTGGGGGAGTGGGTCATTCCGGAAGGCGACACCATTCTGGCGAGCACTCA
>NZ_JBMYXC010000037.1:13096-34540 GCF_049608025.1 Mycobacterium sp. | reverse complement strand
GTACCGCGGCCTTCATCGACGCCGAGCACGCACTCGACCCGGTGTATGCGCAGAAGCTCGGCGTCGACGTCGACGAGTTGCTGCTCAGCCAGCCGGACACCGGGGAGCAGGCGCTGGAGATCGCCGACATGCTGATCCGGTCCGGCGCGCTGGACATCCTGGTCGTCGACTCGGTGGCTGCACTGGTTCCGCGGGCAGAGATCGAGGGCGAGATGGGCGACAGCCACGTCGGCCTGCAGGCCCGGCTGATGAGCCAGGCGCTCCGCAAGATCACTGGTGCGCTGAGCAACTCGGGAACCACCGCGATCTTCATCAACCAGCTCCGCGAAAAAATCGGTGTGATGTTCGGATGCGGATCCTGGTATACCAACGTCACCCTTGCCGACGGAACGACCGAGAAGCTTGGCAAGATCGTGAATGAGAAGATGGATGTCGAGGTTCTCTCTTACGACTTCGATTCCGGCCGCATCGTGCCGCGCAGGGTAACCAATTGGTTCAACAACGGAAAGACTGAGGAGTTCCTGCACTTTAAGGTCGATCGAGCCGGGGGCGGGACGGGACGTGGCCACGCGAGTTTGGCGATGACCCGTAATCACCTGATCCGAACACCTGGCGGGTGGCGCGAGGCTGAAGACATCTCGGTCGGTGACCGTGTGATGTTGGCGCAGCCGAGTCTGCTCAGTGACCAACAGTGGGAAGTCGTACTCGGGTCTGTGATGGGTGATGGGTGCCTCGCTGCCCCGGTGCGTCGTGAGTCGGAGTCGGCGCGGTTCCGTATGGGCCATGGGCAGAAGCAATCGGCCTATCTCGACTGGAAAGTCTCTCTACTCAAGAATGTCCCGCATAGCTGCACTGGTAACGGTAAAGGCGCAGTCTTTGCTGATTTCACCCCCCTCGCAGAATTACATGAATTACGCAGTGCGGTCTACCTCGGCGATGGGAAGAAGTTCCTTTCGGAGGAATACCTAAAGGCGCTAACCCCACTGTCTTTAGCGATTTGGTATATGGACGATGGGTCATTCACCTTGCGGTCCAAGGGCGTGCAGCAGCGGACTCGGGGCGGAAGCGGACGGATTGAGATCTGCGTCGAAGCCATGAGTGAGGGCTCACGGGAACGCCTGCGTGACTATCTTTGTGATACCCGTGGACTGGACGTTCGTCTAAGGCATGCAGGTGCGTCTAGAAAGGCAGTACTCGTCTTCTCCACGTCGGCCACAGCGAAATTTCAGGAACTGATCGCGCCGTATGTGCACCCCTCGATGGAATACAAACTCCTGCCGCGCTTCCAAGGTCAGCTCAGGGTAGAGCCTCAGTTCGTTGAGTCCACGATGAAACTGATGCCCGCTCGCGTGGCTGAGATCGAGTCGAAAACCAGCTACCCCATCATGAGCCGCTACGATATCGAGGTAGAGGAAAATCACAACTACTTTGCCGATGGTGTCATGGTGCACAACTCGCCCGAAACCACAACGGGTGGAAAGGCTTTGAAGTTCTACGCCTCCGTGCGTCTGGATGTTCGGCGTATCGAGACGCTCAAGGACGGCACCGACGCGGTGGGTAACCGTACCCGGGCCAAGGTGGTCAAGAACAAGGTCAGCCCGCCGTTCAAGCAGGCCGAATTCGACATCCTCTACGGCAAGGGCATCTCCAAGGAGGGTTCGCTCATCGATATGGGCGTCGATCAGGGTTTCATTCGCAAGTCCGGTTCCTGGTTCACCTACGAAGGTGAGCAGTTGGGCCAGGGCAAGGAGAACGCCCGTAAATTCATGATCGAGAACCCAGAGATCGCAGCCGAGGTCGAGAAGAAGATCAAGGAGAAACTCGGTATCGGCGCCGTGGTGACCGACGAGTTGGCCGATGATGTCCTCCCCACTCCCGTCGACTTCTAACCCCTCGGAGCCAGCCGAGGCGCCGGCCAAACGCGCGGAGCAGGCGCGCGCACTGTGCCTGCGCCTGCTCACCGTGCGAGCGCGGACCCGCGCGGAGTTGCAGGGGCGGCTTGCCAAGCGCGGCTACCCCGATGACATCAGCACCGACGTGCTCGACCGATTGGCGCAGGTCGGTCTGGTCGACGACGAGGATTTCGCCGAACAGTGGGTGCGGTCTCGGCAGATCAACGCCGGGAAAGGAAAACGGGCGCTGGCTGCTGAACTGCGCACCAAGGGTGTCGACAACGAGGTGATCGCCGCCGCGCTGGCCGGCATCGACGCAAGCACTGAGCGGACCCGGGCCGAGCAACTGGTCCGAGACAAGCTGCGCCGCGAGAAACTCGGCGACCCTGCTGACCGGGGCGCGGAGAATAAGGTGGTGCGCCGGCTCGTCGGGATGCTGGCTCGTCGTGGTTACGGCCAGACCATGGCTCTCGACGTCGTGACAGGGGAGTTGGCGAACGAAAGGGAACGCCGGAAGGTGTAGGGCGTCTAAGCGTGTGCTCTGTGCAGTGCGGCGTTGAAATCCGAGGCCAGGGTCCGCCTGACCAAGCGACGCACCGCGATCATCGCTACGGTGCCGGCGATCGCCGCCCATGAGAGGTCGACGCTCAACCGGAGCAAACCCGCGGTGACCAGCAGATCCATCGTCACGCGCAGCGCGAGCAACGGCTGGCGGAACACAGCCAGAGAAGCGATGCCGAGCACGAGTCCGGCGAGAGCCACGTACCACGACGCGGTGGCGACAAAATTCATCGAGCGAGGTTCATCGAGTGGGAGGAGGTCCAGAGGTTGGGCGCGGGGGCGGCGAAGATGACCGGGCCAACTCGATCTCGCGCTGCTCCTGGGCGATCTCACGGTTGAGGAAGTAGTTCAGCGCTGTGCGGATGGCCGCGATCGCCGCCAGTTTGCCGATCTCCTCGAAGGACGGTGAGATCGCCGTCCGCAGCACGTCGGCGGCAAGCTGAAACTCCAACCCCAGCACCAGGAATCGAGCCAGTGACAGCCGAACAGCGGAGAACTGGTTGATGTTGCGGTGGGCCAGAGCCACGGCGAACTTCACGATCGCGACGATCGCCCCGATCATGATGACAATGGCACCGCAGGCCTCGATGAGACGCACCATGAGGTCGACCATGTCGCGCAGCGCCGATTCGGGCAGGATGGTGAGTGCGTTCAGGCGGTGGGTCATATCAAGTTAACCAGGAGCACGTCGCGAGGCTCATACGGCTTTCGCGCCCGGCGCCCCCTCCTGTTCGACCCCCTCGGGCTCCAGTGGGGCAGCCCCGCGCCGCGACTTTCTCATGCGTCTTTCGAGCCAGGTCGCGAACGACGAGAGCGCAAAGTTGACGCTGATCATCAGCAGCGCGATCACGATCAATGCCGGGATGTAATTGCCGTAGGACGCGCCGACCGCGGTGCCTTGGCGCACCATTTCGACGAAGGTGATCTGGTACCCGATCGCCGTGTCTTTCAGCGCCACCACTAGCTGGGAGATCAGCACCGGGAGCATGGATGTGATCGCCTGGGGGAGCAGGATCGAACGCATCGTCTGTGCTGAGGTCAGCCCTAGCGCCGATGCCGCCTCGCTCTGCCCCCGGGGCAACGCATGCACCCCGGCTCGGACGATCTCGGCGATGACGGCGCCGTTATAGAGCGTCAGTCCGGTGATGACGCCGGCCAATGCCAGGTACTTGGACGGGAAGACGTCATAGAACGCATACAGAAAATAGGCGAAGATCATCATGATCAGCACCGGCACCGCGCGGAAGAACTCGACGATCACCGATGACGCCCAGCGGATTCCTCTGTGTGTCGAGAGTCGGCCGACACCCAGCAGCAAGCCCAGTACCAGCGCCAACACGATCGATACCGCCGCGGCCGTCAGAGTGCCCTCGACGCCCGGCAGGACGTAAGTGGTCCACAGATTCGAGGTGAGGAAAGGCTCCCACTTCGCCGCGGTCAGCTGGCCCTTGGCCTCAAGCTGGGTGTAGATCACCCAGGCCACCAGCACGACGACCACGACGGTGATCGCGCTGATGACGTGATTGCGAATCCGCGCCCGCGGACCCGGTGCGTCGAACAGTACGGAGGCCCCACTCATCAGCGTGCCACCGCCATACGCTTGCCCAGCCAGCCGAAGAACAGCCCCAACGGCAACGTCAGGATGAGGAATCCGAGCGCGAATATGCTGCCGACGACCAACACCGCGGCGGTGTTCTCGATCATCTCCTTCATCAGCAATGCCGCCTCGGCAACCCCGATCGCCGAGGCGATCGTGGTGTTCTTGGTCAGCGCTATCAACACCGAACCCAGTGGAATGAAGACGGCGCGAAACGCCTGCGGCAGAAGCACTATCCGCAGGTTCTGTCCGAACGTCAGGCCGAGCGACCGGGCGGCTTCCACCTGCCCCAGTGGCACCGTGTTCACCCCTGAGCGGACGGTCTCACACACGAATGCCGCGGTGTACACCGTCAACCCGAGCATGGCCAGCCGGAAGGTGCTGTCCGCGATGAACGTCGGCGACTGCCGGCTGGCCAGCGTGATGCCCAGGGTCTGCGCCAGTCCGAACGAGCAGAACAGGATGATCAGCGTCAGCGGAGTGTTGCGCACGATGTTGACGTAGCTGGTCCCGATCCAGTTGAGCATCGGCACCGGCGCCAGCCGCATCGCGGCCAGCAGCGTGCCCAGGACAAGTGCGCCGATCGCCGAAAACACCGTGAGCTGGATCGTCGTCCAGAAGGCGGCGAAGATCTGCTCGCGGTACTCGGTGAAAACCTCCACTGGCGGCTGGTCCTAACCGCTTACTTGTCGATCGGCGGCGGTTGTGGTGCGGTGATGCCCGCGGGACCCAGGTTCTTGTCGAATGCCTCTTTCCACGCTCCGCTTTCTTCCATCTTCTTGAGCGCGTCGTTGATCTTTCCGCGTAGCTCGCTGTCGCCCTTCTTGAGGCCGATGCCGTAGCGCTCCTCGGAGAACGGCTCGCCGACGATCTTGAATGCCCCCGGGCTTTGCGCGGCATATCCGGCGAGGATGACCTCGTCTGTCGTGACGGCGTCGACCGCACCGTTCTTGAGCGCCTCCACGCATGCCGAATAGGTGTCGTACTGCTGCAGCTGGACGCCTGGGTACTCGTCTTTGATCTTCTGGGCCGGCGTCGAACCCGACACCGAGCACAGAATCTTGTTGTTCTCCAGCGAGGCCGCTCCGGTGATGTCGTTGCTGTCCGACCGCACCAGCAGACTTTGCCCGGTGATCAGGTACGGTCCGGCGAAGTCGACCTTCTCCTCGCGCGAGTCGGTGATCGAGTACGTCGCGGCGATGAACTTGACCTGACCGTTCTGAATCAGGTTCTCACGCTGCGCCGACGGCGATTCCTTCCACTCGATCTTGTCGGGTTCGTAGCCGAGTTCGCCGGCGACGAATGTTGCTACGTCGACGTCGAAGCCGCTCATGGTTCCGTCGGGGTTCTGCATCGCGAGGCCGGGCTGATCGAACTTGGTGCCGATGACGATCGTGTCGCCATCACCTCCACCGCCGCCCCCGCCGCACGCGGTGGCCGCCAGGGGCAGTGCGACAGCAAGCGCGACAGCGCCGATGACGCGCTTGGAGAAGGACTTCGGGGACATTTTCGGGGACATCTTGGTCGACATTCGGGGGCGTTTCCTTTCGCCGGTCTGACTGGTGATCGATGGAGTGGGTCAGTGATCGAGAATCTTGCCCAGAAAATCCTTGGCGCGGTCGGTCTGAGGATTGTCGAAGAACTGCACGGGTTCGGCGTCCTCGAGGATGGCGCCGTCTGACATGAACACCACGCGGTTGGCGGCCCGCCGCGCGAACCCCATCTCGTGGGTGACGACGACCATCGTCATGCCCTCGGCAGCTAGCGTCGCCATCACCGAGAGCACCTCGTTGATCATCTCGGGGTCCAGCGCGCTGGTCGGTTCGTCGAACAGCATCACCTTCGGGTTCATCGCCAGCGATCGCGCGATGGCCACCCGCTGCTGCTGACCGCCCGACAACTGGGCCGGGTATTTGTCCGCCTGGTTGGCCACGCCCACCCGCTCCAGCAGGCTCATCGCCTTCTCGCGTGCCGCTGACTTGGGCACCTTGCGGACCTTCATCGGCGCCAGCATCACGTTCTCGACAATTGTCTTATGCGCGAACAGGTTGAAGGACTGGAACACCATGCCGACATCGGAACGCAGTTGCGCCAACTTGCGCCCTTCCTCGGGCAGCACTTCTCCGTCAATCGCGATGGAGCCCGAATCGATGGTCTCCAGGCGGTTGATGGTCCGGCACAAGGTCGACTTGCCCGAGCCCGACGGTCCCAGAACGACGACAACTTGCCCCTTGCCGACGTCGAGGTTGATGTCCTTGAGGACATGGAGGTCGCCGAAATGCTTGTCGACTGACTTCACCGAGATCATCGGCACCGCCGGAGCGCTCTCCATGGGTGCTGACCATACCCAGGGAACGCAGAATGCGCCCGGTACTCGAGAATCTGCGCAGATCACCCTCGCGGGCCCGCGTGCGCCGCATATTTAGGTGCAGCCGGATCCCTCCGTAGGATGGTGGCCGTGACTTCCATGGTGACGCAGCAGACGACAGGGGCGATACCTGTTCCTTGCGCCGATCGCGCCCACCGCACGTACCAGGTCCGGACCTACGGCTGCCAGATGAACGTGCACGACTCGGAGCGGCTGGCCGGGCTGCTCGAGGCGGCGGGCTACCGGCGGGCCGATGAGGGCCGCGACGCCGACGTGGTCGTGTTCAACACCTGTGCGGTGCGGGAGAACGCCGACAACAAGCTGTACGGCAACCTCAGTCACCTCGCGCCCCGCAAACAGGCCGATCCGCAGATGCAGATCGCCGTCGGTGGATGCCTGGCGCAAAAGGACCGGGACACGGTGCTGCGCAAGGCGCCGTGGGTTGATGTCGTGTTCGGCACCCACAACATCGGCTCGCTGCCGGTGCTTCTGGACCGAGCCCGCCACAACCGGGCAGCGCAGGTGGAAATCGCGGAGGCATTGCAGGAGTTTCCGTCAGCACTCCCGGCTTCTCGCGAGTCTTCCTATGCGGCATGGGTTTCCATCTCTGTGGGTTGCAACAACACTTGTACGTTCTGCATCGTCCCCGCGCTACGGGGCAAGGAAGTGGATCGCCGGCCCGGCGACGTCCTGGCCGAGGTTCAGTCCCTGGTGGACCAGGGGGTTCTGGAGATCACGCTGCTGGGTCAGAACGTCAACGCCTACGGGGTGTCCTTCGCCGATCCCGGGCAATCCCGCGATCGGAGTGCATTCGCCAAGTTGCTTCGGGCCTGCGGGCGCATCGAAGGGCTGGAACGGGTGCGATTCACTTCGCCGCACCCCGCCGAGTTCAGCGATGACGTGATCGAGGCGATGGCCCAGACCCCCAACGTGTGCCCGACGTTGCACATGCCGTTGCAGTCGGGTTCGGACCGCATCCTGCGTGCGATGCGGCGGTCCTACCGGGCCGAGCGCTATCTCGGCATCATCGAACGAGTGCGTGCTGCGATCCCGGACGCCGCGATCACGACCGACTTGATCGTCGGGTTTCCCGGCGAGACCGAGGAGGACTTTCAGGCCACCCTGGACGTTGTTGCCGCCGCCCGATTCTGCAGCGCGTTCACCTTCCAGTACTCGAAGCGGCCTGGTACTCCGGCCGCAGAACTAGGTGGTCAGGTGCCCAAAGACGTCGTTTCCGAGCGCTATCAGCGGTTGATAGAACTCCAGGAGCGAATCTCGCTCGAAGAAAACACCGCTCAGATCGGTCGCCCCGTCGAATTGCTGGTCGCTACCGGCGAGGGGCGCAAAGACGCCAGCACCGCCCGGATGTCTGGGCGGGCGCGAGACGGCAGGTTGGTGCACTTCGCTCCCGGGGACATCGCCCGCGGGGGCGTTGATCCGGTCCGGCCCGGCGACATCGTCGTCACCGTCGTCACCGGCGCCGCGCCTCACCACCTCCTCGCCGACGGCGGCGTGATCGAACACCGCCGCACGCGCGCGGGCGACGCCCACGCCGCTGGGGAGAAGCCCCGCACCGGTGTCGGGTTGGGGATGCCTGCATTCGGTGTGCCCAGCCCCATTCCGTCCGACGAGCTCACGACCAGTGGGTGTGCGCGATGAGCTCAGAATCCCAGGGTGGGCAAGATTTCGACGACTTCAAGGGTGAACTCGAAGACGCCGAGCGGCGGGTAGCACGCGAGATAGAGCCCGGCACGAGGGCGTTGACCATCGCGATCTTGGTGTTCGTCCTGTTGGTGACCCTCGTGCTGCCACACACCGGCGGCGCCAGGGGACTTGATGTGCTGGTTGGTTCCGATGCTGCGGTCAGCAACGGAGTCACTTTGCCGTCGCGGTTGTTCACCGGGTTCGCGCTCGTCTTCGGCATCGGTTTCTCGATGCTGGCGTTGGTGACCCGTCGCTGGGCACTGGCCTGGATCGCCATGGCAGGCACGAGCGTGGGGTCGTTCCTCGGGATGCTGGCGGTGTGGTCGCGACAGACCGCTCCCGAGCAGTACCCGGGCCCAGGCATCGGACTGGTCATCGGGTGGCTGGCCGTGATCATGCTCGCCTACAACTGGGCCCGGGTCGTGCTCACCCGTACCGCGCTGCAGTTGGCGTCTGAAGAGGAGCGTCGGCGCTCGGCCGCCCAAGGCCAGCACCGAGGCGTGCTTGACAGTTTCGGCGGCGACGAGGAGACGGGGCCGACGAAATCCTGACCGCCTAGCGCTTCCTTCTGAGCGCATCAACGGCGGTGTCAGCCCACTGACGCCACTGTTCGGCGCTGGCCCGCGCCTGCTCAGCGTCCTTGGTGCGGCCGGCGCGCGCGGCCTTCTCGGCTTGGCGTTCGAATTGTTCGGCGCGGTCCCGGAACTGGTCTGCCCGCGCCTTCGCCTCCGGATCCACTCCGCCTTTCGGAGTGTCGCGGATCTTCTTCTCTACCGCGCGCAGCCGTCGCTCCAAGTCTGCGCCGCGTTCGCGAGGAACCTTGCCAATCGCGTCCCACTTGTCGCCGATGGCGCGCAACGCCGCCCGCGCCGAGTCTATGTCGACGTTGTCGAGCTTCTCGGCCTCGGCGAGAAGTGCCGCCTTGGCCTCGGCATTGGCGCGAAACTCCGCGTCCCGTTCAGCAGTGGCCGCGTTCCGGGCGGAGAAGAACTTGTCCTGTGCGGACTTGAATCGATGCCACAGCGTGTCGTCGACGTCCTTGGCGGCGCGACCCGCTGCCTTCCATTCGGTCAGTAGATGGCGGAACTTGGCCGCGGTGGGACCCCAGTCGGTGGAGTCGCACAGTTCCTCGGCGCGCACGCACAGCGCTTCTTTGGCCTGCTTGGCGCCGACGCGCTCCCGGTCCAACTCGGCGAAGTGTGAGCCTCGGCGCCTGTTGAACGTCTCGCGAGCTGCCGAGTAGCGCTTCCACAACGCATCGTCGGTCTTGCGGTCCAGGCCGGTGATCGTCTTCCACTCATCGAGGATGGCGCGTAGCCGGTCCCCGGCGGCCTTCCACTGCGCGGAGTTGGTTGCCAGCTCCTCAGCTTCGGCAGCGAGGGCCTCCTTGCGCCTGGTCTGCGCGGCGCGGGCCTCGTCGCGCTTGGCCTTCTCGGCGGCAGAGGCGCTGTCGGCCTGCTCGACGATCGTCTGGAGACGAGCCGCCAGGGCGTCGACGTCACCGAGCACGTGCGCCGCGGGCAGGTTCTCGGCGAGCGCACCTGCGGCCGCGCGGATCTTGCGGGCATCGCCTGCTCCCGAGGCCAGACGCTGCTCCAGGAGCATCACCTCGATGTGCAAGTCGTCGAAGCGTCGACCGAAATGCTGGTAGGCGGCCTCGGTGTCGCCGGCCTGCCACGATCCGATCTTGCGCTCACCGGACGAGGTGACCAGCCAGACGGTGCCGTCGGGGTCGACACGTCCGAAGCGGCGGGGATCAGTGGCCGGGACGCCGCTGACCGTCGCCGCCGCGGCAGGGGAACCCGGCCTTGGCCGTATCGAGCCCGGTCCTGGCCGTGCCGAGCCCGGTCCTGGCCGTGCCGAGCCCGGCCCTGGCCGTGCCGGACCCGGGGTCGGCGTCGCGGCGGGTTGTTGGGAGTCTTGGGAACCGCCTGGTTCGGTGATCGCCATATCCGTTTCCTCATGCCCTCCGCGCGGATACCCGCGCACCTGCCGCGCAACGCGGCGCCTGGTAGCTGACTCAACGCTGAAAGCTATTCGGACGCTGCCGGACGCTGACGAACGTTGTAGCTGTCATTGAAACAGGTCGCCGGACGCTGCGCCCACGCCTTGTGGCGGGAGTTTGTGGCGGGATTACTTAGGCTCGGGGCTCAAAGCCCGGGAGGTGGTTGATGGCGAAAGCAGATATCGCCGCGCTGCTGGCCCTCGCGGCTGCGTTCTGCATCGCGGTCGGCAATGTCATGCACCAGCGCTCTGCCGTCATGCACCAGCGCTCCGCCGTCATCCACCAGCGCTCCGCCCATGTGGTCACCGATGAGCCCGTCGGCCACCTCACGCTGTTCCTGAGTCTGTTGCGTGACCGCCGATGGTGGCTGGGCAGCGCCGTCGCCGCCGCCGGGTTTGCGCTGCAGGCCGCGGCGCTGGGCTTGGGCTCTGTGCTGCTGGTCCAGGCGGTGCTGGTCACCTCGCTGCTGTTCGCGTTGCCGATCAGCGCCCGCCAGTCCCATCGGCGGGTCACGGGATGGGAATGGATGTGGGCCGCGTTGCTCGCCGGCGCGGTGATCGTGATCGTGACGATCGGCAACCCGACCGCCGGTCAGCCGCGCGCCTCGCTGGAGACGTGGATCTGGGTGGCCGCCGTCCTTGGACCCCTGATGGCTTTGTGCCTGGCGGGGGCCAAGTTGTGGTCTGGGCCGATCAGCGCAGTGCTGCTCGCGGTGGTGTCCGGCACCCTCTGGGGGCTGTTCGCGGTGCTGACCAAGGCTGTGGTTGATCGTCTTGACGTGACCAGCTTGGACGGTCTGATGGAGCTGCTACACACCCCAGAGCTCTATGCCTGGGCCCTGGTTGCGGTCGGAGGCACGGTGATGCAGCAGGCATCTTTCGGTGCAGGTGCGTTGACCGCCTCTCTTCCGGCGATGACCGTTACCGAGCCGATGATCGCGGGCACGCTCGGCGTCGTGGCTCTTGGTGAGACACTGCGGCCGGGCGCGGCCGGCTCGCTCACCATCGTCATAGCGGTGACGGTGATGGTCGTGGCAACCACGGCGCTGGCGCGGGGTCAGGCCGCCACCCGCACAGCTGCCTGAGCTGTGCCGGTTTTCGTCGGACCCCCGTCAAAGGAGGGAGCCGCTGAGAGTGGAGAGCTAGTTTGGTGTCGTGCTGAGCGCTATCGCAATCGTGCCGTCGGCGCCGGTAATGGTCCCCGAACTCGCTGCCGGGGCTGCCACCGAGACCGCGGGCCTGCGGGCTGCCGCGCTGTCAGCGGTGGCTGCCCTGCCACCGCGTTGGATCGGCGTCGGGGTCGCGGAGAGCGACAGTGTCGCCGGCCCCGACTCGGTAGGTACCTTCGCGGGCTACGGTGCCGACGTCCTGGTCGGACTGTCCGGTGGGTTCGCGGAGAATCGCGCCGCCGCCCGCCCCCTCGCACGGTTGCCGCTGTGCACCCTGATCACGGGGTGGCTTCGCGGTGTCGCGCAACCCGGGGCCGCCGCCGAAGTTCGTGCCTACCGAGACGACCATGACCCAGACGCGGCCCTCGCGTTCGGTCGACAGCTTCGTGCGGACATCGATGCCGCTGACGAAGCCGTCGGCGTGCTGATCGTGGCGGACGGCGCCAACACGCTCAGTCCACCCGCGCCGGGCGGCTACGACCAGGATTCGCTACCGGTGCAGGCCGCCCTGGACGATGCGCTCGCAGCCGGGGACCGGGCGGCGGTGACCCGCATGTCTGATGACAGCGTGGGCCGGGTCGCCTACCAGGTGCTGGGTGGGTTGACCGAAACCGCGCCGCCGTCGGCTACCGAGCTCTACCGGGGCGCGCCCTATGGTGTCGGCTACTTCGTCGGCGTCTGGCGTCCGTGACACCCGTGCGGCCGCTGGTGATTGTCGGCCCGACCGGATCCGGCAAGTCAGAGCTGGCGCTGGCCGTCGCCGAGAAACTCGGCGGACAGATCGCCGTCGAGGTGGTCAACGCCGACGCGATGCAGCTCTACCGCGGCATGGACATCGGCACCGCGAAACTGGCGGTCGCCGAGCGCCGTGGCGTCGCCCACCACCAACTCGACGTCCTCGACGTCACCGAGACGGCGAGCGTCGCCCGTTACCAGCAGGCTGCGGCCGCCGATATCGAGGCGATATCGGCGCGCGGAGCTGTGCCGCTGGTGGTCGGCGGCTCGATGCTCTACGTCCAGTCACTGCTGGACCAATGGTCGTTTCCGGCCACCGATCCGGCGGTACGCGCCAAGTGGGAACGGCGCCTCGCTGAGGTTGGCGTCGCCGATCTGCATCGGGAACTCGCCGACGCCGACGCGGCTGCGGCGAGATCAATCCTTCCCACCGACGGCCGTCGCATCGTGCGCGCGCTGGAGGTGGTAGAGCTGACCGGGCAGCCGTTCGCGGCGTCGGCCCCTCAAATCGGAGTGCCACGCTGGAACGCCGCAATCATCGGATTAGATTGGGAAACAGCACTTCTCGACGAAAGACTCGCTCGTCGCACTGACAACATGTTCGCCCAGGGACTGATCGATGAAGTCGTATCGCTGGTGGGCCGTGGTCTGCGGGACGGGGTCACCGCGGTGCGTGCGCTGGGATATTCGCAAGTGATCGCCGATCTGGACGCCGGCGGCGACGGCTCAGCCGCACGCGAGCCGACATTCATCGGTACCCGCCGCTACGTGCGCAGACAGCGATCGTGGTTCCGCCGCGACCACCGCATCGCCTGGCTCGACGGCGCCGCCTCGGGAAACGTGGACCAAACATTGCGGCTGTGGCGAGACGTATCCTGAGCAGGTGAAGTTCGCCAAGGGGCACGGGACCGAGAACGACTTCGTGCTCTTGCTCGACATTCCCGCTGCGATCGACCTGACGCCGGCCGCGGTCGCCGCGCTCTGCGACCGCAGGCGCGGACTCGGCGCGGACGGATTGCTCCGCGTGACCGTCGCCGGTTCGGCGCGGGACAGCGGGGTACTCGACGAGCTTCCCGAGGGCGTTACCGCCGACGACTGGTTCATGGACTACCGCAATGCCGACGGGTCGTTGGCGCAGATGTGCGGCAACGGTGTCCGGGTGTTCGCCCACTACCTGTGGTCTGAGGGGCTGGAACGTCGGCGCCAATTCGTCGTGGGCTCGCCGGCGGGTCCGCGACCGGTCGAGCTGCACACCGTCGACGGGTTACGGGCGGACGTCACCGTCGAAATGGGCAAGGCCAATGCGGTCGGGAGCGGTTCGGCGGTGGTCGGTGGTCGCCGGTTCCAGGGCCTGTCGGTTGACGTCGGCAATCCGCACCTCGCCTGCGTCGATGCCTCGTTGACCGAGGCCGAGCTTGCCGCCCTGGATGTCGCCGCGCCCGTGAAATTCGACACAGCTCAGTTTCCCGAGGGGGTCAATGTGGAGGTGTTGACCGCCCCGGTCGACGGTGCAGTCACCATGCGCGTGCATGAACGGGGAGTGGGAGAAACGCGTTCTTGCGGAACGGGAACGGTCGCCGCCGCGTGTGCCGGGCTGCTGCACCAGGGGGCTTCCACCGGCGTCCTGCGGGTGCGCATTCCCGGTGGTGCAGTCGCGGTGACCATCACCGACGCCGCGAGTTACCTGCGGGGCCCCTCGGTCCTGGTCGCCCACGGCGAACTGTCCGACGCGTGGTGGCGGGCGCAGTGATGCGGAGAGCTAAATCAGATGCGCGAAAGCACCTCACAGGGCAAGATGTCCAGACACATGAACTCCAGGCAAATGTCCGAACCCAGCATTTCGAGTAAGGGACCCAACATCCCGAGTGCGGGCGAACTCGCCCTCGAAGACCGGGCTGCGCTGCGCCGGGTGGCCGGTCTCTCTACCGAACTCGCCGACGTCTCCGAAGTCGAATACCGCCAGCTGCGGCTGGAGCGCGTCGTGCTGGTCGGTGTCTGGACCGACGGCAGCGCCGCAGATGCCGACGCCAGCATGGCCGAGCTGGCCGCGCTGGCTGAGACGGCGGGCTCGGAGGTGCTCGAAGGGCTCACTCAACGCCGCGACAAGCCCGACCCATCGACCTACATCGGTTCGGGCAAGGCCGCGGAGCTGCGCGAGGTGGTGCTGGCCACCGGCGCCGACACCGTCATCTGCGACGGCGAGCTGAGTCCGGCGCAGCTGAACGCACTGGAAAAGGCGGTCAAGGTCAAGGTCATCGACCGCACCGCGCTGATTCTCGACATCTTCGCCCAACACGCCACCAGCCGGGAGGGCAAAGCCCAGGTGGCCTATGCCCAGATGGAGTACATGCTGCCGCGGTTGCGCGGGTGGGGGGAGTCGATGTCGCGGCAGGGTGGCGGCGCGGGGGGTAGTGGCGGCGGGGTGGGCACGCGAGGCCCGGGTGAGACGAAGATCGAGACCGACCGCCGCCGCATCCGCGAGCGAATGTCCAAGCTGCGCCGAGAAATTCGAGCGATGAAGCAGGTCCGTGACACACAACGCAGCCGCAGGAGGGGCAGTGACCTGCCTGCCGTGGCGATCGTGGGCTATACGAACGCCGGCAAGTCCAGTCTGCTCAACGCACTGACCGGAGCCGGTGTACTGATCGAGAACGCATTGTTCGCCACCCTCGAACCGACAACTCGCCGTGGCGAATTCGCTGACGGGCGGGAGTTCGTACTAACCGACACCGTGGGCTTCGTGCGGCATCTGCCGACCCAGCTCGTCGAGGCGTTCCGTTCCACTCTCGAGGAGGTCGTCGACGCCGATCTGCTTCTGCACGTCGTCGACGGTTCCGATGCCAACCCGCTCGCGCAGATCAAAGCCGTGCGGGAGGTCACCAATGAAGTGGTGGCTGAACATGACGGTCGGGCAGCCCCGGAATTGCTGGTAGTCAACAAAATCGATGCAGCCGGCGACTTGGCGCTGGCAAAGCTGCGCCGCGCGCTCCCCGACGCGGTGTTCGTCTCTGCTCGCACCGGTGACGGACTGGATCGTCTGCAGTCACGCATGTCGGAATTGATCCCGCCCCGCGACACCGTGATCGATGTCACAATCCCTTACAGCCGAGGTGATCTCGTGCATCGCATCCACGCCGACGGCCGGGTCGATGCTTTGGAGCACACCGCATCTGGCACCAGGTTCAAGGCACGCGTGCCGATCTCGTTGGCCGCTGGTCTGAGTGAGTTCGCCACATTTTGACCGCCGCCGATAGGGCGTTCATGCCCTGGTGCGCTAGCATTGGGCCAAAGTCGGCTGCGGATGACTCATCGGGTTGTTCACGTGCACGGCTCCGTTGAGTACAAGACGTTGTCAACTAAAGAACTTCGTTGAGTACACACCGCCCATCGTCACAGCGTCGATGAGCGACCTTTATCCAGAACCATCACTCACCACGGCGAAACCGCCACTGTGTGCGCACTCCCGCTGAACGGATTCCGTCGCGGTTGCCGGGCACACGCTGCCCCAACAGGCCGGAAAGGCACACAAGACATGACTAGACAATCCTTCGCTGACCTCGGCGTGCCCGCACCACTGGTGCGCGTACTGACCGAGAGCGGCATCACCGAACCATTCCCGATCCAGTCCGCCACCCTGCACGACGCCCTCGCCGGTCGCGACGTGCTCGGCCGGGGAAAGACCGGCAGCGGAAAGACACTCGCGTTCTCCATACCGTTGGTTGCGTCGTTGGCCGGCGGACGTAGGCAGGCAGGCCGCCCATCGGGTCTGGTCTTGGCTCCCACGCGCGAACTTGCCACCCAGATCACCGCCGTGCTGCAGCCACTGGCCGCGGCCTGCGGGCTCCGCGTCACCACGATCTTCGGCGGCGTGTCGCAGAGCAAACAGGTCAGTGCGCTGCGCTCCGGGGTCGACATTGTGGTGGCCTGCCCCGGTCGGCTCGAAGACCTGATGCGGCAGAAGCTGGTCCACCTCGACCACGTCACCACGACGGTGCTGGACGAGGCCGACCACATGGCCGATTTGGGCTTCCTTCCCGGCGTTACCAGAATCCTGGCGGCAACCCCTGCCGGAGGGCAGCGGCTGCTGTTCTCGGCCACTCTGGACAACGGCGTCGACAAGCTGGTCCGGCGTTTCCTGCACGAGCCGGTGCTGCACTCGGTCGACGATGTCACCGAGGCGCCTGCAGCGATGACCCACCACGTGTTCCACGTGGGGGGAGTGCAGCAGAAACGGGAGCTGGTGCACCGGCTGGCCTCGGGGACCGGACGCCGGATCCTCTTCATGCGGACAAAGCACCAGGCCCGCAAGCTCGCCAAGCAGCTCACCGAAGCGGGTGTGCCATCGGTTGACCTGCACGGCAACCTTTCCCAACCCGCCCGTGACCGCAACCTGGCAGCCTTCACCAACGGCACAGCGCGGGTGCTGGTGGCGACCGACATCGCCGCGCGCGGCGTACACGTCGACGGGGTCGAACTGGTGGTCCACGTGGATCCGCCGATGGAGCACAAGGCCTACCTGCACCGTTCGGGGCGGACCGCGAGGGCCGGCAGTGACGGCGACGTGGTCACCGTCGTGCTGCCCGAGCAGCGCAGGGACACCCAGCAACTGCTACGTCGCGCAGGAATCACCGCGCGCCCCCAGGAGGTCACCGCGGATTCGGCTCCCGTGCACGCACTGGTCGGCGAGATAGCGCCCCTGCGTGCGGCACCGAAAGTCATTGCCCCGGCACCGAAAGCCAATGCCGCGGCACCGAAAGCCAATGCCGCGGCGGCGAAAACCGCCGGACCGAAGCGGGACCGCGGTTCCGACCACCGGCGCGGCGGCGGCAGTAACCGCGGCGCGGGGGGCAACAGGCGGCGCGGCTCCCGCGGCGCCGGCGCGCGGGGACGCGCCCGCACGCCGTCCTGAGAGGCGAGAAGGCACCCGAAGGCAACAAGGGTGCGGGGCCGAGCCCGCCCCGACCAACCATTGGGTTGACCGGTAGATTGATGGTGATAGCCCCGTATCAACCACGGAGGGAATTCCCATGGGCTCTGCCAATACCGCGACCAAGTCCACGACAGCGACCAAGTCCACTACAGCAACCAAGTCGGCAGCCCCGTCGGTCATTGCCTACGAGCGCACTCTGTTCGAACCCGAGCATGAACTGTTCCGGGATTCCTTCCGCGCTTTTCTGGAACGGCACGTCGCGCCGTTCCACGATGAGTGGGAGAAGGACAAGATCGTCGATCGCGGCGTGTGGCTGGAGGCGGGCAAGCAGGGTTTCCTCGGCATGGCGGTGCCCGAGGAGTACGGCGGCGGGGGCGTTTCGGACTTTCGGTACAACACCATCGTCACCGAAGAGGTGACCGCGGGTCGGTATAGCGGATTGGGTTTCAGCCTGCACAACGACGTTGCCGCGCCGTATCTGATCAGGCTGACGACCGAGGAGCAGAAGCAGCGCTGGCTGCCGAAATTCTGCACCGGCGAACTGATCACCGCGATCGCCATGACCGAACCGGGCACCGGTAGCGACCTGCAGGGCATCAAGACCAGAGCGGTCAAGGACGGCGACCACTACATCCTCAACGGCTCCAAGACGTTCATCACCAACGGCATTCACTCCGACCTGGTGATCGTGGTGGCCAAGACCGATCCCGACAAAGGGGCGCTGGGGTTTTCATTGCTTGTCGTTGAACGCGGCATGGAGGGGTTCGAGCGCGGCCGCCATCTCGACAAGGTCGGTTTGGACGCGCAGGATACCGCCGAATTGTCCTTCACCGACGTCAAGGTGCCGGCCGAGAATTTGCTCGGTGAAGAGGGACAGGGCTTCGTCTATCTGATGGAGAACCTCCCGCAGGAACGGATCTCCATCGCGATCATGGCAGCCGCGGCGATGGAGGGGGTCCTGGAGCAGACCGTCGAGTATGCCAAGGACCGCAAGGCATTTGGCAAGCCGATCGGCAGCTTCCAGAACAGCCGCTTCGTACTGGCCGAACTGGCCACCGAAGCCACGGTGGTGCGCATGATGGTCGACGAGTACATCCGGTTGCACCTCGACGAGCGGCTGACCGTCGAGCAGGCCGCCATGGCCAAGTGGTATTCGACCGAAAAGCAGGTCCACTTGATCGACCGCTGCCTGCAATTGCACGGCGGCTACGGGTACATGCGCGAATATTCGGTGGCGCGCGCCTATCTCGATGCCCGGGTGCAGACCATCTACGGAGGAACATCAGAGATCATGAAGGAGATCATCGGCCGCAGTCTGGGCCTGTAGGCCAGCGGCATCCTCGAGGTTCGCCAGATAATCTTTCCGCATCAATCGGCGAGGGTCCTTGGTAAATGGCTTTCAGTGACGCAAGGTGGGCGGACGCGGTACTTTCGCAGGAATTTTCGAAGCTTCGTTTCGAGGGGACTTGTCGAAAGCAACTTGTCGCCGACCGCGGGGAGGATTAATGATCCGGCAGCCGATGCTGCGCACACGTGTGGTTGGTCGCACGACTATCGGGCTGTTAGGGATCGCCATGGCGCTCCTCCTGGCGCCGATAGGCCTGGCGTCCCCTGAGTCTGACGCCGACGATGCCATCACCGCGGCCTGGGAGGCCAGCGGTGGCGATTCTGGCCCATTGGGTCCCACCTCGGGCGACGTCTACCCGGCTGGTGAGGGCTTCGCTCAGAACTTTGCGTCCGGCAAGATATTTTTCACCCCCGCGACCGGGGCACGTCTGATGCAGGGCGCGATTCTGGACAAGTACGAGTCGCTGGGCGGTCCAGCCGACAGCGACCTGGGCTTTCCCACCATCGATGAGGGGCCTGGCCGTGCCTCGGGCAGCCGCAACAGCACATTCAGCGCGCCGGACAACCCGGTGATCTTCTGGACCACCGCGACGGGCGCGAGGGTGGTCCGAGGGCCGATCAATGCGGCCTGGGACGAGTTGGGTGGGTCGTCCGGGGTGCTGGGAGTACCGGCCGAGGACGCGACGTACGACGGCGCGGTCGTCTCGCAGAAGTTCACCGATGGTGAGTTGTCCTACGACTCGCGTGCCAAGACGTTCACTACCGACCCGCCCGATCTGGCCGAACAGCTGACAGATCTCAAGGTCTTGGATGACCCGATTTCGGCGATCAACGCCGCTCGGCGGGCGGCCGGGGGACCGCTGGGTCCATTGGGTGCCGCTGAGGGTGACCCCTACCAGATCGGGGCGGACGGACTCGGCCAGGACTTCGTCAACGGCAAGATTTTCTATAGTCCCGACACCGGCGCGAACGTGGTGACCGGGCAGGTACTGGCCAAGTACGAGAGCGTGGGCGGGCCCGAGGGCGACCTCGGCTTTCCGATCACCAGCGAGGCGGACGGAGGCGTGGCGCCGGCGAGTCGGATAAGCACCTTCGCCGCCGCGGACAAGCCGGTGATCTTCTGGACGCCCGACCACGGCGCGGTGATCGTTCGCGGCCCGATGAATGCCGCGTGGGGCGAACTCGGCGGTGCTACCGGCGAGATCGGAGTACCCAAGGCGGACCAGACCCAGAACGGCGATGTCCTCACCCAGCGTTTCAGCGGTGGAAACATCTCCTGGGACTCGGCCACCAAAAAGTTCAGCACCGAACCGCCGGGCCTGGCTTCGCAGTTGGCCGGCCTCGAGGTGCCCGAACAGGAACTGCCGCCGGTACCGGACACCGACAAGGGCGCCGGCTTTCAGTGGACATGGTGGTGGCTCATTGCCTTGGTGCCGGTGCTGCTGTTGGCTGCCCTGATAGCGGTCGCCGGTATGCGCAATCGCCGCCGTGGCGGCGATGACGACCCGTTCGGCCAGAATGGCGGCGCTTTGATCGATGGCGATCGGGGCTTCGAACCTGCGCCGCCGGTTGGTGACCAACCGGGTGAGGACGACCGTGGCGAGGACGCATTGTTCGGCGACCGCTATTCCCGCGAGGGACCCGGCTCGTCGACGTCCGCGGACCGGGCGGCGCCGGCTACCTCTGGCGAATTCCTTCCGGCGGAACCGCTGAGCTTCTGGGGCGCGCCGGTGCAGACGCAGGGGTCGACCGAAACCGAGGACGAGTTCCGGGAATTCGTGGCGGTGCAGGAAGACCCAGACGCCGTCGACACCGCGCCGACGCGAGTGCCCACAGCCGCCGAGGTTGCCGCCGAGGCAGATTCGGTCGTCATGAGCGACCACGAACCGCCGGTCGCATTTGAGCAGGATTTCGGGTTCGAGCAGGATTCGGGTATCGACAGCGGCCGTCACGCGAGAATCGACGTCGACGAACCGATGCCCTCGAGTACCGCGCTGCATCTGCCGCTCGCGGACCCGGGTGAAATTCCCGAAGGCTATCCGATCAAGGCAGACACCCGGTCAGGTCTGTACTGGACGCCTGACAGCGCTGACTATTACGACGCGCCTGCCGAGATCTGGTTCGCCAGTGAGGAAATGGCCCGCACAAACGGTTTCGTGCCAGGCGAGTAGTCAGAGCCGGCCTGCAGCAGAGCCGGCCCGAAGCAGGCCCGGGCTGCGTCAGACCCGGCCCGAGTCAGACCTTGCGGATGACGGTGACGACCTTGCCCAGTACGGCTGCGTCGTTGCCGGGGATGGGATCGAAAGCCGGGTTGTGCGGCATCAGCCAAACCTGACCACGGGTGCGCTTGAAAGTCTTCACGGTGGCCTCACCGTCGATCATCGCCGCGACGATATCGCCGTTGTCGGCGACGCTCTGCTGTCTGACGGCGACCCAGTCGCCGTCACAGATCGCGGCGTCAACCATGGATTCGCCGACCACTTTGAGTAGGAACACCGACCCCTCACCAACCAGTTCACGCGGCAGTGGGAAGACGTCTTCGACAGCCTCCTCGGCCAAAATAGGCCCGCCGGCCGCGATCCGACCGAGAACCGGGACGTAGGTCGGTTCCGGCAACGCGTCAGAACCCGACACTTCGGTGGTGACGGTGGATGCGCCACCGTCGTGAGCGCTTCGCACGTCGACAGCGCGGGGTCGGTTGGCGTCGCGACGTAGATAGCCTTTGCGCTCGAGTGTGCGTAATTGGTGAGCAACTGATGAGGTAGATGTCAGTCCGACCGCATCTCCGATCTCTCTGATGCTCGGCGGGTATCCACGAGTGGTCACCGAGGCGCGGATGACATCGAGAATTGACCGCTGACGCTGGGTGAGGCCCGAATCGCGACCGGCCGGTCCGTCGGCGCCAGTCGTGCCACCGCTGCTGTCCTCGTTCATGAATCCGAATGTAGCCCGGACCGCTCCAGGAATCAAACATGTGTTCGAGGCGTGTCGTCGGAGTCGGCGGTTGGCTGCGACCCGCCCGATGTGGCACGGCGCACGCTTCGTCGGCCTCGTCGACTTTCGATGCCGGCTCGATGTCGGGGGCTTGCTATAGCTTTTCGATCGTTCGCAACACTTCGATCACATGTTCTATTCAT
>NZ_JBMYXC010000037.1:0-13060 GCF_049608025.1 Mycobacterium sp. | reverse complement strand
CAGGCAGATGACAACCCTCCACACTCAAGCCGGCTGGACCGAATTCGACTCCGAGCAATTCGACTCCGAGCAATTCGACTCCCATTTTGGGCGCGAGGTGCAGGCCACCGCGGTCGACGTGCCGCGCCGGCGGTCGACTGCAGCGACGCGCAGGCCGCGCTCTTCGCGGCCTGCTGGGGCGCCGCTGCGCCACACCGGGACGGGGGTGCTGGTCTCGCGGGCATCGCATCGCCCGCGGCCAGTGACGCCCGCGACCACGGTGGTGTTGGCGCTGATCGCCGGCGCGATCACGTTGTGGCTCGGTCTGGTGGCTCAGTTCGGCGGCGTGGTCGGTAGTCAGGCCGAGATTCCAGGTCGTCTGGCGGTAGTACAGGTGCAGGCTGGTGAATCGCTGCAGAAGGTGGCGCAACGGGTGGCGCCCGAGGCGCCGGTCGGCGCCGTCGTCGAGCGGATCCGCGAGCTGAACGAACTCGAATCCGCGGCGCTGGACGCCGGACAGAGACTCATCGCACCGGTCAGCTGACCATGCAACGCCGAATCGAAACACTCTGCTGCTCAGGCACTCTGAGGAATACTGATGTGAGATACGCGCAAAGAGGCCCGGGGCTGGGCCGTCCGCGCGTCGCGCAGGTACGCTCGGGGGCGTCCGAAGAGGTTCTCTCTGGGTGCGGCGAAGGAGCGGTGATGCACTGTCCGTTCTGCCGTAATCCCGACTCTCGGGTAGTTGATTCGCGCGAGACCGACGAAGGACAGGCGATTCGCCGGCGCAGGTCGTGCCCTGAGTGTGGGCGGCGGTTCACGACCGTGGAGACGGCGGTGCTCGCGGTGGTCAAGCGCAGCGGCGTCACCGAGCCGTTCAGTCGGGAGAAAGTCATCAAGGGGGTGCGCCGGTCCTGTCAGGGCCGCCAGGTGGACGACGACGCGCTCAATCTGTTGGCACAGAAAGTCGAGGATGCGGTGCGCGCGACCGGCTCTGCGGAAGTCCCCAGTCACGAGGTTGGCCTGGCGATCCTCGGGCCGCTACGCGAACTTGACGAGGTGGCCTATCTGCGTTTCGCTTCGGTCTACCGGTCATTCTCCTCGGCCGAGGACTTCGAGCGTGAGATCGAGGCACTACGGGCGCACCGCGCAGTACCGGCGCAGGGGGAGCCTGCTCAGTCGATCTGACGGGCTCCGCCGTCGACGACCCGTCCGGCAATCTGCGCCCAACCGTCGGCACTCCAGGCGGTTTCGATGATCGACCCTTGCCCCTGCATGATGGTCAGGTCGCGGCTGAGATGCTCGGTGATGCGCAGGGCTGCCGCACCTGTGGCTTCGTCCTCGCGCACCCCCAGATTGGCAGCGAACACCCGGGATCGTATTTTGCCTGCTGGCTCATCTAGCCAGGCCCAGAGGTAGTGCTCGGCGTCGTCGCCGAAGTCATCGGGGTCCGCCTCCGACACTTCGTCGATCGTGGCGAACTGGTGCATCGAAAAGTCGGGCGCCCACTCTGCGCGTGCGGTGATGGATGTCAGGTCCCCGGCATGGCCCACCTTGACGATGCCCGCGGGCACCTGCAACGTATTCACCGGTTTCCCTTGTTGCATCAGCCACCACGATGCGCCCACCGTCGGGTGTCCGGCGAAGGGGAGTTCGGTGGTGGGTGTATGGATATGGGCGTGCGCGGTATGCACGCCCGACTCGGGCAGGGTGACGAATACGGTTTCGCTGTAACCCAATGCGGTGGCTATGCGCTGCCGGTCGGCTGGTTCCACGGTGGCCGAGTCCACCACGCCCAGTGGGTTGCCGAATCTGCCGTCCCGGTCGGTGAATATGCGCAGCACTGTCACGTCGATGGCCATGAGCAGATGCTACGTCGTAGGGGGTTTTTGGAGTAGGCGGTTGTTGGAGTAGGCGGTTATGGAGCACGCGGATTATGGAGTCAGGTTGCGCTGCGTTCGTCCGCGCCCATGGCGTCCAGTACCGCCACCCGGGTGTCGATCGGGCCGGAGATCGTCCCTTCTCTGATCCCCGTCCTCAGGAGGTTTCGCAGGTAGTCTTGGTCGTGCACGGCGGGTTCGGTCGACTCGATGAATCTCTGCACGATCTCGACGAAGCGGTCAGGGTCGTCGTGGAACGGGAAATGCCCTGAGCCTTCGAAGATGTGCAGCTGCGAACCGGGCATTGCCGCGTGTGCCATTTCAGCGTGACCGACCGGGATGACCGAATCGCTGCTGCCCCAAACCAGTTGCACGGGAACAGATTGCGTCAAATAACATCGGTCGAGCATGGTCACCACCTGGCCGCGCCAATCGACCACCGCCCGCAGGGTTCGCGCAAACGCCGACGAAGCGGTCGGTTCAGGCAGATCGGCCAGGATGCGCAACATATTGGGGATGTCGCGGCCCACGCCGGTGGATCCCAACAGTGCGCCCCCCATCCGCCCGATGACCTGCAATGCCGGCAGCACCAGCGGAATACGCAGCAGGGCCAACGCCTCACTGCCCATGGGCAGTGACGCCATCCGCAGCGCTACGTTCACTTCTCTGGTGACGCCGCCGGCGCCGACGAGGATCATCCGGTTCACCAGTTGTGGGAACTGGTAGGCGAACTGCATCGCCACGCCGCCGCCCAGTGAATGGCCGACCACGGTGACACTGTCGATCTCCAGGACGCTGAGCAGATCCCGCATCCCGTTGGCGTAGGCAGCGACCGAGTAGTCGGCGCGCGGTTTGTCGGACTTGCCGTGGCCGAGCAGGTCGGGCGCGATGACAGTGAACCGTTGCGCGAGCTTGGTCTGCACGGTGTCCCAGGTGGTGGAGTTGTCCCCGATGCCGTGAATCAGCAGGATCGCCGGACCTGAGCCGGCCACCCGAAACGCCCTTCGGTAGCCGTGGATGGTTCGATACTGCAGCGTGGGAGTGAGCTCCCGCACGGAGCGCAGATTCGGTTTGCGTTCGGTCATGTCGCCAACTCCATGATCATGGTCATTTTGCCCAGTTCGTCGTCGGGTTGGGTAGCAACTACGCGTCAGTTAGGGACCCGCAGGGGGATTGTCCCCGTCCTTCTTGTCCTTCTCACCGTCCTGTTGGGCAAGGAATCGCTGGAACTCGGCGCCGAGCTCTTCACCGCTGGGCAAATCCTCGTCACGTGCCAGAAGTGACCGGTTCTCCTGCGCGGCAACGAATGCATCGTACTGGCGCTCCAGCGCCTCCACCACCTGAGCGACCTCTTCGCTGGCTGCCACCTGCTCGTTGACCTTTTCCTGAACCTCGGCAGCGGCCTCGCCGAGCGCGGCGGTCGGGATCTTCAGCGAACCGCTCCTGGCGACCTCCGACAGCAGCATCTCGGCTGCGGACGGGTAATCGGTCTGCGCCAGATAGTGCGGGATGTGCGCGGTGAACCCGACGACTTCATAGCCGTGTTGGGCCATCCGGAACTCAAGAAGATTGGACACACTGCCCGGAACCTGAACCTCTCCGACCCAGGGCTGGTGTTCGGCGATGAGCTCCTTGTCATTCGAGTGCGCGGTCAACGTCATCGGCCGGGTATGAGGGACGGCCATCGGAATGGCGCCGAGGCCGATGAGCCGGCGCACCCCCAGCGACTCGGCCAGCAGCCGCACTGCGGTGGTGAAACGCTCCCACCGCAGATCGGGCTCCAGGCCGGCGAGCAGCAGAAACGGTGTTCCGGCGCTGTCATGCAACGCGTAGAGGTTCAATTCCGGATTGTCGTATTGGGTGAAGTGATCGGTCTTGAACGTCATCAACGGACGTCGGGACCGGTAGTCGAGTAGCTCGTCGATCGCGAAAGACGCCACCAGTTCCATGTCGAGGGTGTTCTTGAGGTGATCTGCGGCCAGCTTGATCGACCGGCCGGCGTCTGAGAAGCCCTCGAGCGCGTGGATCAGCACCGGGCCGCGGCCATCAGCGGAGGAGAGCTGCGGGGCGGGGAACTCCAGCTCGTACATGCCGGTCTGCTCAGGTTGGTATTGCTGACCTGGATCATCTGCGCTGTCAGCCATCTTTCGCCTCCTTTTCGCCGTCCGCCACGACGGCTGGCGGTGCGCCGCGACGGCGATGCCGTCGGCAGCGTGAACCACCATTGTCTCGCACCCGGGGGCTGATGCGCGAGGTCGGATGGATTCAGGATCGGAACTGTTTGAGCGCGCGCAGCTTGTTCATCACCTCCAGCGCCGCGACTTTGTACGCCTCGGAGAACGTCGGGTAATTGAATACGGCGTCGACGAGGTATTCGACCGTGCCGTCACAGCCCATCACGGCCTGACCGATGTGCACCATCTCGGTGGCGTTGGTGCCGAAGATGTGCACGCCGAGTATCCGAAGGTCCTCCGTCGATACGAGAAGCTTGAGCATCCCGTAGGAGTCGCCGGCGATTTGGCCGCGGGCCAGCTCGCGGTAGCGGGACACCCCGACCTCATAGGGCACCGACTCCCTGGTCAGTTCGACCTCGGTGGCTCCGACGTAGGACACCTCGGGTATCGAGTAGATGCCGATGGGTTGCAGCTCGGTCATGCCCTTGCAGGGCTCCCCAAATGCGTGATACGCCGCCAATCTGCCTTGATCCATGGAGGTGGCGGCCAGCGCCGGGAAACCGATGACGTCGCCGACGGCATAAATATGGTCGACCTTGGTCTGGTAGTTGTCGTCGACGAAGATCCGGCCCCGGTTGTCGGCCTCCAGACCTGCGTTCGAGAGGTCGAGGTGGTCGGTCTGGCCCTGCCGGCCCGCCGAGTACATGACTGTCTCGGCGGGAATCTGCTTGCCGCTGGCCAATGTGGTGAGGGTGCCCGCGGATCCGATATCCACAGCGGTGACCTCCTCGCCGAACCGGAACGTGACGGCGAGGTCGCGTAGATGGAATTTCAGTGCCTCGATCACCTCGGGGTCGCAGAACTCCAACATTCTGTCGCGCTTTTCGACGACGGTGACCTTGGTGCCCAGTGCCGCGAACATCGAGGCGTACTCGATGCCGATGACGCCCGCGCCGACGACGACCATTGAGCCGGGGATCGATTTGAGGTCGAGGATGCCGTCGGAGTCCAGCACCCGGCTCTCGTCGAATTCGACGCCGACGGGCCGGGCCGGTTTGGTGCCGGTCGCGACAACGATGTTGCGGCCGCTGACGGTGACGCGTTCGGCGCGGTTGGGTTCGTCGACATGGATGGTGTGTGCGTCGATGAACCGGGCGTGACCCACATAGAGCTCGATGCGGTTGCGCATCAGCTGCGAGCGCACCACGTCGATCTCCTTGCCGATGACATGCCGTGTGCGGGCGAGAAGGTCCGACGGGGTGATCTTGTCCTTGACGCGGTAGCTGGCGCCGTAGAGTTCGCGCTGGTTCATGCCGGTGAGATAGACGACGGCTTCGCGCAGCGTCTTCGACGGAATGGTCCCGGTATTGACACATACGCCGCCCAGCATGAGCCCCCGCTCGATGACAGCGACGGATTTGTCGAGCTTGGCTGCGGCGATGGCGGCCTTCTGCCCTCCCGGGCCGGACCCGATGACGACGAGGTCGTATTCCTGCGTGGAACCCATGGCACAAGGTCTACGCCGGTTGCCCCGATCTCGCATCCCGATGGACGATTATCTCCGGGCTGGTCATCCCCAAGTGCGATTTCATCCACGGTTCGGGCCCGGGGGAGCGTCATCTGCGGTTGTTCGTCGGCAGCTGTTGTCAGGTTTGCGGTATGTCGAAAACACATCGCCCCGATTCCCCGCTCGACCGGCCCGGCGTTCTGATTGCCGCGCTCCCGGCTGTCCTGGGCTTCGTGCCCGAGGAATCGCTGGTGCTCGTGACCGCCGCGCACGGTGAGATGGGCGCCGTCATGCGTGCTGATCTCGGCAGCGATCAGGCCGGTGACTCATTGGGTCACCTCGCGGAGATGGCTGCCGCATCCAGAGCCGAGATCGCGATCGCGGTGATCGTCGACGACCGGGGCGCCGCGTGCCAGATGTGCGCCGAGGAGTACCGCGACCTGGCGCACCAATTGGCTGTCGAACTCGCGACGCGGGATGTCGAGTTGTTCGCCGTGCACGTGGTCGACAAGGTCGCTGCCGGCGGCCGGTGGTACTGCGCGGACGGATGTGGCAGCTCGGGAGTGGTCGAGGATCCGGCGGCGTCGCCCATCGCGGCGGCCGCGGTGCTGGACGGTCGCCGCCTGTACACCCGGCGTTCCGAGCTCGTCGCGGTAGTCGAGCCCGCCGATCCCGAGCGTAGCGCCGAGTTGGCCAGGGTGATTGAGCAGCGCGGTCAGCTCGATCCTGATCGGCCCGATTCGCAGACTCGAAGTGACATCGAGCATGCCTTCGCCTGCGCTGAGCAGATTGGTAGGGGGCGGCCGCTCGCCGACGACCCATTGGCACGATTGGCGCTGGCACTGACCGATCCGCGGGTGCGTGACACCCTGTATGCGCTGGCCGTCGGCGACCATGCGGGATCGGCCGAATCGCTGTGGGCCGACTTGGCCCGCCGGCTCCCGGAGCCTTGGCGAGTGGAAGCGCTTGTGCTGCTTGCATTTTCGGCATATGCGCGGGGAGATGGACCGCTTGCGGGCATATCGCTTGACGCGGCATTGAGAGGCGTGCCGTGGCATCGGATGGCGACGATGCTCGACAAGGCGCTGCAGTCGGGAATGCGGCCAGAACAAATCCGCGAGTTGGCGAGCACCGGCTACCGCCTTGCCGAGCAGCTTGGTATTCGGCTACCGCCGAGCAGACGGTTCGGTCGCCGAGCGGGGTAGCGGACTACGTCGAGCGGGGTTGCGAACTACATTCGGTGCGGGTCCGGCCCGGGTCAGACCTTCTCGACCTTTACGGTGTGGGCCATCTCATGGGGCAACTCGACCTGCTCGTGGCCCGGGATGACGATCATGACGCCGCCGTGGTTGTTGACCTCGACCGTTACCCGCGCGCTGGGTACGACGCCGGCTTCTTTGAGCCGCGCAATCAGGTCGGCGTCGCCCTGTACGTGTTCGGTCAACTGGCGCACCACCACTGCTACCGGCATCCCGGCGGGCAACTCGGTCAGGCGCACCAGGTTGACGGTTGTGTTGCCGAGGTGGTCGCCGACGCCGAGTTCGGACAGGCCGGGGATCGGGTTTCCGAACGGGGAAGTGGTGGGGTTGTTGAGAACCTGGACGAGTCGGCGCTCGACATCCTCGCTCATCACGTGCTCCCAGCGACACGCCTCGGCGTGCACCTCTTCCCACGGCAGCCCGATGACGTCGACCAGGAGTCGCTCTGCCAACCGGTGCTTGCGCATCACCGAGACAGCCAGTGACCGACCTTTGTCGGTGAGCTCCAAGTGCCGGTCGCCCGCGACGTGCAAGAGTCCATCTCGCTCCATCCGCGACACGGTCTGGCTTACGGTGGGGCCACTTTGATCCAGCCGCTCTGCGATCCGCGCCCGCAGGGGGACGACGCCCTCTTCCTCGAGGTCGTAAATGGTTCGCAGATACATCTCGGTGGTATCGACAAGATCGTTCATTCGCACACCCTCCGTCGGTGCAGAGTCTACCGGTCGACCCTTCTGAACAGCGGCGCTGCATCCGGCGGTCAGTGCGCCCCAACCCGACGACGGAGAGCCCGCCGGAATCCGGCGGGCTCTCCCGAAGAAGGATCTGCTCAGCTGGCGTAGGAACGCAGCCGGTCGGCACGTTCGCCGTTGCGCAGTTTTGACATGACGTCGCGCTCGATCTGGCGCACGCGTTCGCGGGAGAGCCCGAACAGCTTTCCGATTTGGTCCAGCGTGCGTGGTTGACCATCGTCCAGGCCGAACCGCAACCGGATGACCTGTTGTTCGCGCTCGTCAAGGGTGGTCAGCACGTAGCGAATGTCGGTGTGCAGCAGCTCGGAGATCACGGCGTTCTCTGCCGACATCGCCTCAGAGTCTTCGATGAAGTCGCCCAGGGGCGCTTCTTCGTCCGTTCCCACCGGCATATCGAGGCTCACCGGATCGCGGCTGTGGGAGAGCAGGTCGGCGATCTTCTCCGGGGGTATCCCAGACTCCTCGGCGAGTTCCTCGTCCGTGGCGTCGCGGCCGAGGTTCTGGTGCATCTCGCGCTTGATCCGGGCGAGCTTGTTCACCTGCTCGACGAGATGGACCGGGAGCCGGATGGTGCGGCTCTGGTCAGCCATCCCGCGAGTGATCGCTTGACGGATCCACCAGGTGGCGTAGGTAGAGAATTTGAATCCCTTGGCGTAGTCGAATTTCTCCATCGCGCGGATCAGGCCCAGGTTGCCCTCTTGGATCAGGTCGAGCAACGGCATGCCTCGCCCGGTGTAGCGCTTGGCCAGCGACACCACCAAGCGCAGGTTGGCCTCGAGCAGATGGCGCCGTGCCGACTCGCCGTCGCGCACGACGACCGCGAGGTTGCTTTTGCGGGTTTCACCCAGGCGCTTGCGGGTGTCAAGCAAATGCCGGGCATAGAGTCCGGCCTCGATTCGCTTGGCGAGTTCCACCTCATCGGCGGCGTTGAGTAACGCGGTCTTGCCGATACCGTTCAAATACACGCGCACCAGGTCTGCGGCTGGACTCTGAGCGTCCAGGCTGTGGTCAACGCGACTACTGGTGGCATTTGCCATTACGGCCTCCTGAGTGGGTCGAACTTTCATGAGTTACAACGCCCTGGGGCCGCAAAGAGTTCCCACAGTTGCGTCGGTTCACACGTTCTGACCTGCGATTATCGGAGGTAGACCTGAGAATGTGCTGAGAAGTGAGCTAGAAGATTCTCAGCGCGGAACATCGCCGCCGAAATCACGCGCGGAGTTCGCGTCGTAGGGCGCATCCGCGCCGTCGCCCCGCCCCGGCGCTCCGTGGCCCATGCTGTTGATCGCGGGACGCTCGGCGGTGGGGAACAGCGGAATCTGCCGGCTCGACTGGAAGCGGCGGGGTTCCTCGGCACGTCTGGGCGGCCGGTCGTTGGCGATCAGTACAGCCATCCACGGCAACGGAATGGACAGCACGATGATCGCCAGCGAGATCAGACCGTTGTGCCAGATTCCATAGGCTGCAGCGGCGAGGATGAGGGCCGGGACGCGGAAGGACATCAGCGTGAGGTACTTGCGTACCCGCTGGCGATGCTGTTCTTCGTAGGCGGGGGCAGCGCCGGTGATCAAGACCGGCCGACCGTCGTCATCGAAACTCAGCTCTTGGCCGTGTTTCATGCCTCCACTGTTCCACATCAACACCCGGGTGTGACCGCCACGTTTCTTACCGATCTATTGCGAGGCAGAATGGAGCGATGGAAACCCAGACGATCGAGCGGCCCGATACCGACGAACGCGTCGATGACGGGACTGGCGACGACACCCCGAAGTTCTTCCACTACGTCAAGAAGGACAAGATCGCCGAGAGCGCGGTGATGGGCACCCACGTCGTCGCGCTGTGCGGGGAGGTGTTCCCAGTGACACGATCGGCCAAGCCCGGTTCGCCGGTGTGTCCCGACTGCAAGAAGATCTACCAGCAGCTCAAGAAGTAGCGCCGTCGCGGTTGCCGGCGGCGGCGGCGGTGTCCGGCGTTTCGGCAATCTCGTCAGGCGCATCGAGGGAAGCTGATGAGCCGGCAACGGGCACACTGTTGCCGCCGTTGAGCGATTCGGCTTTTGATTCCAGCCACCATCGGAAGCGCTTGGCATGGGTGTCCGGTGCAGGCCACTCTTCCTGGATGGCTGCGTTCAACTCGGCGCCGAGCATGATCGCGAAGCCGAGGAAGAATGCGAACAGCAGGAAAGCGATCGGTGTCGCCAGCGCCCCGTACGTGTAGCCCGTACTGGTGATCCACGTCAGATATACCCGCAGCCCCCACGTGGCGACCAAGAACACCACCGCGGCCAGAACCGATCCGTACAACAGTCGATGCGAAGGCAGAGGCTTGGGCAGGGACACTCGGTACAGCACGTTCACGCCCAGCACCAGTGCCACGAAGAGCACCGGGTAATAGCCGAACCGCAGCACTTGGTCCCAGCTGTCGGGGATGAAGTCAGCGACCTTGCGCGGCCCCAGGGCCAGGAACGGTGCGGTAGCGATGGCGCCGACCAACATCACCACATACAGGCCAAGGGAGAAGAACCGCTGGCGCACCGGGTGGCGCAAGGGTGTCTGGCTGTGGGCCTCGGTGATCGAGTCGACGAACGCCGAGACAGCCGACGAACCTGCCCACAGCGAGATCACGAATCCCAGCGACACCACTTCGCCGCGGGCGCCCTTGACGATATCCAGAACCGTGGGCTCGATGATCTCGGTGACTACGTTGGGGGAGAAGAACCGCGCGGCGGTGCTGACGAGCTGGTCTTGGATCACCGGCAAGGTGTCTGGGCCGAAGAGCGGAGCGACAAAGGCCAAGCTGCCCAACATTCCCAGCAGCAAGGGTGGCAGCGACAGAGCGCACCAGAAAGCGGCCTGAGCGGACTCCGAGAAAATCGAGTCGTCCCAACTTTTGGCCAGCGTCCGACCGGTGATGTGCCGAATGTGGTGGCGCGACGGCCTCGGCCGCTCCGATGTCTGCACTGACTGGTCACTCATGACCAGTCCAGCATTACTGATTGGCGCCTAAGGCTCCAACTGGCTTACTTCGAGGACGGCTTCCAGCTCAACCAACTTCGCTTCGTGCTCGTTGGCATGATGCTGGCAGAACAGCAGTTCAGCACCCGATGGCAGCTTGGCCCGCACTCGTGCTGCGGCACCACAACGGTCGCAGCGGTCAGCCAAGGTCAATTCGGGACTGGTGAGCGTTGCGGTCATGGCACCTCCATAGGTGTAGCGACGTACATCTACTCTGTCAGACGCTTGGGGTTCCGGCCTTGTTCCCCCGAGGTTTGCGGGTGTGTCGTGTCTCACTGAGGTGTGTGTTGTGATCGGTATGAGTTCCATTCAAACTCCCGGCACGCCGGTACTCGTCCATTTGTGTACTGCGGGCCAGTGGCAGGCCGCCCGACATTCCCGGGAGTACCGGCCCGACTCGCTGCGCGAGGTGGGCTTCGTGCATTTGTCGAGTCAAGAACAGGTTCATCTGCCCGCTAACCGGTTGTACGCGGGCCGGACCGACATGATGCTGCTGCGTCTGGACTCCGAACGGCTCTCATCCCCGGTGCGGTGGGAGCCGGGAGTCCCCAGCGATCCTGACGGCATGGTGTTCCCACATTTGTACGGGCCCCTGCCGGTAGCGGCGGTGGTAAGCGTTTCTGCGTACCTGCCAGACCGCCACGGTGTGTTCCCGCCTGGTGTGCGGTGAACTCATCCCGTCGTCCCCGTACCCCCCCGAGGTCTGCGATCTTGCGCCGAACCCCGGCGACCGAGGGCTGAGGCAGCCCGGCGGGACAGGATCGGGCAAATCCGCGATACGGACGGAAACTTGGTCCTATGCTCCCTTGCACAGGCGTAACAGAAATATCACAAACCACAGGAGTCACCGGAGTTAGTGATGCGGAAGCGGATACTGTTCAGCGCCATCCCGGCTGTCGCCGGTTGTTTTTTCCTGGCCCCAACCACCCCTTCGGCAGATGCCGTTCCGGGGGAGTGCCAGGTCACCTCGTTCGCCGGCTTCAGCGGCGGGTACTGTGACCAGGCCGCTTTGGCCGACGGCAGCTTCAACCACTGCGAGACCGCCGAAGCCTTCGGGCTCAGTCACAAAAGGTGCTATCAAGCCTGTCTGGACGAAGCGGGACGGCCGTACGTCACCGACATGGATCTGACCACCCCTTGCGCGACGGCGCTGGCGGCAGCGCCGGAACCGACGTTGGCTCAAGTGCCGGCGGCGGCTCCGGACCCAACGTTGGCTCAGGCTCCGGTGGCGGCTCCAGAACCAACGCAGGCTGAGGCTCCGGCGGCGGCTCCGCAACCAACGCAGGCTCAGGCTCCGGCGGCTCCAGAACCGACGCAGGCTGAGGCTCCGGCGGTAGCTCCGGAACCAGCGCAGGCTCCGGCTGCTCCGGAACCAGCGCAGGCTCCGCCACCGGCGCCACCGGCGCCAACAACAACCAGTGCGCCTTCGCCGCTGTAAGTGTCCTGCGCCTCAGGTATGAAGTAACCGGCTCGCCGACGACCCGTCGGCAGAACTCACTTGTTCCGTAGGCTCACGGCGGCACCGAATCCGGCGAACCCGCTGGTCAAAACAAGAATCAGGAGAGTCACTCAGTCCAGGTAGTCGCGCAGCACCTGAGACCGGCTGGGGTGCCGCAGCTTGGACATCGTCTTCGATTCGATCTGGCGGATACGTTCCCGGGTCACGCCGTAGACCTGGCCGATCTCGTCGAGCGTGCGCGGCTGTCCGTCGGTGAGGCCGAAGCGTAGTCGGACGACGCCGGCTTCGCGTTCGGACAGCGTCTCCAGCACCGACTGCAGCTGATCCTGCAGAAGCGTGAACGAGACGGCATCCACGGCCACCACGGCTTCACTGTCCTCGATGAAGTCGCCCAGTTGGGAATCGCCCTCATCGCCGATGGTCTGATCCAGCGAGATGGGTTCACGCGCGTATTGCTGGATCTCCAGCACCTTCTCCGGCGTGATGTCCATTTCCTTGGCGAGTTCCTCGGGCGTGGGCTCGCGACCAAGGTCCTGAAGCAGTTCACGCTGAATGCGGCCAAGCTTGTTGATCACCTCGACCATGTGCACCGGGATGCGGATCGTGCGGGCCTGGTCGGCCATCGCGCGGGTGATCGCCTGGCGGATCCACCACGTCGCATAGGTGGAGAACTTGTACCCCTTGGTGTAGTCGAACTTCTCGACCGCACGAATGAGCCCCAGGTTGCCCTCCTGAATCAGGTCCAGGAAAGCCATGCCGCGGCCGGTGTAGCGCTTGGCCAGCGACACCACCAAGCGCAGGTTGGCCTCCAGCAGATGGTTCTTGGCGCGGTCGCCGTCCCGGCAGATCCACGACATGTCGCGACGCTCCGTCGGCGTGAACTTCTCGCCTTTGGCCGCCTTCTGTTCGGTCAGCTGGACGGCATACAGGCCCGCCTCGATGCGCTTGGCGAGTTCGACCTCTTCCTCGGCATTGAGCAGTGCGACTTTGCCGATCTGCTTGAGGTAGGCGCGAACCGAATCTGCCGAGGCCGTCA
>NZ_JBMYXC010000036.1:0-34633 GCF_049608025.1 Mycobacterium sp. | reverse complement strand
GGAGTACCAAACGGTTGTCGCGAATCGAGAAACCGTTGCGGGTGTATTCCAGCGACGGCAGCGTTGTCTTACGCGCCTTAAAGGTCGGCCTGCGGCGGCCTTTCACGGTGAACGAATGGCTCAACGCAGAGCCATAGGTGCCCAACATCTGCTGCTGGGCCACCTGGGACCCCTCCCGCAACCAAGAGCTGCTCTTGCGGGCAGCGGTAAGCATCCTCGACAACTTGCCAAACGTCGGCCGGATACCCGATTTCTGCTGGTGGACAGCTTCATTCCACAGAAACCGGCACCGGTGCCATTCGGCTTCCAGAGCCGCCACAGCTCCGGCTCCAGGCCGCAGACGGTAGGTGTACCGCACCGTCTCAACCGACTCGACAACCACACCGAGCACTCTATAAGTCAACACCGACACAGCAGCCGCCCTTACCTCCCCACGACTAAAGCCGGGGGTCTCTCGGGCGGTATTCGATGAAGGATCTAAACGGCCGGGTCGCTGTGGTGACGGGCGCGTCGAGTGGAATTGGTCGCGCAACGGCGGCACGGTTGGCCGATGAGGGCTGCGCACTCGCCCTCGTGGACATCGACAGGCCGCGCCTAGAAGAGACGGCGCACCTGATCGAGACTGCCGGCGTCCGCGCCAGCCTTCATCTAGCCGATGTTTCCGACGTCGCACGAATGGAAGCGTTGCCCAGTGAGATCCTCGGGGAACACGGGCGGGTCAACATTCTGGTCAACAATGCCGGTGTTTCAGTGTTGAAGACCTTCGAAGACCACAGTCTTGAAGACTTCCAGTGGCTCATCGGGATCAACTTCTGGGGGGTCGTCCACGGTTGCAAGTTCTTTCTACCCGCGCTCCGGGAGGCCAGTGAGGCTCATATCGTCAATGTGTCGAGCATGTTCGGCTTCATCGGCGCGCCTGGGCAAAGTAGCTACTGCGCAAGCAAGTTCGCCGTTCGAGGGTTCACCGAATCGCTCTGGGCAGAGCTCCGCCACACTCAGGTGGGGGTGACCAGTGTCCATCCCGGCGGCGTAGCGACCGGTATCGCACGGAGCGTGCGCGTCAGCCATGAAGCGCAGCGCGCTCAATTGCAGACGGGGATCAAGAAATACGGGCATCCACCCGAAGACGTGGCCTCGGCCATTGTCCGTGGAATCCGCGGCAACAGGCTCCGGGTGCGCTCAGGCGCGGAGTCCTTCGCCGTGGATTGGCTGAAACGTCTGGTGCCGATTGGTTTCCACAAGGCATTCGCCGAAAGGATCCGAGTGCCCGGCAGTTGAACAACTCGAGAAGCGATCCTCGAAGAGGATTCCCGATTCATCAACGAGAGGTAAGAGATCGACATGGCCGTCCATTCCCTGCTCCGGATCGCGGTGATCGGCGCGGGCCCCGCGGGCCTGGCGGCCGGCCACGAACTTCTTGCACACGGCTTCACCAACTTCACGATCTTCGAGAAGTCTGACGCAGTCGGGGGCACCTGGCACTTGCACACCTACCCGGGCCTGGCCTGCGATGTCTGGGCCCACGCCTACACCTTCTCGTATCGACCGAACCCCGACTGGACCGCGAACTTCGTCGAGCAGCCCGAGATCGAGTCCTACCTGCAGCAGTGCGCTTCGGAGTTCGGCCTGGACAGCCATATTCGATTGAACACCCGGATTACCGCCGCGCAGTACTGCGACACCGGCGTCTGGCAGCTCAAGAGCGAGGCCGGCGAGTCACTCGAGTTCGATGTCGTGATCAACGCGATGGGCAACCAACACACGCCCCGCTACCCCAGCGTCCCCGGTATCGACGATTTCGAGGGCGCGAGTTTTCACGGCACCCGCTGGGATCACAGCGTCGAACTGGAGGGCAAGCGCGTCGTCGTTGTCGGCTCTGCCGCGAGTGCCGTGCAGATCGTGCCCGAGGTGGCCAGAGTCGCAGGGGAACTCACCGTCCTGCAGCGATCGCCGAACTGGATCATGCCCCGGCGCCGCAAGTTCTACACCGACGCGCAGCGCAGCCGGTGGCGCCGGTTTCCGGTCATGATGAAACTGATTCGGCGCGTGCAGCAACTCTTGATGAGCCTTGTCCACGACGCCGCAACTCTCGGCCACAATCGGGCGAGGCAGTTCGAGAAAGTGGCCAGGAAGTTCATCACCGACGCGATCCCCGATCCAGAGCTTCGTGCGGCTCTCACGCCCGCGGACCCTTACGGCTGCAAGCGCGGTTTGGTCTCTGATGACTTCTACCCAGCCCTGCTGCGCGGAAACGTCGAGCTGATTCCCGAAGGCCTCAGCGCCGTGCGGCCGACCGGCATCACTACCGATAAGGGCCGCGAGATCGAGGCCGACGTCATCATCTTCTGCACCGGCTACCGCATCCTCGACTTCGATCGGATCGGTGTACTGGGGCAGGCGGGCAAGAGTCTGGCCGACACAATGGAGAAGTCGCCAGAGGCCTTCAAAGGGATCGCCGCGCCACACTTTCCGAACTACTTCTTTGCCGTCGGTCCCAACGGACTACCGCTTGACGCAAGCTACTTCCTGACCGCGGAGAGAAACATCGAGACGATTGTCGCCCTGCTGCGCGAGAAGCAGGCGGCCGGCGTGAAGTCGCTGTCGGTCAAACCGCACATCAGCCGCGCCTACAACGAGTGGTTGGCACAACAGTTTCCGCGCTACTCCTGGGCATCGCCGTCCTGCCAAAGCTACTACCAGGACGAACACGGGCGCGCCCCGTTCCTCTTTCCCGGGCGCTTCAAGGAATACTGCGAACTGCACGCCAAGTCCGGGCTGCACGAATTCGATCTGCGATACACCTGCGAACAGTTCGTTGCCAATACTGGCTCGCACTCGCCAACCTGACCGAACGCTCCCGAACCGGCAACGGGAATGCCCCGGCCTGTTGCCCATCGAGATGATGCCCTTGTCCCACGCTTGCCGCCACGGTCCATGGGTAAGAATGGGGCAGGCGGTATCCGGGGTGATGGTGATGGGTGATGGTGATGGCGAGAACGGCGGTGTCGACCGCTGCCCACGGGGTGTTCGCAGCCCTCGTCACCCTGTTGGTGGCGCTGACCGGGTGTTCGACCGGACAGGGGGTTGATCTCGGCGGCGGGGCCGCCGGCAACCTCGTCACAGCGATCGCCGGGGAGCCAGACCAACTCGACCCGCACCGGACCACCGCCTACTTCTCCTTCGAAGTACTTGAGAACGTGTTCGACACGCTCGTCGAACCCGACGAGAACCTCCAGATGCAGCCCGCGCTGGCCAAGTCGTGGGACGTCAGCGCCGATGGGCTCACCTGGACCTTCCACCTGCGCGATGGCGTCACGTTCCACGACGGCACCCCCATGACCGCAGACGACGTCGTCTTCTCCTACCGCCGGATCATGGATGAGGAATTGGCCAACGTCGACAAGTTCAACGCTGTCACCGCCGTCGAAGCACCTGACCCGTCCACGGTGGTCATCCGCACCGATCGGCCGGTGCCCAACATGCTGACCAACCTGGGCGGCTTCAAGGGGATGGCAATCGTGTCGCGCCCCAACGTCGAGAGCGGGCAGATCGCCACCCATCCGATCGGGACCGGGCCGTTCAGCTTCCTGGATCAACGCAGCGGCGACTCCATCACGCTGGCAGCCAACCCGGACTACTGGGGCGGGCCGCCCGGGATCCCGGGTGTGACGTTCCGGTTCATCTCCGAGCCCTCGACGGCGCTATCGGCACTGCAGGCCGGTGAGATCGATTGGACCGACTCGATTCCCACCCAGCGGGTAGCACAGCTCGAAGAAGACGACTCGGTAACGCTGGCAGTCACACCGAGCAACGACTACTGGTATCTGGCCCTCAACGAGGCCCGCGAACCGTGGAACGACGTCCGCGTGCGGCAGGCCATCGCCTACGCGATCGACCGCGGCGCGATTGTTCAGGCGACCAGCTACGGCACCGCCACGGCCAATCAGTTGGCGATCCCGGAGGGCAACCCCTGGTACACCCCCTACGACAGATACGGTCAGGACGGCCCCGAGAACTCAGCACGTGCGCTGGGTCTGGACAAGGCCCGCGAGCTGCTTCGCGAGGCCGGAGTCCAGCCCACGGATCTAGACATGCTCGTCACCACCGACTACCCGGAGACGGTCACCGCGGCTCAGATCATCGCCGATAACCTTGCGCCGCTTGGGATCACCGTCAACATCTCCACAGTGGACTTCGCGACCTGGCTCGACGAACAGAACTCGGGCAACTTCGACATGCTGATGATGGGCTGGCTGGGCAATATCGATCCCGACGATTTCTACTACGCCCAGCACCACACCGACGGGACGAGCAACGCGCAGCAGTTCTCCAACGCCGAGGTGGACCGATTGCTCGACGCGGGCCGGATCGAGACCGACCGGGCCGCGCGCTACGAGGATTATGCGCGAGCCGCAACGCTGATCGCCGACGAAGCCAGTTACATCTACCTGTACAACCCCTCGGTGATCCAGGCGTGGAATCCAGAGCTCTCGGGTTACCAAGCACGCCGCGACGGCGCGGTCCGGTTCCGGGATGCCTCGCTGAACACTGACGACGGAGCCTAGCGATGGCGGCCAACTCCGACCGATCGTGGCTGAACCATCCGCTCATCGGGTTCGTGGCGCGCAGGTTGATCTACTCGGCCGTCGTGTTGTTCGGGGTACTGATCCTGGTTTTCGCGTTGGTCCACCTGGTTCCGGGCGACCCGGTGCGCCTGGCGCTGGGTACCCGCTACACACCGGAGGCCTACGAGGCATTGCGCGCTGCCAGCGGGCTGGACCGCCCGCTCATCTCTCAGTTCTTCGGCTACCTGGGCTCAGCGCTGACCGGTGATCTCGGCGTGAGCTTCCGGAACGGCGACCCCGTCACCGTGACGCTCATGCAGCGGCTCCCGGCGACAGCGTCCCTGGGTTTTGCCGGCATCGCGATAGCCCTGGCGATAGCATTGCCCGCAGGCATCTTCTCCGCACTGCGCGAGGGTCGGATCAGCGACGCGATCGTCCGTATCACAAGCCAATTCGGCGTCTCCATCCCCGATTTCTGGATGGGCATCCTGCTGATCGCGCTGTTCGCGACGACCCTGGGCTGGCTACCGACGTCGGGCTACCGGCCACTGTTCGAGGATCCGGCAGGATGGCTGCGCCACATCGTCCTGCCCGGGCTCACCGTCGGCTTGGTGGCGGCGGCGATCATGACACGATACGTACGCGCAGCGGTGCTCGAAGTGGCCGCGATGGGCTATGTGCGCACGGCGCGGTCCAAGGGTCTGCCACCACGGGTCGTCACGTTCCGACACACCGTGCGCAACGCATTGGTGCCGATCCTGACCATCACCGGCGTCCAACTCGCCACGCTCCTCGGGGGCGTGATCGTTGTAGAGGTGGTGTTCGCCTGGCCAGGGCTGGGTCGGCTGGTCTACCACGCCGTGGCGGCACGTGACTATCCGTTGATCCAGGGCGCGGTGTTGCTGATCGCGGCACTATTCCTGCTCGTCAACCTGATCGTCGATGTGCTGTACGCGGTGGTCGACCCGAGGATCCGCCTGGCATGACGAACACCACGAGCACAGAAACCAGGGTCTCCTCCTGGCGGCTGCTCGCCCTCAACCCGGTCACGTTGGTCAGCGCATTGGTGCTCGTGGCCGTGGCCGTCGTTACGGTGAGCGCGAATTGGGTCGCCCCGTACGGCGTCAACGACGTCGACGTTCCCAACGCCCTGCAGGCACCCGGCGGTGCGCACTGGTTCGGCACCGACGAATTAGGTCGCGACGTGTTGTCTCGTGTGCTGGTCGCCATCCAGGCGTCGATGCAGATCGCCGTCCTCAGCGTGGTTTTCGCGGCCGTGGTGGGCGTGACGGTCGGAGTTGTGGCTGGATACTTCGCCGGCCGGAAAGGCGGCTGGCTCGACACCGTGCTGATGCGGGTCGTCGACGTGATGTTTGCCTTTCCAGTGCTGCTTCTGGCACTCGCGATCGTCGCGATCCTGGGCCCGGGGGTGAGCACGACGATCCTGGCGATCGGCATTGTCTACACGCCGATTTTCGCCCGGGTGGCTCGCGCGGGCACGCTGAGCGTGCGCACCGAACCGTACGTGGCGGCCTCGCGCGCTGTGGGGGCCGGCGACCTGTACATCCTGGTGCGCCATATTCTGCCGAACATCTCGGGTCCACTCATCGTGCAGACCTCGCTCTCACTGGCGTTCGCCATCCTGTCCGAGGCCGCTCTGTCGTTTCTCGGACTGGGGATCCAACCCCCCCAGCCATCACTGGGCCGGATGATCTTCGACTCTCAGGGCTTCGTGACGATGGCGTGGTGGATGGCGGTGTTTCCCGGCGCCGCGATCTTCCTCATCGTTCTGGCGTTCAACCTGTTCGGCGACGGGCTGCGCGACGTGCTGGATCCCAAGCAGCGCACCGCGATCGAGGCCCTCAGGCAAGAGTCACGATGAGCCCGCAACCCGTGCTGAGCGTTCGGGATCTCGGCGTGCGCATCGGAGGACACGCGCTGGTCGGCGGTGTGTCGTTCGATGTTCACCGCGAGCACACCCTTGGCATCGTGGGCGAATCAGGCTCGGGCAAGTCGATGACGATGCTCGCGGCGACCGGGCTGCTGGATGCCCCGGGCGCGCGGACTTCGGGCACCAGCACGCTCAAAGGTGTCTCCGACGAACCAGTTCAGTTGGTGGGCGCCAAGCCACGGGTGCTGCGCCGCGTGCACGGTGCGCGAATCGGTTTCGTCTTCCAGGACCCGGGGACCTCGCTGAACCCGCTACTGACCTTGGAGCGCCAGATCACCGAATCTCTGGAGACTCATCGCAGCATGACGCGCCGGGAAGCCGGCCGCCGGGCGCTCGAGCTACTGGAGGCGGTCGGCCTGCCCGATCCTGCGATGCGTCTGCATGCTTACCCGCACCAACTCTCGGGCGGGCAGCGACAGCGGGTGATGATCGCGATCGCGCTGGCATGCGACCCAGAGCTGCTGGTCGCCGACGAGCCCACTACCGCACTGGATGTGACGACACAGGCGCAGATCATCGAGTTGGTGCGCGCACTGCAACGTGATTTCGGTACCGCGGTGGTGTGGATCAGCCATGACCTCGGCGTGATCGGGCAAGTGGCACACGATGTCACGGTGCTGCGTACCGGCGCTGTCGTCGAGCGGGCGCCCATCGTTGAGGTGTTCGAGCGGCCGCGTGAGGAGTACACCCGGGAGCTGCTCACCGCGCGCCCAACACTCGACGGTTCCGGGCCAACGGCCGTCCCCGATGCCGAGCCGCTGCTGACGGTCGATGGACTCGACGTGCGGTTTACGGTGACCACGCCGGTGGGCCGCTCGACCGTGCATGCAGTCAAGGACGTGTCTTTTCGGATCCGCCGGGCGACGACGCTGGGTCTGGTGGGTGAGTCCGGCTCGGGGAAGTCCACCGTCGCGGCGGTACTGACTGGCTTGGTGAAACCTGATGCGGGCAGCGCGACGCTTGGCGGCACCGACGTTCTCAATGTAAAGGGTGCCGCCAGTAAGGCGCTGAGGCGCCGCATCGGACTGGTGTTCCAGGATCCGTTCTCGTCGCTGAATCCTCGCGCCCGCGTAGAGACTTCGATCTCGGAGCCATTGAGAGTGCACAGGCTGGTGACGAACCGCTCGGCGCGCCGCGAACGCGTCGCCGAACTGCTCGATCTCGTCGGGCTGCCGACCGCTTTCGCGCACCGGTACCCTCACGAACTTTCTGGTGGGCAGCGCCAACGGGTGAGCATCGCCCGCGCGCTGGCCGCCGAGCCCGATCTGCTCATCCTCGACGAGGCGACGGCATCGCTGGATGTGTCGGTGCAGGCACGGATGCTCGAGCTGCTGGCCCGACTTCAGCGCGAGCTAGGGCTGGCCTACCTGCTCATCGGTCATGACCTAGCAGTGATCCGGCAGTTGAGCCACGACGTGTTGGTGATGCGCGACGGTGCTGTCGTCGAAAGCCGGCCCGCCGGTGAACTGTTCGCCTCCCCGGAGCGGCAGTACACCCGTGACTTGTTGGCCGCCGTCCCGCCAACGGAACCGCGCGCCACCCTCTGAGCGGAGCGCCACCCTCTGAGCGGATCGCCACCCTCTGAGCGGATCGGGGCCCGAGCCAACCGCTCAGACCGGCTCGGCCGCCATCGTGATGTCGACGGTGCCCTGGCAGGCTCCACTGGAGATGTCGGTGTGCCAGCGGCCCGACAGGGAACCATCCGCCTGCTGCGTATATGCCACCTGCGCGTACGCGGGATTCCACTCGATCGAACCGTCCGGCATGAGACAGTTCCACTGAAAGCTCGTATCCGAAGACCATGCTGAACCATCCCAGGTGAAGGTCACCGGGACCGGAACGGTGGAGTTGCGCGGAGCGGGTCCCCCGACGATCGTCACGACGCAGGAACCGCCTGAGCAGCTGGTGTCGAACGTGTAGTTATCGGAGTACCGGTTCTCGGTCTGGGTTGCCGCGACGCTGGTGCCGCTCTTCTGGTCGACGAAGAAGGTCACCGCGTAGGTCCCGTCCCATATGGGGACACCTCCGGCGGACGCGGCGGGCGCGAGCCCCAGGGCGGCCACTGCGCCCATTGATGCTGCACCGGCCATCCAGTGATACCGCGACATCTCAACTCCCAGGTTGCGTGGTGTTTTCCCATCTATCTGCCGGGGTGATGCAAGTGTTACAGGAGTTACCTGCGGTGGCAGTCGTTCTTTCTCCTACGCAAGTTGACTCGGCCGGTACTTCGCGACCAGCCTGAACTCGTGACAATCCGAGATGGGCGGCTCGGCGCTGCATTGTTCGACGACCGGCACATCCAGAATCCGTATCCGCTCTACGCTCACATGCTTGCCGCGGCGCCCCTTCACCGAATCGGTGCCTCAGGATTCCATGCGGTCTGCAGCTGGGACGCCGTCACCGAGGCGGTGGCGCGAACCGACGACTTCTCCTCCAACCTGACCGGGACGATGACCTACCGGCCCGACGGCACCGTCGGGTTGTTCCCGATGGATGAGCTCGGCGGACCCACGCAGGTTTTGGCCATCGCCGACGACCCGGCTCATGCCGTGCACCGCAAGAAACTGGTGCCGCAGTTGGCCGCCAAGCGTATCCGCGCCCTGGAGTCCTTCGTGGTCGACAAGACCGAGCGACTGTGGCGCGAGGAACTGCGCGACGGTCGCATCGAGTGGATGTCCGCGATGGCCAACCGCCTTCCCATGATGGTGGTCTGTCGGCTCATCGGCGTCCCCGATCACCACGCCGAACAGCTCGCTGCCTGGGGCTATGCCAGCACCCAACTGCTCGAAGGGCTGGTCAGCGAGGAACAGCTCGCCGCGGCGGGGGCAGCTGCCGTGGAACTGATGGGCTACGTCGCCGAGCGGCTGCGGCTGGCGGTGGCGGATCCGCAGGAAAACCTGCTCGGTGACCTCGCCAACGCCTGCGCCGCAGGCGAACTGGACACCATGACCGCACAGTTCATGATCGTGACGCTATTCGGCGCCGGCGGCGAGTCGACCGCATCGCTCATCGGCTCGGCGACCAACATTTGCGCCACCCACCCCGAGATCCAGGATCGTCTGCGCGAGAACCCCGATCTCATCCCGGCATTCCTCGAAGAGGTGTTGAGATTCGAGTCGCCGTTTCGCGGCCACTACCGCCACGTGCGCAACGACTGCATGCTGGCCGGGCATGAGCTGCCCGCCGGTTCACGATTGATCCTGCTGTGGGGAGCGGCCAACCGGGACCCGGCGCACTTCGAGGCGCCCGACGAGTTCCGGCTGGACCGCGCCGGCAGGGCCGGGCACATCTCGTTCGGCAGAGGCGCGCACTTCTGCGTCGGTGCCACGCTCGCGAGACTGGAGGGCCAGATCGTGCTCGACCACCTCCTGCGGCACACCACGCGGGTCGAGAAGGTCGGGTCCCCCCGGTGGCTGCCGAGCCTGCTGGTGCGCCGGCTCGAAAACCTCGTCCTCGCTGCCGAATAACCTGCCGGCCGGAAAGCGTTCGCGAGTCTCAAGGTTGCTCGCCGGGGCCTGACCAATGCGCTGGACGCCCACCTACACACGCCGGGTTGACCCAGCCACCGGTTGCCCAGCACCATCATTGGCAGCCGACGAGCGGCGACAGCCAGGCGGCTCGACGCTCCGCTGAGAATCGACCAGGCTTCCGAAAGGGGTGAACTGTGGGCATCTTCGAAGACTGGCTTCAGGGTGGAACATACTTCCCATGGGCATCGACGACAGCTGCCAACGCAGGGGCAGAGGTCGAGGTGTTCACTCGACGCTGCGGCACCCCAGGTGCGCCGGCCCTGGTCTGCGTGCACGGATTCCCAACCTCGAGCATCGACTACCACGGCTTGGTCGGCGAACTGGGCGCCGAGTTCGACATCTTCACGCTCGACTTCCCCGGGTACGGGCTGTCCGGTAAGCCGCCCCATCCCCACGTCTACTCGTTGTACGACGACGCACGCCTGCTCGTTCACGCGATCAATGAGATCTGGCAACTCAGCGAGTACCGAATGATCACGCACGATCGCGGCAGCAGCGTCGGCATGATTGCTCTCGCGATGCTGGCGGATCACGACACCAATTCTTTACCGGTCGATGTGTTCATGACGAACGCGAACATTTTCCTGCCGCTGGCAAATCTGACCGCGTTCCAGGTAGCGCTGCTGGATGACGCCACCGGTCGCGCGACCGCGGCGGCCACGACGCCGGACATGCTGGCGGCGGGCCTGGGGATGACGACCTTCATACCGCGGCGTGGCCCGCAGGACCCCGAGATCATCGCGTTGGCACAAAGTTTCGCGCACAATGACGGGGTCTCCGTGCTGCCCGATACCGTGAAGTATCTGCACGAGCGGGCCGCCGACGAGACCGGCTGGCTCGAAAGGCTCTCCGGCATCGACGTCAACACCACCTTGATCTGGGGCCTGCACGACGCAGTCGCGCCACTGCGCGTCGCCAACCACGTCTGGCAGACCTATCTGAAGAACAAGCCCGGCCAGAGCCGCTACTGGGTGGTGCCTGGGGCCGATCACTACCTGCAGTGCGACGCGCCGAGCGAGGTCGCCCAGATCATCCGGATCACCAGCGAGTCAACGTCGGCGAAGGCCGGCCAGGAACCTTCGATCGCCCTGCAGACGATCGGCGACCGGCCAAACGGCTCGGTGCTCATCGATCAGTCGGGCCGCGACAGCCGATGACGCTGCGGGGCCGAGAATCCCGCCAGAGTCGAACGCGTCGTCGATTGCGCCGAGGCGTCCGGCAGTGAATCCCAGAGCAGCGGCTGCGCTCAGTTCCCGTCGTCGGCCCTGTCCGGCGGCCAGTACGGTGGGGCTATGCAATATCTCGACGTTGACGGAGTCGGACGGGTCAGCAAAATTGGGCTTGGCACCTGGCAATTCGGGTCCCGCGAATGGGGATACGGCGACGACTACGCCGCAGACACCGCCCGCGACATCGTGGAGCGCGCCCGGGCGCTGGGAGTGACGCTATTCGACACGGCCGAAATCTACGGTTTCGGCAGGAGCGAGCGCATTCTGGGCGAGGCCCTCGGCGAGGAACGCACCGAGATGGCTGTGGCCAGCAAAGTGTTCCCGGTGGCCCCGTTCCCCCCGGTGATAAAACGACGCGCGCGGGCCAGTGCGCGGCGCCTGCAACTCGACCGCATCCCGCTCTATCAGGTGCACCAACCGAATCCGGTGGTGCCCGATTCGGTGATCATGCCGGGCATGCGGGAGTTGTTGGATACCGGAGTGATCGGGGCTGCCGGGGTCTCGAACTACTCGCTCGAGCGTTGGCGCAAGGCGGATGCGGCGCTGGGCCGGCCGGTGGTGAGCAACCAGGTGCACTTCTCACTCGCCCATCCCGGGGCACTGGACGACCTCGTCCCCTTCGCTGAGCGCGAGGATCGGCTCGTGATCGCCTATAGCCCGTTGGCGCAGGGGCTGCTGGGGGGCAAATACGGCCTGGACAACCGGCCCGGCGGTGTGCGCGCGATGAATACGCTGTTCGCGACCGAGAATCTGAGGCGGGTGGAGCCACTGCTGCAGACGCTGCGCGATGTCGCGGCCGACGTCGGAGCCGAACCGGCTCAGGTGGCCCTGGCCTGGCTGATCGCCCTGCCCGGGACGGTCGCCATCCCGGGCGCATCCAGCGTCGAGCAGCTTGAGTTCAATGTCGCGGCGGCGGACATCGAGTTGGGCGAGCCGGCACGTCACGCGCTGACCGCCGCCGCCCGGACGTTCACTCCGGCGCCCACCGGCCGTGTCCTGACCGACGTGTTCAAGGAGAAACTCGGCCGCCGATGACTCGGCACGCTGTGCTGAGACCCGTTGCCGAGCATATGTAATTCTTTGTTCAGGAGTCGCACCCGCCCATCAGTTCAAGATGGTCGACGACGCTGATGCGCCGCTGGAGTCCTCCAAGAATCCCGTCCAGCGAAGGACTGTACGGACACGACCTACCTGACCGATTGCACCGTGGCCGCCGTCCGGTTGCCCGCCGAAGCAGCACGGGCCCTTGATGAGTTTCGCAGGAGTTCCCATGTCTGCCAAGCTGATCCATGCCGCGTAGGCGCTGCCGGGCCGGGGCGCGACACCGGTTCGCCCTGGTTCCTACCGGCATCGGAAATCACATGGTCAAGCTGCTCGAACGCCATGGCGACATCACCCGCGCAATATCCGGCGACCGATCGAGCGACAACGTGAACGCCCGAAACACCGCTCTCGACCAGTCTCGAGCAGGTTGCCACGGCATGCATCGGGGAGTTGCCCTTCGACGCTGCTCGTTCGGTGTTACGTTGGACTTAGATTCATTGACGAGAGGACTGCAATGCCCAATACCCGTTTGGTTTCGGTGATCTTGGCGGCGGGCGTCATCGGTGCAGGGCTCTCGACAGGCACCGCGTGGGCGGGTGGGCCGGGTGGAGTGGTCGAGAACGTCGATCACATGTCCGCAGCGGTCGGCAGCGGAGTATTCGTGGATGGCCTGATGGGCTTCCTGGCCACCGGCGCCACCAACGAGGAGGCCTCGGCGAACGTGATCGCCAAATGCGAGGCCGCCGGTGGCATGGACTGCACCCGCGACGAGGTAACCAACGACGACAACTGCATCGGGTCGTTTGCCGATCCCGTCAACATGGTCGTCGGCGGCGGATCCGGGGCCACCATCGAGGCAGCCCGTATGAATGCGATCGGTAAGGCAGATGCCATTAACATGCCGGTCTCTGAGCCCGACGTGTTCGTCGTCATCGCGGACTGCTGGGAACCGTGAGCGGATGTCACAACGTGAGACACCCGACCAGCGTGACATCGGGGCTACGGCCCGAAAGGTGATGGGAATATGAGAGATCGAGGAAAGTCAGCACTGTTGATGACGGGTTTGGCGGCAGTCAGTCTGTTCATGGCGCCTGGCGCCCAAGCTCGACCGTACTGCGACCAATCGGGTTCCACGACGACCTGCCAAACCAACGGCAGCGTATCGATCAAGGCCGAGCCCGGAATAAGGGGCGCCCCCGCGGGGGGGTACCTCATTCCGTGGCAACAGGGTAATCGTCGAACCTATGGCGGTCGTCGTCGATAGCAGCGGTTCGCACTGATCGCCACCCATTGCGGCGCGGTGCCGCGGCTGCCATCCCCTACGTCAGTGCACGCCCTCCATTTGGCGGCTGATCCAGGGGGCGATGAAGAACACAATCAGCCCGGCAACGACCGCCACCCCGCCGAGGATGCCGAAATAGGCGGGCTCGCGGGAGGGATCGTAGTAGCCGGCCAGCACTCCCGACATGGCCGTCCCGAGGCCGACCGAGAAGAAATACAGGGCCATCATCTGTGCACGGAACGCGTCCGGTGCCAACTTGGTGGTCACCGACAGCCCGATCGGCGAGAGCAGCAGTTCCGAGACCGCGAACACCCCGAGGATCACCATGACCAACAGCGCGGGCACCGCGCTGATGCCGGCCAGCGGAATGAAACACAGAAACGCCAACCCCATCCCGATCACGCCATAGGCGAACTTCCGCGGAGTGGTCGGCGCCCGCTTACCCAGCCGCGTCCACATCACCGCGAACACCGGCGAGAGCACGATGATCCACACCGGTTCGATCGAACCGATCCAGTTCGACGGCGCCGTCCAGCCGAAGATCGACCAGTCCATCCGCTCATCGGAGTAGATCGCCAACACGGTGAAGATCTGCTGGAACAGCGACCAGAACACAGCGTTCGCGATGAACAGTGGGATGAATGCCCGCAGCCGCTCCCGCTCCGGTCCGGTGACCTTGGCACTGGTCAGCATGATCACGAAATAGACGATCGCCGCGACGACGATGACACCTGTGGTGACGTGCGACAGGTTCGCCAAGGTCACCAGCTTCAGCGCAATCGCCACCCCGACCACTACCAGCGCGGCCACGAATACACCGATGGTCTTCCCGAAGTCACTGCGCGGCAACGGATTCGGCACGGTACGGCCGTGCGTGCCGAGGTTGCGCCGGAACACCACATACTGGATCAACCCCAGCGCCATACCGATGGCAGCCGCGCCGAAGCCGTAGTGAAAGCCGATATGGGTCTGTAGCAAGCCGGTGATCAGCGGCCCGGTAAAGGCACCCAGATTGATACCGAGGTAGAACAGCGTGAATCCACCGTCGGCGCGGGGATCATTCTTGCCGTAGAGCGTGCCGAGCAGCGAGGATGCGTTGGCTTTCAACGCGCCCGAGCCGAGGGCCACGAGCCCAAGGCCAACGCCGACTCCGCTCAACCCGGGCAGCACGGCCAATGCGATGTGGCCGAGCATGACCACTACGCCACCGTAGAAAACCGTGCGCTCCATACCGAGCAGGCGGTCGGCGATCCAGCCGCCGAGCACCGTGGACAGATAGACCAGGCCGCCGTAGGCGCCGACGATGCCCGTCGCAGTGCTCTGCGGCAATCCCAGCCCGCCGTCGGTGACCGAGTAATACAAGTAGTAGCCCAGGATGGTGAGCATTCCGTAGAAGGAGAACCGCTCCCACAACTCGACACCGAAGAGGTTGGTCAGTCCGATCGGGTGACCGAAGAACGTGCGCGAATCGTCCTGCTCGCGGATTGCCATGACGATACTGTGCCCTCTTTGCACGCCCTACGCGGGGTTTAGCGATGGAGCAATTGAAAATTGTTTCAGGGCTTATTGTTTCGTAGGCAGGCGCCGACATGGGGCGACACTTTTCCAGCAGTTTCGGTGGAGTGCGATCTGTTAGGTTGAGTGCTCCACCCACCGGGGGTCGATCAGATGACTGTCAACCAATCCCATCCTGTGGGGTCGCCAGACCGGCCCGACACCAAGGAACACCGGGGCTTGGTAGTCGGCGCCGCCGGAATGATGGCCGCCGGATTCATGACCACTTTCCTGTCGCCGCTGCTGGCGGTGTCCTTCGCCAGGGAATTCGGCTTCGGACTCGGACCGGCGGGTCTGCTGGTGGCGTGTGGCCAGGGCGGCGTCGCACTGGCGGCTTTCGGCATTCTGCCGTTCCTGCCGCGCCTGGACCGAAGAAAAGTCGGGATCGCTGGTGCGCTGATCACCGCCGGGTGTCTTGCCCTGACCGGCTTCGCCACCGGGTTCGGCCCGGTTCTGGCGCTCCAGATCATGGCGGGGTTGGGTGCCGGATTGTGCTACGCCTGCGCCAACTCGGCGCTGGCCTATGCACGCTTCCCGGAACGCGCATTCAGCATCGTCACCGTCACCTGGATGCTCGTCGGCGCCGTGATGCTGACGCTGGGACCGCTACTACACGACCTGTGGCCGAAGGTCGGCATCTACCTCGGCATCGCCACAGCGGTGCTGCTGTGTCTGGTATTCATCACCCGACTGCCCGATGTGCGGGATCTGCCCGAGGACCACCTGGGTGCGGTGCAGGTGGAAGTCGCCTCCGAAATCGCCCCGGCAGCGCCCGGCCACAATGGTCCCCAAGGCCCTGTCGGACCCGTCCTGCTGTTGATCGGCGCCATTGCGCTCCTGCAAGTCGGCAACGCGATGATCTGGACATTTGCCGAGCCGATCGGAGAGCAAGCCGGACTCTCCGTCCAGTACACCGCGACGTTCTTGGGTTTGTCCCAGCTCATCGGATTGGTCGGCGCCGGCATCACCCTGGCATTCGGCGCCAAGGTTCCCAAGATGGCCCTCATCGTTCCGGCCGGGGTGACCATGGGGGTAGGTGGTCTGCTCGTCGGAACCGCCGACAGCCCGGCGCCATTCACCGCTGGATTCCTGGCCATCAATATCGCGTTCTTCTGCATCACGCCGTTGCTGCTGGCACTGGCTGCTGAACTCGACACGAGTTCGGGCCGACTCGTCGTGGTGGCCGGCGGTGTCGCGTTGGTGGCCGGCGCCGCCGCCCCGGCCCTCGGCGCATTTCTCGCCGGTGCGGGCGGCCATTGGCCTCGATTGGGCGTGACTGCCCTCATGATGGCGCTGTTGGCCCTTCCGCTGCTGGTAATCCCGGTTCGCGCCGCAAAGCAAAGGGTGCTCGGAACCGAACGCGTGGCGTCGTGTGACCAGCTCAAATACTAGACCGGGCACGTGGGCATGCCGACTGTTGCCCCATGGGCCCTGGTCGTCTGCAACCATGGGTAATGGGTGCAGAGGAGACGCCGCACATGACCGAAATGAAGTTCTTGGAGTTGCACGGCCATCGCGTCGCCTACCGGGACGCCGGCAGCGGTGGCGAAACGATACTGCTGATTCACGGAATGGCGGGCAGTTCTGAGACGTGGCGCGCGGTGATCCCGCAGTTGTCGAAGAAGTACCGGGTGATCGCGCCCGACCTCATGGGACACGGCCAGTCCGACAAACCCAGGAGTGACTACTCACTCGGTGCATTCGCAGTGTCGCTTCGCGACCTTCTGGACGAGTTGGGCGTCTCCGGAGCAACGGTCATCGGTCAATCGCTCGGTGGCGGCGTGGCAATGCAATTCGCCTATCAACATCGCGATTACTGCCAGCGACTGGTGTTGATCAGCAGCGGCGGCCTGGGCCCCGACGTGGGCTGGACTCTTCGCCTGCTTTCGGCTCCGGGAGCCGAGCTGATACTGCCGATCATCGCACCGACACCGGTGTTGACGGCGGGCAACAAACTGCGGTCTTGGTTCTCGGCCAGCGGTATCCACTCACCGCGCGGGGCCGAAATGTGGAGTGCCTACTCGTCGTTGGCCGACTCTCAGACGCGCCAGGCATTCCTCAAGACGTTGCGTTCGGTGGTCGACTACCGCGGGCAATCGGTGAGCGCCTTGAATCGACTGCACCTGACATCGGATGTTCCGACCATGATCATCTGGGGCGATCACGACCGGATCATCCCGATCGAGCACGGCTACGCCCTGCAGGATTCCCAGCCAGGATGCCGACTCGAGGTGCTGACCGGCGTGGGCCACTTCCCGCACGTTGAACGACCCTACGAAGTAACCGAACTCATCGACGAGTTCATCGACGCGAATGGCCACCCCAACCCGGGGGTCGAATCGCCCATGACCGACCAACCGACTGAACCGTGAGCGCAGCCCAAGGCATGCCTGTTCCCGATAAACCACGTGCTGGACAGGAGTCGGTATGGAGCTATCCGCGGCCGCCTCGGCTGGAGGAATTCGCCGGCTCGATCACCGTCGAACTGGGCGGCCAGACGATCGCCATGACGGACCGGGCCTGGCGGGTACTCGAGACCAGTCACCCGCCAACGTATTACCTGCCGCAGGCCTGCTTCGGCGACGGCGTCCTGCGGCAGGCAGCAGGATCATCGTGGTGTGAGTGGAAGGGACAGGCGAGTTATTTCGACCTGGTGACTCCCTCCCTCGTCGCACCACGAGCGGCGTGGACATACCTGAAACCAACGCGCGCATTCACCGCCATCGCCGGCGCCGTCGCCGTCATGGCCCCGCTGGTAGATCGGTGCACCGTCAACGGGGAAGAGGTCGTACCGCAGCCAGGGGGCTTCTACGGCGGATGGATCACCAGTTGGGTTGCCGGGCCGTTCAAGGGAGTGCCGGGCTCAATGGGTTGGTGACCCTCCGCCGAGGGTGTCCGGGAATCCTCGTGACGGTGTATCCGCAAGGTGACCACCAATATCCGCGATGTACCCCATCGTGACTGCGTGATAATGGACTGGTGGCGGGAATGCGCGACCGTTGAGCGCGCTAGATACGTTCTACGCGGCGTGGACCAACGCCCGGCGCACTTTCGGCGAGGGCACTCCGCAGGACGGTATGCCATTCGATGCCAGCGCAAAACTCCGGCAATTGGGCAACGACGTTGCCGGAGCCGCGCCCGGATCGGTGTGGTCGGGTGGAGCGGCCGCCGGGTACCAAGCGATCAATGCCGGCCACCGCACGGCTATCGATCACATCGCCGAACTCGATCAACGTCTGGGTAGATCTGTCGACCACTGCGCCCGAATCGTCAGCGTTGGCCGCCGGGACCTGGACGCGCTTCGCCAGTGGGTGACCGATTCCGCGGGCAGTGTTCCGCCCGGCAAGCCGCACGCCATGGTGTTCAACCAGGTCGCGGGCAAGGGCCTGACCAGACTCGACGATATTGTTCGTGGCGCTCATGGCGAGTTGGACAACGTCGCGCGGGACATACGCGGGATCAAGAAGGAGTACGACACCCTCACTTTCCGGGAGGCACCCGCTCCCCCTGACCAGGAAGAGCCCGTCGATGCCCTCGGAAACGGCGCAACGGACCTGACCACGGGCGACATCGGCCAGGTAGACCAGGCAAACCGTGCACTCCTCCAGGAGATACTCCGGGACTGCCGGCAACTTCCCCACGGCCAGGTGAAAGCGGATCGACTCGCGGACATCGCGGCTATCAGGGAAGCGCTCACAGTGCCCGATTCCCACCTGCTGTACCTCGACAAGCCCGAAGACCCGTCACAGATGATTGCCGCGGCCACGTCGGTGGGCGACCCGTTCACCGCCGACCACGTGTCGGTGACGGTCCCCGGGGTGTCTGGAAGCACTCGCGGGACCATCGCCGCCATGACCGCCGAAGCCGCCGAACTGCGCAGCGAGGCAAGAGATGTCGCCGAGCGAGTAGGAACCAGTGAGAACATCGCGACCATCGCGTGGGTGGGCTACCAACCCCCGCCCAACCTCGGCGATTCCTCAGTGCTCAGCGATGACCTTGCCCAAGCGGGAGCCCCGAGACTCAATTCGATGCTGCACGACCTCGACGCCGCCGCCAAGAATCCGGGCCAGACCACCGCGCTGTTCGGACATTCCTATGGGTCACTGACGTCGGGCATCGCCCTGCACGACGGCGCCAGCCAGTACATCGACAACGCGGTGCTGTACGGGTCGCCAGGATTCCAGGCCGACACGCCGGCAGAACTCGGCATGAACGACGACAACTTCTTCGTGATGTCGGTGCGCGACGACCCGATCAACACACTCGGCGCCCTGGCGCCCTACCACGGATGGGGATCAGACCCCAACGACATCATCAACGACGACGGCCGCCTTCGATTCCGATTCCAGCATCTGGAAACCGACGCGGGAACCACGCCCATCGCAGGATATGAATCCAAGACCGGGGCTTCGGGACACTCGGACTATGACCGCAATGCAGGAGAACGGATGACCGGCTACAACCTGGCAGCGATCTTGCTGAACCGCCCGGATCTCGCGGTGCGGGAGACCCCCCTCTCGTGGTGATCCGGCAGCGCAGCGAACGAATCCGGCGGCGCCGGGCAGCGCGACCGTTTGTCGTGTGTAGTTCAACGTTGATAGGTATCTCAATGCTGATAGGCGGATGCTCGGTGAGCCAGAACCCGCACGAGTCCGACACCATCAAAGGCGACGAGGCGATCATGGCCATCGACGCCCTGCGGCCGAAGGGCTCCTTTGAAGACGCCCGCCGACGTCTCGATGCCACCGCCGAACGTGTCGTCGCCGCCGTTCCGGGCCAGACCTGGCAGTTCAACCCAAACCCGCACGGCCGGAACATCAACCGGCAGGGGCTGCCATGCAAAGGGCTGACCGGCGACATCGCCCGGCGCCCCAGGGCCGACTCGGTGCAGTTCGGCCGAAGATTCAGCGCCGAGGAGTTCGCGATCGCCATCGACATCGTCCGCCGAGAGGCAGACCAGTACGGGGCTACCGAGGAATCGTCACTGTTCAACGAGCAGGACAGGCGCGACTTCAACGTCGAGGGCAATGGCTACGAGTTCAACCTCGGCCAGCTTGATGTCGCAACGCTTACCATCACCGGTGGCTGCTTCCTGATGCAGAGCGTGGTGAACCTGCCGCCCGGGCAACTGCCCCCCGAACCGCCGATCGTGCCTGTCTCGCCCACACCGCCTCCCTGAAGCGGTCCGAGGGGATGCTTCTGGTCCGTCCTACCAGTTACTCGGCGAGTAGTCCTTCAGAAAGCACCCGTGCAGATCCTCTCCGGCCTCGCCTCGCACAATCGGGTCATAAACTCGGGCAGCGCCGTCGACGAGATCGAGCGGGGCGTGGAAACCCTCTTCCGCCAGCCGCAGTTTGGTGGGGTGAGGGCGCTCATCGGTGATCCATCCGGTGTCGACGGCGGTCATCAGGATGCTGTCGCGCTCCAACATCTCGGCCGCGCTGGTACGGGTGAGCATGTTCAACGCGGCCTTGGCCATGTTGGTGTGCGGGTGGCCTGGGCCTTTGTATCCGCGACTGAACTGGCCCTCCATGGCCGAAACGTTCACGACGTACTTGCGGTGGGCCGGTGACGCGGCCAATGCCGGGCGTAGTCGGCTCACCAGGATGAACGGGGCTGTCTGATTGCAGAGCTGCACCTCGAGCAATTCCATCGGGTCGACCTCATGCACACACTGAGTCCAGCTGTTCACCGCACTGGTGTCGGGCAACAGTCCACCGGCATCGACAGCGGTACCGGCGGCGATACGTTCCGGCGAGGCACTGCGCGCAGCCAGCGCCGACTCAGTCACCGCATGCGGTCTCTGGTGCTCGGCGAAGCTCGCGGACAGCGCAGCTGGATGGGCATCGCTGACATGGTCGAACGCGATGACATCCACCAACTCGTTGGGCGGGGTGCGCTCCGCCTCGACGAGCGCTGAATACGAGCCCGGGGGGCGGCGCACCGTCTGGGCCGCGTTGTTGATCAGGATGTCCAACGAACCCTGCGCCGCCATCGTTTCGGCCAACGCCACCACTTGAGCGGGATCTCGTAGGTCGATTCCCACGACCCGCAGTCGGTGCAGCCAATCCGCACTGTCGGGCATGGCGGCAAACCTGCGCACGGCGTCATTCGGAAACCGGGTAGTGATGGTCGTGTGGGCCCCGTCGCGCAGCAATCGCAACGCGATATACATGCCAATCTTGGCGCGACCACCCGTGAGCAGGGCGGTTCGCCCGGAAAGATCCGTTCGGGCAGTGCGCTTGGCGCGGTTGAAGGTGGCACAGTCGGGGCAAAGCTGGTGGTAGAACGCGTCGACCACCGTGTAACGGCGCTTGCACATGTAGCAGGCCCGCGAGCGCAGCAGGGTGCCCGCACTGGCTCCCACGGCGGTGGACACCAAGGGCAGACCCTCGGTCTCGTCATCGATGCGGCCGGGAGCGCCGGTGGCGGTAGCCGCGGTGACGGCGCGGTCAGCAGCCGCCACCCCGTCCCGCTTCGCCTTGCGGCGCGCCAGCTTCACCGACTTGTAGATGCCCGCCGTCGCACGGCGTACTGTCACGGCATCGGGGTGCTCGGGAGCCAACGCCTCAATCTGGGACAGCACCCGCAGACATGTTCTGAGCTGCTCGGGATCGATCGAGGTCACCGTCGCAGGGTACGGGCGCGGCGGCTTGTTCGGCGAAGCAGCCACAATTACCCCGATGGCGTCTGCACCCGTGTCCAACGGCGAAATACGGTAAACGGGCAATCGAGCGCGTAAATTGAACGCAGGCGGGTGCAGTCGACAGCAGGTGGGATTCAGATGAGGGCTTCTACTCGCGCGGTGCTCACGAGCGGAGCAGCCGCGCTGAGCGTCGGAGCGCTTGCGGTAGCCGTTGCGGCGCCCCCCGAATTCAGACGAGCCGTCGAGATCCAGCGACCGGTGAACTTTGCCGCCGATGCCCTTCCGATCGACTCAGGCGTGCAGGTAGAGCCGCCCTCGGACGAGGACCTGGACGCCGCTCTGGCACTGATCGAACAACTCGCCCCGGTGAGCGACGGTCGAATGATCACCGTCAGGTTGAACGGTGAGGACCGCCCGCAGACCGCGACCGTCACGCCGGCAGAGCGCAACAACGCCGCCAGGGCCGACGCCGCCCCCACCGACGAACCTTCAGACGACCTCCCCGGCATCGGCGCGCTCACCGACCCGATCGCTCAGAACGCGGCGTCGGACATCATCGACGATGTCTACTCGGTTTCGCGATACTGGGCCAACTACGTGTCCCTGGAACTGGGCCCCTGGCTGATCAATTGGGTGCCGCTGGGGTATCTGGTCTCCGATCAGATCTACATTTGGTACCCGAACTTCGTTCTTCCCACGGTCGACAGCTTCGTCTACGACTTCCTTGATCCGGTGGTGAACGATCCGCTCAATCTCGAAGTATGGATTGGCGGAATCAGCGACATCATCAGCACCGCGGCAACCGGGGTGGCCGAAGGAGTACGCGACGAGATCGACTACATCGTGAGCTTCGGCTGGTTCCCGATACCGTTGCCGCCGTTGCCCGACTTCCCGCTGCCCGGGATCGGCTCCGCTTCGACGTCTGCTGCGCTCGCGCTGACCGCGACCGAGGCCGGCGAATCGGCGACCGACGCCAGCGAAGACCCCGCCTCGAACGGAACCGGAGAGGTGGCTACCGAATCGGCTGATACCGCCACCCCCGACGAGTCCGCTGACGCTCCCTCTCAGGAGGGGAACGAAGTGGATGCTGGCGACGGCACGCCGGCTCCGGCGGAGGGGCAGCCCGAGGACTCTGAGACACCCGCAGAAGAGGGCGCCGACGAGTCCGCCGGGGAGTCGTCGAGCGAGAGCGGCACCCAAGCGCAGGACCCGGTGCAGGACACAACCGGGGACGAAGCTGACTCCACCTACGCTCCGGCCGACGCCGACCTGCCCAGCGACGCCGCCGACGCCGCCGACACCGACCTGCCCGGTGACGCCGATGAACCCAGTGACGCAGACCTGCCCAGTGACATCGACGACGCCAGTGACGCCGACCTGCCCGACGATGCCAGTGACGCCGACGACGCCGGTGACGCCGATGCTGCCGGTGACGCCGATGCTGCCGATGCTGCCGGTGACGCCGATGCTGCCCAGGACGCCGGTTCCGGCTCGAGCGACACTTCCGGTGACAGCGACAGCGCATCCGATACCCAGGGCTGATCAACTCCGCAGCACCGCTCTGACCGGCGATCGAGGCTCGTCTGGGTAACAGTCGGTACTTTTCCCCGAGATTCTCGGCAGAGTGGTTTACTCGGCACGTGCGCCCGAGGCCCCGATGATCCGCAGCGTGGGACGCGTCGGGCCCCTCAAAGTTGTTGGGCTGGTGCTGTGGCAGCTGAAATACGACCTGCTGGTGATGCTCGTGGTTGCGGCCATCCTGGTCCCGATCCCCGACAACATCCAGATGGAGAACTCCGTGGCCGCGCTGTCCGTTCTGGGCATCGCGGCGTCGATCTTCATAGGTTTCCGCAACACGAACGCCTACAACCGTTGGTGGGAAGCACGCACCCTGTGGGGCGCCGTCATCAATGACTCACGGGCACTGCACAACAGCCTGGCTGCCGTGGACACCGGGACCACGGCCATGTCTGCTGTCCTGGACCGTATGCGTCGCCGCCAGGTCCGCTACACCTGGACTTTGGCCGCCGAAATGCGCGGTGTCGCCCCGGTGCCGGGGGTTGTCGAGCTCACCGACGAGGACCCGCCCCAGGCAACAGCGACCGATCTGCTCAACCTCCAGGCGCAGGATGTGCAACGCCTCTCGGCAGAAGGTCATATCGACTACCAGGCCAGGGTGATGCTGATGTCGGTCAACACCGCCCTCGCGGCGTCGCAGGGTGGTCTGGAGCGCATTCGCAATGAGCCCATCCCCGTCCACTACGACGTGTTCATTCGCGTGATGGCGTGGCTGTTCGCGATAGTGGCGTTCAATCGTTTCGATGCCAATCATGAGCTTGCCAGCGTCGCCCTCGGGCTGTTGCTCATGCTGTTGTTCATCGTGGCGGAACGGCTGGGGTACTTCATCGAGCGGCCGATGAGCAACCGTATCTTTGACCTGCCCATGTACCGGTTCTGCGCTACCATCAGCGCCAATCTGCTGGGCCGCAACCATCCGCTGGCGACGCCCCGGGAATCCGACAAAGCCATCATCTGGAACTAACCCGGAAAATGTTCGGCAGCAGCCACCGGCACCGGCGTCGGCTGGGCGGAAGCGGTATCGGAATGGGAGCCGCACAGCATCCGCCGAAACCACCCCTGGCCAGGGACAGCGCGCCTACCATTTGACGATGAATACCACCCGCATCCAGTACCTAATAGCCGGTGGCGCCATCGCGGCATCGGCCATCCTCGGCGGTCCGACCGCCCTGGCTCAACCCGCAGACCCGGGCGACCCCCCAGACCCTGGCAATCCTGGCCTCAACCCCAACGATGCGAGATGTCTTGCGGAGCCCCAAGCACTGCAATGCCAGGGCGGCGAGTATGGCCAGGTGCCCGGTGCGTTTGACCCGCAAACACCCGCCGCTCCCGCAGCACCTGCAGCACCTGCAGCACCCATGCCCGGAGAGCCCGGGGACCCCGGTATGCCCGGCTCACCCGGTATGCCCGGCGCACCCGGCTTGCCAGGCGGCATAGCAGATCCCGGCGGTGGCATGGGCGGCATGGGCGGCATGGGCGGCATGGGTGGCATGGGCGGCGTCTGAACCCCGAAAACGGCTAGCCCGCAGGCCCCCGCCCTCACCCGGCGGCGGGGCCGTTGAACAGCGAGCAACCTACCGCGAGCCGCGGCCCGTACACCGTCGCCCCGCACTCCCGGCACCACCAACTTGTATGCCCACCGCGATGGCTGCAATGCGCGAAACCCACCAGACACTCACGCGGCCCGAGCCGGTGACCGTTCGGGCACTTCGTCGGCGACCGGATCACCCACGCGCCCTCGGTGGAGCGCACCAGATCGCCGACAGCGGGCATGGTTATCAACCATAGAGCCGCAGTCGGACACACAGCAGGGAGCGGGCCGGGTGCACGCCAACGGCGCCACCACCGCACTGCCGTCCCAGCGATCCCAACCGAACGCGCCAGCCGCACCAATAGGGCGCTGGCTCCTGATATCACCAGGCGAAACATGCGTCTAGCAGAGCAAACGAACAGGGGCTGTTCAGTGGGGCGGGCGGGGCTCGAACCCGCGACCAATGGATTATGAGTCCACGGCTCTAACCGACTGAGCTACCGCCCCGACGCGACCTGCGCGGCCACCATGGTCGCATATGAGCCATCGGAAGAAGATCCGGATTACTGCGCCGGACTTACCGAGGACATATGGAAGTCGGGGATCCGCAACGACGGCATCTGCGCCCGTGTCGCCCAGTCTCCCCACTCCCGGGGCAGGGTGATCTCGCTGACGCCGGCTTGGGTGGCACGACGCAACAGGTCCAGGGGGCTCTCGTTGAATCGGAAGTTGTTCACCGCCGCGGTCACTTCGCCGTCTTCGACCAGGTACACGCCGTCCCGGGTCAGGCCGGTCAGCAGCAGCACCGAAGGATCCACCTCCCGGATGTACCACAGCGTGGTCAGCAATAGGCCCCGCTCGGTTCCCGCGATCATGTCCGGCAGGCTCTCCGTGCTCTTCAGCCCTGCGTCCATCAGGAGGTTGTCCGCACCAACGGCCACCGGCGTATCGAACTCGGCGGCGGCGGCCCGCGGATAGGCCAGCGCGTTGATGACGCCCTCGCGGATCCAGTCCACCCGGTCGATGGTCATCCCGTTGTCGAATACCGAAGCCTGCTCCGAAGAAGTCGAGGTCGCCACGAAGGGCCCGCACTCCACCCCGGCGGCGGCAGGGTCGGAGTACAGCGTCAAGGGCAGCGACGCCAGCTTCTCCCCCACCCGGGTTCCGCCACCGGGCGCCGCCAGCGCTGTACGGCCCTCCTGTGCCCCACGGCCGCCCATCGTCCACGCCAGGTAGATCATCATGTCCGCCACCGTGGAGGGCGGCATGATCGTCTCGTAGCGGCCCGCGGGGAGTTCGATCGTCCGCTGCGACCACGCCAATCTGACGCCGAGCTGATCGAGCATCGAATCCATTGGCACACAGCCGAAATCCGGCGTGCTGATGCCTACCCAAGCGCTGGCGCCGTCGCGTTTGGCATTGATCTCGACCGAACCTGTGGGCTGCGTCAACCGCCGGCGCAGCCCGCCCGAGGTAGCGACGAACGTCGTCTCCACGACGTGCCGGGCGTATCCGAACAGACTGGCTCTACCACCGGACAGGCCACCGAAGCCCCGCGCCAACCCCGCCGCCACTCCGAGGAATGCCTCGGCCCCGGTGCCGGGGATCGGCGCGTCCCAGTCCGTCGGAGCATCGCCCCCTGGCAGGGGCGGGGCGGCGTCCCTGGCCTGCGGCGCCGCTGCTGCGGCCAGCTGGGAGGCTGCCACCTGGTCAGTGATGACTGACGGGCTCGCCGAGCTTGAGCGGACGGCGCCGACGCGCGCTGTGTCGCCCTGTCGCACAATCGAAATGACTGTGACTGTGCGACTCGTCGATTCTCCGTTGGTGGTCATGGTGTTGTTTGCCCATCGCAGCGCCGCGTCGGCACGATCGGTGACCAACACGATCGTCTCGTCGGCACCACCCAGTCGCCGGGCTTCAGCCAGCGCGAGATCAATTACCTGCTGTGCGCCGAACACGTCTACCTTCCGCCTTCTTCACGTGTGTTGAGCACGGCGATGCCCCGAAACAGCGCCGAGGGGCAGCCATGACTCACCGCGGCGACCTGACCGGGCTGCGCCTTGCCGCAGTTGAACGCTCCACCCAATCGCCATGTCGATGGTCCGCCAACAGCATCCAGCGCACCCCAGAAGTCCGTTGTCGTCGCCTGGTAGGCCACGTCGCGTACCTGCCCGTCGAGCTTGCCCTCGCGAATCCGGAAGAAACGCTGCCCGGTGAATTGAAAGTTGTAGCGCTGCATGTCGATCGACCACGACTTGTCGCCGACGATGTAGATGCCGTCGGCCACCTTTTCGATCAGGTCTTCAGTGGTCAGATCATCGGCTCCCGGTTGCAGCGAAACGTTGGCCATCCGCTGGATGGGCACGTGATGGGCGGAGTCGGCGTAGGAGCAACCGTTTGAACGCGACACCCCCAGCCGCGGCGCGAACACCCGGTCGAGCTGATAGCCGACGAAGACACCGTCTCTAACCAGATCCCAGCTCTGCGCACGCACGCCTTCGTCGTCGAAACCTACAGTGGCCAAGCCGTACTCAATCGTGCGGTCCGCGGTCACGTTCATCAGCGGCGACCCGTACCGCATCGAGCCGAGCTTGTCCGGTGTGGCGAACGACGTGCCGGCGTAGGCCGCTTCGTATCCGATCGCCCGGTCATACTCGGTGGCGTGGCCGATCGACTCGTGAATCGTCAGCCACAGGTTGCTCGGGTCGATCACCAGATCAGTAGGCCCGGCAGTCACGCTGGGCGCCTTGGCCTTCTCGGCCAGCAGCGTGGGCAGCTGCGCCAGCTCCCCGGTCCAGTCCCACACCTCATCGCCCTCGACGGCTTCCCAACCGCGCGCCGTCGGCGGTGCCAGGGTGCTCATGGTGTCGAATGTCCCTGCTGCCGCGTCGACGCTGATCGCTTCCAGCTTCGGCAGTACGCGCACCCGCTGCTGGGTGATCGACGATCCGAAGGTATCGGCGTAGAACGTCTGTTCCTTGGCGCTGTGCAGCCAGGCCGACACGTGGTCGACACCCTGCGCTGCCAGGAGCCGGCCCGAGTAGTCCGCGAGCACAGCGACTTTTTCATGTGGGGCAACGTTGAACGGGTCCAGCCGGTACTCCGAGACCCAGGCCGCATCGCGGTACACGGGTTCGGGCGCAAGTTCGATGCGTTCGGCGTTCAAAGCGGCCAGCGTGGTCGCCACCTTCACCGCGCTACGGGCCGTGTCTGCGGCAGCCGCGGTACCGAGTTCGGTGTGGGAGGCAAAGCCCCAGGTGCCCTCGACGATGACTCGCACCGCCAGCCCGATCTGGTGATCGACGACCGCGGTTTCCAGCGCCCCGTCGCGCAACTGCATCGTCTCGGTGGCCACCGCGTGAATGCGCATGTCGGCGTAGCTCGCTCCGGCCTGCACCGCCGCGGACAGCGCCGCATCAGCCAGTTCCAGGCGGGGCAGCGCAAGGAAGTCGGCATCGATTCGTCGGGACCCCGTCACGTATTCACCGTAACGGCATCGGTGGGCAGCGCGTCGATACAGCGTGGCGGTGCGGAAATTCGCCGGGAGGCTGCCTGATTGCAGTCTGAGCGGCTGTCAGCGCCCTGGCCCCGGCCGCACCGGCGCCGGCCGGTGTCAGCGGTTGCGCATACCACTGGTACCCAGAACGGTCAGCTCGAGCGCCAGGGCGATTCCACATACCGTGACAACGACGGCCAGCACCAGCCAGTCGCGGCGCTTGGGCCGCGTCGGAGCGGCCGAGATCTGCCCCGCACCACCACGTGCGGTGATCGCGTCACCCATCTCATCGGCGCGGCGCAACGCCACGGTGATCGCCGCGGCCAGCAAGTCGATCAACTCGGAGGCCCATCGGCGCCGGCGCGCCCGTCGTGTGTCGTCGACGTCCTTGGGTCGCAGCTGTCGCGCCGCGTAGAGCACCCTGAACTCGTCGATCAGCATCGGAAATGCTCTCAGCGCCAGGGCAAGTGTCACTGCCCAATCGTCGACCGGGATGCGCAATGGACGCAGCGGGCGACCCAGCGTCGCCACCGCGGGCGCGACCTCGGCGACATTCGTGGTCCAGGAAATCATGGCGCCGAGACCGAGGAGCACGATCGAGAGCGCAGTGATGCGCAGGAAGTTGAGCAGGCCGCCCAGACCGACCTCGAGCGAGCCGAGCGCGAACTCCGGACTGCCGCCGGCGAATGTCGCGGTCAGTGCCCCCAGACCCAACAACCACCACAGCAACTTCGGCACTGTGGGCAGCACCCCGCGGGGGATGCGCGCCAGCGCGGCCGCCGCGACCACCAGGAGTGCGACGGCACCGATGGGTACCCAGCCGGGGTAGAACGTCAGCAGCACACCGATTCCGGCGACGATGAGCAGCTTCGAACCGGCCCAGAGGTCGTGGATGACGGTCTGGCCGGGAACCGGCCGCAGCAGCACCACCTGCCTGCGCTGTTTACGTGTGGGCGCGGTCATGGGAGTTCTCCGGCGGCCGTCGGCGCTGCGGCCAATACCCCGTTGTGCAGGTGCAGCGTGCGCGGGCAGAGTTCCTCGAGCCCCGCGAAATCATGGGAGATCACCACCACCGTAAGCCCTTTGCGGCAGCGGAGTTCGACCAGCAGCCGCAGCAGACCGCGCTGCGAGTCGGCGTCCAGGCCCGCCAGCGGCTCGTCGAGGATGAGCGCGCGCGGCGAACGGGCCAGTAGCCCGGCCAGGACGACGCGCCGCATCTGTCCGCCGCTGAGCTCATCGACGCGCCGAGCGGCCAGGGTGGGTTCAAGGCCCACGGTCTGCAGCGCTTCGGTCACCTTCGCCTGGTCGTATATCGAGAACCCGGCCGACGAGGCGATCTCCAGCGCCACATGGCTGCGCATCAACTGCAGGCGCGCTGCCTGAAATGAGATCGCAACGGCCCCGACCTGGTCGGACACCGGAGCGCCGTCGAGCAGACAGGTGCCCGACGTCGGGAGCGTCAGACCGGCCATAATCCAGGCCAGGGTGGACTTGCCGGACCCGTTGAGGCCGTGGATCAGCACGCCATCGCCTTCGTGCACCGCGAAGTCGATCTCTCTCAATGCCGCTTTCGCCCAAGGTGTTCCGCTGCCGTACTCGTGGCTGACACCGTGCAGTTCGAGCAGTGGCGCGCCGCGGGGCCGACCGGTTACGGCAGCGGCTCTCGGCGCCTCGGCGGTCTCGACCATTACCCGGGTGCCCGCGGGATCGGCAACCGGGGAGCCGTTGCCGGCCAGGTTGACTGCGCGGTCGGCGGCGTCGGCCTCGTCGTTGTAGTGGGTGATGTGCACCAGCGCTGTGCGGTGGCGCCGGGTCAGCCCGGACAGCACTGACATCAACCCTTCGCGCCCCTCCTGGTCGACCATGCTGGTGACCTCGTCGGCGATCAGCAGCGAGGGCTCGCGAGCCAGCGCCGCAGCCACCGCCAGCCGTTGCAACTCACCGCCCGAGAGCCCGCCGGTGTCCCGCTCGGCCAATCCCTCCAGGCCCACCTCGGAGAGCAGCTGACCAACATCTGTCGCCGTACCGGGCGGCAGGCCCCAGACGACGTCGTCGGCGACCCGGGTACCCAGCACCTGACTCTCGGGGTGCTGCATCACCACGGCGGTGCCGCCCAGCTTGCCCAGGCCCACCGCGCCCGGGCGTTCTATGATGCCCGCGGTGGGTTCACGCCCCGACAGCAGCAGCATCAGCGTCGTCTTGCCTGAACCGTTGGCGCCCGTGACCGCCAGGTGCTGACCGGGTTGCACCGACAGCGATACCGGGCCCAGCGCGTCGTGATCCGAGGTGGGATAGCGGAACCGCACGTCGCGCAGCCGCAGGGGAACCGGGGCGATCGGACCCGCGTCAGCCGACGACTCCAATTTGTGTACGTCGGGCACGCCGAGCAGACGCGACAGCACGCGCGACAACGCCCACCAACCGACCAGGCTGACGAACATGATGCTGGACACGCCGGTGAAGAAGAACAGATACGGCCAATGATCGAGCACGATCGCAAAGTCCTGTTTCATCCGCCCGGCGATCGCCTCCATCCCCGGAATGCGGGCCAGCAGGGCGGCCGCCCCGGTGACGTTGGCGGTCACCGACTCGAAGATGAGATTGCGCAGGCGACTCAGGACCGCCAGCGCGGCGACGGTGGCTGCGCCGAACAGAGCACCCGCGACGAGCGCGGCTGCGATGACCGTGGGGGTGCCCCGCCCGCGGCGTTTGACGATGCCGGTCAGCCCCCCGATATAGGCGCAGTTGAACACCGTCATGAACCCGCCCACGCCGGCGATGAGGAAGGCGACCAGACCGCCGGCGACCGTCGCGGCGATCAGCACCCGCAGGCGATACCGGTAGGCGAGCAGCCCCATCGGGACGGTGCCGAGCAGTGAGAGCCCCGCCGCGAACGGGACCACGACGGCGATGATCGCGATAGCCGCGCACAGAGCCGCCATCACGGCGGCTTGAGCCAGCTCGACCGGCTGGAGCGAACCAGTCCGCCGAGGGGCGCCCTGCGGGCCGACCGAGGTCATTCCATGATTCTGCCAGTCCTGGGGTCGCGGGCTCGCCTACCGGGGTGTGACCAGTGCCACCGCCGGCAGCCTTGTTATATATAGAAATGCTATGCAATAGTCTACGCATGTCCTCCACACTCGGCGCAGACCTGCTCTCGGTGGTGGCCCGGATCAATCGGCTGGCCAACCAGCGCGTCCGGATGCCGATCCCCTTCGCACAGGCCCGCCTGCTGTCCACCATCGAGGACCAGGGCGAAACGCGGATCTCCGAGCTGGCCGCACTCGACCATTGTTCCCAGCCCACGATGACCACTCAGGTGCGTCGGCTTGAGGACGCCGGGCTGGTGGCCCGCACCCCTGACCCGCAGGACGCGCGCGCCGTGCTGATCCGGATCACGCCGGCCGGCGTCGCGGCGTTACGGCAAGTTCGGCTGGATCGCGGTGCCGCCGTTGACCCCTATCTGGAGCGTCTGGGCGAGCCGGAGCGGCAGCGCCTCACCGAGGCGGTCATCGTGCTGCATCGACTCGTCGAGGACGCCGCCACGCCCAGCGCCGCAGGCGCGCGGACCGTCGATGGCGACACGCGGTCTTTCAGCTGACAACCCCGCCGATCAGATAGCCGACGAAGTAGGTCGCGCCGATGGCTACCGCCCCCAGGGCGAGTTGCCGAACCGAGCCCAGCCAGAGCGGCTTTCGCGTGACACGTGCTGCCCCGGCACCTGCCAAGAGCAGGCCGACGCCACCGAAGGCCAGCCCGGCCCACAGTGACTCGAACCCCAGCAGATAAGGAATGAGCGGGATCACCGCGCCGACCGCGAACAGAAAGAAGGACGCGACCGCCGCCACCCACGGCGACGGCCTCTCCCTGGGATCCACCCCGAGTTCCTGCGTCAGGTGAAAATTCAGCGCCGTGTTCTCGTCCTGATGAATTTCCTCGGTCGCGGCCGCGGCGGTCTGCTGCGACATCCCCATCTGGACGAGCATCGCAACCAGTTCGGCACGTTCTGCGTTCGGAGAGGTGTGGAAGGACTTGCGCTCCACCAGCACTTCCGAGTCGATCTGCTCGTTGGCGGTGTTCACCGAGGTGTATTCACCCAGCGCCATCGAGAACGCGCCGGCAAGCAGGCCGGCAACTCCGCTGATCACCACGGTGTGCGCTGAAGCGGTTGCCGCGACGCCGGCGATCAATGCGGTGTTGCTCACCAGACCGTCCATCGCGCCGAAGGTCGCGGCCCGCAGCCACCCTCCAGTGACGTCTGCGTGTCGGTGGCCAACGACGTGCGGCATCCCCGTCGGCGACATCGGCGCGTCGGATGGCTCAGTCATGGTGTTGATTGAACCCCAGCGGAACTGCGCGCGAGAAATCAGGATCGCCTTTGTTTGTCACATTTGTTTGTCACATCACGGTTTACGTCTGCTTCCAGCGGGTTACCGTCGTGTTATGACCACTACTGCCGATCACCTACGCAACGCCCTGGACGGCCGTTGGCGCGACGCGAAGAACGACGTTCGCGAGAAGCTGTCGAGTCCGATCTTCACGCCGCACTACACGCCGAACACCGACATCGCCCGTAGCAAGGTAAATGAGCAGCTGCGGATCATGGCCGCCCATGGCGCCGCCGAGGACGGCTTCAAGAAGGAACACGGCGGCAACGGCGACGTCGGTGCCACCGTGACCCGCATCGAGATGCTGGCGATGAGTGACCTGTCACTGATGGTCAAGGCCGGCGTGCAGTGGGGCCTGTTCGGCGGCGCGATCGAAAACCTCGGTACCGAGCGCCACCATGAGGCCTATGTGCGGCGCATCATCAACCTCGACCTGCTGGGCTGCTTCGCGATGACCGAGACCGGACATGGCAGCGACGTTCAGGCACTGGAGACCACAGCCACCTACGACCCCGCCACCGAGGAGTTCGTGGTCGACTCCCCCACGGTGACGTCCCGCAAGGATTACATCGGTGGCGCTGCCCGAACCGCTCGCGTGGCAGCTGTTTTCGCACAGTTGATCACCCCCGATGGCGAGAACCACGGCGTGCATTGCCTGGTGGTGCCAATGCGCGACGACCAGGGCAAGGACCTTCCGGGGGTGACCACATCTGACTGCAATTACAAGGGTGGACTGCCGGGTGTGGACAACGGACGCATCCAGTTCGACCACGTACGTGTGCCGCGGGAGAACCTGCTCAACAAGTACGCCGACGTCGCACCGGACGGAACCTACAGCTCACCGATCGAGAACGTCGACCGTCGCTTCTTCACCATGCTGGGCACCCTGGTCCGCGGGCGTGTCACCGTCGGCGGCAGCGCCGGCGCCGCGGCTCGGGTGGGGCTGGACATCGCGACGCGATACGCATTGCAACGCAGGCAGTTCGAAGCGCCCGGCGCAGACAAAGAAGTGCTCATCATGGATTACCTGGTGCATCAGCGTCGGCTCTTCCCGTTGATCGCGAAGTCCTATGCGCTGCAGTTCGCCCAGAACGAGCTGGTGGGCACCTGCCACGAACTCCAGACCGCCGACGACCCCGACGCCGAGGAACAACGGGAACTCGAATCGCGCGCGGCCGGCCTCAAGGCAGCCAACACCTGGCATGCGACCCGGGCAATTCAGGAAGCGCGCGAAGCCTGTGGAGGCGCAGGCTATATGGCCGAGAACCGGTTGATCGCGCTCAAGGCCGACACCGACGTCTTCACCACCTTCGAGGGTGACAACCACGTGCTCACCCAGTTGGTCGCCAAGTCGCTGCTGACCGCCTACGCCGACGACATCAAGGGCATGAGCCCGGTCGAATGGGTGCGGTTCGCTGCCAACTTCGCCGGCAAGCGGGTGATGAAGCGCACCTCGGCGCAAACCGTCATACAGACCGTCCTGGACAGCCGGCAGGACAACGAGGAGGAGGGCAGCCTGTTCAACCGCGGCACCCAGGTGAAGATGTTCGAGGACCGCGAGGAATACATGTTGGCCTCGGTCGCCCGGCGGATACAGGGCAAGTCCAAAGAGATGAGCGCGTTCGAGGCGTTCAACTCGGTGCAGGACCATGTGCTGCATGTCGCCAGCGCACACATTGACCGCATCATTCTGGAGGCGTTCGTCGCCGGCATCGAGAACTGCGAAGACGAGGAGGCCCGTGAAATCCTCGGAATGGTGTGTGATCTGTATGCGCTGTCGGTGATCGAAGACGACAAAGCGTGGTTCGTCGAACAACGGCTGCTGTCCACCGAACGCTC
>NZ_JBMYXC010000035.1:0-35394 GCF_049608025.1 Mycobacterium sp. | reverse complement strand
GATCGCGTGCGAAGCCGCGGGTTCGATCTGTTCGACGACTCTGCCGCCGCCAAAGGTAAGGAGGCTGCCGGCCAGGAGCAGATCTCAACCCAGGGCAAGGTCTTCGCCGAGGTCACCCGCGGTGTGCACTGGTAGTCCATACCCGTAGCCCAGTGCGCGACCCGGTAACCCAGTGCGTGGCACCCCGGCTAAGAATGTCCGGCTGTGGTTGACGAGGTGTCGGCGATTGCGCCCCTGACCCCGAACGCGGCTGCCATCCGTCGTCCGGCTGCAGGGTCGCCCGTCAGAGTGCCCCGGGTGCCGGCCAGGGATTGCTCGAAATCGATGGTGCCGGCGCCGAGGCCGAGCAGCGTGGCGAGATCGGTGCTCAGCGTTGCGGCCGGCTCAACCGCCGGACCGAGGGCCATCTGCACCGATCTGTCGTTGACGAGAGCGTGAAAGATCACGCCGTCGATGCGGAATTCGTAGGACTCCGCAATGCCACGCGTCGCCCCGGGTTGGAATCGCGCCCTGACCGCACCGATGATGCCGTGTTGGCCCCCGGTGGCCTCCAGGTGGGGTCCGAGGATCGTGATCGCGCGTGCGGCAGCGGAGCGGCTGCCCTCGATATGGACCACCCCCTGGTCCTCCGCGTCATCGAGTTCCAGCAACTGCGCGCCGACGGCCAAGAGCGCGGACAGGTCCGCTGAGATTACACAGGCTCGATCCGCGGCAGGACCGTGGCGAACATCGATCTCCGCACCGTCGATACGAATGTGGAATACCTCGTCCTGCACCCGGAACTCGTAGCTTTCCCGGACGCCGGAACTCAGCTCGGGCCGGAAGCTGGCCCGTAGGCAACCGAGGAGCCAGTCGAGCCGAAAGCTGTCCTGGGGCTGCGGCACATCGAGCAGTTGCAGGCCCCATCTGGTCAGGGCATCGACGACTGGCCGCAGGCCTTCACCGAGTTCGGTGAGCTCGTAGACCACGGCAACACCGGGTGGCGGGAGCTTCGATCGCCGCACGATTCCCGCCGCCTGCAGTTCACGGAGACGGTCGGCGAGAACGTTGGGTGTGACCCCGGGGAGGCCGACTTCGAGATCGCTGTAGCGCCGGGGGCTGAGCAGCAGTTCGCGGACGATCAAGATCGTCCATCGGCTGCCGATCTTGTCCAGCCCGCGTGCCACCGGACAGAACTGGTCGTAGCTTCGCATCGCTCCTGCTGTCGTGGTCGCTATGGGTGAACCCACCGGTCACCCAAAAGACTAGCCTATTGCAAGTGGACGCTATGTTTTTTATAGTTCACTCATGGTGGACCACACTGCGCTGGACGACACTGCGAGAACTGCGTGCATCCTGTGCGAATGCAACTGCGGCATTCAGATCAAGCTGGACGGGCGGCGCTTCGATCGCATCCGCGGTGACGAGCAGCACCCGGCCAGTAAGGGCTACACCTGCGAGAAGGCGCTGCGCCTGGATCACTACCAGAACAACCGGGACCGGATCACTGCGCCGTTGAGACGGCGCGCGGACGGAACATTCGAGGAAGTCGACTGGTCAACTGCGATCGGCGAAATCGCCGCCCGGCTTGCCGAGGTTCGCGAAACTTACGGCGGGGACAAGATCTTCTTTTACGGCGGCGGCGGCCAGGGCAATCACCTCGGTGGCATGTACGGAGCAGCACTGCAAGCAGCCGTCGGAGCGAAGTACTACTCCAACGCGATCGCCCAGGAGAAGACCGGCGAAATATGGGTCGACGGCAAGTTGTACGGCGGACATACCAAGGGCGACTTCGCGAACAGCGAGGTTGTGGTGTTCGTGGGCAAGAATCCCTGGCAGTCGCACAGTTTTCCGCGTGCCCGCCCAACACTGAAGCAGATCGCGAGCGACCCGGCGCGTTCGATGATCGTTCTCGATCCGCGTCGTTCCGAGACCGCAGCGATGGCCGACATTCATCTGCAGGTGCGTCCCGGTACCGACGCGTGGTGTCTGGCAGCGTTGCTCGCCATCCTGCTGCGCGACGATCTGATCGACCGCGACTTCATCGCCGCCCACACTTCCGGTTCGGCGGAGGTGCTGGCCGAGCTTCGCGAAGTGCCGATATCCGAGTACGCCCAACGATGCGGCGTACCAGAGGATCTCATCGAATCCGCTGCGCACCGCATCGGCTCGGCTGCGTCGGTGACGACCTATGAGGACCTCGGTACGCAACAAGGTCCGCACAGCACGCTGGTGTCCTATCTCAACAAGCTGATCTGGATCCTCACCGGAAATTTCGGTGAGCCGGGCACGATGTTTCTGCATTCCAGCCTCATCCCACTGACCGGGCCGCCGCCGCATGGCCCGCAGCACGCGCCCAACAACTTGCCGGCCAAGGCTAAACTGCTTCTCGCAGGGGCCTTTGCGGCAACGGCAGCGCCGGTCGGCAAGCTGGTCTGCGCGTTGGCAGGGATACGCACCACCGCCGCGGCCACAAACCGGATGGCCAAAGCCGTTCTGGACAGGTCCGCCACCCGCGTCGCTGCGCTGGCACCCGTCATCGGGCCCGGCGGAAGTGGGGATCGCACCCTGGTCACCGGAGCGCCGATCATCGCCGGCCTGGTCCCGTGCAATTCGATCACCGAGGAGATCCTCACCGACCACCCAGATCGGCTGCGGGCCATGTGGATCGACGCCACCAACCCCGCACATTCGCTGGCCGACTCAGAGCGGTGGCGACGCGCCATGCGGGCACTGGACCTGTCCGTGGTGGTCGACGTCGCGTTGACCGAAACCGGACGTCTTGCGGACTTCGTACTGCCCGCGAGCTCGCAGTTCGAGAAATGGGAGGCGTCTTTCTTCAACTTCGAATTCCCGCACAACGTCTTTCAGCTACGGGCTCCGGTGCTTGACCCACTGCCCGGAACATTGAGCGAACCGGAGATCTACGCCCGGCTTATCCGTGCGCTCGGCGTCGTCGACCCGAAAACGATCGACACCCTCCGTGCCGCCGCCCAGGGGGGACGGCACAGTTTCACCGTCGCGTTCTTCGCCGCCATCGCCGCGGACCCTGCGATCACCATGCTCGCGCCATACCTGTTGTACGAAACGCTCGGGCCCACGCTGCCCGATGGCGCCCGGCCGGCCGCCGGCCTCTGGGCGGCGGCGCATCTGTGTGCTCTGCACAATCCGCAGGGGGTCCGCCGCGCCGGATTTACCGGACCAGGTTTCGAACCCGGGGAGAAGTTGTTCGAGGCCATCCTGAACCGCAGATCCGGCCTCACGTTCACCGTCGACGAGTGGACGGACGTATGGAACTACGTCAGCCGCACCGATCGCCGCTTCACGATCGCGGTGCCCGAACTGCTCGAGAAGCTCGGCGGAATCATCGACGATCCGGGCGTCTGGACAACCGAGGAGTTCCCGCTGGTGCTGTCGGCCGGCGAGCGGCGGTCGTTCACCGCGAACACCATCATCCGCGATCCGGCCTGGCGTCGTCGCGACGCGGGAGGAGCGATGCGAATCAGCCCTACCGATGCCGAGAGCTACGGCCTGGCCGACGGTGATTCCGCCAGGCTGGTGACCGAGCGTGGCGCCGCGGACGTCCTGGTCGAGGTGAGTCCCATGATGCAGGCAGGCCATATTTCGCTGCCCAACGGATTGGGCACCCACCACCGCGCGGCGGACGGAACGCAGGTTCAGACCGGCGTCGCGCCCAACGAACTCACCTCGGTGGATCGCAGGGACTGGCTGGCCGGCACCCCCTGGCACAAGAACGTGCCGGCCCGCGTCGAGGTGGTCCGGCATTGAGGAAGATCACTCGGGGGCCAGCGGATCCCCCGCCGACACCGAGGTGCCGATGACCTCCCCGAACCCGTACCGCAGACTGGCCACCAGCTCCTCCGGGTCATCGACCGCAGCGTCATCGGTGCTGACCCCCACGCTCGCGGTGGCCTCGTAGGTGAGCATCGTGACGTTAACCGCCGCGCCGATCGTCCCGACCAGGGGGTACATCCGCTCTGCTCTGGCACCGGCCAGCCACACCGAAGCCGGTACCCCGGGCACATTGGACGCGGTCAAGTCGGAGGTCTGGGCTGCCGCCGACACCAGTTCCGGCGGCAGGAAGCGGCTGAGCTCGGCGAGGTAGTCGGCCAGCTTCAGGGCCGGCTCGGCGCGCCAGCTGCGGACCGTCTGTGCCGCCGCGTCCAGCACGTCGTCGACGGCGTCACTGATGGGGATCTCGAAACGCGCGATGGTTACCGCGTTGGTCTGGTCCTCGGAGGTCCGCAGCGAGATCGGCATGTTCATGCGTAGCTCGTCGACGGGATGCCCCATCCTCTCGTGGTAGCGGTGCATGCCGACGCTGATCGCGGCCAGAAAAAGGTCGTTGACCGTCCGCTCGTGCTTCTTGGCGGCCGCGCGGAACTGGGCGAAGTCGATGTCGATGGTGGCGAAGTGATAGTTGAGGCTGCGGGCCTGCATGATCGGTGACAGCGGACCGAGCGGCGATGGGATCTTGGTGAACCGCACCAACGACGCGGCGGTATCCACGACCTGGCTGATCAACTGCTTCGGGCTCTTGATCGCGAACAGGGCCAGCGGCCCGATGCCCTTGACGGCGTCCTCGGCGGTCTTGGCAACCCATCCGACGTTGTTGCGGATCACGGCTTGCATGAAGCCGCGGTCATCCAGCACGGCCGGTTCCGGAGCCGGCGGCATCGGCCCGAGATCAGTTCCCTCTTCGACGAAGTCGAACAATGCCAGGCCGAGCTGGACGCTCCCCTGACCGTCGGCGATGGCGTGGTGCAGTTTCATGATCAGGGCCGACCTGCCGCCGGGCAGATCCTCCAGGACCGTGACTTGCCAGAGGGGCCGATCCTTGTCGAAGTCTGACATGCTCTGTCGGCGAGCCTCGGCGAGCACGTCACCCCATCCCGAGCCCTTCGGCATGCTGAAACGACGCATGTGATAGGACATGTCGAAGTTCGGATCCACGACCACCCGCGGGGTCTGGAGGTCGAGCGGACCTTCCACGACGACCGAGCGCAGCACCGGCGCAAGACGCGTGGCCCGCTCAAAGCGATCCGCCAGCACGTCCCAGTCCGGGCTCTTCTCCAGCACCAGCAGACCGATGATGGTGGAGCGCATCACGGGGTCATCGGTGGCCATGCGCCAGGTAGCGAAATCCCAGCCACCCAGCCGCCTGGCTGAGGTGATCGTCTCCTTACCGCGCAGTTTCTTAGGGGGTGCTTGCTGCGGAGCCTTTTTAGCTGCCGACTCCTTCTTCGCCTGGGAAGTCTTCTTCGGACTGTCCGTCACATGCCCTCCTTGTTCGCGGCCCCTCGCCGGGCCTCGATAAGGGAATCCTGTCACCAACTGCGGGCCTGGTGTCTGACATGGTCGGATAAGTCCGAAGTGCAGCCGTGTTCCGCTCCTGCGGCGCAGCACGCCGAAATCCGGATCTGAGCGAACCTAGGCTAAAGGTCCAGTTCGATGTCCGAACAGGCGAGGCTGTTGCAGACGGTGATGCGCTCCATCGAGCCGCGGTCGGCTTCGAGTTGTATGGCACCGCTCAGTTTCGGCGACACACAGGCGCCGCAGAGACCCCGTTGGCAGCCGGTTGGCACCCGGATGCCCGCGCGCCCGGCAGCCTCCAAGAGCGTTGTAGCCCCATCGATTTCGACTGAACGTTCGCTGCGGCGGAACCGGACGGTGTATCTGCGGCCGTCGTCAGCGGGGCGGTCAAGGGTGGGCGGGGCGAACGATTCGGTGTGGAAACGCTCGGGATCGAGGCCCAGGCCAACCAGATGGCGTTGCGCGAGATCGATCATTGCGGGGGGCGCACAGACAAAAGTCTCACGGTCGGCGAGATCGCGGACATGGCGCTTGAGCAGAATCTGGGACAGCTTTCCCTGGGTGACATCGTGAAGGCGCGACGGCTCATCGGTGAAGAAGTGGACTCGAACGCCCGAGCTGTCGGCAAGTTGACGCAACTCGCGCTCGAAGATGATCGAGTGATCGTCGCGGTTGAAGTACATCAGCACCGCGTCGGATGCCGGTGCTTCGCGGGCGATTTTTCGGAGTTGGCTGATGATCGGAGTGATCCCTACGCCGCCGGCGATGAACAGCGACTTGCGTGGGGGGGTCGTTATGGTCATCCCACCGGTGTTGGCGGGTACGCCGACCAGTGTCAGGTATTTGCCGGACCGCAGGGTGTCGTTGAGCTGGTTGGAGACTCGACCGTCGGGCACGCGTTTGATGCAGATCTCCATGGTGTCCGAGCTGACACTGTCGTGAACCAGGCTGTACTGCCGTACCAGAACCTCGTCGCCGACTTCGACTCGGACCGAGACGAAAGCGCCTGCGTCCCAGCGCACGTCCTCCCAGCCGCGCGGTTTTTGCACGCGAATGTGGAGTGCCTGCCCATTCGCCGCCGAGTGGGCCGACAACACCTTGGCCGGCACGTTGTAGAACCGCGGCTGCTCCAAGTAGGGGCCTTCGGGCAGCGGCTTGTACGCCGCGCCGAACGCCAGCCGGCGGGCCAGCGACATGGGTTGCGCCAGAAGGCGCAGCGGCTTACCGACCTCTCTCTCGCCCAAGGGGATCGACAGGCCGGTGATGGCCTTCGCGAAGAGCCGCATCGATTCCAGCAGTGGCGTTTCGTGGTAGGGCAGGCCGTGCCGCGCCGCGATCGTGCGCACGGCGGGTGCGATCTCGCGCTGCCGGTTGGGCGGCAGGTCCGGGAACATGTGGTGCTCGATGTGGGTGTCGAGGCCGCCGTAGAAGATCCGGAAATCGGGGCGGTTCTCGAAGGGCACCTCTTCGGTGAGGATGCGCTCCAGGAAGTCATCGATGCGCGGACTGCGGACGAAGTTCCTGGTCGCGCGGAACTGGCGCGCGTAGTACTGGTTCGGTGTCTCGTCTGGACCGGGGTCGGGAAACATCTCCAGTTCGCCGGCGTGATGTTCGATCGCCACGAGGAAGAACACCGACATGTAGCCGGCCACTCCACCGAGATAGTTGGCCAGCAAGGCGGGCAGCAAGCTCGAACCGGCGGTCAGCGGCTCCCGCAGGTAGCGCTCCCGCGCATCGCGCAGGGCGATGCGCACCGGAGCGCGCAGCAGGTTTCGGCTGAAGAAGCGCCGGCCTTCTACGTGCCGGGTCACGTTGCCGAGCATGAACGGTGCGCTCTGGGGTGCCGTCGCGGCGAGCGCCCCGATCACCGCGGTCTGCACGACGTGGTGGCCGAACCAGTCCTGCCCAGCCATCGCGCGCGAGATGCTGTAGCCGAGGTCGTGATCCCGGCCGGCGATGTTGGTGTGTGGGTGGTGCCCCTCGTGGTGCATCACCTTCCATTGGCGGATGTCGACGTTGAAGTCCCACTCGTAGCGCTCTGAATGGTATTCGCCGCAGTTGGGCAGGTGGTCGTAGCTGCCGTGGATGATGTTGTGGCCCAGCTCGGAGAACTGGAGCAGGCGGTAGAGCATCTCGAGGACCACGGCACGCCCGACGGCCTTGGGGCTACCGTCGCGCAAGAGCTCGAGCCGACGGGCGTTGATCGCCTGGCCGTAGGCGGTGACGTTTCGGATGTGGGCCAGGTCCTCGTCACCGACCTGTGCCTTGGTCAGTCGGTACAGATCCTGGAGATCATCGGCGAGACGTTGTTCCTGGCCGACGGCGATAGCGGTCGTCATGAATACCACGGTAGGTAGGAAGTCTGGGCAAAGGAATGTTCCTACGGGACAGCAATTTGGTATTTTCGGACAGTGGAAACAGGCCCGTGCTGGGCGGTGCCCCGGGGCACCGAGGGCGTCCGCATCATGGTGCAGGCCGGCATCGCCAACGGGATGACCGCGGCGGAGTGCCTCGCCGGCAGCGGTTTGACCGAAGCGGAACTCGACGACGAGAACTCCGAGATCTGGGCTCACCAGGAGTTCGATGTCATCCGCAACTTGATGACCCGGCTTGGCGATCGACCGGGAGCCGGCCTCGAGGTGGGACCGCACTCCACACTGGGCCGCGCGGGGGTCATCGGCTTTTTGATCCTGGCCTGCCCGACGGTGCGGGAGGGCGTGGAGTCGGCCTTGCCGTTCCTGGCACTGTCCCCGACACACTTGCGGTTCTCGGTGGAGACCGACGAGGAATACACCTATCTGGTCGCCGACGACAGCGAGTTACCCGTCGATGTAAGGGCATTCATCGTTGAACGTGACCTTGCCGGATTGGTCGCCGCGTTGCGCGGAGCGCAACTCGGGTTCGCTCCGCTGTGGCTGGAAACGACGCTCGATACCGAGCGGGCCACCAAGCTCGCGGAGTTGTGGCGGCTTCCTCCCGGCGATGTGTATCCCGGTCGGCGCGGCAACCGGATCGCCATGGCGCGAACATTTCTGGATCAGCCATCGCCCTTGGCCGATGCGAATACCGCGCGCCTGCTCAGTCGCCAGTGCGGGGAACTGCTCGGCCGCAGACTGTCGCGGGTCGGAGTCGCGGGGCAGGTCCGCAGTCGGCTGCGGCACCAGCCAGGCGAACTTCCGTCGATGCAGACGGTAGCCGACGAACTGCATATCGATCCGCGGACGCTGCGCCGTCGCCTGGCTAACGAGGGGACGTCGTTCCGGGCGCTGCTCGACGAGGTCCGGCGCGGGTTGGCCATCGAATTGCTGGAGCAAGACACCCCTGTGGCGCAGATCGCCAAGCGTCTGGGATATGCCGAGACGGCGAACTTCACGCACGCGTTCAAACGTCGGGAAGGCATGGCGCCCAGCGATTTCCGCAGGAAAAACTGAGATCCCTACCCGGACACTTGGGCGCTCAGCTTCGCGATCCTCGGACCGTCGCGTTGGCACGCCGCTAGATTGGGATCGCCAACTCAACGAGGGAGCTCGGATGAACGCGCGACTGAACGACGCTATCGACGCCGACGCCGACCGTTTGGTGGACATCTTCAAGGACATTCATCGGAATCCAGAACTCGGATTCATGGAGGTCCGTACGGCAGCAATCGTCGAAAAAGAACTCAGATCGTTCGGGTACGACGTGAAGACCGGCATCGGCAAGACCGGAGTGGTGGGGATCCTCGAGAATGGTGAGGGACCGGTTGTCATGTATCGGGCCGATATGGACGCCAACGCGGTCAAAGAGGCCAGCGGGTTGCCCTACGCAAGCACAGCGACCGTCAAGCGCACGACCCTCGGTGGTCCGGAAGAGGAAGTGCCGGTGGGGCACATGTGCGGGCACGACGCACACACAACCTGGCTCATCGGTGTGGCCAAAGCAATGGCGGAGCACAAGTCCGACTGGCACGGCACGCTCGTTCTGCTCGGTCAGCCGGCCGAAGAGTTGATTTTGGGGGCGACCGCGATGGTGCGCGACGGTCTCTATGAACGCGGTGTGCCGAAACCGGACTATCTCATCGGTTTGCATACCGCGCCGATTCCTACCGGATTGGCGACGTGCAGCGCCGGACCGGCCCTGGCCGGCACCGACCAATTGGATGTCACCTTTCGCGGGATCGGCGGACATGGGTCGTCACCGCATCTCGCCAAGGACCCGGTATTGATGGCGTGCACAGCGGTGATTCAGTATCAGTTCATCGTCAGTCGGGGCGTCGACCCGCTCCACGCAGCGGTCCTCACGGTGGGTTCGCTGCAGGCCGGCGACGACAACAACGTGATTCCGGATTCGGCGCTGGTGAAGATCAATCTGCGCTGGTACGACCCGAAGGACCGGGAGCTGATGCTTGCCGCCATCGATCGCATCAACCAATCCATCGCCGCGGCATACGGTTTGCCCGAATCCAAGTACCCCACTACCGCGATGAAGGGCGGCTCGGTGGTCTTGTCGAATGATGGGGAACTGGCCGAATCGATAGCGCCTGCGCTCAGGGAGTTGCTCGGCGACGATGCTGTGCTCGCTGAGATCCCGAAGCTGATGGGGTCGGAGGATTTCCACCATCTGGTCCTGGAGAACGAGAAGAGTCGTTATCTGTTCCTGTACGTGGGCACGGCGAAACCGGAGCACGTTCAGCAGGCGCAGGCGAGGGGCATGCAGGTGCCCTATGTCAATCACAACCCGGACTATCAAGTGGACCTCGATGCCATCCCCCTCGGCGTCAAGATCGCAACGGCGACGCTGCTCAAGCTGATGGGGACACGGGAAGCAGGTTGACCGCCCGTTCGGGATCGTGTCCTGAGCCAACCTGATCGGCTCGCCCGGCTTTCAGCCGCGACCAACACTCAGCATGTTCACGGCTAATGAAGACGGTCACGCTCAGGTTCGCCAAGCACCCTGACTGGTGGAAGCGGGCGGTCGAACCAACGGCTTTCGGCGTCGCAAGTGTGCCCGCGCGGGCCCGCTCGGCGTATTTCCGATGCGACCCAGAACAGTCGCGCGATATTGAAGGAGGCGGGCCGATGGTTGTTGCCACTACGTACTTTAAGAAGAAAACAGCGCCTTGCGGGCACGCCGCAGACGGCGATCATCATGTCGAAGATGACTATGAGGGCTTGCTGTATGACGACTTCAAGTATTCCTGCGGATGCCGGGAGATCCGGCACGTCTACCACGATGGATGCGTGCGGATAAAGACGATCCGGCATGGCGGCAAAGTGTTGCGGTACGAGCGCAGTAGCAGTGTGGCCTGAGCTGCGGCTCTGGCGAGCCTAGGGCGCCTGCGCCATAAGGGGTTCTGGAATGGCTCAATCTTCCCACCAGCCGACTCGGCAGGCTAGCCGCCGATCCGGCTGGTGGGGAGTGCTATTTGGCGCGATGGGCAGAGACCAGCCAGGAGGGTAGTTGGGCGTGACCGTCAGAGCCGATGGTGATGTTTCGGTATTCGAAGCCGGCCGGCAGGGACTTGGGGACATTGACCCATGATCGAGCCTGTCGAACTTCGTCGACAATGAGATGGCGCCCGACGATGTCCCGCAGTTGTTGTTCGGTGAATGGCCGTGGGCCGAAGTTCGCGTCGGGTGGGAAGGCTTCGGTCGCGAAGACCAGCGCGAAGAACCTTCCGCCTGGTTTGAGGGCGTGTGCCGAGGACCGGATGTATCCGTCTCTCAGTTCGTCGGGTAGGCAGTGGAAGACGAGGCCGTCGACAATGGTATTGAAATGGCTTTCGAAGCCGGTGGATTTACTGAGGTCTGCAGTATGGAATTGCGCGTGCAGGGCGCGTTCGTGGGCGGATTTTCTTGCTTTGTTTATGGCGTCGTGGGAGAGATCGAGACCGACGACATCGTATCCTTTTGCCGCCAGTGTCAATGCGGTAGTGCCGATGCCGCAACCTGAATCCAGCACGGGGCTTTCGAATCGTCCTTGCCGTTCGAGGGCGGCAATTTCGGGTTGCATTTCTCCGATATTCCAACCCGGGTCACCAGGCGCGTAGGCGGCGTCGCCGCGGTAGAGTTCGTCCCAATCGACTGTATTTACGTTAAATGTTGGCATAGCGCCGACGTTACGCCCCGCGGCAGTTATCTAAAAACAGCGAACCCGCAGGTCAAGGACGTGAAGTTCGCGGTGATTCTAATGTAGTTCGCTGAGATTAGCCTTAGCTGCGCGTTTGAGCAGCCTGTGCCGTGATTAGCAATGCGCCAATGCGACCCCCTCTTTATAACGGACTGGTCACGCTTAGGAACTGTTGTGTGGTGCTTTTCACCAATTTTCGGGGAATGCTATGGCAGAAGTCACGGCTATGGCATGAGTCACCATTCGCCCACTTGGGGGTTGGGAATTCCGTGCTGAGAGCGGTCGACGATCGCGGTGAAACAGGGGGTACCGTGGGCGTCATCTTCGAACAGCAACCGCTCTACCAGGATGTCGGTGACGCCGAGATGGCGTACTGGCGCGTCGGATCCGGGCCGGCGCTGGTGTTCGTGCACGGCTGGCCCTTGTCATCGGCCACCTGGGTGAAGCTCGTTCCGATACTTTCGGAGCACTTCACGTGCGTCGTGATTGATCAGGCTGGCGCGGGACAGACCCGCACCAGTCCTGACACGGACTACAACTTTCGCGGGCAGGCCCGGCGGCTCAACTCGTTCCTCGATGCGCTCGGTGACCCGACGGTGCACGTATTGGCGCAGAACACCGGCGCAACGGTCGCCCGGGCGGCGGCGCTCCAAGCTGGGTCCCGCATCGCAAGTCTGGTGCTGACCAACACCGAGATCCCCGGGCACCGGCCGCCCTACATCGAGATGTTCCAGACGGTCACGAAGCTGCCGGGGGCGGCGCGGGTGTTCCAGCAGCTGCTCCGCTCGCGAACCTTCGTCCGCAGCGCGATGGGTTTTGGGGGGTGCTTTACCGACAAGTCCCTGCTCGATGGCGATTTTCGGCTGCGGATCATCGAGCCCCTGTTGCGCTCCCGGGAGCGCGTCGCGGGAATCAACCGCTACCTCTGGGGCATCGACTGGGGAATGGTGGATGGCCTCGCCATCGGCCACACCCGGCTCGATGTGCCGGTGTTGTTCGTCTGGGGTGAGGACGACCCGACGTTTCCGATCGAGCATGCGAGACCGATGGCCAATCAGCTCCCGGATTGCCGCGGGTTCAAGGTCGTGCCGGGTGCCTCGCTGTTGGTCTATGAGGAGCGCGCCGCCGCGGTGGCTGAGCACGCACTCGCCTTCTACCGCGAGCTCGGCACGATCTGAGCACGGGCGTCTGAGCACGGGCGCCTCAACAGCAACGTAGTCCGACCGGGCCGCCGCAGGAGCTTCCCGGTTACGACACCGCCGGATAGGCGAAAACTGAGAACCTACAAACTTCAGCTGCCCATTGACCTTGGCTGGGGGAGGATTCCAGGATGGCCAGTCAAATCACCCGAAACATCGCCATGGTCCGGCCCTGTTCGTTCTACTTCAACGCAGAGACGGCTGCCAATGACTTCTTCCAGAAGAACCTCGGAGAGAAGCACGACATTGTCCAGGCGAAGGCACTCATCGAGTTCGATGGATTCGTCGACAAGCTGCGGAGTAAGGGAATCAACGTCCACGTCCTTCAGGATGATGACGCTGTTTATGACACTCCGGACAGCATCTTCCCTAACAACTGGTTCGTCTCCCTCGAGGGCGACAGGCTCGTCCTGTGCCCGATGTTCGCCGAGGATCGTCGGCTCGAGCGGATCAAATTCCTCGGTGCACTGGTCGAAGACATGGCACGGGACCATGTGAAGATCTATGACTACACCAAGTACGAGAAGGAAGGCCGTTTCCTCGAGGGCACTGGGGCGATGGTGCTCGATCGCGCCAACAAGAAGGCCTACTGCTGTCTTTCTGAGCGTGCTGACGAGGGGCTCTTCGGCCAATTTTGCAAGGACTTCGGATTCAAGGCCGTGCCCTTCCATGGATTCCAGAACTACCGCGGGCAACGTGTCGCGATTTACCACACCAACGTGATGATGGCGATCGGCGAGAAGTACGCAGTCGTTTGCCTGGAAGCCATCGACGACCCGGACGAACGAAAGATGGTCGTCGACGAGTTGACCGAGAGCGGCAAGGAAGTTCTTGCAGTCTCTGAGCACGAGATAGACAACTTTGCGGGCAACGAGATAGAGGTACTCGGCGCTGACGACAAGCACTACACCGTGATGACGCACTCGACCTTCAACGTGCTGACCATTGGGCAAAAAGCCGAGATTGAGAAATCCAGCGAGATTCTCGTGGGAGATGTGCAGACCATCGAGGCCTACGGCGGGGGATCCGTGCGCTGCATGATTTCGGAAATCTTTTGAGTTGAGTTCGCTCGCAACGGGAAACATGGGGTCGAACACGTTCCACGTACCAGCGATCGACATCACACCGTGGGTCAGCGGCGGCGAGGAAGTAGCCAAGCGTGCGGTGGCTGAGGCCGTCGACGACGCTTGCCGCCGGGTCGGTTTCTTGCAGATTCTGGGCCATGCCACGCCCCCGCAGATTCTCCACGACCTGGCCGGCGCGATGGATCAGTTCTTCGACTTGGACGCTGCCACCAAGATGTCCTACCGGGACGCGAGGGCCAACCGCGGGTACAGCCCGCCGAAGACCGAGTCACTGAGCCTCTCCCTCGGCGTGGAATCCGCGACCCGGATGAATGATTTCTTTGAAGCTTTCAACGTCGGGGTGGAGGCTCGTTCGTTCACCGAGCTCGACCTCGACGAGGCCGATTACGGCATCAACGTGTGGCCGGGCGAGTTGCCGCAGTTCCAGGACCGGGTCACGGCCTACTTCGCCGAGGCGAGTCGCGTCGCTAGCGTCCTGACCGACATCTTCTGCGCCGCTCTGTCTCTAGCCCCCAACTATTTCCAGAGGATCACCGACCACTCCAACGATGTGCTGCGGATGAACAACTATGCGCTGCCCGAGGGCACTCCCACCGTCGAGGGCGGGCCGACCGGAATGGGTGAGCACACGGACTTCGGCATAGTCACGGTGCTGTGGGCAGACCAGGTTCCCGGATTGCAGGTGCTGGGTACTGACCGACGGTGGCATGACGTGTCCCCGATGGACGGCGCGCTGCTGGTGAACCTCGGCGACCTCACCGCACGTATCACTAATGACCGTTGGATGTCGACGCTGCACCGGGTGAAGCCACCGGTTGTTGAGGGTTACCTCGAACGGAGGCGTTCTGCCGCGTTTTTCCGGGACGGGAATATCGATGCGGTGATCTCGACTGCACCCGGATTCCTGGATGCGGATGCGGGTCTCGCGTACGCGCCGGTCACCGTGCGTGACCACATCGCCGCAAAGCTGGCCGGCTCGCGTCAGGGAAAGGCCAACGTGGCCGCGGTGCGCGAGGCGGCGCGGTTACGGGCGGCAACTCCGACGTCCCCGGATTCGGTCTGAGTCCGGGCCCGTGTCGCAGCTTGTCGATCGGGACCGAGACGGTCTCAGTTGCCGTACAGATGCAGGGCTCGGGCCGCAGCCGTGGCGATGTCGCCGCTAAGCCGGGTGATCGGTGGACCACCGCGCTGATGGATCACGTTCGCGAGGACCGCTACATAGGTGTCTGAACGCGGGTCGAGCCACAGCGTCACCCCGGTGAAGCCGGTATGGCCGAAACTCCCGACGGGAAAGACCGTGCCTCGCGGCGTCGAGTGGGCGGTATCGATATCCCAGCCCAGGCCGCGGAGTGGCTGTCCTGCCATCGCCGAATAGTTTGGAGCGAGTAGGGGGTCCGTTTGGGCAGCGGTGGTTCCGGGCGGTTGCGGAGTGGTCATCAATTTCGCCGTCGACTGCCTCAGCGGAAACGGGCTCGGGCGGCCGGCGAGACGGTCGAGGAGGGCTTGCGCGTACCGTCCGACGTCGTGCACCGTCGAGAACATCCCGGCGCTGCCGGTCACTCCACCCATGCGGCGTGCCGTCGGGTCATGCACGGTGCCGCGAAGCAGATGGTAAAAGTCCGGGTTCTTGGCAGGATCGTCTCGGCTGTCCTCGTTGCGTGCCGTTGGTGCGACGCGCGCCAAGAGGTCGGTGGTCCAGGTGCCTGCCGGACACCGATCCACTGCGGGTGCGCTCGGATCTAAAGATATCGCCGTCCCTGTGATCCGATGCGGCCCACAGGCTTTGGCGGGGGGAAGGTAGTAGGTGTCGGCCAGGCCGAGGGGTGCGAATACGTTGTCCTCGACGTAGATGTCGACGGGCTCGCCGGTGATCTTTTCGAGCAGTGCGCCGAGAAGGATGAAGTTGATGTCGGAATAGTGAAACAGTTCTCCTGGATCGAACACCACCCACGCGGCGAGCGCTCGGCGAACGCCCTCGGCCTTGTCGGCCCGATCCAGCCCCCAGGGGCCGTCCAGGCTCAGGTCTCCCGCTATTCCCGACGTGTGGGTGAGCAACATGCGCAGCGTCACCCGAGCCCGTCGCGGGTCGTTCGTCGGGTTGAAATCGGGCAGGTACTTCTGGAGGGGATCGTCGAGTTGTATTCGGCCTTGCTCGTAGAGCTGCAGAACGGCAGGCGTCGTCGCAAGGCTCTTCGTCAACGATGCCAGGTCGAAGATCGTGTCCTCGGTCATCGGTTCCGCGGGCGCGGGCGAACCCTCCAGTCCCGGTTCGCCGGGGAGCTTTCGTGAGCCGAAAGCCTGGCGAAAGACGACCTTGCCGGCGTGCCCGATCTGAACCACCGCGCCGGGCAGCCGATGCGCCGCGATCGCATCGTTCACCAATTGGGCGACAAGTGCGAATTCCCCGGCCGGAGCTTCGACTGGCGGGATCGAGGTTACTGTGGGCTTCCCCGCCGTGCTGGTGGTCGCCGTGCTGGTAGTCGCGGTGCTGGTGTCCAGCGGTGCTCGCCCGGCGGATCCACACGAAGGGATCGCAGCGAGGGAGAGCGCAACGGTGCCGGCGACGCAGGCATAGGCGACGCGCGATCCCATCATCACCAGATCGACGGTAGCCGCACCCCCTGGTTACGGCATCAAAAGAATCCGATCGGCGGGGACGATCGGCCGCAGCGGCGTGATCTCAGCGGAAGCGGATGTTCATGGTCGCCAGGCCGAAGATCTTGCGGGCACCTGACTTGGCGGCGACGATTACGACCCCGCTGCGGGTCGCCGGGTCCAGCGACTTGATCCGGCCGCTGAACTCGATGTCGGCGCCTTCGGTGGCCGACACGATCGCGGGCGCAGACAGCCGTACCGCGTAGCGAGTCACCGCACCGGGGTCGCCCGACCATGCGGAGGCGAATCCGGCACCCAAACCCATGGTCAGCATTCCGTGGGCGATCACATCGGGCAGCCCCGCCAGCTTGGCGATGTCCTCGTCCCAATGAATCGGGTTGGCGTCCCCTGCCACACCGGCATAGTTCACCAGATCGCCCCGGGACAGTCGGGTGTGGTGCGCCGGAAGCTCGTCGCCGACCTTCATATCGTCGAAGGACGGCGTGCCCGGGGTCCGGGTCATGCCTCCCTCGGCGATCCGCACCGCACTGTCTGGCCGCACCGTCTTGCGGTATTCGGTATCGAATGTACTGACACCGGAGAAGTCGACGTCGTGCATCATCGCGTTCTGCACCGCGGTCTTGATCGTGGGATCGAGGTCCTCTGCGGTAACGCCGACGACAGTGGTGTGCAGCGTGTGCACCCGCTCGCCGGCGTTGTCGGTGAACGTGTTGGTCACGGTGATCATGTCCCGGCCGGCGATCCTGCGCACCGACGTCAGCTCGACGTCGACCTGCAGTTCGTCGCCGGCGACGATGGGGCGGTGCTGTTCGAAGACTTCCTCGGTCTGCAGGTAGGTGTCGTAGCCGACGACCACCGACTCGAACATCCGGCGATTGCAGGACATTCCCGGGGCCGAGGTAAAGGTCAGCGGAGCCACCAGGCCTGAGTAGCCCAGCCCGGCCGCGACCGCGACATCCCAGTGCGCGGGGTGGTAGTCCTGCACGGCACGGGCGTACTCACGGACCTTCTCCCGGCCGACCAGGTAGGTGTCGTCCATTTGGTAGTAATGGCCGACCCGCGATTCGAGCTCGGAAGGCTCTGCTGCTGCAGTCATTGGATCACTCGACATTTCTATCGACTTGGCGATGAAGCCGACACCGCACACTAGCGCCCATGCGTGGATCGCCGGGCGGGCACCCGCATCCAGCAGAGCGGCCCTCCTCCTACCGGTGGACGGGTGAGAGAAGGGCCGCGTGGCGCGAAACGGCGCCGGGGGCCTACTTGTCGTCGGGGTTGAGGGCGCGGAACGCGAAACCCGCGGCAGTACCGGCGATGACCTGTGCGCCGATGTACGTCAGCAGCAGTGGTGCGCTGAACAAGCCCATCGCGACTCCGCCGACTACCACGGCGGGGTTGAACGCGGCGCCGGAGACGCCGCCGACGGCTACGGCGCCGGCTATCACGGTGAACCCGATCGCCAGTCCGTAGAACGAGTTGTCGGGGTGGTCCTTGCTGGTGGCGACGTTGAGCACGACGTAGCACAGGGCGAAGGTGAACAGCAGTTCGACGACGAATGCGGCCACCAGCGCGTGTCCTGACAAGCTGAGCGCTTCGACCTGCCCGGGGGCGACGGCGATCAGCACCGCCCCGGCGCCGAGCAATCCCCCGACGAATTGGGCGATCCAGTAGCCGACTGCGTCGCGCAGTTCGATGCGTCCCCGTACTAACGCAGCCACCGTCACCGCCGGGTTGTAGTGACCGCCGGAGATGTGTCCACCGGCGTAGATCATCGCCATCAGGACCGCGCCGATGGCCAGTGGCGCAAGGACGCTGCCGTTGCGAACGCTGGCACCGACGGTGAAGACCAGAAACAGCGTTCCGATCCCTTCGGCCAGACAGCGCACCACGGCGTTGGGGAGATGGGCGCCGGTTCTAGGGAGATGGGCGTCGCGCTGAGGATGCTGATCGACGCCCACGGCAGCGGCGTCTTCGGATACGAGGGTGTTTGTGCCAGATGCGGTCATGATCGAACAACTCCTTGGTTCCACGACCGTCGGGTGTGAGCTGTGGACATCAGATCCTCCCGCGGCGTCTGTCGAGTACTTACGCTGTTGAATGCTTGCGGGGCCAGCTGAAGCGAACCTGAAGTCAGGGGTGAATACGCGGATCTCTTCAGGCAGGCTTCAGGGTGGGGTTGATCGGTAGCGACAATCGGAACGCGGCGCCGACGTCGCTGGGCAGGCAGACAAGCGTTCCGTTGTGGGCCTCGGCGAGCGCGCGCGCGATCGGCAGTCCGAGCCCGACGCCCCCAGAGTCACGGTCTCGGGCCGCGTCGAGGCGAACCAGCCGGTCGAATATCTTCTCCCGGTCACTCTCGGCGACACCGGGTCCGGCATCGGTAACCGTGACTTCTGCCGTATCTGCCGTCTTTTCGACGTTGACAGTGATCTGCCCGGAAACCGGACTGTGGCGGCGGGCATTGTTGAGCAGATTTGAGAGTATCTGCGCGACCCGGGCCGGGTCCGCATCAATGTAGAGGTGCCGCTCACCGGTGTGCCGCACGTTCAGGTCGGGTGCCAACATCGCGGCCCGGTCGACTTCGGTGGCCACGATGTCTCCGAGGTCGGTGCGTTCAGGACGCAGGCTGAGCCCGGCGTCGATGCGGGCAAAGTCGAGTAACTCATTGATCAGCCGGGCGGCCCGGCGGGTCTCGCTGCCCAACAACTCGGCGTGCCGTTGAGCCCGTGTCCCCGGTACGTCGGTGCTGCCGGTGCTGTCGGTGCTGTCGGGCTGGGTTGCGATTCCGGCGATCAGTTGGTCGGCGATGACCTGAATACCGGTAAGTGGGGTTCGAAGTTCATGGGCGGCATCAGAGAGAAACTGTCGGCCCTGCGCCTCTGCACGGTGAGCCGTGGCGGCGGAGTCCTTGGCGTCCTGTTCGGCGGATTCCAGCGCATCGAGCATCGAGTCGAAAGCCTCGGCCGCTTTGCCGAGTTCGGTGCCCGGTCGATCGGGGTGAATCCGGCGGCCCCGGTCGCCATGCGTGATTCCGACAGCCGTGGCGCTCAGGCGCTGCAAAGGCGACAACGCTCGCGCTACCACCAGGCGCACCGCCAGTGCCGCTACTGCCAGCGTGCCGAGCGCACCGAAGAGCATGTTGCGCCGGGTGATTTCGCGGGTATGCGTGATCCTGCGAGTGTCCGCTTCGATGGTCAGTAACGAGCCGTCGGACAGGGTGCCGGTCACTTTCTGGCCGGGCAGATCCCCCCAGGGGAGTGGCGTGGACGGGCCGACATCGACCGGAACAGGCTTGGGAAGGGGATGTGAATGTTGTTCCGCGGGAACGATCTCGGGGTCGCCGAAGACTGCGCCATCGGCGTCGACGACCTGCACCCGGAAGTCAGGTCCCCGCAATACTTTCACCAGCTCTTTCGAGCTCAGTCCCGCCTCGGTCAAGGCGGGCGCATCGTAGAACAGGTCGGCCAGTTCGTCATCGAGATCATCGGTGAGTTGGGCCCCGAAGAGCGCATCGAATGCGACACCTACCAGAACCAACAACACGGCGATGAGTCCGACAACGGCGAGCGTCACACGTCGGCTCAGTGACGGTGTCGACGTGAGGGCCTGGCTCACTACGTGCTCGCCGACAGTCGGTAGCCGATACCGCGTGCGGTGTGCAGCATGCGTGGCCCGTGGACCTCCAGTTTTCGGCGCAAGGCGCTGATGTGCACCTCGACAAGGTTGGGGTCGTAGGCGTCATATCCCCAAACTGCGGCCAGAATTTGGTCCTTGCTGACCACGCGACCGCGCTGATCGGTCAGATAGGACAACAACCGCAATTCGGTGGCGGTCAGGTCCAGCACCGCTCCGGCACGGCTCGCGGTCGCTGCATCGACATCGAGGACGAGGTCACCGAGTTGGATGGCCGACGAGACCCGGCCTCTGCGTCGCAGCACTGCCGCGACCCGCGACAACAACTCCGCGATCTCAAACGGCTTGACAACGTAGTCGTCGGCTCCGCTGTCGAGCCCACGCAGCCTGTCCTCCAGGCCGTCTCGCGCGGTGAGGAGCACGATGCCGGCGTCACCGTAACCGCGCACGACGTCGATGAGCGCGAACCCGTCACGACCGGGCAGCATCACATCGAGCACAACCGCATCCGGCCGAAAGGCGGCCAATACGTCTTCCAGCCCTCCGCCGTCGGCGCGGCCGCCGCTGACGTAACCGGCATCGGCAAGAGCCTCGACGACCATCTCCCGAATGGCAACTGAATCTTCGACGATGAGTACCCGCGGTGGACCCGCGTCGGGGCTCTGATTGGTGGACGTCACTTCGGGGCCGACGGTGTCGTGTGGTCGTGCTGTTGATGGCGATGCATCGGGTCGTCCCAGTCGAAACTCAGATCGCGCAGCATGGAGTGGAGGTGGTTCCCGGTGAATTCGGGGTCGTGCTGTATCGAATACTGGTTGCTCTGCAGAACTTCCAGCAACAGGTCGTCGACCACCGCGTAGGTGAAGTGGTGAGAGCCAATCTGATCCAGGGGACCCCCGGCCCAGGAGAGAGTCAGGGGCCGGTCCTCGTGGATCGTTTGGTCGAAGCGCGCCAGGTAGCCGGGGCCGATACTGGAATTCATTGCGCCGGTGTAGAATCCAAAGGCTTGGCGGAGGTTCCACAGCGCTTCTTCAGGCAACTCGCCTGGCCGGATCTCGACGTGCGGGTACGCGGCGATCGCCTGCTGGTTCACCCCGGGGGACAACGCCGCGATCAGCGACGAGGGCGGCGTGTCCAGGACCAGCGGCGGTGCCTGCGTCAACAAGTCCGTACCGATGAACGCATCGCCGCGGGCCGTTTCAGGCACCTTGCGCCAGAATTCCCGCAGATGGTGCACGACGCTCAGCATGAGCACCTGGCCCTTGGCCCAATGCCATTGTGAAGCAATATCTTCGGGCGCGAAGGGATCTTCGGGAATGACCATGGGGAAGGCCCCGACGAAGAGCGGTGTGGAGTGCACCTCGCGCTGCCCATCGGCGTTGGTGAGGAAGGTCACGTTGACCGTGATGTGGTGGCCTTCGAAGCGGATGGCCCACGAGTCGTCTCCGGGATTGCCGATGATCGCGATGGTGTAGTCGCAGAATTGCTGGTAACGAGCGGCCAGGCCGGGCGGCGGATTCCAGCTCCAGTCGACAACCGTACCGGCTCCGAGGAGCTCCTTGGCGCCGCCGACGACTGGATACCACGGCTTGGAGGGATCGGGGTTCGGCGCCACATCGAAGATCGATGCCGCGCCGGTAGCCGTGGGATCGGTTTGCAGGATTCGGTCGACCACCCCGCTGTCGCCGACGTCCTCCATTTCGCCGATGACGCGGTTTCGGTTTAGCACGGCGACGACGGCCTGGTATCCGCTGGGCGACAGGGCCCGATCGAGAAGTGCGTGCAAGGCTGTGCGCTGCGCTATGTCCATCGAACAGACCGCGATGCCCTGACCCAGCGGGCACCACTGCAGGACCGCGCAGAACGCTTCGGTCTGGCCGGTGTCGCGTCCGCGAGTGCGGGAAGCGCTGTCGAAAGGGACCAGCAGATCGGCGCGCTGGGCTTCGGGCGTGACGTCGACCAGGTGCCTGGCAGCCCGGGCAACGTCTTCGGCGTAGTGCCCGGGCCCGGATTGAGGCGACCCGACCTCGCGCTGCCCCGGCTGTGAACAGGCCACGGGCAGGGCGGCTAGGAGTGGCGCCGCCAGGACGGCTCTTCTGGGCAGATCGTAAAGACTGGATCGGGGTAGCGGCTGCTGGTCATTATCGAGGTCGCGGGCCACAATCGCCGTCACCTCCGCCGAACGTCCGATTCGAACTCCTCCGAGTTCGAGCCGAATCTTACGGAGTTCGAGATTGTTTGTCTGGGGGCGGTGGAATCTTGTTGACCCGCAGGCTTGCCCGGGTGGCTGAGGAATGCTGGTTGCCAGGATTAACCTGGAACCGAAGATATCCTCGGCCGCAGGGAGGCGCATCAGGTGAACCAACGCCATTACGTACTGGGCCACTCAGATCACGAGTTGGGCCGTCTTGGTCGCCAGGCCGAGCTACTGGACTCGGTCACCCGGGAGTACTTGGTGACCGCCGGCGTGAAGCCAGGCATGAGGGTCCTGGACGTTGGCAGCGGTGCCGGTGACGTTGCTTTTCTTGCCGCGGCCCTGACGGCGCCGGGCGGTCATGTTGTCGGAACGGACACCGCGACGGCCGCAGTGAGCGCGGCAACAGCAGCCGCGTCGGCACGGGGCCTGTCCGAAACCGTCCGCTTTCTCGCCGGTGACCCCGCCGAGTTGACCTTCGACCGGCCGTTCGACGCGATCATCGGTCGCTACGTTTTGGTCTTTCAGCCAGATCCCGCAGCGATGCTTCGCCGGCTTTCTCGGCATCTGGCGCCCGGCGGGATCGTTGTCTTTCACGAGCCGGACTGGCGTGCCGCCCGCTCATCTCCGCCGGCGCCGACCTACGACCGATGTTGTCGATGGATCGTCGAGACGACAGACCGGGCGGGCAGTTCCTGGAACATGGCTGATCGGCTGCACAGCGCGTTTTCCGACGCGGGCTTGCCGGCGCCGACCTTGAGTATGCGGACTTTCCTCGGGGCAGGGGACGGAGCTGAGGTCTGGCTGCGCGCCGTGGTCGACATCATCGAGACGCTTGTCCCGGCCATGGAGATACAGGGTGCAGCCACCGCGACGGAGGTCGGAGTGGACACCCTGGCCCAACGCCTGATCGACGAGGTCCAGAAGAGCCGCAGCACGCTTATCGGGCGCTCGGAGGCCGGAGCGTGGTGTCGCGTTGGTTAAGCTCCTGACCCGCTCGCGTGCCGGGAGGTGGTTCGGGTCGGATCACGTTGAAAGTGCGCCTGGACGAACGGGACTCGCCGTGGACGAGAGCCTTCACAGACCGCGCAGCAGGCGCAGTGGGTGCATTCCGTTGACCGCGCCGACAAATGGGGGATGGATGCTGTAACCGAGCATCCGCTGCAGATCGGGGCTCACCTGTTGCACGATATCGGGCGGCGTCGAGAGTGTGAATGCCTCTTGGGGGCGCAGATAGGGTTGGCAGTACTGGGCAGTGATGGCGAGCCGGTTCCCGGTGGTGGAGTTGGCGCCGCCACCGTGCCACAAGGTGCCCAAGAAGAACACGCATGACCCGGCGGGCATGACCGCGATGTCGCGCGCATCTGCGCTGTCCGGTCGTCGCAGATCGTCCCAGGTGTGACTGCCGGGTAGCACCACGGTGGCTCCATTGTCTGCGGTGAAATCGTCGATGGCCCATACGGTTGCGGCCGACAACGCCGGTCGCGGTCTCGCAACGGGATACATGCCGTCGTCGAAATGCTCGATCTGGGCCTGCTCGTGAGTTCCGATGTCGATGACCTGCAGTTGAGAAAGCAGGTAGTTGGGGTCCAGCAACCGGTCCAGGAGCGCGAGCACTCGGGGATGGTCGACCAGCCGATCGACGGCCCGGGTTTTGGCCATCACGCTGTAAACACGGCGGGTCTTGACTCCTTCGAAGTTGTTGCGGCCCTGTTCACCCAGGAGCGGTTCAACAGCATGCCGTATCTCGGCGCACTGTTCGGCGGTGAGAAGGTTGGGCAGGATTAGGTATCCGTGCCGGGTGATTTCCGCCAGATCGGCATCGACAATGCCTGCGTCGACGTGCTCCCCGGCGCTGTTCGTGCGGCGGTAGCGTGCCGCCAGGTCCCGCGAGAGGTCGTCGATAGAATCAATTGTCCTCGGTGTCTTCACGGTCGTCTCCTCGCTTCGTTGGTTTCTTCAATTACGGAGGCCGACAGCGCCTTTGACAAACAGCCAGATTTCGATGGCCAGGTCGTGGGGTGTGGGACGCTCGTCGCGCTCGAGAGCCGTGGCGGTGGCGGCATGGACTCCGGCCAGTACCGCCGCCGAAAGCAGCTGCGGGTCGCGGCTGGCGCTCAGCTCGCCGTTGCGTTGTGCGCGAGCGATATTGGTCGCGCCCACATCGGTGATCTCGCGCAGTTGCCGCTGGTTGGCCGCAGCCACTGCGGAGTCACCGGTGAGACCGCCGAGAACCAGAACCGACAGCGGCTCGGTGTACAGGAACGCGACCCAGTCCTTGATGCGTGCTTGCTCCCGCTCGGCCCAGCTCGACTGGGGATACTCAGGGCCCAGCGCAGCCTGCCACAGCTGGAGATAAAACTCGTCCACCACGGCAACCAGCAAGGCGCTGCGATTGTCGAAGTATCGATAGGGCAAACCGATGCTCACCCCGGCCCGGCGGCATACGCCGGCCACCTCCAGCTCTCCGGTCGCTACCAGCTCTTCCTTGGCCGCGGTGAGGATGCGCTGCCGCGCGGTCGTTGCCCGCGTGGGCCGGCGGCTGACCATTGCGCAATAGTAAACTGAATTCATTTCATTCTGCAAGGGCGAGGGCCAGCTTGGTCAGCACCTCGGGTTAGAGCGGGCCCGCACCGCGCACCGGTGCGACCGCCACGTCCACCAGCATCGGACCGTCGCACGTCAGTGCAGACCGCAGCACGTCTACCAGCTGTTCCGAACGATCTACCCGAACGGCAGGCATGCCGAGCCCTTGGGCGACTGCGGATAGGTCGATCCCGGGAAGATCCAGGCTCGTTTCGATGGCGGGTGGGAATGAAGGGATCTCGAATAGATTCTTGAACAGCTTCATTGCGCCGTACTCGGCGTTGTTCAGTACCAGCACGGTCAACGGGACGTGATGCTTGGCGGCTGTCCACAGGGCCTGGATGGAGTACATCATCGACCCATCGCCCATCACGGCCACCGTGCGATGGGTCGGGTCGGCCAGCGCACCGCCGACCGCAGCGGGCAACCCCCACCCCAGTCCACCGCTGAAACCGTTGAAGTATCCACCGGGTTCGTCAATGGGGAGGTGGGTCCGCAGCGACGGTCGGTACGACGGCGCCTCCTCGACGATGACCGTTCCGTGCGGTGCTAGCTTGCCGAGCAGGTGCAACGCCGCGTCGGCGGTGATCGGGTCGGTCAACGGCGGCGCGGCTGGGTGTCCCTTCGGCGGCGGCCCCACTCGGCTGGCCGGCGGTAGCTGTGACAAGAGCGCCCGCAAGCCCAATCGCGCAGAGCACAAAAGGCTTTCACCGACCGGCGCGGCAAAGGCGTGGGTGGGATTGTCGGTCATATGCAGTGCGACGGCGCCGTCGGGCAGGAACGGACCCTGGCTGTGGACGTGGTAGGTGAAAAGCTGCGCGCCGACGACGAGCACCACGTCGTGGCCGTCCAACTCGCGAACGACCTGCTGGCGGCTGGCAGTCAGGAAACCCTGAAACAGCGGGTGACGTTCGGGGAAGCTGCACCGCGACGACCACGGCGCGACGTAGACCGCGGCGTTGAGTCGCTCGGCGAGCTCGACAGCGTCGTAACCCGCGCGGTCGCCATCGACCTGTGGCCCCACCACGATCGCGGGTGCGGTTGCAGCCGAGAGGGTTTGGGCAAAGCGTGCGATGGTGTCCGGGTCAGCGCCCAGAGCTGGCGCAACCGTGTGTTCTGGTACCGGAGCTGCCTGGCCTTCCCAGTCGTCCTCGGGGATCGAGACGAATACCGGCCCGCACGGTGGCGTGCTCGCGACCAACAGGGCCCGCGCCAGCGCACCCGGTACGTCGGCGGCCCGGGCCGGCTCGATCGCCCACTTGACGTAGGGCTGGGGGAGCAGGGTGGACTGCGCAGAGCACAGATACGGTTCGGTCGGCAGCATGGCGCGAGTCTGTTGGCCGGCAGTGACAACGAGTGGAGTCTGGTTACGCGAGGCGGTGATGACCGAGGCCATCGCATTGCCCAGTCCGGCGGCGGTGTGCACATTGGCGACGCCCGGCCGCCCCGAGCGTTGGGCGTAGCCGTCCGCCATCGCGACCACGGTTGCCTCCTGCAGGCCCAGTACGTAGCCCAGGTCATCGGGCCATCGCAGGAACATGCGCATCTCCGTGGAGCCGGGGTTGCCGAATACCCGGTCGACACCGAAGCGGCGCAGGACGGCGAAAGTCGCGTCAGCGACGCTCTGGGAATCCACCCCCACATCATCGCAACATGGTCGGGCGCCACGTCTTCGATTCCAATGCCGTCTATTCCACTGGGCTCGATTCCACCGGCGCCGGCTCCGGGTCCGGGCAGTCAGTTGCCGCGTGCCGACTCCAGGGCCGATTGAACCTTCTGGCGGCGTTCCTCGATGGCCTTGCCCAGCTCCTTGAGCAGTGCGGGCTTGTGCATCACGAGTTCCTCGATATCGTCGCGGTCGATCTGCAGCACCAACACCTCTTCGAGCGCGGTCGCATCTGCGGTCACCGCCTCACGGATCAGTGCGCCCTGACCCAGATAGTCACCGTGTTGCAGGGTCCGCACCGGGATGACCGCGCCGACATCGTCGGTGACGGTGACCTGCACGCGCCCGGCCATCACGAACGCCATTCCGGTGGGCAGGTCGCCAGTCCGCTGCAGTATCTCGCCGGCCCCGTAACGGGTCAGGTGCACTTTGGGCAGCAGTAACTGCTGGTCGGTCCCGGACAGACGTAAGGTCGGTGCGATCGCCTGCAGCTGGGTGCGCGTCCTGCTCTCGGTGGCGAAGTCATCGTCTGCCTGGTCGAGGTGAAGGCCCGCTCGGCGGGCGGCGTACCAGGTCCAGCGCAGAAATGTGGCGCGGGCCGCGCCGTCGTCGGCGGGGGAACGCACCGGGATGGTGGTGCGAAACTCGGTGGTGCCCATGGGCACTGTGGAAGGCTGGCCGCCCTCGCGAAGTTGGGGTAGGCGGGCGGCCACCAGGGTGAGTGTGTCGCATACCGCGTCCGGCGAGTCGGTGGCCGCAAATACCGTCGAGACTGACATGGTGTGCGCTCCGCCTGGCCGGCTCAGGTTGTTGAACGACGCCCCAGCCAGTACCGAGTTCGGCATCACTTGTAGGCCGCTGCCGGTTTCGATGTGGGTGGCGCGCCAGTTGACCTCGACGACACGGCCCCGCGCCGACGGGGTGTCGAGCCAGTCGCCGATCTTGAAGGGTTGTTCGAACAGCAGAAACAGCCCGGAGACGATCTGACCGACGGAGTTCTGCAGCGCGAGACCCAGCACGATCGAGGTGACTCCGAGGGCGGTGAACAACCCGCCGACATTGGCGCCCCAGACCACCGACAGGATCAGCGCCAGTCCGACGGCGATCAGCCCGAAGCGGGCGACATCGAGGAAGATCCTCGGCAGCCGGCGGCGCCAGCTGCCCTCCGGAGCACTCTCGAAGAGTGTCGTGCTGAGGCCTGACAGCAACAGCACGAGCACCACGAAGCCCAGCGTCGTGGACACAATCCGGACTGGAGTCGCGTGCGACGGGACCTGGTTGGCGCCGGTCAGCAACACCAGCAGAGCACCCAGCGGAAGGATGTAGTTGCGCACGACCTCCACCGAACGCGTCAGCGCGCTGCCGCGGCGGGCGAGTGCGTTGCGCAGTTCGGTCAGCGCGATCAGCCCGATCGGCAGGCCGATGGCGACCGACACAGACCAGTAGAACCACGGCTCCTCGATGAACTCCATGGCTAGCTGCTCTCCGCGAGGCGGTAGATCTGTTCGTCGGTCCCGTCGCGGCTGATCACGCCGGCGGGGACGAAGTCATGCAGTTCGCGCACGATGTCGTACACCCGGGAGGTCACGTAGACCGCGGGTTGCGTGGAACCTTTGCGCACCTGGTAGGCAAGGTTGACCGCGCCGCCCCACATGTCGTATTCGATGTTGGACTTGCCGATCAAGCCGCTGCCCACGGTGCCGGTGTCGATGCCGGCGCGCAGCCGCAGGTCATAGCCATTCTCTGCGTTGAACCTGTCGACGATCTGCTGCATCTCGATCGCGAAGTCCACGGTCCGGCGGGCGTTGTCGAGCCTGGGCTGGTTGAGTCCGCAGCTGGCCAGGTAGCCATTGTGTTGCGTGCGGACGTGCTCGATGCCCAGGCCGTCTGCGGCTGCGTCGAACTGGTGCACCAGTTTGTTGACGATCGCCAGCGATTCCCCCGGTGGCAGGCGCGCCGAGAGCTCGTCGATCCCGACGAAGTCGGCGAAAATCACGCTGACATCCGGATGATCCAGGGCGATGTTCTCTTCACCGTCACGGTAGCGCTGCACGATCGATTCCGGCATCACAGATAGCAGCAGCTCAGTGTTCTCCTCGCGCTGCTGGGTGAGCAACTGCTGGTGCAGAGCAAGATTGCGGCTCATCTCGTTGAACGCCACCGTGAGGTCGCCGAACTCGTCGAGCGAGCGAAGGGGCAGCACGGAGCCGTAGTCGCCGGCGGTGATTCTGCGTGAGCCGGCCTCCAGCCGCTTGATGGGCCGCACGAATTGCCGGGCAAGAATCATCGCGACCACGCAGACAATGAAAATGATCGCGCTGGTCGACAAGACCAGGGTGCGGGTAAAGCTGGCAACGGGCGCGAACGCCTCCTCGGAATTGATCTTGGCGACGATGTTCCACTGCACTTGCGCGTTGGACACCGGTGCGTAGGCCTGCAGCGTCTTGCGCCCCAGGTAGTCGTCGGCGATCAATGTGCCCGTCTGCCCCTGGTCGGCCAGTCGGGTGGCTTCTGTGCCAGCCGTCTGAATCAGCACCGTGGTCCCCTGACGAATCGCGGCGTCGGCAACCTCGGACGGGGTGCCGGCCGCGATCACCGCCGACCGGTAGGCCTCGGGATCCTCCAGGAACAGCCGGGAGTCCGACCGCATCAGCTGGTCAGCGCCCACCAGGAACGTCTCGCCGGTGGTTCCCAACCCGGTCTGCTCCCACTGTCTGTCGAAGGTCATCAGGCGGTTGATTCTCGACATCGGCATCTGCAGCGCCAAGACCCCGGTCGCCTGCGCGGCCGGGCCCACGGGGCTGACCATCCACGCAGTCGGCTCCTGAGCGGGTTGGTAGGCGCTGAAGTCGGTCACCTCGACGTGATCGAGCGCATTGCTCTGCAGTGCATTGTTGAAGGCTTTGGTGAGGTCTCCGCCGCGGAACGGGCCATCAACGATGTTGGTGCCCAGGTCGATGCCCTTGTTGGCGGAGTACACGACGTTGCCCTGGGTGTCGATCAGAAGTGCATCCGCGAACTCGAGGCGTTGCACGACGGCGCGGAAGAAGCTGTTGAAACGCAGGTTGGCCGCCGACCATTCGCTGCCGTCTCCGGCGTCATCCAGATCGATCCTGCGTTGGGGATCGGTGTAGGGAATCGTGTAATGGACCTGCAGGTAGCGCTGGGCGTATGACTTCGGGAGCAGCGCCGGCACGTCCAGTTTCACGCCCGTCTTGGACTCTTCTGCCGGAGCGAAGACGTCGGTGTAATAGTCGACCAGCGCTTGGTCCTGGGCGGGGCTGATCGGCGGCGCGCCCGGTCTGTTGAGCTGATTGAACCCTCTCGTATAGGCCTCCATCCCGGTGCCGGCGTCGCGGCTTCGCGAGAAGAGGATGATCGAGTTCTTCAGCTCGGCGAGCTCGGCTTCCAGTTGGCGGTTCTGGGATTCGCGAACCTCCGCGAGTCGGTCAAATGCTGCGGCGCGAAGCGATGTGCGGCCGGACTGAAAGCCGATGTATCCCACGACGCCCGCCGACAAAATGCTGATTGCCAACAACATCAGCAAGAACTTGGACTGAATGCTCATCCGAGACAGCACCTTGCCGAGGTGCCGCGGCAACTCCACCGGATACGCAGGCTTCGTGTCCGTGTCCGTGTCCGTGTCCGTGCCCGTGCCCAGGGAGCCGGCGCCGCCGGACTTGTGTAACCGCTTGATCATCGGCACATGACACTATCCTGCGACGGATGCCGGGGGAGCAGCTCGGCGAGACCAATTCGCCGGCGGCGGGGCTCATTGCTGCGTGCCCGAAACCTCGGCGGTGATCTCGGCCACGACCGCGTCGAGTCGGTCACGATCTGCGTCGATAGTCGCGCTCGCTTCCGCACCGGCTTTGCGCAACGCCTCGTTCAGGCGCTGCTCGACGGCCTCTGCGCCCAGTCGCAGCAGACCGTCCTGGATATGCACGTTCTGCAGCCAATGGTGGCCGTTCAAGGTCACTTCGACGGTATCGCCGTCGTCGGCAGCGGTGAAGGAATCGCCGTCCATTTTGTCCAGCTGCTCATCCATCAGCGACTGAAGTCGTCGCGCCTGATTCAGGACCGCGGCCACCTCTGGATGCATGTCTTCGGTCACTGCGACTCCTTCTTCGTGTCCTCGGGAGACCCGCGGCGCCGGGCCCGATTGCCGATGACTGCCTCGGTCCATGGCCGGTCTTCGGTGTAGAGCTCCTCGTCCTCGGAGAGCTGGGGATTGCGCTTCTTGTCGCCGTTCCCTTCGCCTTTGGCCCCGTGCATCATCGGTGCCATACCACCGACACCGCCGATGCCGCCCCCGGTAGTTCCGCCGGCCGCCGCCCCGGCTGCCGGGCTGGCGGGTGTGATCACCGGCGCCACCGTCTCGGCGCCTACCGCGGGCTGCAGTGGCGACCCGGGCATTGCGCCTGCCCCGCCGAACCCGCCAGTGCCCGAGCCGCCGCCGGCTGATGCAGCGGGCCGAACGCTCGGCTCGGCGGGATACTTCGGGGCGCCCCTGGGGCTGATCGGCGGTCCGGTGCCCGGCTGCCCGCCCCCCGGGGAACCCCCGGCTTGTGGTCCAACGGCGGGGGAACCGCCGCCTTGCGGGCCGCCCTGTGGCGCCCCCTGGGTTGTCGGCTCGACCGCCGAGGTTTGCGAGATTGCCGGTCGCTCAGAGGGAACCCGCGCTTCGCCCGCGGCGGGAGGATCACCGTTTCCGCCTGCACCCGCGCCTGGACCGTCGGGAGGACCCGCCCCCGGCAGTGGCCGACGCGCCCGCCGGTGATCGTCAACCGTCACGGGTATCCCGGTCACCAGCGGAGTGGGCGGATCCTCGGGTTGGATCTGATGCGGCCAGCCGTCGCGAGCGTATTGATTGCGAATCTCTTCCGACTGGTTCTGCAGTGCGGCCATCTGCAGGGTCTTCCTCAAGTTGTCAGCACTGGCGGGATTCTGCGCGATCTCCTGTTGCAGCTTGTCGAAGTCTCGAGCAACAGGCGCATTGTCCCGCTTTGCCGCCGAATGCGCTTCGGCGATGCGCTCCGCCTCGCCGGCCAGCCGCCGCCAGGAACCCGCGAGGCCGATAATCCACCCACGGTAGGCGTCGAACTTCGCGTAGGCAGCGTCGGCGGCTTCTCCTTCCCACAGAAGAGAATTCGTCTCGAACTGCTGGGCCGAAGCCGCGAGCGACTGGGCGGTACTCCGCCACAGCTGCGCTGCGGCCCGCAGCGACGCTCCGTCGTCTCCAGCCTCGAGCGCTCGTTGGGCATCCGGGGGAAACAGCATCTGGTCAGAGACGAGTTTCCCCTTCGGAACGGGCATCCTCGGCGGATGCGGGGGAGCGGGTAGATCCACACCTTTGGGATACCGGGTGCCGTCCGGAACCGCGGGTGAGCCGGGTGTGACCATCGTGGTGCCGATGTCTTCTCCTGAGATCCTGTCCACGTCCGCATAGGCGGCCGAAACATTGTCCAGGGTCTGAGCAAGCCGCAACCCCTCAAGCCTGCCGAATTCCTGGTAGGCCCACATCGTCTCGGTGTTCACGGCCAGATTGGCGATGGCCACGCGGCTGGTGATGAGCGCATCCGGCGACACGACCGTGGGCTGTGCTGCGTTGGTGGACCAGGACAGACTCCTGATCTGGCTCGCCTTGGCGGCCAGATCTTCCGGAATCACCTGTAGTTCGTCACCGCTCATGGGCGCCGCACGGGTTGTCGAGGTGAACGAATCCGAGCATCATTTCGCCTGAGCCATCTGATAGCGACTCTCTTCGCGCGGGTTGATCGGGCGGATCGGTAGCCGCTCGTGCCGCGGAGTCTCGATGAAGTTGCTGCGCAACGTGACTCGGCCGATCTCAGGATGGGCATCAAGGTAGGTCGTCGAGGTCGGCCACGATACCTGGGTCTGCGCCCCGATCCGCGCCCCGATCTGGCCGGCGAACTCACGGTATTGCGGGTCCAACGTGATAGCCGCACCTGCCGCCGCCGAGCGCACCAGAAACTGGGTGGACAACTGCCCGTTGCCCAGGTCGATGCTGGCGTCGACATCGTCGAACGGCATGTACACGGGATAGCGGTTCGCAGTCTCGCCCACCAACACACCAGCCGAGCCGACGGGTAGCTCCCAGTGCCGGTCGGTGACCGGGCTTTCGCCCAGCAGAGCCGCTCGCTGACCTCCATGAAGACATGAAAAACCATGCGGTGTGGAAGGAGTCGTCAGTGTGGTGAGAAGGACCGTGGTGGTGGGCGCTGAACCCGGTGCTATGCGGACTCGCGTCAGCGTGTGATCGGCACGTACCGACCACCAAACGTCCGGCCCGCCCGGAGCATGGTAGGCAGCGGTGAATGTGTTGCGTCCCTTGATCATCGACCAAGCTTCGTATTCGAAACCAATCTCGGTGGTTCGGTCGAAGCCGTCGAAGCTACGAGCGGGTCGCGCGTCGACGCCGTTGGCTGCCAGCAGATCCGCGATCCGAGTCGCGGAGGCCACGAGATACTGCGCCACTCCCGAAACCCCCTCGTCGCGCCGCATGGCGGACTTGTGCACCCGTTCAGGATCGGCGCGCAGCAGGATCCACGTGCGCCGGTTCGCCGGTGCCGGGTACGGGCCGACCACCTGCTCGTAGAGGGCGATGAGCGCCGCCGGTGCGGTCCTGCCGATGCGGTAGCCCGCGGACACCACGTCGGCTTCCAGGTCGGGACAGTATGCGGTCAGCAGGTTTTCGACGAAGCGGGTGTCGACGACGTCGTCGGTGAAGGCCTCTCCGTTGACGATCACGGTGGGGGTGAACGGCCGCGGAATCAGCTCGATGATCGACACCATGTGGTCGCCCTGCCAACGCACCGCGACCGGATCGCCTGGCATCGCCGTCGCGCCGACCGCGGACTCTGTGGGCGACGCCGGCGCCTGACGATGTCTGCGCCGCCAGGCGAAGAGCGCAGCTACCCAGCCCGTGAGTCGGCGACCGCGCAAGGTCAGCACTGAGGCCAGCGCGATCAGAACACTCGCCGTGATGCCCAGCCAGAGCAGATCAAGCCGGCCGAACAGCAGCACGACTGCCGGGATCAGCATCGCGGCCCACAGCGCATGGCCGGTGGTCAGTCGCAGCCCGAATACCCCGCCCAACTTGCTCATCGGCGCCTCAGCGTTCGTCGGGCCAGCGCAAAGATGCCGAGCGTCAGCGCGAGGCCCACACTGACGATGACCACTCCGGTGATCGGGTTGCGGTCAGGGGGCGGCACGTGTTGCGGCGGTGGAATCTCCTGGACCCGGTAGGGGATCGTTGCCGGCCCCGGGGGCACGTCCCAGGTCAGCGCGGCGACCGGATCGATGACCCCGGCGCCGACGACGTTGTCCACGCCGCCACCAGGGTGTCGCGCAGTCGCGGTGATCCGGTTGATGATCTGCGCGGGAGTGAGTTCTGGAAAGCGCTGTCTGAGCAGTGCTGCGAGGCCTGAGACGTACGCCGCGGCGAAGGACGTGCCGCTGATGGGGACCGGTCCATCCTCGCCCTGCAGTGCGTTGACGGGATTGCCGTCGTAGCCCAGTGCTACCAGGTTCTCGCCAGGAGCGGCAGCCCCGACCCATGGGCCCTGCAGGGAAAATCCGCTCGGCTGGCCGTTGGGCGCGATGCTGGCCACAGGCAGCACCATGGGCGAGTACCACGCGGGCGAGACGATGGTCTGCACCTCCCGCCAACCACGCGGATCGGCCGGCATTGCCGCATCGGGTGGCGGGTTCTGGTTGCAGTCGCCGCCCGAGTTGCCGGCTGCGACGACGATCACCGCGCCCTTGACGTTGACGGCGTAGTTTATAGCCGCACCGACGACTTTCTCCTCGATCGGCCGCGTGACCTTGTAGCAGGCGGCTTCGCTGATGTTGATGACCTGCGCGCCGATGTTGGCCGCGTGCACGATCGCGCGGGACAGACTGCGCAGTGATCCCGCGGTTCGGGTCGCGTTGGGGTCGTTGGGGTCGCTGCGGGTGCCGACCGGTTGGAAACTGTCCGATGTCTGCCGCAGGGACAGGATCCGTGCGTCGGGCGCCACCCCGATGAAGGCGTCTGCCGGGGCAGGTCTGCCGGCGATCAGCGAGGCGGTGAGCGTGCCGTGCGCATCGCAGTCCGACATCCCATTGCCGTCCTGGTCGACGAAGTCGCCCCCGGGTTCTGTGGGTACCCGGGGAGAAGCGTTTACCCCGGTATCGATGATCGCCACGGTGACTCCGGAACCGGTCGCGAACTTCTGCGCCTCGGAGAGTTGGAGGTATTCGGCGGCCCATGATGTGTCGGCGAAGTTCGTATTCGGGAAGGTCGTCGGCGAAGCACAGATACGGCGTTGCTCCATGGGCTGATCCGGCCCGGTGTGGTCAGGTGGAAGGGCCGCCGGGTCGATTATCGGCGGTTCGATCGCCCAGACCTGGGGAGCTGCCAGGAGCGCCAGGACCAGCGCCGAGATGAGCGCACCTAGACGGCGCACGCGCGGTCACCCCCCGCGACGCCTGACCAGGCCCCAGAATGCCGGAAAGTCCACAGCAAACCCGAGACCACCCAGCGGGCAGCCCAAGAGCTCACGTCGAACCAACCTGCGGATCTCACCAGGCAAGCTTACGGGTGCCTCGAGCAGGTCATTCCGCATTCTTTTCGGGGCCCGGGAAGTGAATCAGGCGTCCAGATCTCGCGCGACCAGTTCGGAGATGGTGTCGAGTGCGGCCTCGTCATCGGATGCGACGGTGACCTGGGCGCCCTGCCTGGCATCGAGTGTCATGATCATCAGTGCCGAGCCGGCGTCGACGGGTTCACCACCGGCGACCGACAGAGTGATGGATGCGCCCGCCGTGACGGCGGCCTCGGCGATGATGGCCGCGGGCCGGGCGTGTAGTCCGATAGACGAGCCGACGGTGACGGTCCTGGTGGGCATGGCTACTCCTGGTGACGGTGTGATCGATGCTCGGGTTTTCAGTGACAGTGACAGTGACAGTGACAGTGACAGTGACAGTGAC
>NZ_JBMYXC010000034.1:0-38037 GCF_049608025.1 Mycobacterium sp. | reverse complement strand
CACGTCGGACAACCGCTTGACCCTACTGAAGATGGGTACGTACTTGTCCTCCTGCATGGCGAGCACGCCGACAACGGGGGTGAGATCGTGAGTGATTTGGATGAGTTGGTCGGTGTTGTTGTCGAACGCCTGCCTGGTGACGCCGAACGTGTGCTGCGAACCAGCGACCAACGTAGTGAGTTCCGCGCGCTTCTGGGCGAAGGTCTGCATCGGCTTGACCGCCTGTTGCAGTGCATCGACCAGCTCAGGCGCCGCGGTTTGGAGACCTCGGGTGGCGTCGACCAGCGCTGAGACCGTCGACGGGCCCGGGTCGGTGGCGACGATGGAGTTGAGCTGGTCGAGTAGCCGGGTCATCTGTGCACCGGCGTTGAGGAGCTTGACGCGCCGGTTCTCGGTGGCGGCTCCGACGGCGGCCAGAATGCCCAGGCTGTGGTCGTTGCCGCCGCGGCCGACCGCGGCCAGGACGTCGCGCAGCTTGCTGATGGTGGTCTGGAAGACCACCGTCGACAGATCGTTGTCCTCGGGAATGTGGGCGCCGCTTTCGATGCCGGCCGCGGGGCCGTTGTCGACCAGCTGAACGGAGGACACCGCAAACACGTTGCTCGGCACCACGCGGGCGGTCACCGTGGCCGGGATGTCCTTGGCGTAGCGGGGCTTGAGGTCGATGTGCACGAAGTTGGGGTCGCCGTGGGTGGCCGGGACGACGCTACTCACGCTGCCGACCAGCAAACCGTGGTACTTGACGTCGGAACTCTTGGGCAGGCCGTCACCGACGTTCACCAGATCGGCGACCACGCGGACGAACTTGTCGAGTCGACCGGTCGACTTCATCAGCAAGGTACCGACGGTGAGCGCGATCACCAGCGAAACAGCGATTCCGCCGATCAGCAACTGTCGATCGGAGGGGCCGCGTCCGTCCTGGTCCAGTGAGTTCCCCATCGACTTTCCCACGAGCTAACCCCCGAACTTCGCGCCGGCGTCGACACTCCACATGGCCATGGTGAGCAGCATGTTGGCGATGACCACAACGGTGATGGCCGCCCGCATGGCATGTCCGGCCGCGACACCGACGCCCTCGGGACCGCCGGTGGCGTAGAAGCCGTAGTAGCACTGCAGGGTCGAGGCGATCCAGACGAACACCACGCACTTGATCACCGAATAGATGATGTCCGTGCTGGTCAGCATCATCGTGAAGTAATGCAGGTAGGGGCCGGTGGAGCCACCGCTGATGATGCCGGCAACGATTTGGGCGGTGATGTAGGTGGTTGCCAGACATGCCAGGTACAGCGGGATGACGGCGATGACCGAGGCCATCAGCCGGGTGGTGACCAGGAACGGGATCGGCGGGATCGCGATCGAGTCCAGGGCGTCGATCTCTTCGGCGATCCGCATGGAGCCCAGCTGCGCGGTGAACCGGCAGCCGGCCTGCATGGCGAATGCCAGCGCCGCCATGATCGGCGCGAGTTCACGGGTGTTCACCAGCGATGACAGGATGCCGGTCGCCGGGCCCAGGCCCAGCAGGTTGAGGAAGTTGTAGCCCTCGAGGGCAACGAGGGCGCCCGCGGTGACACCGAGCACGATCGCGACGCCGGCGGTGCCGCCACCGACCACGATGGACCCGTTGCCCCAAGCGATGTCGGAGAGCAGCTGCCGGAATTCCTTGCGGTAGTGCCGCAGCACCGAGGGAACACCGGCGATGACCCGGAAGAAGAACATGGCCATGTGGCCGATGCGGATGCCCGGCTTGGAGAGCCTCTGGTAGCCGCGGACGAACGGCCGAAGAACAGGGGCGATGAACGGAGAGGCAGTCATATCACAGCCCCGACCTGGGGAAGAGCACGTTGTAGAGCTGGCTGATCGCGACGTTGACGATCATCAGGATCAGAATCGCTTCCACCACAGCAGCATTCACCGAATTGGCGACACCGGTCGGCCCGCCCCTGGTCGACAAGCCCTTCTGACAGGCGATGATCGCGACGATGGCGCCGTAGACGACGGCTTTGAGCAGCGCCACCACCATGTCTGCCGGTGTAGCAAAGGACGCGAACGTCGCTACGAAGCTGCCGGGTGCACCACCCTGGAAGTAGACGTTGAACAAGTAGCTGGCCAGGAAGCCGACAAAGGCGATGATGCCGGTGAGGCCGACACCGACGATGATGGCCGCGGCGAATCGAGGCACCACGAGGCGGCGGATGACCGAGACCCCCATGACCTCCATGGCGTCGACTTCATCGCGCATGGTGCGAGAACCGAGGTCGGCGGTGATTGCCGACCCGACGGCCGAGGCCATCATGATCGCCGCCACCAGCGAAGCGGCCTGGCGAATAACGGCCAGTCCGCTGGCCGCGCCGGCCAGCGAGGTGGCGCCGACCTGGTTGGCCAGCAGAGCGAACTGAACCGATAGCGTCACCCCGATCGGCAACGCCACCAAGATGGTGGGCATCACCGCGGTCGACGCCATGAACGAGCCCTGCCGCAGAAACTCGCCCCACTGGAACTTGCCGGTGAACAGGTCGAAGAAGAAGTACTGAATGGTGCGTACCGCCAGGACGCACTGGTGCCCGACCGTTGCCAGGGATTCCAGGGGATGCCGCTTGACGTACCCCTTGGACCAGTCCTGGATCGCGACCACACCTTCGCGCGACTTGACATTGCGAGTCGGGCGTTCCTGCTCGATGGTCATATCCGGGTGTCCGCTAGCTGGTCCGCAGTGGGCCGCGCGCGCACACGCGCGCCAGGCTGCCCAACGACTTCGGGTCGGTCAAATCAAGCTCCTGCGGATTATCAGAAAGGTGGCGAAATTGTACGGTCGTCAGGGTAGAGGTCGTTCGCGGTTTTACGGCCGGTTTCGACGAGATCGATTTTCGCGCCTCGGGAAGCGGGGCATAGTGGGTCATTCATGATGTCCGTTGGCAATTCCGGCGGATCGGCCGACTATCTGGACCGTTTGGCCGCAGAGGCCCAACCGGTCGGGTAATGGTGTGTCGGGGAGGATACGAATGGGCGCGAAGACTGTGCGACGGATGGGCTCTGCTTTGGCGTGTGCTGCGGCAATCGCCGTATCCGGTCTGCTGACGTCCGGCCACGCTCTCGCGGAACCGGACCCACCGCCGTTGCCGGTCTTCGTGCCGGGACCGACCGACTGGTCGCCCAACACCGATATTTGGGAGTACCACGCGGCCGCCTATCAGGTGACCCCCGAGATGCTCAGCGGCATGTCGGATTCGTGCCAGTGGTTCAACGCCCAATTCGACCAGTTGATGGGCCAGATCTACGGCTTCAACGACAACCTCGCCAACCGTCATGACGACTACTCGGCACCCGGTGTGCAGGGGCAGGCCAATGCTGTACTGGCCAACATCGAACAGTCCACGGCGTTCCTGGCGCCCCGGGTACAACCACTGACCATCACCAACACACCCAACAATTTCGGCCCATACTCGCCGATATACGGGGGCGATCAGATCACCACCGTGACGTATCAGCTCAACCGCATCGGCGTGGGCATCCGGGAGCAGCAACCCGCAGGCGTTATCCACGCAAACATCGTTGCCGCCGCGACGTGGGGCAACTTGTTGCGCGACTTGGGGGCGTGCAACTGACCGTTCGACCCGGCCCGCCGATCGCCACCGACACCGGCCGTCCCGTGTCGACGTTCTGCCGAGCGGATATGGTGTGCGCGTCGTGTCCCGATCCCGGGACGAAGGGTAGGTAGTTGAGGTGAAGTCTCCGGCCGATACCGCAGAGGCCCACAGCGAGTCAGGCGACGATGAAGGACCGGCCACTTCCTCCGAGGTCGAGGCCAGCACTGATGACGCGGCAGAAAAGCCGGATCCAGCGCAGGCGGATGCCACCACGGACGGCGACGAGGAAAGCGATGCGGCCGGCCTCAAGACCGGCGACGAAACCGGCCTCGAGACGGGCGACGAGACCGGTGAGGACGATGGCTTCGGCGGGGCCGACGGTCTCGCCACCGGGCGGCGGCAGAGCCCATCGCCGATTCAGTGGATCGCTGCAGTGGTGCTGGTCGCGGTGCTGGCGTTCGCCGGTTATGCCGGCTGGCAGCTATACCAGCACCATCAGGTGGATGTCGCCGCGGAGCAAGCACTCGATGCGGCAGAGGAATTCGCCCTCACGCTGACCACCATCAACCCGAACGCGGTCGACGCGAACATCGCCGAAGTCCTCGACGGCTCGACCGGCGAGTTCAACGATCTCTATCAGAAATCCAGCGCCCAGCTTCGCCAGGTGCTGATCGACAACGAGGCAGCGGCGCAAGGCGTGGTCATTGATTCGGCAGTCAAGTCCGCCACCAAGGACAGGGTCGAGGTTGTGCTGTTCATCGATCAGGTGGTCAGCAACGCGACTGCACCAGAACCGCAGCTGGACCGCAGCCGCGTCGTGATGACGATGGAGAAGGTTGGCGACCGGTGGCTAGCCGCCGAGGTCGACCTGCCATAACGCTCTCGGTCGGCGCTCACGCCGAGCTGGGATCCGCGTCGCCGTAGCGCGCGATGCGTTCCTCGATGTCCAGGGCTGTGCCGCGTACCTGCCGGCCCAGCGTGTGAAGATCGGCAGGGCCCATAGTGGCGAAGACCGCCGCCATGACCGCCATCGTGGTGACGCCGTCGCCATTGCGGATCGGCGCGGAAACCGTGGCTACGCTGTGGGACATGCCACCCGACAGTTCGTCATCCAGGATGTCGACGACGGTGACATCGGCGAAGGCACGCGCCAACTGCGTGGTGATTTCATCGACCTCGCCGTCGGTGCTGAGCGCACGCAACGCGGCGTAGACTCGCACATACTCACGAGTGAGCCGCTCGACGACATAACCCCGCTGGCGAATCTCTTTGAGCACCAAGTTCATTCGGCGCCGGAACTCACGGCTGGGGGTTCCGAGCGCCTCCATCCACGCCTTCTGCCCTTCGGCGTCGGACCAGGCGACGTAGTCGCGCCCGAACGGGGCGACGAATGGCATTCGCATGCCCCGCCAGATTCTGGGCCCGCTGGGGCATTCGCCGACAGTATCGACGACCAGCAAGGTGGCTCCTTCCCGGCGAGCCAGCGAGACTTGCGTGCCGGTGGCCGCGGCCAGCGCCTGCAGGTCGGACCGGTACACCCGCGTGTTGGCTGGTCTTCCCAGGCCAGTGCTGGCCGGCCCCCATGAGTAGCCCGCCGTCGCGGAATCCCTGACCAACCACTCCCGGGCCGCCAGCGTGGTCACGATGGCATGACCGGTGGCCCGGCTGATGCCGAGTCGGCGGCAGATCTCGGCCAACGAGAATTGCCTGGCCGGCTCTCGGCCGAGCAGTTCCAGCACGGAGATCACCCGTTCGGTGGGCGGCGACGCGCCTTGACTCGAGGCTGCCGACGGGTCTAGCTTTTCCGTCACAATATCGAACGATATGTCGATAATTCGACAGAAGCAAGGGCGATGGAGGCACGATGAGCGGACTCAACAGCTTCGGCGTCGACGAAGCGGTGCACGTACCGGCCGAAGAACGCCGCGTTTCGTCGCCGACGTGGCGGGCGTTCGGAATCTGGACGGCAGTGTTCTGGGGCGCGACCGCCATTTTCGCGACGCTGTTCTATCTCGGCGCGCTCGACTTCACCACAAGTACCAAAGCCTCCCTTTACGGGATCAGCATCTGGCTCAACGGCTGGATCATTCCGCTGTTGCTCCCGGGGGCGCGGATACGGCCTCGATTGCAGCTGTTCCACGAGTGTCTGGTGCTGTGGATGGTCTCTTACGTGATGACGAACATACTCTGGGAGATCCCGTGGGTGATTTTCTCGCCCTTCGTCTTTCACGATCTCAACACCCTGAACGACGTCGTTGCCCAGACCGCGTGGATGCGCGAGAGTGTGCTGCACATGTACTGGTGGGACCTCGCCTCATTCAGTTCTGTCGACCTGCGCACGGTCAATCACAACTCGACCTTCTTCGCCCTCGAGATGTACGCCTTCGTCAACGTCGCCTCCGCCTTTGCCTTCTGGCGCCTGAACAAGAGGCGCTCTTCGCTGCGCTATCTGATCCCGGTGCTGGGTGCCGGAGAACCGGTTGTCGCGACCTTCATCTTCTCGTTCAGTGAGGTTTTCGGCGGCTTCGAGAACATGCCGGGAGGTGTCGCTGACACGCTGCTCGCGCTGGTCTGGACTCAATACCAGTACTTCGTCTTCCCCCTGATCTTCGGTTACCTGGGATGCAAACTCCTTTACGCGGATTGGCGCCACACAGCGTTCCACCCGGAGGCCGCGCCCTACGCCGCGATTCCCAGCGGTTCGAGAAATTGCTGAGACGGCTGGCAGCCCCCCGACGTAGAACTCTGGGGCGATGACCTCTGGGGGGATGCTGCGCGCGGTCACGCCGAGCAGCTGCGAAATGATCAGGGGCAGGACGCACGAAGTTGGACTCCCCGATCGGAGGTACGCCCGTGAGAATCGCGATCAGCGGTGCCGGCATCGCAGGCCCGACGCTCGCCTACTGGCTGCACCGCGCCGGTCACGTCCCGACGTTGATCGAGCATGCACCCGCACTGCGCACCGGCGGATACGTCATCGACTTCTGGGGATTGGGTTACGAGGTCGCGCAGCGAATGGGTATCGAGGCCGCCATTCGCGACGCCGGCTATCAGGTGCGTTCCCTACGTGCGGTTGACGCGGCCGGCCGCAAGCAGGCCGAGGTGTCGGTCGACGCGTTCCGCCGCGCCACAGACGGGCGCTACACCAGTATCGCCCGCTCCGATCTCGCCGCCGAGATCTACGCCACCGTCGCCGACCACGTCGAGACCATGTTCGGCGACACCATCACCGGCATCGACGACATGCCCGACGGCGTCGGGCTGACGTTCGCCAAATCCCCCGAGCGGGAGTTCGACCTCGTCATCGGCGCAGACGGCCTACATTCGACGGTGCGGCGGTTGGCCTTTGAAGGCGCAGGCACCCACGAACGCTATCTCGGCTGCATGGTGGCCGCGTGCGTCGTCAGCGGCTACCAGCCGCGCGATGAGCTGACCTACATCACCTACAACGTCCCCGGACGCCAGGTCGGCCGGTTCACCCTCCGCGACGATCGCACGCTGCTCCTCTTCGTCGGGCGCGCCGAACAGCCCGGCGACGTCGGCGATATCAATGCCTGCCGGGAGTGGCTGCGCGCCGAGTTCGGCGACGCAGGCTGGGAATGCCCGCAGATCCTGGCCGCAGTCGACGGCGCGGAGGACGTGTACTTCGATGTCGTCAGCCAGATTCGCCTCGATCGTTGGACGCAGGGCCGGGTGGCGCTGGTCGGCGATGCGGCGGCCTGCGCCTCGTTGCTTGCCGGCGAGGGAACCGGACTGGCGATGCTCGAGGCGTACGTGCTGGCCGGCGAACTTCACGCGGCGCACGGCGACCACGTCAGCGGCTTCGCCGGCTACGAGCGGCGGCTGCGATCGTTCGTCGAGGAAAAACAGGACGGTGCCCTCCGGATGGTCGGCTTCTTCGCCGCCGAGACCAAGATGGGAATCTGGCTGCGCACCCTCGGGATGCGAGCCGCGCAGTTCCCCGGGGTGGCGAACCTTTTGGTAGCTCGTACTTTTCGCGATGACTTCGAACTTCCCGACTACCCGTTCTGAGGAGCAGCCACATTCCTCGACGGGCGGCCCGACCCGGTGTGAACGAAGGCCACCGGTTCTGCGGCTACCGTTGATCGTTGAATCCATCTAGCACCCGGGACAATCATGAACCTCATACCGAAACCCCACGTGGCGATCACCGACGCCGAAGTCCAGGACGTACTGGGGCGCGCCGTGCGGATCATCGGCCCGCTCCTGGACGTGCTGTGGGGCACTGATCCACTCGGCGTCAAGCGACCCCGCCCAGACCCGGGGGGCGGACCCATCGACAGGGTCGCCGCCGGGTTCACCTGCGTCCTCAATGCCGCAGACGTCCCCGGCACGGCGGCCTGGGATGCCCTGGACACCGACGCCCGGATCAACTGGTGGGTGCGGCGCGTCGGCGCGTTGAACACCGTGCCGGTGGCATTTCCCGGATTCCTGGGCGCCATGGTGAGCCGCCTGCCCATCCAGGACCTGCTCGGGTTCGCCAGCCAGGCCATCGTGATGTGCGCTGTGGCAAGCGAATTGGGCGTCTCCGACGATCAGCAACAGGTCCGCATGCTGGCCGCGGTGCTGTGTCACCGAGACCTGTCAGGTGTCGAGGACGCTGCGGATCCCGATCTCCCCCCGGTGGACATTCCCCGCACGCCGCTGGGGATCGCGAAAGCCATGTGGACCCTGATGGGCCTGCTCGACGCCATCGGCGAGGAACTCGCCAAGCGCCCGCAACCCCGGAAGCCCTTCAGATACCTGGGCATCCTGCCGGGGGTCGGCGCCCTCGCCGCCTACTTGGGCGAATACGGCGCGCTCTCCCGGGCCGCGAAGGCCGGACGGCAGTGGGTTTCCCAACACCCAGAAGTGACAGACCCCCGCGGCTAACCTGTGGGTGTGAGCGAGAAAACCACCTGCGCGGTCGTCGGCGGGGGACCGGCGGGGATGGTGCTCGGACTGCTGCTGTCCCGCGCCGGGGTGGAGGTCACCGTGCTGGAGAAGCACGCTGACTTCCTCCGCGACTTCCGCGGCGATACCGTGCACCCCACCACTCTGCGGCTCATCGACGAACTCGGGCTGTGGCCCAAGTTCACCCAGCTGCCGCAGAGTCACCTACGTCAAGCCGCGATTGACGTGAGGCCCGGTCATTCCGTGACACTCGTCGACTTCGAGCGGCTGCGACAGCCGCACCCGTACATCGCGATGGTTCCGCAATGGGACCTGTTGAACCTGCTGGCCGAGGCCGGCGCGGCGGAGCCGACCTTTACCCTGCGAATGAGCACCGAGGTCACCGGCCTGGTGCACGAGGGCGGCCGGGTGGCGGGGGTTCGGTACCAGAGCGCAGACGGCCCCGGCGAACTCCGCGCCGACCTCACCATCGGATGTGACGGGCGCTCGTCATTGGTCCGTCGCGACGCCGGGTTTGAGGTCCGGGAATGGCCGGCCAGCTTCGACGCGTGGTGGTTCCGGTTGCCTCGGCATGCGGACGACGCGTGCTACACGCTGTTTCCCCGGGTTGCCCCCGGCAAAGCCATGATCGTCATCCCCCGGGAAGGCTATTTACAGATCGCGATGCTCATCCCGAAGGGATCGGACGCCCGACTCCGGGCGCGCGGCCTCGCGGCGTTCCACGCCGATGTCCTCGAACTGCTTCCCGAGGCCGGCGACACAGTTGGGGCAGTCACCACGCTGGACGACGTCAAAGAGCTCGACGTTCGCTTGAATCGTCTGCGGCGCTGGCACACCGACGGGCTCCTGTGCATCGGTGACGCCGCCCACGCGATGTCACCGGCCGGTGGCGTGGGAATCAACATGGCGGTCCAGGACGGGGTCGCGGCGGCCCGTCTGCTGGCCGAGCCGATACGGCAAGGCCGAGTGACCCAGCGCGATCTGGCCGCAGTGCGGCGCCGCCGACTCGCGCCCACGGTCGTCACGCAGGCTTTCCAGCGCCAACTCGATAAGCGTCTGCTCGGCCCGATTCTGCACGGCGGCAAGGTGACAGGTCCGCCGCAGGCCCTGGTCCGTCTGTTGGAAGCCGCCCCGTGGCTCTCGGTGATCCCCGGTTACTTTGTCGGCGTTGGTGTTCGGCCGGAACGCGCGCCGGCATTCGCGCGCAGGACACCGCCGGCCTCCTGACGGTTCGGACTGCGCATCGCGTCCGCCGCACAAGAACACACCAGTGACGACAGGGATCGAGCGGCCGCCGATGGGCGTAGGGTGACTGGCCATGACGGGCCACAAGGAACCCTGGGCAATCTCGCGGCGTGGCTTCATCAGCGGGGCTTCGGCCGCCTCGGCGTGGGCGGTGCTCGCAGCCTGTTCGTCACCGAACGGCGACGGGGGCCCGACGACCCCGACGGCGACGCAGCCTGCGGGATGGCCGACCGAAGATGAATGGGCGGCGCTGCGCGAGCAGGTGGGTGATCGGCTGATAACGGTCCAATCGCCGTTGGCGCCGTGCAAGGAGGACGCAACCAGCGATGCCTGCTCGCTGGTGCTGGAAAACATGCAGAACCCGTTCTGGAATGAGGACAACGCCGGTGCGCTACAAACCAGCGGTTGGCTAGACGCGTGGGAAGGACAGGTCAGCCCCTACGCTGTCGCCGCAGAAAGTGCCGCCGACGTTGCCGCTGCGGTTGACTTCGCTCGCGACAACGGGGTCCGTCTGACTGTGAAAGGCACCGGCCACGATTACCTCGGTCGTTCCAATGCGGCCGATTCGCTGCTGATCTGGACCCACAACATGCGCGAGGTCACCTTCCTTCCCGAATACCGCGTCGCCGGAGCGAGTGCCGACACTCCGCCGGTGACGGCGATGAGCGTCGCGGCCGGAGCGCGGTGGTTGGAGGTCTACCAGGAGGCCACCGCCAACGATGTCTACGTCCAGGGCGGCGGCTGCACATCAGTGGGAGCCGGCGGCGGCTTTTCTCTCGGCGGCGGCTTCGGCAGCTTCTCCAAGCGCTTCGGAACCGGCGGCGCCGGCGTGCTCGAAATCGAGATCGTGACGGCCGACGGCCAGGTGCGCGTCGTCAATGAAGGCCAGGACAGCGACCTGTTTTGGGCTCTTCGGGGAGGCGGCGGCAGCACGTTCGGCGTCGTCAGCCGCATCACCTACCTGGCGCATCCCATCCCGCAGACCGTGGGTGTTCTCAGCGGCACCATCACGACTGCCGACGACGACGCGTTCCGGGATCTACTGGGTCGCTTCGTCCGGTTCTTTCCCGATGCGATCAACAACCCCTCCTGGGGCGAGCAGATCGCGGTCACACCCGACAACTCCCTGGATCTCTCGATGGTTTGGCTGGACCTCAGCACCGAGCAGGCGCGAGCGGTGTGGGATCCCTTCCTCTCGGCTCTGCAGGCCGACGGCGTCGCAACCGTGGATCTCGACTTCCAGAGCCATCCGTTCCGCGATCTCTGGAACGCCGAATACTGGGAGCGGACCGACCCCGACATGATCACCCTGGACCCCCGCACGGATCAGCCGGGCGGCCAGTTCTGGTGGACCAGCAACCAGACAGAGGTGTCGCAGTTCCTCAACACCTATTTGTCCCGTTTCATCCCGCTGAAGTTGTTCGTCGACACACCCGACGATCTCGTCGCCACCCTGTTCGACGCCTCGCGGCTTGTCAGGCTCGGCTTGCACATCAACAAGGGCCTAGCCGGTGTCCCGGAAGATGTGGCTGCTCGGGAACGCACCACGAGTTTCAACCCGGCCTGCCTCGAGGCAGCAGCCCAGGTGATCTTCGCTTCGGCGCAGCGCGCGCGCTACCCCGGGATCGCTGGTCACGAGCCTGACCTCGAGGCGGGGCGGAAGTCTGCCGCGCCGGCGATCGAGGCGATCGGAATCATCCGCGACGCCACACCGGGCGCGGGCACATACGCCGCCGAAGCCGACTACTTCGAACCCGACTGGCAGCAAGCCTTCTGGGGTCCGAACTACGATCGGCTGCTGTCGATCAAGCGAAAAGTAGACCCCGACAACCTATTTCGCGTGCACCACGGCGTCGGTAGCGAGTAGCTTCGCCAGCGGTCACTGTTACCTGGATATTCAGGTACCTGGATATCCAGGCCGCTAAGGGCCGTCCGGAATCGGGATGGGCACCGCGGCGGACGGAATGGGGAGCAGCGGCGTCGTGATCGCCGGCGCTGTGGGTTCTGAACCGGCCGCGCCAGTCACAGGCGCGGCCGTCGCCGGCGCAGCCGTGGGTGTCCGTGGCGCTGCCGTCGCCTGAGTTGCTGCCGTCGCCTGTGGCGTCGGCGCCGCCTGAGTTGTCGGCGTCGCCTGAGTTGTTGCCGTCGCCTGACTTGTTGCCGGCGTGGTCGCCGGCGCCGTGGTCGTCGGCGTCGCCTGGGTTGTTGCCGGTGTGGTGGTCGTCGGCGCCGTCGTGGTGGTGGTCGTCGGCGTCGTGGTGGTGGTCGTCGGCGTCGTCGTGGTGGTAGTGGTCGTCGTCGTCGTGGTGGTCGTGGTGGTGGTCGGCGATGTGGTGCTGGTCGTCGGCGCGGCCGTGGTGGTCGGAGTCGTCGTGGCGACGACGTTCGACGGATCGACCGGGGCAGTCGGCTCGGGCGGGTTCTGCGCCGGCTGATTGTTCAGGGTGATCGTTTCCGCCGGCGGATCGGACGGAGTGAACGCGCTGCTCAAAGGAGCGTTCCGGGGTTGCGGTTGCTCCCGGTCGCCGCCGTCGACACTGGTCAACGCGATCGTCATGCCGCCCACTGCCACCAGGGCAACCGCGCCCGCGATCCCAAGCGCCGACATCGGCAGGCGCTGCCAAGGCTTGACGTCGTCCTGCGCCAGGGACTCGGGCCCGGAAGTCGCGACAACATCCTCAGCGGACGCGTACGGGTTTGGAGATAGGTAATCGGCTCCGTCGTAGGGGTCGGCTCCCGAATGGTCGGCTCCCGAATAGGGGATAACGTCGTCGGGTTCGTCGTCCTGAGACCAGGCCAAAGCGGGCGCAGGCGATACCGGTGCCACCCCGGTAGCAATGTCTGCCTCCCGCAACTGGTCGGCTAGCAGTGCCGCGCCCACGCCCGCATCGAGGCCGGGCTGTGCGCTCGTCACCACGGCGGCCTGCGAGCGCTCCGAGAGGCGCTGCACAACAAGCGGAATGCTCGCACCGCCGCCGGCCAAGGCCACGGCGGAGACGGCATCCCAGCCGATGTTGTTGCGCGCCAACATGTCTTCGAGTGCGGCGGCAACACCGTCCAGCTGCCGCCCGATCAGGTCCTCCAACTCGTCTCGCGTCACGCGGACTTCGGCGCGGTGGTTGGGCAGGTCGACGGTCAGCTCCGTGACAGTTTCTCGAGACAGTCGCTCCTTTGCCGAGCGACACTGCTCCCGCAACGGGGCCAGCGATCCGACCGCTGCCGTCTGGCCAGGGTCGACATCGCCGTCGCCGGTGAGTCCCTCCAGCACATGGCTCAGCAACAGCTGATCAATCTGGTCGCCGGCAAATTCGGGAATTCGGTCCGTACCGTCGATCACGTCGAATGCCGAGGCTGCGTCGGCGAGCGTGATGCTGGTGCCGCCGCCACCGAAGTCCAACAGGGCCACCGTGCCGCGACGGTCGATGCCCGGGTTGACGTTCAGCGCCGTGAGGGCGGCCACCGCGTCCGGAATCACACGCGGCGCCACACCACCCGGGTTCAGGACCTCGCTCGCCCCCAGCGTGGCCTGCAGCGCGCCCGACATCGCCGGGCTCCAGTACGAGGGGACAGCGATCACCACGCCCGGGATCGACGTGCGTGGTGCGGGCGAGCACAGCCCGGCCATCGACTCCAGCGCTTCCACCACCAGCTGTTCGGCCGGGTAGGTCGCGCCGTCCCCGGCAACCAGTGGCACCGGATCACCGACGCGGTCGACGAACCCGGACAACACCATCCCGCCGGCTGCTGGCGCATCTTTTCGGGGAGTGCCGACCTCGGGAGCGGCGTGGCCGAACAGGGTCAGCACTGAGCGCCGGATCACCGGCTGATGCCCGGCGCTCGCCGCGACCAGGTTGGTCGTCCCGACGGACAACCCCAGAGGATCGTTCATGACCCAGGCCACGATAGCGCCCGAACCGTCACCAGCCGGTTAGACACTCGGCGCCTTGCCGGGATGCCTGGTGTGCTGCAATGGCGGCCATGGGTGACATCGCAGACATCAAGCAGGTCAAGTACCGGTATCTCCGCGCTCTCGACACCAAGCACTGGGATGAGTTCGCAGACACCCTCACCGAGGACGTGGTCGGCCGGTACGGCGAGTCGCTCGGTGAAGAGCACCTTTTCACCAGCCGCGACGAACTCGTCGGCTTCATGCGCACGTCGCTGGGATCTGAGATCCTCACCGAACATCGGGTCAACCATCCCGAGATCACCGTCGACGGCAACGAGGCCCGCGCGACCTGGTACCTACAGGACCGCGTGATCGCACCTGCCTTCAACTTCATGCTGATCGGCGCGGGTTTCTACCACGACAGATACCGCAAGACTGAGAGTGGTTGGAAAATCTGCGAGACCGGCTACGACCGAACCTATGACGCCTCAATGTCGTTGGAGGGGTTGAACTTCAAGGTCAAGGCCGGCCGCGCCCTGAACATCTGACTGCCGTGAATATCTGACTGCCGTGGATACCTGAAGAGCCTGAGTATCTTGTTACTCGGTGATCGCGATCATCGCGCCGGGCCGCAGCCACCGCATGATCTTGACGAGCACGGCGTCATCGATCGCCACGCAGCCCGCAGTAGGCCCGCCATCAGTGCTGTGCACGAAAAACGCCCCGCCCTTGCCGGGGATTCGTTCCTTGTTGACGCCCATCACCACCGAGTGAGCGTATTGCGGAATCTCCAGGTTCTCGGTTCCCGCGCTCAGAGAGGTGTTGAACGGGCACTGATCCTTCTTGCACACCTGCATCGTGTTGTAGGTGGGGCTCTTCATGTCGCCGTCCCACCAATGATCCGGGCCCACCTGGACATACGGTAGGCCCCCGCCGGGGTTGGGTTCGGTGCCGAAGGCGAAATCGAGGGTGTAGACGCCCTTCGGAGTCATCATCGATCCGTCGAAGTGGTCAGGCGACATGCCCTTTGCGCCGATCTTCGCCGGGATGCCGACACCTCCGGCCACTGGCTGCCAGCCGGCGGGGGTCCGCTCCCACACGTCGAGTTTGGCGTCCGAACCGCCCACCCCGGTGACGGACAGCACCTGGGTGGCCCCTGCAACCGACCGGGCGAACCACGGCGTGAAATCGGCCATCGCGTGCGGCGCTGCCACCGAGCCCAACACCAGACAGAGCGCTGCCGCGCCTAACAGCTTCAGCACTCGACGCACCGCTCCATAGTTGCCGACCGGGGCCATACCCGGCATAAAGATTCGGACACGATCTCCAAGCCACCAACCAAGGGCCCACGCGGTGGTGGCGGCGACTTCGGTGCCGGTGCCGGCTTCAGCGCGCACTATCAGGCATTGCCGGTGTCTCGTCCGGTGGCGCGACGCAGCCCTGCTGGGTGACTGATCCGCTACCGTCGCCAGCATCTGCGATCCGGCGCCGCGGCGGCAGTATCAGCAGGCAGGCTACGAAGTACGCGTATCCCAGCGCCCATCCCGCGATCACATCCGAGGGGTGGTGCACGTTGAGGACCACCCGGCCGACGCCGATCCCGACCACGAGCACGGCCCCCGCCGCGATCAGCCAACCGCGGCGAGAGGGGCGCACCGCCGGAAGTGCCACTGTGAGCAGTGCCAGTACCGCGACCATCACGCCGAGCGCATGCCCGGACGGGAACGATGTCCCGTAGGCGCTCACCAACGCGGTGGCGGGCCGGGGCCGGTCCGCCAGCGCCTTGCCGATCTCGGTCACCAGGGCGCTGAACTCCACAGTGATCACCAGAAACATCGCCATGCGGACGTTGCGCCGAAACAGCGCAACGCCGATCACGACGAGCACCACCAACCGAATCGCATTCGGCCCCAGCACAATGCAGAAGACATTCCACGCCGTGACCCAGCCCGGATTCGCCTCACCGAGATGATGCAGCGGCTCCAGCGCCGACGCGTCGATGCGCGTCAGCCAGCTCCAGCTCTGGGCGAAGCCCAGCCACAACAGCACATAGACGCCGACCGCCGCCACGGCGGTCCCGATCAGCCAACCCCTGGGCACATACACCGGATCATCTGTACCACCCGACTCCATGGGCTGAGGGTCAGGGCCGACCGACCTACCGCGATGACCCAATGCTCAGCGGCATTGCTTGGGAGGTTCGTCCGTGTTGTGCAAGCTCCCCGGGAGTTATCTCCCGACAGACTCATCTGCAGGTACAGAACCATCATCGGCTGTCGGTACGTAACCGTCGCTGAGCCTTGCCACCAGCTCGGTCACCGATATCTGGCTCGACTGCGCCGGTCGCCCAGCGGGAATGTGACGTCTCGGCTTCGGCATCTGTGGAGTCGGCGTCTGGGAAGTTACCGCGCGCAAGACGGGCTGGCGGTCCGACGTCTGGATGGGCCCAACATAGGTGCGCGTAGCGGCGCGACGGTCCAGCGGTGCTGGTGGTTCCATCGGCGCCGGATAGGGATCGACACTGCGAACAGCTGCGCGACGTTGCGGCTGGCGAAGGCGTGGTTCGTCGCCTGCCCGCTCGTCTTCAGCCGGCAGTCGCAGTGCTCCGATGAGGGTGGCCAGGGTTATTCGCATCTGACGCGCTTCTGCGATCGCCGGGTCGATACCCCCGTTGGCGGTGATCGCTCCTTGCCTGGCAGACAAGTTCGCCAGTCGATCGAGGTCATCGACGCAGCGGACGATTTCACGCAAGAGTAGAAGTTCGTGATGCTCGAGTTCGTACCTGTCGAGCACCGCTGACCACAATGCCTCCCCGGCGAGGCGGGTTCCTTTGGGTGGAGCAGGCCGGTTGGGGTTGACTTTGGCCATCAACCCTCCGATCACGAGCCGCAACGGGCGTCATACGGGAGTGGAGCAGGATTGACCATTCCTGGTGGAGTAGTCGGCTACCTGTTTTTGCCCGCCATCCCAACTTACATATGTGACCAACACAACATAAGGGGGATTATGAAAAAAGTGCTGACGCTGATATTACGGCTGATGTAGCCAGCTAGAGGGGTTCTTTGCTGGAGTTCGGTAGTTGCTGAAGCTCGACGTTTGCTGAACTCCGGCAGCTGCCAGAAGACCCGCGGGCAGCGTCATCTCGCCCCCACGTGGGCCACCGCGAAAACCCGCCGGAACGGAAAGAACGTCCTGCCGTCGGCGCGCACCGGATAGGAGGAGTTGAGCATCGGGATCAACTCCTCTCGGAACTGCTCCCACTGCTCGTCGGTCAGGCTGGTGCGGACCGGCCGCAGCGCAGTCCCGGTGATCCAGTCCAGTACCGGGTCGACGCCGGTCAGCTCGTGAATGTAGGTGGTCTCCCAAGCGTCGACGTCACACCCGGCGTCTCCGAGCAGACCGGCGTATCCGGCCGCCGATTGTACGGCGTCGGACCTGTTTAGGAGGATATTCTGCAACATATCTGACCACTGTGGTTGACCGGCGAGGTCACGTACCGCTTGATGCGACGGCTCGTCGAAGTTGCCGGGCACCTGAACGGCCAGCCACGCTCCGGGGGCCAGCCGATCCGCCCAACGCACCAGCAGTTCGGGATGCTCGGGCACCCACTGCAGCGCTGCGTTGCTGACCACGACATCGGTATCCGGCGCAGGATTCCAGTCCCGCACGTCACCGACCCGGGCCGGCACTCCCCGCGCGCGCGCCGCATCGACCATCTCCGGTGAGGAATCCCAGGCCTCGATCTCGGCGCCCGGCCACCGGCGGATCAGGGTCTCGGTGAGATTGCCGGGCCCGCATCCGAGGTCGACGACCCGACGCGGTTTTGGTTTGCCGACCCGTGACAGCAGATCTACGAATGGCCTGCCCCGCTGGTCGGCGAAGGCCAGGTATAGATCCGGACTCCACATACCGCCAGTCTGGCACCTGGCGAAACCGACCGCGTTAGCATGCCCAACGTGGAGCCCGACACCTCACATCAGCGAGCACCCCGGCCCATCCCCCACGCAGAGTCGCCACCCATCCCGGTCCCAGACGTCCCCGGTGCGGATGCGGGCGCACGCGGCTTGCCGCGACGAGTCGACCTCACGCTGCGGCAGCGGTTGATCGTCGACTCCTCGGCCGTCGCCGATCTCGCGCTGCGCACCTCCATCGCGTCGCTGCTGAGTGCCACGATGGTCCCGGCGGTGGCTGGTGCGTTACGCCCGTCAAAGTCGCGGGCCGAGGAGGAGCACCTGAGGTTCTACGCGGAACTGGCCTCGGCCAAGGATGCCGGGCTGTCCTTCCCCGCACCTACGGCGTTGCCGCGGGTGTCCTCGCGCCCGGCCAACCCGGTCGCTGAATGGCTGGCGCACGGCAACGTGCGCAACATCCGCTTCCACAGCAACTTTCAGGCCGTCAACCCGGCCCTGCGTGATCGGCAGCGCGGCCACGAGCGCAATAACATCGTCCACGCCCAGCATTGGCGTCATGGCGACGGGCCGCGGCCCACCTTGTGCGTGATCCACGGCTTCATGGGGTCGCCCTACCTCTTCAACGGCCTGTTCTTCTCGCTGCCCTGGTTTTACCGCTCCGGGTACGACGTGGTGCTCTACACACTTCCGTTCCACGGGCGGCGCGCCGAAAAACACTCTCCCTTCAGCGGATACGGCTATTTCGCACACGGCAGCGCGGGTTTCGCCGAGGCGATGGCCCAAGCGGTGCACGACTTCCGTTCGGTGATCGACTACCTGGAGTTCACCGGCGTCGATCGCATCGCGCTGACCGGAATGTCGCTGGGCGGCTACACCGCCGCGTTGATCGCCAGTGTCGATGACAGGATCCAGGCGGTGATTCCCAACGTGCCCGTCGTCACCCCGGACAGAACCGTGGACGAATGGTTCCCGGCCAACAAGATGGTCGCACTTAGGGGTCTGCTCGCCGGAACCGACAGGGAACTGTCCCAATCGGCGACGATGTACTCTTCCCCGCTGAACTATCGCCCACTTCTGGCCAAGGACAGGCGGCTGATCATCGCCGGGCTGGGCGATCGGCTGGCGCCACCGGAACAGGCCGAAATGCTGTGGAAGCACTGGGACCACTGCGCATTCCACTGGTTCCCTGGCAATCACGTGCTGCACGTCAGCCAGCCGGACTACCTGCGCCGGATGACCCGCTTCATGAGCGAGTTCATGTTCGACTGAAGTGCTACACCAGTGGGCGACCCGTGCGGATCCGCCAGTCAACGTCCTTGAGCAGCACGTTGAACGGGAATTGACGCACGAAACCGGGCGCCAGGTTGTTCACGGTGCGCAGGGCAGCGATCAACATGTCGAAGAGCTGCTGGCGTGCCCCGTCCCACGGCAGCCGCATCTCGTCGCGAAACCGCTGCGGCAGAAAGCCCGTGGTGATCAGCAACGCCAGACTCTCCGAACCAGCACGCAACGGCCAGGGCAGCGTCAGCCCGCGCAGCCGGGCCGCGGCGATCGGATACAGATAGTCGCGGACCGCGTCGTCGATGTGCACCTGGTCCAGGGACTTCTGCCAGTAGCGGTCGAATGCCGCCCGATCGGCCGGCCACATGTCCTCGGGCACTTGGAGCATGGTCGCCAGCGAGCGGCCCTGCAGGTAGATCTGGTCCGCGGTCTGCTCGTCCATCTCGCCGACCAACAGCCGGTAGACGTCCACGGTGCCCTTGTACAGACACGCCCCGACCCACAGCTGAAGGTCCTTGTCGAAGGCGTGGTACTCCACTGGACTCGACTCGGTGGAGAACACCTGGGCGTGTGCGCGATTGACGGCATTGCGGAACGCGGCCTTCTGCTCGTCGGTGCCGCTGGTGGACACCGCGAGATAGGTGAATGTGGTGCGCGCCCGCTTTATCGGATGCAAGTCGACCCGACCGCTCTCGACGGGGCTCTCCATCACGCCATACCCGACGCCCGGCCGGGCGAGCTGCATGATCACGTTCGCGGGGCCGGCGAGCAGGCCGAGTCCGAGCATTCCGTCCCAATCCGACTTCGACGAGCGCCCGGGAGCCACCGCGTCGCTCACCGCACGTTCGACGTCCGGCGCGTGCGTGCTTGTTGTTTCGTTCAGCGTCATGAGCGACTCCCTCTGCACCCGGCAGCTAAAAGTGCGAACGTTTGTTTCCTGATATTGCTCCGGCCCCGGTCGAGTGTCAATATGGAACCATGCCCCAGGTCCGTCCCTATCGAGGCGTGGATGCTCCCCAGCGCATCGCAGACCGCAGGCGCCGTCTGCTGAAAGCCGGCCTGGACCTGCTCGGCGGCCCGATGACGTCCAGCGATCAGGCCGTTCCCAAGGACCTGACGGTCCGAGCCATCTGCGCGCAATCCGGTCTGGCCGCGCGCTACTTCTATGAGAACTTCGCCGACAAAGACGAGTTCGTCGGCGCCGTGTTCGACTGGGTGGTCGCCGACATCGCCGCCACCACACAAGCCGCCGTCGCCGCCGCCAAAGCCCGTGACCAGAGCCGCGCCGGTATGGCCAACATCGTGCGCACCATCTCCGAGGACGCCCGAGTCGGCCGGCTGCTGTTCAGCGTGCACATTGCCAATCCGGTGGTGGTGCGCAAACGCGCGGAATCCGGCGCCCTGTTCGCATTGCTGTCGGGACAGCACGCCGGTACCGCCCTGCAACTCGAGCCCAACGACCGGATCAAGGCCGCCGGGCACTTCGTGGTGGGCGGTGTCGGGCAGACCCTGAGTGCCTGGCTGTCCGGCGATATCGGATTCAGCCCCGGCCACTTGACCGAACATCTCGCAGCGCTGATCGACCAGCTCGCTGATCCTGCTCTGTACCGGGACTGAGTCCCAGAACCCGACGCAACCCGGGACGACTCAGCGACGTGGTCCAGCAGCGGCAGGTAGTCGCCGATGAGCTGCGGTCTTCGGGGTGGTCACCGCATCGCTTTCGGTGAATTCCCTGGTCCAGCAGGCAAATTCCAGCGTGATCCCGTCCGGGTCGAGGAAGTAGAACGACCTCACGTACACGCCTGGATGCAGGGTCTTCGAAACCTGGGCCGGGCTCTCGTCATGGTTGAGAATCGGTCCGACCCGCACCCCCTTTGCCTTGAGGCGCTGCCGATATTCGTCGAACTTCTCCGCCGGCACATGCAACGCCAGGTGGTTCATGGTGCTCACCGCACTCACGATGTCTCCGATGCCGGGGATAGCCTCGGGCGAGGAGATTCCGGGCACCCGGTCCGGCGCGTCGGCGAACCAGAAGAATGCCACGCAGTCGCCGTTACCTGCATCGAAGAAGAAATGTTGCCCCATGCCCCGGGGCAGGTCGAGCGACTTCACCAACGGCATACCCAGCACATTGCTGTAGAAGTCGACGGTCTTCTCCATGTCCGAGCAGACCAGTGCGACGTGGTTGATACCACCCAACTCGAACTCGGTGTTGGTCTTACCGCCAACGTTGTGCGGCTTGATCACGATTACACCTCCAATGACGTGGGTAGTTTCAACCAAGGAAGAACTGAATCTAACATCAGGTTCAGTTCTGGATCAACGACTTGCGATTTCGGCGCAGTTGGTCACGCTGGGCGTGTCGAAGTGCACCGAAATCGCACAGAGAGGGGCACCAGTGAGCGTCACTCCCCGCGAACAGTCGCCGACACTGCGCGGACGCCAGACTCAGGCCGCCATCGATGCGGCCGCCCGCGCAGTCGTCGCGCGCAAGGGAATACTGGCTACCACGGTCGCCGACATCACCGGCGAAGCGGGCAGATCCACCGCGTCCTTCTACAACTACTACGACTCCAAAGAGGCGATGGTCCGGGAGTGGGCGGTGCGGTTCCGTGAAGAGGCCCGCGAACGTTCGATGGCGGCGGCCCAACCGGGACTCAGCGACCGGGATCGCTCTTATCAGGCCGCTGCGGCGCACTGGAACACCTACCGCAACAGGCTGGCCGAGATCATCAGCGTGTCGCAGATGGCGATGATCAGCGAGGACTTCGCCGAGTACTGGAACGAGATCTGCTCATTGCCGATCGGTTTGATCACCTCGACGGTGAAACAGGCTCAACAGCAGGGCTTCTGCGCGGGGAGCGATCCCCGGCTCATCGCGGTCGCGCTCGTGTCGATGCTCAATCAGTTCTGTTATACCCAGTTGTCGGGTCAGGCCGGCCACCCCGGCGACGACATCGACGACGACGCATGCATCAATACGCTCGCCGACATCTTCTATCGAGCCATCTATCACCGGGAGGCAGCACATCCATGAGTAGCTCAGCGTCGTCTCGGACACCCCGGGTAACCAGGGAGTTCGTCGGTCTGGACTCGCCCAGCGCCCAGCGGGCCGGCTCGGGCGGTCACCCGTGTCAAGGCCTCTACCACCGCGGCGCGGATCGCAAGCCGAAGGTGGCGATGATCGCGACGCACTACCAGATTGACTTCTCCGAGCACTATCTCGCGGACTACCTGGCCACCCGGGGTATCGGCTTCCTGGGCTGGAACACTCGTTTCCGAGGGTTCGAGAGCAGCTTCCTGCTCGACCACGCGCTGGTGGACATTGGCGTTGGGGTGCGCTGGCTTCGCGAAGTCCAAGACATCGAAACGGTCATCCTGCTGGGAAACTCGGGCGGCGGGTCTCTGATGGCGGCCTACCAGGCCAACGCCGTAGACCGGCATGTCACGCCGCTGGAAGGAATGCGCCCGGCCACCGGACTCGATGATCTTCCGCGGGCCGATGGTTACGTAGCCAGCGCCGCGCATCCGGGACGCCCTGAGGTGCTGACCGCGTGGATGGACGCCGCGGTGGTGGACGAAGGTGACGCCATCGCAACCGATCCCGATCTCGATCTGTTCAACGAACGCAACGGGCCGCCCTACGATCCGCAGTTCGTCGAGCGCTACCGGAGCGCCCAGGTCGCCAGGAACGAAGCCATCACCGACTGGGCTGAGGCCGAACTCATTCGGGTGCGCGCCGCAGGATTCTCCGACCGGCCGTTCACCGTAATGCGTACCTGGGCAGATCCACGGATGGTTGATCCCGCCCTGGAACCGACGAAGCGGCCGGCCAACATGTGCTACGCGGGCGTACCGGCCAAGGCCAACAGGTCCAGCCACGGTATCGCTGCGGCCTGCACGCTGCGCAGCTGGATTGGCATGTGGAGCTTGCGCTATGCGCAGACCAGGGCGGAGCCGCACCTGGCCCGCATCCACTGCCCGGCACTGGTGATCAACGCCGAACAGGACACCGGCGTGTATCCCTCCGATGCCCAACGCATCTACGACGCGCTCGGCGGTGACGACAAGACGCAGTGCGCGATCGACACCGACCACTACTTCACGACGCCGGGGGCGCGCACCGAGAAGGCCGATATCATCGCCGAGTGGATCGCACGCCGCTGGTGAGAAGGGTGGTGGAAATCCGATGAAAGTCCTGGCTCATTTCGTACCCGGCGATCGGGTACGCGAATTCCTTGCTCCGCACAAGGATTGGCTCGACGTTCGGTACTGCGCAGAGAACGATGACGACACCTTCTACCGGGAGCTGCCCGACGCCGAGGTGATTTGGCATGTCCTGCGGCCCATCTCAGGCGACGACCTCGCCAAGGCACGTCGCCTGCGGCTCGTGCACAAGCTGGGTGCCGGGATCAACACCATCGACGTCGACGCCGCCACGGCGGGTGACATCGCGGTCGCCAACATGCCCGGCGCGAACGCCGCGTCGGTGGCCGAAGGCGCCGTGCTGCTGATCCTGGCCGCACTGCGCCGACTACCGACGCTGGATCGAGCCACCCGGGCAGGCCAGGGCTGGCCATCGGACCCGACCCTGGGTGAGACAGTGCGCGACGTGGGCGGCTGCACGGTCGGTCTGATCGGCTACGGCGACATCGCCAAACGTGTCGAGCGCATCGTCGTGGCGATGGGCACTCCCCCCACCGAAGTTCTGCACACCAGCACCCGGGATGACGGGCATCCCGGCTGGCGCACCCTGGCCGATCTACTGGCCGCCAGTGACATCGTCTCGCTGCATCTGCCACTGACCGACGGCACCGTCGGCCTGCTCGACCGCGACGCGCTGAGCCGAATGAAACCCGGCGCGGTCCTCGTCAACACCTCACGCGGTCCGATCGTCGATGAGGACGCGCTCGTGGACGCGCTGCGCTCCCGTCAGCTTGCCGCGGCGGGTCTCGACGTCTTCGCCGTGGAACCCGTGCCTGCCGGCAATCCGCTGCTAGGGCTGGACAATGTGGTGCTGACCCCCCACGTGACCTGGTACACCGCCGACACGATGCGCCGCTACCTGGAACTCGCGGTGGACAACTGCGCGCGGCTGCGTGACGGCCGGGACCTCTCCAACCTGGTGAACCAGGTGCCCGGGTAGTCTCGGTCCCAACCAACCGGTTAGCCAGCCCCCGAGGGAGGCGAACAATGCCCATCGCGATCAATGACGAGCACAACGACCTGGCCGATTCGGTGCGGTCACTGGTGGCTCGGGTTACGCCGTCCGAGGTGCTGCACGAAGCCCTCGAGACGCCCATCCCGAACCCACCGCCATTCTGGAGAGCCGCCGCCGAGCAGGGACTACCGGGTGTCCATCTCGCCGAGTCGGTCGGCGGTCAAGGCTTCGGCATCCTCGAGTTGGCGATCGTCGTCGCCGAGTTCGGCTACGGAGCCGTTCCTGGCCCGTTCGTGCCGTCAGCTATCGCCAGCGCGCTCATCTCCGCCCACGATCCCGAAGCAGACGTCCTCAGCGACCTCGCGTCCGGCAACGTCATCGCCGCCTACGCCATCGACTCGGGGTTGACGGCGACCCCCCACGGCGAGGGTGTGGTCATTCGCGGCGAGGTGCGCGCGGTGCCTGCGGCCGCGGAGGCGTCCTTGCTGGTGCTGCCGGTGGCCGGCCTGGGCGAAGGGGCATCGGGTGATACCTGGATCATCCTCGATGCCGACCGACTGGAGATCGAACCGGTACCCAGCGTCGACCCTCTTCGGCCGATGGCTCATGTCCGTGTCAACGCGGTCGAGGTGTCCGACGACCGTGTGCTGTCCAATCTGAGCCGCAGTTATGCCCGCGCGCTGATCTCGACGCTGTTGTCTGCCGAGGCAATCGGGGTGGCGCGCTGGGCCACCGACACCGCCGCCTCCTACGCCAAGATCCGCGAACAGTTCGGCAGACCGATCGGTCAGTTCCAGGCCATCAAACACAAATGCGCGGGCATGATCGCCGAGACCGAACGGGCCACCGCAGCGGTGTGGGACGCAGCACGGGCCATAGACGAGACACGCGAGGTGCACGAGCCTGCCGAAAGCACGATCGGCGACAAAGACACCAGCGATGACAAAGACACCAGCGATACAGCCTTCGAGTTCGCCGCGGCCGTCGCGGCCACGCTGGCCCCGGTCGCCGCCCAGCACTGCACCCAGGACTGCATCCAAGTGCACGGCGGTATCGGATTCACCTGGGAGCACGACACCAACGTCTACTATCGCCGCGCTCTGGTGCTGGCTGCCGCTTTCGGCCGCGCCGCCGAGTACCCGCAGCGGGTCCTCGATCTGGCAACAGCAACGGGAATGCGTTCGCTGAACATCGACCTTGACCCGGAGACCGAGAGGTTGCGCGCCGAAGTCCGCTCGGAAGTGGATGCGTTCAAGGCGATTCCGCGTGAGCAGCGTAACGCCGCAATAGCCGAGGGCGGCTGGGTACAGCCCCACCTGCCGCTGCCCTGGGGACGCGCGTCCGACCCGGTCGAGCAGATCATCATCGCCCAGGAGTTCACCGCCGGGAGGGTGCGCCGTCCCGCGATGGGCATCGCCGCCTGGATCATCCCGTCGATCGTCGCGTTCGGAACCGATCAGCAGAAGGAGCAGTTCCTACCCTCGACGTTCCGCGGTGAGGTGATCTGGTGCCAGCTGTTCTCCGAACCGGGCGCGGGCTCCGACCTGGCCAGCCTGTCCACCAAGGCCACCAAGGTCGACGGTGGCTGGCGCATCACCGGCCAGAAGATCTGGACCACCGGCGCTCAGTACTCCGCGTGGGGCGCGCTGCTGGCGAGAACCGACCCCAGCGCTCCCAAACACGCTGGCATCACCTACTTCCTGCTCGATATGAAAAGCCCGGGCATCGAGGTCACGCCGCTGCGCGAACTCACCGGTAACGCGATGTTCAACACCGTCTACATCGACGATGTGTTCGTGCCCGACGACATGGTGCTCGGTGACGTCGACCGCGGATGGGAGGTCAGCCGCAACACCCTGACCGCCGAACGGGTTTCGATCGGCAGCAGCGAGCCGCCGTTCCTGCCCAGCCTGGACCGGTTCGTCGAGTTCCTCGGCGACGGGCAGTTCGACCAGATCGCGCAGAACCACGCCGGCGTACTGATCGCTGAGGGCCACGCCGCCAAGATCCTCAACATGAGGTCCACGCTGCTGACACTCGCCGGTGGCGATCCGATGCCCGCGGCGGCGATCTCCAAGCTGCTGTCGATGCGTACCGGCCAGGGTTACGCAGAGTTCGCGGTGTCCTCGTTCGGCACCGACGCAGCTATCGGCGATCGGGAGCAACTCACCGGACGCTGGGCGGAATACCTGCTCGCCAGCCGTGCCACAACCATTTACGGCGGGACCTCTGAGGTGCAGCTGAATATCATCGCCGAACGACTACTCGGACTTCCGCGCGATCCCTGATTCGTCCAGCCCTGACTATTCTGAGTCCATCTCGCGGAGTTGGCGTTTGAGAATCTTGCCGGTGGGGTTGCGCGGCAGTTCATCGAGGAAGATGACCTCGCGCGGCACCTTGTAGCGCGCCAGGTTGTCCTTCACGTAGGCCTTGACGACATCTTCGTCGATCTCCGAACCCTCGACCTTGACCGCGTAGCAACGCAGCCGGGAACCCCAGTCCTTGTCGTCGACCCCGAGTGCGGTCGCCTCGATGATCTCTGGATGGCCGCTGACGAGATCCTCGACCTCGGCGGGGAACACGTTCTCGCCGCCGGAAACGATCATCTCGTCATCGCGGCCACTGACGAACAGCAGGTCGTTGTCATCGAAGTAGCCAACATCGCCCGATGAGAGCATCCCGTCGATGATCTGCTTGCCACCGCCACCGGTGTAGCCCTCGAACGGGAAGAAGTTCCCGACGAAGATCCGGCCGATCTGACCGCGGGGCACTTCTTTGCCGTTGTCGTCGAAGATTTTTACCTTCATGCCCTTGACCACCGGACCAACAGTGCCGGGGTTGATCGAAAGGTGCTGCGGTCCAGCAATACTCGCAAAAGCGACCTCAGTCGACCCGTAAAGGTTGTAGATCACCGGGCCCAGGTCCTTCAGCGCCCTGGTAGCCAGCTCGGCCCCGAGTTGCGAACCGGACACGAACACGATGCGCAGCGAGGACAGGTCCGGCTTGGGCGAGGTCTTCTCGAGTTCGTCGAGTAGCCGGGACAGCATTACGGGCACCACCACCATCGCGGTGGCCTTGTTCTTCTCGATATCGGCGAGCACGACGGCCGGCTTGAAGCGACGGCGCAGCACCAGCGTCGAACCCAGCATCATCGCGATGGTGGCGTGCAGAAAGCCCAACGCGTGAAACATCGGCGCCGGCAGCGAGGTCACCTCGGCGGCCCTGAACGGCACCGAGGACAGCACGCCCCCGATCGGCGCCAGCGACGGCGGTGCGCTGCGGTTGGCACCCTTGGGCGTGCCGGTGGTCCCGCTGGTCAGGATGATGATCGACGCATGCTTGGTCGCCTTGGGTGCGGGGCGCCCATCCGCGCGGGCGACCAGCTGGGCCAGAGTCTCATCGGTGCTGCCCGACGGCTGATCGGAATCGGGGTTGACCCCGAGTGCGCGCAGCTTGCCCAGTTCGGGTTCAGCGTGCGCCACTGCTGCGGCGTACTCGTCGTCGTAGATGACCAGCTTGGCGCCCTCGCGCTCGGAGACCTCCTTGATCTGCGGGCCAGAGAACTCACTGTTGAGCATGATGATGCGGGCGCCCACCCGGGCTGCGGCGAACACCGAGACCAGGAACCACCGGTGGTTGCGGGCCAGGATGGCCACCCCGTCACCGCCTCTGACCCCCTTGGCGAGCAGCGCGTTGGCAACGGCATTGGCCGCATCGTTCAGTTTCCCGAAAGTGATCTCGCCTTCGTCGTCGACGGCCGCCGTACGATTCGGATACCGGCGGGCGTTGAGAGCGGGGATCATCCCGATCTCACCCCAGCGCCGCATATCGCTGACGAAGGCGGCGATATCCTGCGGCGGCTCCAGCTTGAGGGCGCCGGCCTCGAACATCTTGCGGGCGTAGTGCAGCTCGGCAGAACCACGCTCGAGGTATTTGGGGGCCTTACCGACCAACTCCTGAGCCTTGACGGCAGCCTGCAACGGAAGATCGCTGAGCTTGGACATGCGTCAACAATATGTGACGACCTTCGCGCGCAGCCATCGAACGGCGGGGCCGACGAACCTACGATGGGAGTGTGCCTGCCCGAGAGTTCTTGGCCATCGGCGGACAGCAGGTGCCCATCACCCATCCCGACAAGGTGGTGTTCGGCGATATCGGGGTCACCAAGCTGGATTTGATGCACTACTACGCTGCGGTGGCCGAGGGCGCCCTGCGCGGAGTGCGAGACCGCCCGATGATCCTCAAACGCTTCGTCAGAGGCATCGACCAGGAGGCGATATTCCAGAAACGCGCACCCGCGAAACGGCCGGACTTCGTCGGCGTCGCCGAACTCAGGTACAAATCGGGGACGTCGGCCGAGGAGGCCGTTCTGCGCGACGCGGCGGGGCTGATCTGGGCGGTGAACCTCGGTTGTGTGGACTTCAACCCTCATCCGGTATTGGCCGACGACCTCGAACATCCCGACGAACTGCGCGTCGACCTCGACCCGATGCCCGGCGTGGGATGGCGTCAGATCATCGACGTCGCGTTGATCGCCCGCCAAGTGCTCACCGACCACGGTCTGGTCGCCTGGCCCAAGACATCGGGCTCCCGGGGCTTCCACATCTACGCTCGGATCCACCGCTGCTGGCCGTTTCCGCTCGTGCGACTGGCCGCCGAGGCGGTCGCCCGCGAGGTGGCGCGCCGCGCGCCGGAGTCGGCGACCGCGCGGTGGTGGAAAGAGGAGCGCCACGGCGTGTTCGTCGACTTCAACCAGAACGCCAAGGACCGCACCGTGGCCTCGGCATACTCGGTGCGCGCCACCCCGGACGCCCGAGTGTCAACGCCGCTGTTCTGGGATGAGGTGGTCGGCTGCCGGCCCGAAGCGTTCACCGTCGCCACCGTGCCCCAACGTTTCGAGCGGCTCGGCGATCCGTGGCAGGGGATCGACGATGCCGCGGGTGGCCTGGAGTCGCTGCTGGAGCTCGCCGACCAATTGGGGCCGGCCCAGAAGTCCGGTCGGCGGGCCCGAGAAGCGACAATGCCGCTGATCGAAATCGCCCGGACCAAGACTCGGGACGAGGCGATGAAAGCCTTGCAACAGTGGCGGGAGATTCATCCGGCTGCGGCCGAACAGCTGAAGCCCGCAGACGTACTCGTCGACGGAATGCGGGGCCCGAGTTCGATCTGGTATCGCGTGAGGATCAACCTGCGGCACGTCGCCGAGAGCGAGCGTCCACCCCAGGAGGCCTTGTTGGCCGAGTACAGCCCGTGGGCGACCTATAACGGTTCTCAGCAGCAGCGCAGGGGCTGACGCCAAGTTACCGACGAGTTTGCTGATTCAGCTGAATCCACTTCTTAGCGAAGTATTAGTAGTTACTCCCCACGGCCTTAAATTGGCTCTCTAACTTGATTGTTGTAGGCCCCACTGGCGGCCATACGAGAACACGAACAGGCCAGCGAACGATCTAGGGAGGCTGTGATGTCTGCGATGTACGGCAATCCGACGTTCGACTGTGATGGCGCCAAAATTCGGGCGCACTGCCGCCAGTTGGCCACCGTCGTGGCTATCAAAGGCAACCTCAACGGCGCCAACCTCGAGCGCGCAAGCCGGTACACCGAGCGCTTCATTCTCGCGGAAAAGCCGTTTCTGCTGGACCTCAGCGAGGTTACTTCCTTTACTCCGGAAGCCATTTCGCTGCTGTTCACCGTTGACGAACTCTGCAACGCCGCCGGCGTGGACTGGTCACTGGTCGCCAGTCGCTCCGTCGAGCAGACGCTCCGCGAGGGCGATATCGAGTTCAGTGCGGCCGGGTCCGTCCCCGAAGCGCTCAACCGTTTCGCCGACGCCATGGTCGCTCGCCGCCAACTACTTCCGCTCCTCACCAAGACCGCGTAAAGGATCACTGTGTTAATTGATGTTCGGTGGCTCCGATACATACTCCATAGTCGCCATAAGGAAGATGCGGAGCAGCTAGGGCTGACCGCGAACTGATCGTTCGCCTCAGACCGCAGAGCTGCCCATCCGCTGACTCGCCACGCTTTACTGTGGCCCCATGATTACTGTGGCCCCATGAACGCTGTCGCCGATTCCGGCCGAGTGACCCAGGCCGCGCACCGGGTGATCGCTGAGCACGATCCGCGCTCGGTGCCCATTCCACAGTTTCTCGGAGCCTGCTTCGACGCGGGTCTGTCGTGGGTGCACTTCCCCGAGGGACTCGGCGGCCTTGGTGTGTCTCGCGGCCTACAGACCGTCGCGGACCGCATTCTGCAGGACGCGGGCGGACCGGTGCCGTTGGCGCTCAACCCGATGGGCTACGGCATGGCCGCCCCGACCGTGCGTGAGCATGCCCAGACCGACACGGTCCGCAAGAAACTGTTGCGCCCACTGGCGACCACCGAGGACATCTGGTGTCAACTGTTCTCCGAACCCGGCGCGGGTTCGGACCTGGCGGGCCTGGCGACCTCGGCGGTCGGTGACGGCGACGGCTGGATCGTCAACGGGCAGAAGGTATGGACGAGCCTGGCACATCGCGCGCGGTGGGGCCTGCTGCTGGCCCGTACCGACCCCAACGTGCCCAAACATCGGGGTCTGACGTACTTCGTTCTGGACATGCATGCCGACGGAGTCGAGACTCGGCCGCTGCGGCAGCTGACCGGACACGCCGAGTTCAACGAGGTCTACATCACCGATGCGCGCATCCCCGACACCTATCGCCTGGGTGCGGTCGGCGACGGCTGGCGGGTCGCGATGACCACGCTGATGAACGAACGCAGCGCACTTGGTGGCAGCGCCAGCAGACGCGGCGCCGGGTCTATCGGCGATGCGGTGGCGCTATGGGCGTCACGCCCCGACCTGCACACCCCAGTTTTGCGGGACCGCCTCACCAACCTGTGGCTGCGGGCCGAGGCGCAGCGGCTGACGTCCGAACGGTCCAGGGCGACCGCGACTGTCGGTGGGCCTGGCCCGGAAGGGTCGATCGGCAAACTCGTCGGCGCCGAGCTCAACCAGCACATCTACGAGTTCTGCATGGACCTCCTCGGCCCGGAGGGGATTTTGTACGACGGCTACGCGACTCCTGAAGGAAAGGCCTCCGGCGAGGACTGGCGCGGCTCGGTCCAGCAGAGGTTCCTGCGCAGCCGCGCCAACACCATCGAAGGGGGCACTTCCGAAGTGATGCGCAATATCCTCGCCGAACGGGTGCTCGGGCTGCCCGGCGACCTTCGCGCCGACGCCGGAATGCCGTGGAAGGAGATCCCGCGTGGCTGAGGAGCTTGCGGATCGGCCCGACAACAGCGCTGAGGAGCTTGCGGATCGGCCCGACAACAGCGCTGAGTTCACATTCACCGACGAGCAGATCCAGTTGCGCGCTGCGGTGCGGGCCTTCTGCGCCGAGTATGCCGACGAAAGCTCGGTACGCACCTCGATGGAGTCGGACCCGCCGTTCGATCCGGGTGTGTGGGCGCGGTTGGGATCCGAGCTGGGCGTGTTGGGCTTGGCTGTTCCCGAAGACGAGGGCGGTGCGGGCGGCACTCTGGTCGACCAGGCAGTCGCGGTCGAGGAACTCGGCGCCGCACTGGCCTGCGGACCGCTGTTCGGCACGGTGTACCTCGCCATCCCCGCGCTGGTCGCCGCCTCGGAGCCCAGCGACATACTGGCTCAGCTGGTCGAGGGCACCCGTACCGCGGCGTTGGCTGTCGGTGACGTGGCCGGCAAGTTCGATCCCACAACGGTCACCGTGGATGCCGCACCGACCGACCAGGGCTGGGCATTGACGGGCAACGTCTTACGGGTCGTCGATGCGGGAGCCGCCGATAGCTTGCTGGTCGCCGCCAAGGGCCCCGGCGGTATCGCTATCTATGAAGTAGGCACCGATAGTCCTGGGGTGCAGCGTATTTCGTTGAACACGCTGGATCTTACCCGGCCACAAGCCAACGTCGAATTATCCGCTGCGCCGGCGCGGCTCGTCTCGGGCGCCGACGAGGCCGAACGGGTGATCACCCAGGCGCTGCACATCGGTGCGGCGTTGCTGGCTGTGGAACAGGTCGGCGCGGCGCAGCATCTGCTCGACCTTTCCGTCGAGTACGCGAAAAGCCGGCTCCAGTTCGGCAGGCCGATCGGATCTTTCCAAGCGGTGAAGCATCGACTGGCAGACGACCTCGTCGCACTGGAGCACGCGAGGTCAACCGCATACCACGCTGTTTGGGCGCTGACCGACGGCACCGGAGACGCACTCGACCCGGCGCTGGCGGTCAGCATCGCGCAGGCCACATGTTCGGCCGCCTTCACCCGGATCGCGACCGACACGATCCAGGTCCACGGTGGCATCGGGTTCACCTGGGAGCACCAAGCCCACCTGTACTACAAGCGGGCCTTCACCGACGCCGCGCTGCTAGGCAGCGCCGAGCAGCACCGGGCCCGGGTGGCCGAGTTGGTGCTCGGAATCCCCGGCAAGGACGCCCCGCGCATCGCCACCGGGACGCCTCGCTGAGTCAGCACATGAAGGTGGCGGATCGCTTCTTCGACATCTCGAACCGCCACTCGACAGTCGCCGCTGAGATACGTGGCGGCGTCGTCACGTTCATCGCGATGGCCTACATCATCGTGCTGAACCCGATCATCCTGTCCGGCACCGCGGATGTCAGCGGCAACACGCTGGACTTCGCGCAGGTGTCGGCGACAACGTCGCTGGCCGCCGGCGTCATGACGATTCTGTTCGGCCTGGTCGCGCGGCTGCCGTTCGCGTTCGCGGCGGGCCTGGGCATCAACTCATTCCTCGCGACCACCGTCGTAGGGTCGCTCACCTGGCCCGAAGCGATGGGCCTGGTGGTCATCAACGGGCTGATCATCGTGCTACTCGCCGTGACTGGGCTGCGCCGCCTGGTCTTCGACGCGGTGCCGATGCAGCTCAAACTCGCGATCACCGCGGGCATCGGAATGTTCATCCTGTTCATCGGTTTGGTCGACGCGGGCTTCGTCGGTTCGACGGGGGTGGCCTCGCCGCCGGTCGGCCTCGGCCCCGGCGGACTTGGCTCCATCAACACGGTGCCCACCCTGGTATTCATCCTCACGTTGCTGCTCACCGGCGTCCTGGTGGCCCGGCGCGTGCGCGGCGGCATCCTCATCGGCCTGGTCGCCGGCACTGTCGTCGCGGTGGTGATCGAGGCGATCTGGCACCTCGGCTCGGCCAGCGAGCGGCCCGGCGGATGGAGCCTGTCGGTACCCACGTTGTCGGGGTCACCGTTCGCGCTGCCGGATCTGTCGCTGATCGGGGACTTCAGTCTCAACAGTTTCAGCCGAATCGGTGTGCTCGCCGCGGTCATGCTCGTGTTCACGCTGGTGTTCGCCAACTTCTTCGACGCAATGGGCACGATGACGGGGTTGTCTCGCGAGGCCGGCCTGTCCGACGATCGGGGCACCTTCCCGCGACTGCGCTCGGCGTTGATCGTCGAAGGTGCTGGCGCGGTGGTCGGCGGCGCGACGTCGTCGTCGTCGAACACCGTCTTCATCGAATCTGGGACAGGCATCGAGGAAGGCGCCCGCACGGGGTTGGCGAACATGGTCACCGGTGCCCTGTTTCTGGCAGCGATGTTCATCTCCCCGGTAGCGTCGATCGTGCCGAGCGAGGTGGCCGCCGCCGCGCTGGTGATCGTCGGCGCGATGATGACCTCGCACCTGCGTTACATCGACCTCTCGGAATTCTCGGTGGCACTTCCGGTCGTGCTGACTGTGGCCGTGATGCCGTTCAGCTACTCGATCGCCAACGGCATCGGGGTCGGCTTCATCGCCTGGGTGGTGCTGCGCTCCGCAGCGGGCAAGGTGCGCGAGATCAGCCCGCTGCTGTGGGTGGTGGCGGTCGGCTTCGCGTTGTACTTCGCCCGCGCGCCGCTCGAGTCCCTGATTGGCAGCCGACCGCTGCCTTAGACTGCCGTCGATGGACGACGCCCGTGCCGTGCAGTTCGTCGGTGCCGGCCCCGGCGCCGCGGATCTGTTGACGGTGCGCGCTGCCCGGATGCTCGGCGAGGCCGATCTCGTGCTCTACCCGGGTAGCTACCTGGACGCAGAGGTGCTCGCGAACTGCTCACCGGCCGCCGAAATGGTCGATACCGAGGAGCTGGACCTGGACGCCATCGTCGAGCACCTGATCGGCGGCTACCGGGCCGGTCGGCAGATCGTGCGGCTGGTGTCGGGGGATCCGTCGGTGTATTCGGCGGTGTCCGAGCAGACCCGCCGCCTCGATGCAGCCGGCGTGCCCTGGTCGGTCACCCCGGGAGTACCGGCCTACGCCGCCGCCGCCGCGCGAGTCGGCCGTGAATTGACCGTGCCACTGGTCGCGCAGTCGGTGGTACTGACCCGCACCCAGCAGCGCTCGACTGCCATGCCGGAGACGGAGTCACTGAAGACCTTCGCCGCGACGCGTTCGACGCTGGCGCTGCATCTGGCCATCACCCGGACCCGCGAGCTGATGGCCGAACTGGAGCCGGAATACGGTCCGGACTGCCCGGTGGTCGTGGTGTGTCGGGTTTCCCAGCCGCAGGAACAGGTACTGCGCGGCACCGTCGCCGACATCGCTGATGCGGTCGAGGCAGCTGGTCTGCGCCGGGCCGCCGTGATCATGGTGGGCAGAGCGCTGGCCGACCGGCCGGACCCGGAAGCCGGGGAAAGTCACCTCTACGACCCGGCGCGCGACCGTTCAGCCAGGCACACCGAAGGGTTACCGTGACGATCCCTGCGCCGTGTGGGCTTTACGACGCCATCAACCGTCGCCGCGACACCCGGGCTGAGTTCACCGGCGAGCCGATTCCCCCGGAGGTGCTCGAGCGGGTGTTGCTGGCCGCTCACGCCGCACCTTCGGTCGGCATGTCCCAGCCGTGGGACTTCATCTTGGTGCGGTCACCGGAAACCTTGCACGCGTTCCGTGACCACGTGGCACACGAACGAGAAGCGTTCGTCGCGGCGCTGACCGCTGAGCGTGCCGACACCTTCTCGCGGATCAAAATCGAGGGTATCTGCGAATCCGGACTGGGCATCGTGGTCGGTTATGACCCGACCCGCGGCGGCCCGCAGGTCCTCGGCCGGCACGCCATCCCCGATGCCGGACTGTATTCGGTGGTCTGCGCCATCCAAAACCTTTGGCTGGCAGCTACTGTCGAGGGCCTGGGGGTGGGCTGGGTATCGTTCTATCGCGAAGGGTTCCTCCGCAAACTCGTGGGTATGCCCGAGCATGTTCGCCCAGTCGCGTGGCTCTGCGTCGGGCCCGTCGCTGACCTTCCCGACATCCCCGACCTTGAGCGTTATGGCTGGCGCGGGCGCTCCTCGCTGTCCAGCGTGCTGCATGAGGAGCGCTACCGTCCGCGCTGATCCTCAGATCTTCAGGACCCGGCCCGCGATCACCAGGTGCACCTCGTCGCACGCTGCTGCGACCCGCTGGTTCAGCGTGCCGAGCAGGTCGCGAAAAACCATCCCGGAACGGTGCGACGGCACGACACCCAGACCCACCTCATTGGTCACCAGGACCGCACTCGGCGCCGCGGCGAGCGCGTCGCACAGCGGGTCGATCTGGGCATTCACCGCATCGTGCACATCCTGGCAGGGCCGCTCCCACAGCCCAGCCTGGTCCATCAGCGCGACCAACCAGGTGCCGAGGCAGTCAACGAGCACCGCGTCACCGGCCTTGACGGCCGCCGCCTCAACGACCTGGGTGATGTTGCTGGTCTCGATGGTCCGCCAGTGCGCCGGTCGGTCGCCACGATGCTGAGCGACGCGTGCGTCCCAATCAGGGTCGCTGCCGTCAGCGGGGCGGCCGGGCGCAATATAGGTCACGGCGCTCGCGCCTTCCAGCAGCCTTTCGGCGTGACGGGACTTGCCAGAGCGAACGCCTCCGGTCACCAGGATCCTCACCAGGACATCGTAGTTAGGCCCCGCACCCAGTCCATCGCTTCCTCGACACCGTGAACGGTCGGCACGTCCGGCGCCCGCGGCGGTCGACGCACGATGACGATCGGCACACCGAGTTTCTCTGCAGCCACCATTTTCGGCCAGGTGTAGTCGCCGCCGGAATCCTTGGTGATCAGGACGTCGGTGCGATGCTCAGCCATCACGGCCACCTCACCGGGCAGTGCGTAGGGGCCGCGGCTGCTCAGCAGGCGCCAGCCCGCGGGAACTCGCACCTCGGGCGGCTCGACGACCCGAGCCAGTACGGCCCGGTCCCCCAGCGCCGGTATGAACCGAGCGAGTCCCTGACGACCGACCGTCAGGAAGGGTCGCCCGCCCAGCCGGGCCGCAGCCACGGCAGCATCCTCGTGGGAGTCGACCCAGTGCCACGATTCGCGGGACCGGTCAGCCCACCCCGACCTTTCCAACCGCAGCAGCGGCCGACGAGTGTCACCGGTTGTGCACGCGGCGACAGCGTTGGCCGAGATGTTCTTAGCGAACGGATGTGTCGCATCAATGACGGCGTTGTAATCATCGAGGGCCGAACGTAATCCGTCCACGCCGCCGAATCCGCCGATGCGCACTGTCCCGACAGGCAGACGCGGATGGGTGACCCGGCCGGCCAGCGACGTCGTCACGTCGACGCCGATGTCGGCCAGGAGTTCGGCGAGCGCGCGGGCTTCCGACGTTCCGCCGAGCAGCAAGATTCTCACGGGGCGCCCGGTGGCAGGAAGGGCAGGCCGTCTTGGGGTCCGTCGTGGATCAGGTCCAGGACTGCGTCCATGTCGAGGTGTTCCTCGACGAGGTCGCCCAGCAGATCGAGCCGGGCGTCCCGGGCTCGGGGGAAAGAGCTGCCCGAGTGGTCGAGCCCGAGGGTCTCGCGCAGGAATCGCGCCCGCAGCGCGTCGGATTCGAGCGCGCCGTGCCACATGGTGCCGAAGACCTGGCCGACACGGGCCCCACCGAGGAACTCTTCCACACCAGGGCCAGGGGTAACCCGTCCATGATGGATCTCGTATCCGGAGGCCGACGCGCCGAGCCATTGCCCTTCAGGCAGTCGAAGTACCTTGGCCGCAGAGAAATTCGTTTCGACATCGAGAATCCCCAATCCATCGACCTCCGCGACGGCACCTTCGATGCCCTCGGAATCGCGGACCGTGCGGCCCAACATCTGGAAGCCGCCGCAGATACCGAGTACCGGCTTTCCGGCAGCGGCGTGGGCCGTCACAGCGCGATCCAGCCCGCGTGATCGCAGCCAGGCCAGATCGGCGATCGTCGACCGCGTACCCGGGAGCACCACCAGGTCAGCGTCAACGAGATCCTCGGGACGGGAGGCGAAGACGACGTCGAGGTCGGGTTCGAGGCCGAGCGCGTCGACGTCGGTGAAGTTGCTGATGCGTGGCAGTCGCGCTATCGCGACGCGGTGGGCACCCGGACGCAATGAGCGGCGGCCCTGAAGGTCGAGGGCATCCTCGGAGTCCAGCCAGACATCGGGGTGCCAGGGCAACGTGCCGTAAACCCTTCTGCCGGTGAGCCGCTCAAGATCACGGAGTCCCGGTGCCAGCAGATCCGGGTCACCGCGGAACTTGTTCACCACGAATCCTGCGATCAGCATCTGGTCCTCGGGGCACAGCAGCGCGACGGTACCCAAGAATGCCGCGAAAACGCCGCCACGGTCGATATCGCCGACCACGACCGTCGGCAGACCGGCATGCCGCGCCAATCCAAGATTGACGTAATCACCTGAACGCAAGTTGATCTCGGTCGGGCTTCCCGCACCTTCGGCGATGACCACATCGTAGCGCGATGCCAGGTCGTCGTAGGCATCGTGCGCAGCGCCGGCCAGCGCGCGCCGCCCCTCGAGCCAGTCTGACGAGGACACCTCACCCCAGGGCTGCCCCATCAGCACAACATGGCTGCGACGGTCATTCCCCGGCTTGAGGAGGACCGGGTTCATCGCGGCCTCGGGTCTGGCCCGCGCCGCCTGCGCCTGCACCCATTGCGCCCGGCCGATCTCCACACAGGCACCATCCCCCGTCGCTGCGCTCGCCCCGGCACCATCCCCCGTCGCTGCGCTCGCCCCGGCACCATCCCCCGTCGCTGCGCTCGCCCCGGCACCATCCCCCGTCGCTGCGCTC
>NZ_JBMYXC010000033.1:0-38404 GCF_049608025.1 Mycobacterium sp. | reverse complement strand
CCGTCTCGTTGCTCGCGATCTTGATCGCGCCGGGCACCGTCTTCCCCGGAACGTAGGCGGGCAGATCGGCGAGTTCGGGACGCAGGCGAGCGGGCACCCAATTAGTTTATGACCTGTGCGGGCGAGCCCTGCATCTGCTTTGCCTCCTGAGGCAGGCGCTGTGTACGCTCATCCATCGGCGGTAACGTTGGGAGGCGTGCCAGAGCGGCCGAATGGGACTCACTGCTAATGAGTTGTCCGTCTTAAAGCGGACCGGAGGTTCAAATCCTCTCGCCTCCGCCACACAACTGAACATGCAAGCGCCCGTAGCTCAACGGATAGAGCATCTGACTACGGATCAGAAGGTTGGGAGTTCGAATCTCTTCGGGCGCACTTACTGGCGGCTCAAGCCAGTGGCCACCAACTGCCGCAAGGTGATTGGTATCTTCATGGCCCAAAGCTCCGGCGCCGCCGTGTCGCACTTCGTTAGCCTGTCGGGGTGGCACATTCGCATTCTCCCACCACCCCTGTCGAGCTGAAGCCGCTAGCCGCCAGGATCGTAGTCGGGGCTTTGGTGGCCATCGCGATCGCAGTCGCCGTCGGGGCCGTTCTGTTGTGGCCGAGCGGTAAGCACGACGAGCTCCCCCTGGCGCTCCGAAGCCCCGCGGGTAGCGCGGTGACCATGGTGGGCGGCCAGGTGATGTCCAGCACGGTCGGCGCGTGCGGTAGTCCGTCCGCGCGACAGGTGTTGACTGCGCCTCCGGCGCCGGGCAATGCCGAACGCGGCGACTGTCTGCTGGCGGTAGTCGCGATCGACTCCGGCCCCAATGCGGGAGCAACCACCCTGCTGGAATTCACCGACACGCCAATGCAGCCCAGCCTCGACTCCGGGGACAAGCTGCGCCTCATGCGCATGGTGGATCCTCAAGGCGCCACGAGCTACGAATTCTACGATTACGAACGCTCCTTTCCGCTTCTCGGATTAGCTGTGCTCTTTGCGGTGGTGACGGTCCTGGTGGCACGTTGGCGGGGCTTTCTGGCGTTGGTCGGGATCGTCGTTGCTTTCGGGGTCCTGGTGGTATTTCTGCTGCCTGCCCTGCGTGACGGCGCACCGGCATTCCCGGTCGCGCTGGTCGGATCTTCGGCAATTCTCTTTGCGGTGATCTACCTGGCGCACGGCGTAAGTCTGCGCACCAGTGCGGCGTTGTTGGGCACGCTCATGTCGATGCTGCTGGCCGCGCTGCTGTCCTGGGGTGCCATCGAGATGACGTACCTCACCGGGGTGTCGGAGGACCACAACAGGGATGTCAGTGCCCTGATGGGCCAGGTCTCCATCGGGGGCTTGCTGTTGGCCGGATTTATCATCGGCAGCCTGGGTGTGCTCAACGACGTGACCATTACGCAGGCCTCGACGGTATTCGAGCTGGCCGGGGCCGGGGGGCAATCCCGACGGAGCGTATTCGTGGCGGCCATGCGGGTGGGCCGCGACCACATCGCCAGCACGGTGTACACCCTGGTGCTGGCGTACGCGGGCAGCGCGCTACCGCTGCTGTTGCTGTTGTCGGCCTCGGACCGGGCGCTGGGCGACGTGTTGGTCAGCGAGAGCGTGGCCATCGAGATCGCGCGCTCGTCCGTTGGCGGGATAGCCCTGGCATTGTCGGTACCGCTGACCACCGGTATCGCTGCGGCGCTGGCCACGCCTGCCCCTGATTCTGAGCCCAAACACTCCCACGCCTCGTAGCCGGGCGGCGTCCGGAAGGGACGGCCTGGGCCCGCTCGAAGATTCGACTGTTCACCTGATATGCGTCTTCTCTAATATGTCTTCTCTAATATGGAGTCATCGACATGGAGTGATCGGGCTCGTCGGCCGATCACGCAGCCGGCAGCCAGGAGATTTGAGATGACCAGCACAGCGCCCCATTCCGAGCATCGCGGACATGACCATAGTCACGGTGAGCAGTGTGGACACGTCGCCATCCCGCACCACGGCCACGTCGACTACGTCCATGACGGGCACTTACACCGAGAACACGACGGCCATTACGACGAATGCGAACCAGCGCACGGCGAGCACTCAGTTCACGATGGGCATGATCACCGCCACGGCCCCGGCTGTGGTCATGTCGCGGTGCCTCACGGTGACCACCTGGACTATGTCCATGACGGCTGCCGCCACGCCGCCCACGGTGATCACTACGACGAACACTGACCGACGAACACTGACCGACGTCGAGACGCCGGGCAACTCGGAAGTGGCACAACGGTCTTCGCGCTTTCCGGCGCCCGTCCGGCCGGCGCCTGAGTAGGATTGCGCCGTGCAGAATTTCGGGAACTGGCAAAACGATTTCTACGCCAAGGGTGTCGACAACGAGACGAGTCCGTATCCCTTTGGCTTCGCGGAACTCGAGAGGCGCGCCGAGAAGGCGATGAACCCCTTGATTTTCGGTTACGTCCGTGGCGGTGCAGGGGACGAGACCACTCAGGATCGAAATGTCGCCGGGCTGCGGGCATATGGTCTGGTACCTCGGATGCTGCGGGACAGGACAACTCGGGACCTCTCGACCGAACTCGTGGGCCGTCGCCTTGCGGCGCCGATCTTCATCTGTCCGGTTGGTGTGCTGGGGGCCGTCCACCCCGACGGTGATCTGGAAATCGCCCGAATGTGCGCTGACCTCGACATCGCGGGCATGTACTCCACGCTGTCAAACGCCACCATCGAAGAAGTCGCCGAAGCAAGGGGCGACTCCCTGGGTATTTTCCAGCTCTATCCGTCCACCGACCGCGAGCTCACTGACAATTGGATACATCGAGCCGAAGCCGCGGGCTTCGATGCGCTCGCGGTCACTCTTGACACCGGATCGCTGGGCTTTCGCCCGCGTGATCTCAGCCACGGATTCGTTCCGATGATGCGCGGAACCTGCATCGCCAACTACCTGTCCGATCCCAGATTTCTTGAGATCGCCGGTGTCAAGTCGAAGGACGATCTTGACCCGCTGCGTGCCGGACAGGTGTGGTCGACGCTGTTCTCCGATCCAGCCTTCACCTGGGACAACATCGCGCACATCCGAGAAATCACAAAACTGCCCATCGTCCTCAAGGGCATCTGCGATCCCGAGGATGCGCGGCGCGCCAAGGACGCCGGGGTGAATGTCATTGCCTGCTCCAATCATGGCGGCCGCCAAGCCAATGGCGGCATTCCCGCCATTGAGCACCTGCCCGCGATCGTGGAAGCGGTCGACGGACTGCCGGTCACATTCGACTCCGGCGTCCGCGACGGGGTGGACATCGTGCGGGCCCTGGCGCTGGGTGCGACCGCGGTAGGGATCGGCCGCCCCTATGTCTATGGCCTGGCCATCGCCGGCCGCGAGGGGGCCGCCCATGTTGTTCAGAGTCTGCTCGCAGAAGCCGATCTGACGATGGCGATCGACTGCTACGCCAACCTGTCCGAGTTGGCCGTCACCCGGGTCCCGCAGATCGGATGATTGACGCGTCACTCAGCCGGCGGGCGGTGCTGATTCGGGACTGACGCCCGAGTGGACGGCCCCACACATGAACACCGCAAGTCGGGCCGTGGTGACCCCCGGGTTCTTCCAACGGTGCCGGGTGCCGTTCTGCACCACAGTGTCTCCCGGGTGCAGCGTCACCTCGGCGCCGTCATCGAGCTCTAATATCACACTGCCTTCCAGCACCACCTCGAAGTCGATGGTGGCGGTGGTGTGCATCCCGGGCTCCCCGGGCTCCATGTAGCCGAGCAGGCCGGGCAGCTTCGCCTCCGCGTCGGCCCGAGCGTCCTGAGCGCCGAGCTTCTGCGGGTTGGCCTCAGCGGTTCCGGGCGGCAGCGAGAACATCGAGAACCGGAACCCGCCGATCGGCGGGAAGTAGCTGCGCCAGTGCGGCATCGATCCTTCATCGGGGAACTGCGGTGTCCGGTCACCGCCCCAGAGCAGATGGAAATCCGACCCGGGCAGCAGCACTGGATTGCGCGGCGCGACGGCGTCGTCACTGACGAAGACGGACTTGCCGGACGCATCGTGTCCGGTGACCACTCGGCGAACATCCATCATGTCAGTGAACCACCGTCGGCCGTCGCTTCGTGGCAATCTGAAGTGATGGAAAACAAGCCGCCCACTCCGTCCATCGAGGCCGCCCACCGAGAGCACCTCAGCACCCTGCCGTTCGAGGATACGAGGGATTTCGAGGACGCCGACCGCGGGTTCATCGCCGCGAAACATCCGTGCGTCATCAAGGCGGCCGACGGTCGGGTCGTGTGGGACAACGACGTGTACGCGTTCCTGGCCGGGGACGCTCCGACCACCGTGCATCCCAGCCTGTGGCGGCAATCGTCCCTGGTCGCCAAACAGGGTCTGTACGAGGTGGTCGAGGGCATCTATCAGGTGCGCGGCTTCGATCTGTCGAACATCACGTTCGTCGAGGGCGACACCGGAATCATCGTGATCGATCCGCTGGTGTCCACCGAGGTCGCGGCCGCTGCGCTGGCGCTGTACCGGGAGCACCGCGGTGATCGCGCAGTGGTCGCCGTCATTTACACCCACAGCCACGTCGACCACTTCGGCGGCGTGCTCGGTGTGACGACGCAGTCCGACGTCGATGCAGGCACGGTGGCGGTGCTCGCGCCGGAGGGCTTCGTCGAGCACGCCGTTCAGGAGAATGTTTATGCCGGGACGGCGATGGCACGAAGGGCCGGCTACATGTACGGCGCCGTCCTGGAGCGGGGTCCGCAAGCACAGGTGGGCTGCGGACTGGGGCAGACCCCGTCGGCGGGGGAGGTGGCAATCATTGTGCCGACCCTCGACATCCGGGAAACGGGTGAGAAGCACACGATCGATGGCGTTGAGATCGAGTTCCAGATGGCGCCGGGCACTGAGGCGCCGGCCGAGATGCACTTCTATTTTCCGCGCTACCGCGCGCTGTGCATGGCCGAGAACGCCACACACAACCTGCACAACCTGCTGACGTTGCGCGGCGCCCTGGTGCGCGACCCACACGGCTGGGCGGGGTATCTCACCGAGGCCATCGACACCTTCGCCGACCGCGCCGACGTCGTGTTCGCCTCCCATCACTGGCCCACCTGGGGTAAGGACAGGATGGTGGAATTCCTTTCCCTGCAAAGGGATCTGTATGCCTACCTGCATGATCAGACGCTGCGCCAGCTCAACCAGGGCTACACCGGCATAGAGATCGCCGAGACATTCGAGATGCCACCCGCGCTGGAGCGCGCCTGGCACACCCGGGGCTACTACGGATCGGTGAGCCACAACGTCAAGGCCGTCTATCAGCGCTACATGGGCTGGTTCGATGGAAATCCGGGACGACTGTGGGCACACCCGCCGGAAGCGATCGGACCGCGGTACGTGGCCGCGATGGGCGGCGTGGACAAGGTCGTTGAAATCGCCCAGATCGCCTTCGACGAAGGTGATTTCCGCTGGGCGGCAACCCTTCTCGACCACGCAATTTTCACCGACGAGAACCACAGCGGTGCGCGGACGCTGTATGCCGACACCCTGGAACAGCTGGCCTACGGGTCCGAGACGGCAACTTGGCGCAACTTCTTCCTGGCCGGCGCCACTGAGCTGCGGGACGGTAACTTCGGTACCCCCACGCAGACCTCGTCGGCGTCGATTGCCGCGCAGCTGACGCCGGAGCAGATGTTCGACGTGCTGGCGATCAGCGTCAACGGCCCGCGCGCCTGGAGCCTCGACATCGCCATAGATGTCACGTTCGTCGACGCGGCGGCCAACTATCGGATCACGGTGCGCAACGGCGTGCTCGTCTATCGAAAGGTGGCCGCCGAAGCCGCAACGGCGCAGGCGACCATCCGGCTCGCGACCAAGGGGCGGCTGCTGACGCTGGCGGCCGGGGACAATGCCTCGCCGGGCCTGGAGATCACCGGCGACGCCGAGGTGCTGGCCTCTCTGGTGGGGGTGCTGGACCGGCCGAATCCCGACTTCAACATCGTCACGCCCTGATGGGTCACGAGCAGGGCGGCAGCTCGGGGCCATAGGGTGAGACGGTGCAACTGCTGCTGGTCCGACATGCGCTGCCGCTGCGCAGCGAACCTGGGCAGGGCTCGGACCCGCAGCTGTCCGCCGTAGGCATCGAGCAGGCGGCCCGACTGCCTGACGCGCTGGCCCGGTTTCCCATTCAGCGCGTGGTGAGCAGCCCTCAGATGCGTGCGGTCGAGACCGCTCAGCCGGTGGCTGATGCGCTGGGTATGCCCGTCGAGGTCGACCAGCGCCTCGCCGAGTACGACCGCGACCACCCGCACTACATTCCGGTCGAGCAGATCGCGGCCGAGAACCCGGACGAGCTGCAGCGGTTGCTCAGCGGGCGGCTGCCCAGTGGGGTTGACGAGGCGGAGTTCCTGGGGCGCGTGCGGGGCGCCGTCGAGGATCTGGTCACCGGGGCCGAGCACGACGACACGGTGGCGGTGTTCAGCCACGGTGGGGTGATCAACGTGCTGCTGCACCAGATACTGGGCACCGAGCGGCTGCTGTCGTTCCACGTGGACTACGCCTCGGTGACCCGGCTGCTGTCGTCGCGCACCGGGCGGCTGGCGGTCGCCTGCGTCAACGGGACCGAACATGTATGGGACCTACTGCCTCGAAACACGCGATGGTAGACAAGTCCCGTGACCGATCTCGATGGCCTCGATCTTGCCGCCCTGGATCGCCACCTGCGTGAGGCCGGGATTCCGCGCAGCGGCGGGCTGCGTGCCGAGCTCATCGCCGGCGGCCGGTCCAACCTGACGTTCCTGGTCTTCGACGATGCGTCGCGGTGGGTGCTGCGTCGCCCACCGCTACACGGTGTGACGCCGTCCGCGCACGATATGGCCCGGGAGTACCGGGTGGTGGCGGCGCTCGCGGACACGCCGGTGCCGGTCGCGCCTGCGGTGACGATGCGCAACGACGACTCCGTGCTCGGTGCGCCGTTCCAGATGGTCGAGTACGTGCCCGGCCGGGTGGTGCGCCACAGTGCCGAGTTGGAGGCGCTGGGCGACAGGGCGACCATCGAATCGTGCGTCGACGCGCTGATCAAGGTGCTCGCCGACCTGCACTCGGTCGACCCCGACGCGGTGGGACTCGGTGATTTCGGCAGGCCGAGCGGCTACCTGGAACGCCAGGTCCGCCGCTGGGGTTCGCAATGGGAGCTGGTCAAGAACGACGGCGACCCCTGCGACGAGGACGTCCGGAAACTGCACGCGCAGCTGGCCCAAGCGATTCCGCCGCAGAGCCGGACCGCGATCGTGCACGGCGACTATCGCATCGACAACACGATCCTGGACGCCGACGACCCGACAAAGGTCGTCGCCGTTCTGGATTGGGAGATGTCCACCCTGGGGGACCCGCTCAGCGACGCCGCCCTGATGTGCGTGTACCGGCACCCGACGTTTCACCTGGTACACGCCGACGCGGCATGGGCCTCGGAGTTGATCCCGGGCCCCGACGAGCTGGCGCAGAAGTACTCGCGGGCCGCCGGGCAGCCGCTGGACCACTGGGATTTCTACATGGCGCTGGCCTATTTCAAGCTGGCCATCATCGGTGCCGGGATCGCTTATCGGGCGCGAGTAGGCGGCGCCGCTGAAGATATCGACAAGGTCGGCGAAGCTGTCGCGCCGTTGATTGCGGCCGGCCTGGCCGAGCTGTCCTGACGGTTGCTCCATGTCGGTGGCGCACAAGGAATGTGAATAGGCGAAGCTATCTCTTGTAAGCGTCGGCCCGTTTCGCAACGTTGTAGATGGTGACCAGATTCTCCGCTTCGTTGATCTCATAGATGATCCGGTACTGACCGATTCGGATGCGCCAGTCGTTGCGACTGCCGACCAGCTTCTTAGCGCCACCGGGCCGTGGCTCCCGACTCAGGGCGATGATGGCTGGTAGCGCAGCCTCAAACACGACCCGCGGCAATCGTTGAAGCTGTTTGAGTGTGTCGGGATGAAAAGCCAGATTCACGACGCCCGCACGACGGCGCTGGCATCGACGCCAAGCTCATCGAGCATCTCCGACATCGACATCGCCTCAAATGGCTGCTCGCGCATGCCTCGCAACCGTAAGGCGTCGGCGACATCGGCGTGCTCGTGTAGCCGCTCGTAGTCGGCCATACCGACGATGACAGCTACTTCGGTGCCGCTGTCGGTGACGACCACTTCCTCTCCCGTCGCGGCGACTTCGCGAACGATCGCGCCGAGTCGCTGCCGCAACTCCTTCAAGCTATAGGTACTCATGTTAAACATATTACCCCGCTGAAGTAGCGGCGAGGGAACGGCAACCGAGACGGGGCGTAAGCCGCGCGATGATCACCAAAGGCCACTCCTTGCAGCGGCTCCGCCGCTACAGACCTGCCTGGAGGTTCTTCTTCGCCGCGCGCCGAAGCTGGAAGATGCGCACCGCGCCGACCGCGACGGTCAGTAGCCCGCCCGCCACCGCCGCGAACATGATGGCCACCCCCAGCGGCTGGTGCCATTGCCAGCCCAGGAACGCGAATTCTGTGGACGTCGTGTTCTGCGCGATGAAGATCAGCAGCACGATCAGGATGAGGAAACCCAGGATCAGCGCCCCCCACATGGCGGCGGCCTTGGTGAAGGTGACCGCAGACTCGGGAGGCGGCTTCTTCGAGGGTGAATTGGGCGCGGGTGGGCCTCCCTTGGGGGAGCTTCCCTTGGCCGGTCTTCCGGGCGATCCGGATTTCGGGGGCAGGTTAGGCGACGCGGATCGATCGCTGGTCATAGGTCCATGATTGCCCTTTTGTCCGTTGGGCGAAACCACCAGGCTGGTCACGATAGGGTCACCCCAGCCCTCTTCGCAGGCTCGTCTACCGAAAGGTCTTGCGCGTGAACAGCCCCCGGCGAACCCTGCGAATTCGGATGCGAATTCAGGCCCTTGCCGCGCTCGCGGCACTGTTCGTGCTGGTCACGCCTGCCTTGTCGGCGTGCGGGAGTTCGAACCCGCTCGGCGGCGGAGAGATCTCCGGTGACCTGAAAACGATCGTCGTCGGGTCCGCGGACTTCCCGGAATCCAAGATCATCGCCGAGATCTATGCGCAGGCGCTGGAGGCCAACGAGTTCACGGTGGGCCGACAGTACGGTATCGGCAGCCGCGAGACGTACATCCCCGCACTGCAGGACCACTCGATCGACCTGATTCCCGAGTACACCGGGAATCTGCTGCAGTACTTCGACTCGGAGTCCGACGTCACCACCCCGAACGAGGTGCTGCTGGCCCTGTTTCGGGCGTTGCCCGGCGACCTGTCGATTCTCAACCCGTCGCCGGCCGAGGACAAGGACACCGTCGCGGTGTCTGCGGAGACCGCCCAGCGGTGGAACCTCAAGACGATCGGTGACCTCGCCGAGCATTCTTCCGAGGTCAAATTCGCTGCGCCGTCAGAGTTTCTGAATCGTATCGAGGGGATGCCCGGCCTCAAAGAGAATTACGGCCTGGAGGTGCCCCAACAGAACTTCATCGCGATCAGCGACGGCGGGGGTCCGGCCACCGTGCGCGCGCTGACCGACGGCACCGTCACTGCCGCCAACATCTTCAGCACTTCGCCCGCCATCGCCGAGAACAATCTGGTGGTGCTGGAGGATCCCAAGAACAACTTCCTGGCAGCCAATGTGGTGCCACTGGTCAGCGCACAGAAGAAATCCGACGAACTCAAGAAGGTGCTCGATGCGGTGTCGGCGAAGCTTACTACCGAGGATTTGATCAGGCTCAATACCGAGTCAACGGGCAACTCTGGCATCAACCCAGAAGAGGCTGCGCAGAACTGGGTACGGGACAACGGCTTTGACCAGCCGCTCCAGCCATGAGCAGAAGAGGATCGCGATGATCGAATTCGCCGGCGTCACCAAGCAGTACCCCGACGGCACCGTTGCCGTCGACAACCTCGACCTTGCGGTTCCCGAGGGCAACCTCGTCGTGTTCGTCGGGCCCTCGGGCTGCGGCAAGACCACCTCGATGCGGATGATCAACCGGATGATCGAGCCGACTTCGGGCACCTTGACCGTCAACGGAGAAGATGTCACCAAGGTTGACGCGGTGAGACTGCGACTTGGTATCGGCTACGTCATCCAGAGTGCCGGGCTGATGCCGCATCAGCGCGTGGTCGACAATGTCGCGACAGTTCCTGTGCTCAAGGGAGAGTCGCGCCGAGCGGCCCGCAAGTCGGCGCTCGGCGTTCTCGAGCGGGTGGGTTTGGATCCGAAGCTGGCCGACCGTTACCCCGCTCAACTCTCGGGTGGCCAGCAGCAGCGTGTCGGGGTGGCCCGGGCACTGGCCGCGGACCCTCCGATCCTCTTGATGGACGAGCCGTTCAGTGCTGTCGACCCGGTCGTCCGCGAGGAACTGCAGGCCGAGATCCTGCGCTTGCAAAGCGAATTGCACAAGACCATCGTCTTCGTCACCCACGATATCGACGAGGCCATCAAGATCGGCGACAAGGTCGCAGTCTTCGGCCTCGGCGGGGTGTTGCAGCAATATGACGAGCCCAAGCGGCTCCTGTCCAACCCTGCCAACGATTTCGTCGCCGGATTCATCGGTGCTGACCGGGGCTACCGCGGGCTGCAGTTCCGGCACGCCACCGGTCTTCGGGTACACGATATTCGCGCGGTGAGTGAGGCCGGAATCGACGCCATCGAATTGCGTGCCGGGGAGTGGGCTTTGGTGACCAAACCCAACGGCGCTCCGTACGCGTGGATCGACGGTGCAGGCGTGGACCTGCACCGCTCTGGGAAACCGTTGTACGACAGTACGACTGCGGGCGGTTCACTGTTCCGCCCGGAGGACTCGCTGCGGCAGGCGCTCGACGCGGCCCTGTCGTCGCCGTCGGGGCTCGGGGTGGCGGTGGACACCGACGGTAAGCCGATCGGCGGCGTGCTCGCCGACGATGTGATCGATGCGCTCAAGAAACAGCGGTCAGCGCAGTGACATATCTGCTGAACAACCTCGACAACGCGTGGGCGTTGACGGTGATTCATCTGAGGCTTTCCCTCATTCCGGTCGTCCTGGGGCTGCTCATCGCCGTACCAATCGGTGCGCTTGTGCAGCGCACTACGGCGCTACGCAGGCTGACGACGGTGACCGCGAGCATTATCTTCACGATTCCGTCCCTGGCCCTGTTCGTCGTTCTGCCACTGATCATTCCTACCCGCATCCTCGACGAGGCCAACGTCATCGTCGCGTTGACGCTCTACACGACAGCACTTTTGGTGCGAGCGGTACCCGAGGCGTTGGACGCGGTGCCCGAACCCGTGCGTGACGCCGCTACCGCCGTGGGCTACCGGCCGCTGACGCGGATGATGAAAGTCGATCTTCCACTGGCTATTCCCGTTCTCATCGCCAGCTTGCGAGTGGTTGCGGTGACCAACATCTCGATGGTTTCAGTCGGTTCGGTGATCGGCATCGGCGGCTTGGGCACCTGGTTCACCGAGGGCTACCAGTCCAACAAGAGCGACCAGATAGTCGCGGGCATCATCGCGATCTTCGTGCTCGCAATCGTCATAGACACCCTGATCATGTTGGCGGGCAAGGCCTTGACGCCTTGGGCGGGAGCTCAGTCCCGGGAGCCGCGGCTCACTCGCCGACGCAAGGCCGGACGCACCTTGGAGCCAGCGTGAACTTCCTCGATCAGGCGCTGTCGTTCATCTTCACCGCGGCCAACTGGGTGGGTCCGGCGGGCCTGGGTGCCCGCATATCGGAGCACCTTCAGTACACGGTCGTCGCCGTGGTGTTCTCGGTGCTGGTCGCGGTTCCGATCGGAATGCTGATCGGGCACACCGGGCGTGGCACGTTCCTCATCGTCACCGGGGTCAATGCGCTGCGGGCGCTGCCGACGCTGGGCGTGCTGCTGCTGGGCGTGCTGCTGTGGGGTCTTGGGCTGGTGCCGCCCACCGTCGCGCTGATGTTGCTCGGAATCCCGCCACTGCTGGCCGGCACCTATGCCGGTATTGCGAATGTGGATCGAACGGTGGTGGACGCCGCCAGATCGATGGGCATGACGGAGGCGCGGATCATGCTGCGCGTCGAGACGCCCAATGCGCTGCCGCTGATCCTCGGCGGATTGCGGACCGCAACGCTGCAGATCGTGGCGACCGCGACGGTCGCGGCATACGCCAGCCTCGGCGGGCTGGGTCGGTATCTGATCGACGGCATCAAAGTGCGGCAGTTTCACATCGCCCTGGTGGGGGCGTTGATGGTGACCGCATTGGCGCTGATTCTCGACGCGGCACTGGCGTTCGCGGTGTGGGCGTCGATGCCCGGCAGCGGCCGGCTCCGGAAATTTCGCGCGATGCCGCAGCCGCTCCTCAGCGATGAAGTCGCTCTCGAATCGGGGTCCTGGCAGCGGACGCAGCGCGGTTCGCAACGCAGTTCTCGTTCCAGTTCTCCAGCTCGCCACGATCGAGGGGACCCGTCGCCTACGGTAGAGAGGTGAGTGCAGCCGAAGAGCCGAAAGGCCCGTGGCCGGCCATCCTGAGCTGGGGCGCGCAGGATGAACCGCGGATGGAGTCGGCGCGCGTACAAGTCACGGGTGGCCGGGTGAAGGCCTACGGCCGAATGGTGGCGGCAGCCACTGCGTCGCATCCGGCGTTCAGCGCCTCCTACGATCTCGTAACCGACGATGTGGGTGCGACCAAGAGACTGTCCCTGACCGTCACCCTCGCCGAGCGTGAGCGCCAGTTGTCGATCGCGCGCGACGAGGAGAGCATGTGGCTGGTGCAGGATCATTCCGGTCAGACCAGCCGGTCGGCGTTCGACGGCGCACTCGACGTCGACGTGATTTTCAGCGCGTTCTTCAATGCGTTGCCGATTCGTCGCACAGAGGTGTTTCGCACGGCCGGGGAGACGGTCACCCTTCCGGTCGTCTACGTCCGGGTGCCTGACCTGTCGGTAGATGTCTCGACGATCAGCTATACCTCAGAGGACGACGGCATCAAGGTGCACTCGCCGGTGGCCCAGACGAAGGTCAGGGTCGATGCGGACGGTTTCATTCTTGACTACCCAGGGTTGGCAGCGCGGATCTGATCACGCCGCCCGCGCGTGCGGCGGCGGCTAGTTCGTCGCGCCAGCCCTCGGCGCCGATCACCGTCGAGTCGATCTGCGGCCGGCTGAAACTGTCGTACCGGGTCCGGGCGGCATAGCCGGTCTCGACAAGCCCTGAGACGGGCCGGTTGTGGGCCAACTCGTCCCGGGCGTCGCCGAGCAGGTGAATCACCTGGTCGAGCACCGGCAGCAGGTGCGCGGAATTGGCTTCGCACATCGCCCGCACCAACTCCGGCGCGCTGGCCGCGACGCGGGTGCCGTCACGGAACGACCCGGCCGCCAACGGGAACGCCAACGGAACCTCGGCGGCGACCGTGGCGAGAGCTTCGGCCAGCAAATGCGGCAGATGCGAGATCGTCGCGGCGGCGGCATCGTGCTCGTCGGAACGCGCCGGGACGACGAAGGCCCGGCAGTCCAGGGCCAAGTCCATCACCTGGGTCCACACGCCTGCGTCGACCTCATCGTCGACGCTGATCACCCATGGCGCGTCGGCGAATAGGTCGGCGTCCCCGGCCACCCATCCTGAATCTGCGGTACCTGCCATCGGATGCCCGCCGACAAACCTCTCAAGTAGGCCCGCTTCGGCGACTTCGGTGATTACGGCGCCTTTGACGCTGGTCACGTCGGTCAAGGGGCAGTCCGGCGCGACATTCCGGATATGGCCCAGCATCGATCCCAACGCGGGTACGGGCACCGCCAACACGATCAGCGCTCGACTGGCTGCAGCCCGCGACAGTGCCTCGTCGAGGTCGGAGGTGGCCTCGAATCCGTCGGAGCGCGCAGCCTCGACGACGGGCACGGATCGGTTGTAGCCGAACACCTCCCGGCCAGCCGCTGCGGCCGCACGCATGACCGAGCCACCGATCAGGCCCAGTCCGACCACGCACACCGGTGTCTTCGTCACGCCCCAAGGTTGGCACACCTGTGCACCCCCTTCATGTGGGGCGGTGGCGTGGAGGCTGCCTGGAGGCGCGGAGTCGCTGGTCAAGGCCCTGATGGGGGACTACCGTGAACCCTCATGGGACCGCAGAGTGCGAAGCCGAAGAAGCGGGCCGAGGATGTGCCCGACGGCTTCGGCGTGGCCGTCGTCCGGGAAGACGGCAACTGGCAGTGCGCCGCACTGCGGACCGCGGCCTTGGCGAGCCTGACGGCTGCCGAGAACGAGTTGCGTGAACTACGCAGCGCCGGAGCAGTTTTCGGTCTCTTGGACATTGACGATGAGTTCTTCGTGATCGTGCGGCCAGCCCCGTCGGGAACCCGGCTATTTCTCTCCGATGCCACCGCGGCGCTGGACTACGACATCGCCGCCGAGGTGCTGGAGAAGCTCGACGCCGACATCGAAGACGACGATCTCGACGGCGCGGATCCGTTCGAGGAGGGTGATCTCGGCGTGCTGTCGGACCTCGGGTTGTCCGAAGCGGTGCTGGGCGTGATCCTCGATGACAGCGACGACGACCTGTACCCCGACGAGCAGGTGAGCCGGATCGCCAGGGAGATGGGTTTCGCCGACGAACTGGCGGCGGTGCTCAAGCGCCTGGGCCGGTGAGTGACGAAGAGCTGATCCGGGTCGCGCTGGACGCGGCTCGTGCCGCAGGGCCTCGGGATGTGCCGATCGGCGCGGTCGTGCTCGCTGAGGACGGGACCGAGTTGGCTCGCGCGGCCAACGCCCGTGAAGAGCTCGGCGACCCGACCGCGCACGCTGAGATCCTGGCGTTGCGGGCGGCCGCCGACGCGCTGGGCGACGGCTGGCGGTTGGAGGGGGCCACGCTCGTGGTGACGGTGGAGCCCTGCACGATGTGCGCGGGCGCGCTGGTCATGGCCCGGGTGGCGCGGGTGGTATTCGGGGCCTGGGAGCCCAAGACCGGTGCGGTTGGATCACTGTGGGACGTGGTGCGCGACCGGCGACTCACTCACCGGCCCCAGGTGCGCGGGGGAGTGCTGGCGCAGGAGTGCGCCGGCCTGCTGGAGGAGTTCTTCGCCCGACAGCGATGACGGTGGTCGCCCGGTGAGCGCTCACGGTTGCGATTTGAGACCACCAGCGACCCTCGGCTCACTCTCGCCGCTTGGCGGCAGCGGTTTGGGCGCAGACCTGCTCGTCGGTAAGCTGCCACACGGTGGCGTGTCCGAGCGGCCTAAGGAGCACGCCTCGAAAGCGTGTGACGGGTAACCCCCGTCCGAGGGTTCAAATCCCTCCGCCACCGCCAAGCGTTTTCTCCTATTCGCGCAGTTCAGATGCGCTTCGGTCGCGTTCGGGTCGACTCGGTGAGCACAAGCCGCGAATACCGATCTGCAACGGATGCTTGGCTACAGCAACCCCCGCTGTTCGTCGGTGCGGTCCACGGGATACACCTGCGACGCCCTCTCGGCGATATCGGGTATGGGCCCGACCCTCCGAATGACGCTGATGCATCCACCCGATCGGATGGGTGGGTGTCTCGGGGCTGGAACGGTTGTCCCGCACTTGCCTGACCGATGGTATCGTCAAACCATGTTGGCAACCATTGATGCGGGGGGCCGAGTGGTTGTTCCTAAAGAAGTTCGCGAGCGCCTCGGATTGCGCCCCGGCAGCCGGATCGTGTTGAGGGAGGTTGAGGGACGCCTCGAGATCTCGCCGGCGACGACTCCGGTGCGGCTCGTGGATCACGAGGGCGCTCTGGTTGCGGTTGCCGACACCGATCTGCCCGTCCTTACTGCTGAACGGGTCCGCGATGTGGTGGACGCGACTCGGCGGTGACCGCGCTCGACACCAGCGTCGTCATTGCGGCCTTCGCGCCCTGGCATGAGGCGCATGCGGCGGCTGGTCGGGCTGTCACACCCGAGGCGGTCCTCCCAGCACATGTGGTGACGGAAACCTTCGCCGTCCTCACGCGCATGCCCGAGCCGTTCCGGATGGATGCCGCGACAGTGGCTGCGTATCTCGTCCGCCAATGGGGCGGACGCGTCATCGCCCCGGACGCCCAAGTTTATGAATCATTGACGGCAACTGCCGCGGCGGCCGGCGTGTTGGGGGGCGCCACCTATGACGCCCTCGTCGGGCTCACCGCTCACAGCTTCGGACATGAGCTGTTGTCGCTCGATCTCAGGGCTGGACGCACTTACAGATCTCTTGGGATCGCCTACCGGCTGCTCGCTCAGTAGTGCGGCCAAGGGTACTGCTGCCGCGACGTGGGTGTCGCTGGCGGGCAACGTCGCGCACGCCTGGCTCAGCGTCCCGTTGGGCACCCGGTGGCTCGCCTCATGCGTCGCCGCAGTGCCGCCGACGGCGTTGTTGCTATCGGTTCACGGTTTGGCAGTGCTGGCCAAGGTAACTGCGCCGGTGTTGTCTACCGCGCTGTAGTCACCGCGACCGGAGCTCTGGCCCTGGGTGCGTTCACCCTGTCATTCGTGGCGCTACGAGACCTCGCGATCATCCGGGCAAACCTGCACGTAAAGCGCGTACCGCACCCTCTAAAGCGACTCGCAGCCTGAGCGCAGGCGCGACGGCAGCGCCGGTGAGGCGCAACGTGGTGAGCGCGAGCACCGCGTCCTCGGTGACGGTGAACCGCGACGCCGAGAGGCCGTCGCAGCTCGGGCTCTCGAAGTTGTCGCAGCTGCGGATGTACATGTCTAGATGATGAGTCCGTGCGGTCCCTGCAATCTGAAGGTCGTGGCGGCAGTGGTTCAGACCGCGACTTAGGCGGAATAACGCGAGTCGGCCGGCTTGGGCAGCCCACTTCCCCGGAACTGCAGCGGACCTACCCGGATGGGACGCGCGAGCGCTGCACCCTGCCGATCCAGGCCAGCCGCGCTCTGATGACCACGGTTCGTCTTTGCAGCACCTGGCGAACGCATGAAGACCCGCGGGATCGTGAGAACGGCGCAGTTGCAGGAAAAACTACGCTTTCATTACCGGCCTGTCTGGTGGTTCCGCAAAGTGTCCGCGTGCTGTGCACACCCGGCCCGCAACGGGGCTACGACTTCCCCGTACCGGTCGATGGCAGAATCCCGTTCCTGGGCTAAGGTTTGCGGACCCGGACAGGTTCACGGTCACTGCCGGGTCAGCTGGGCTGGGCAAGACCGATCTGGGTGGACCGAAAGGAAGAAACATGCGTGTTGTCGCGTTCGCGCCGTCGCTGAGCGCGGTGTCGCAGGAAACCGGTGGGGTAGCTGCTGAGGGTTTCCCGATGACCAGCTGCTACGTCGATAGCTTCCCCGCCCAAGTCACCGTCCCCATCGTCGTCTCGGTATGCGCAGCCGGGGGCAGCGACTACAACCCGCGCATGTTCATCGTGGCCACCTCACCCGAGAATGAACGGGTCGGCGCTCTGGAGTTTGCGTGGCAGTGGCCCGACAATCCGCCCGTCGCGGTGAAGTTCCGTGTCTTCGCCCAACACCTGCCCATCAGGGTGGCCGCAGCGGGGGTTTACACCCTGGGCCTCTACGACAGCCTCGAGGCGACCAAATCCGAGCATCTGTTTCCGCTACCCGTGCTGCGCCGCAACCCGCTGACCACACCCCTACCGAGGTCTTGAGTCCACTCACCCCGGGATGGCCGCACCAACCCGGGGTTTGAGTCGACGCTGAATTGGTCCATCGCGGTCCCTGGCGCGGCCAGCACCTCGCGAAGCACGTCGAGGACAACCGCGCTCACCTATTCAGGTCCGAACCAGTGCCCGATCGCCACATCGTCTCGGCGCTCGATCAGCGTGCAATCAAAAGGTGCAATCAGAAGGGAACCGCCGGCGTCCTCATCTAGTGAAGGCAACTACCTTGGAGGGTGAGACACCATGACGATTACATCCACGCAAGCCGGCGATGCTCTGTCCCCGCGCCTGCTGCGAGGTGCTCTCGCGGGCCTGGTCGCGGGCTTGCTGTTCATCCTGGCAACCATGTGGCTGGCATCGGCAGACGGCAAACCCGCCGACATGCCCCTGCGAATGATCTCGACGGTCCTCAAGGGTGACGCCGCAATGGCAGATGGCACCACCAGCGTGGGGTTGGGCTGGGCTACGCATCTCGTGCTGTCGGCGATCTTCGGTGTCGTGTTTGCACTGGTCACGCCCCTGCTGAAGACGAACGGCACCGCGGCAATCGTCGGAACCGTCTACGGCTTGCTGCTCTACGTGGTGAACTTCCTGGTCCTGGCGCCGCTGGTGTTCACCACATTCCAAAAAGCCAACCAGCCGTTCGAGCTCGTCGTCCATGTCGTATTCGGCACGCTGATAGGGCTCGCCTTCTTCTCCAGTGGGCCGCGCAGTTCGGAACCGCTGCTGGCGATCGGCAAGACGAGCCGTGAGACTGTCGGGGTTTGACCCACGGATCGGACAGGTGAGCGTAGAGGTGACATCACCGAGCGAGTCATTCGCCGCCACGGTGTTGCCGGGCGTCGATGTCGTACACAACCTGGCGCGTCGCCTCACCCGCAGCCGTGTTGATTCTGAGGACCTGCTCCAAGAGACGCTGGAACGCGCCTGGATCGCGTGGCGCCGAGGTGTGCGACCGGATTCGTTGAACGCATGGCTGTCGACGATATGTCTCAACGTCGCCCGCGATCGGGCCCGGCAGAGTAGTCGGCGCCCCGAGGTGAGCTGGCGGGAGGATCTCGACCCGGCAGGCGCTGTGGACGTGGAGGATCTCGCCATCCGGCGGGTTCAACTCGGCATGATCGAGCGGGCCCTGTGGACTCTGTCGGAAAATCAACGCGTGGCCATCACGTTGATGGACATCTGTGGACTGACCGCCGAGGAAACTGCGCAGACGACAGGTTGTGCACGGGGAACGGTGCTGGCCAGAGTGCATCGCGGGCGGAAGGCACTCGCGCGGGCGGTCAGCGACCTCGCTGCGCGCCCGGGTCCGCCTCGCAACGAGCATTCGGATCTACATGACGGAGGTGAGCACCGATGACCGACACCGACCACGACTCGGCAGGCATCGTCGCGCAGTTTCTCGCCGACGGTCTCGCGCCAGGGGACCGCCGCAGCGTGGAGGCACACATGCTGGGCTGCGATACCTGTTGGGCGGAGATGATCACGGCGCGGGCCGGCCGTACGCTCGCCGAGTCCCTGCGAGAGCCGGCGCCACAATCGGCCAGGGAGACGTTGCGGTCCATCGCCGCAGATCCGCTGCCAGAACCCGTTGCGGACCCGGTGCGAGAATGGCCCGCCACGCCGCGGCGCCGGCCGGTGCGGTGGCTCCAATCAGGTTTCGGCGGTGGTCGGCAGGTCGCCGCTGCCGCGTTGGTCGCCGTCGTCGTCGCCGCTCTGACCGGAGTCGTGTCACTCCTGTCTGCTCAGCCACCAGAAGCCAACCCGCTGCAGGCGGCGGCCGCGGAGTATCAGGTCCCGCCTGGCAACCCCGCCGATCGGGGCGAGCGACCTCCGGCCGAGCGGATCGGTGACCTCGTCTGGACCGAAACGACGCACAAGGCGATCGGGAGTCAACAGGCAACGCTATATCGCTACGCCGGTCCCCAGGGTCATCGACTGGTGCTGATCAGCTCGACGGAGAGCTTTCCCCGCGCGGGGAACGCACAGGCTGTTGGCTCCGGTCCGGAGTGGATGGCCGATATCGACGGTGCGACCGTGTTGTGCGCGGACAGCCACGGCCTGTCCTGGCTGGTGGTTGCTGGGTCCGAAGACGAAGCACTTGCCGCCGGAGACGCTGTCGGACTGCCCGTCTGAGGCCTCCATCCCCAACCCGCCGGGCGGGAATTCACGCCTTTTGTTGGGGACTTCACGCGTTTTTTCGGAGGCTTGGATCGGACATTCGCCACCTGTTCGCGCGGCAACGCGTATCGTCTCATTTCATGAAGTCGCTGGTACGCATGTTGTCGGTGGGATTGATGTCCGGCGTGATGTCGGTAGGCGGCCTGGTCGGAGCCCAGACCGCCAGCGCCGACGACTTGGGTTACCTGGTCAACATCTTCCAGGTACGAGGCATCAACTTCCCGGACCCGGGAGCAGCGGTCGCCTACGGCCAGACCATCTGTATGCGGGTGGCGGGCAACATGGGCTACGCCGAGCTGATGAACCAGGTGAAGGCCGAAGTCGGCATCGACGATTTCCTGGCCGGCTACCTGATCAGCCAGGCCGCCGAAGAACTCTGTCCGGAGCAGATCTGGCAGTTGCGGGACTCGGCCGCCGGCTACACACCCGCCTGATGCCCGCCTGCCCGCGCTACGGGCAGGAAACCTCGATCTTGAAGGGCTTGTTCGCTGGCTGCAGCGGATTGGCCAGATCAACGCCCGTCGCAGTTCCGGAGATCTTGTACTTGCTGCCATCTTTCTCGGCCTTGGCGTCGCCATCGCCGGCGCCCTGCTGGTAGCCGAGTGTGATTCCGTTGACATTGCCCAGCGCGACGGACTGCACGGCAGGATCGTCACCGGTGCCGACCACCACGGCAATACCGGTTGTCGCATCGCCGATCGTGATGTTGGTGGTACCGCCCATCTCCGAGCAGACGACCGTGCCGCCGACCTCTTGGTCCTCGCCGTCGATCGTCACGGTGGCCATACCGTCCGACTCAGCGACCGCGGTGGTGGGTCCCGATGTGTCGGACTTGTCGTCCGAGGAACAGCCCGCCAGACCGGCCACGACGATCGCTGCGCCGCCCACGACGACGGTGATTCCGTGCTTCATCCGGGTTCTCCTTTGTTGCTACGGGCTCGTCGGAGCGACGAACCGTCTCCAGCAGTATGGTCGGCAGCCCGTGTGAGGATGTCGTGATTTCCCAAAGCTTGCAGCACGCGGTGGGTCTGGCCGGTCAGCAGGAGACCTTCAGCTGAAACGAGCCCGGCACGCGGAAGCTGGGCTCGGCGGTCTCGAAGCCTTCGGCTGTGCCGTTGAGGTCGAAGGTCCGGCCGATCATAGCTACGTTCGCCTCACCGCCCAGCCCGGAGTTGTAGCTCCCGGTGAAACCGCCCAGGTCCTGGATGCGGACGATCCTGACGACTTGTGCGTCCTCGGCCATGATCATGGCGAACACACCGGACTCCCGGTTGCCGGTTTCGATCGTGGTCAACGGACCCACGGTGCTGCACTGCACCGACTGGGTGGTGCCGGCGTCCTGTCCGTTGACTGTCATCTGCGCGGTCCCCGCGGTGACCGCGCCGGGCGGCGGGTCGTACTCCGCAGGTTGCGACGAGCATCCGGCGACGGTGAGGGTGGCCGCGGCGGCGAGCGCGCTGAGGGCCCATCGTGTCTTCACAGTGCAGAATCTACGACGTGAGCGCCCCGTTTTTCAGCATTCCGAGCTTTCGCGTCGAAGCCGAACTCCCCAGACGTCGTGGTCGGTCCGGCGTATTCAGAACTCCGCACGGCGATATTCACACGCCGGCCTTTATCCCGGTCGGCACCCAGGCCACCGTGAAGGCGGTGCTGCCCGAGGCGATGAGCGAGCTCGGCGCCCAAGCGGTCCTGGCGAACGCCTACCACTTGTACCTGCAGCCGGGCCCGGACATCGTTGCCGAAGCCGGCGGTCTGGGCGCATTTATGAACTGGTCAGGGCCCACCTATACCGACAGCGGGGGGTTCCAAGTCCTCTCGCTGGGCGCCGGTTTCCGCAAGGTGCTGGCGATGGACGCCGACCGCGTCCAAGCTGATGACATCATCGCCGAGGGCAAGGAAAGACTCGCCCACGTCGACGACGACGGCGTCACCTTCCGGTCGCACCTGGACGGATCGACCCACCGGTTCACGCCCGAGGTGTCTATCGGCATCCAGCACCAACTCGGCGCCGACATCATCTTCGCTTTTGACGAGCTGACCACGCTGGTCAACACTCGCGGCTACCAGGAGAGCTCGGTGCAACGCACACATGACTGGGCGGTGCGGTGCCTGGCCGAGCACCGCCGGTTGTCGGGGCTGAGCTCCGAAAAGCCACCGCAGGCCCTATTCGGGGTGGTTCAGGGTGCGCAGTACGAGGATCTGCGCCGCCACGCCGCCCGCGGGCTGCGGACCATCGGCGATGCGCCGGGGGCGGCGGAGGGCCTGAGCTTTGATGGCTACGGAATCGGGGGTGCGCTGGAGAAACAGAATCTGGCGACCATCGTCGGCTGGGTGTGCAGTGAGTTACCCGACGAGAAGCCGCGTCATCTGCTGGGTATCAGCGAACCCGACGACTTGTTCGCAGCTGTCGAGGCGGGTGCCGACACGTTCGACTGCGTGTCGCCGTCCCGGGTCGCCCGCAATGCGGCGGTCTACTCGGCGCACGGCCGGTACAACATCACCGGCGCGCGCTACCGCCGCGACTTCACGCCGCTCGACGCCGAGTGTGACTGCTACACCTGCGCGCACTACACCCGTGCATACGTGCGCCATCTGTTCAAGGCCAAAGAGCATCTGGCCGCCACCCTGTGCACGATCCACAACGAGCACTTCATCGTCAGGTTGGTCGACGACATCCGGGATTCGATCGGGGCGGGTCGGTTCGACGAGCTGCGCGCGCACGTGCTGGGTCGCTACTACTCAACCTAGATTCCGACCAAGATTTCCTCGTCGATCGCGGCTGTTCCCCGCGACGAGATCGTGGTCCGGCTCGACGCGTGCACAATAAGATCATGACGACCTCCGCGGAACCGCAGTCGCTGCTCCTGCAGATACTCGATCCTGCTCACCGTGCTGATCCGTATCCGCTCTACAGCCAGATCCGGGAGCAGGGCGCGGTGCACATGCCCGAAAGCAACCTCGCGGTGTTCTCGTCGTTCGCCGACTGCGACGAGGTGCTGCGCCACCCCTCCTCGTCGAGCGACCGGTTGAAGTCCACCGTCGCTCAGCGGATGATCGCCGACGGCGCCCAGCCGCGCCCCTTCGGGCCGCCCGGGTTCTTGTTCCTGGATCCGCCGGATCACACCAGGTTGCGCCGGCTGGTCAGCAAGGCTTTCGTTCCGAAGGTGGTCAAGGCGCTCGAGCCTGAGATCGTGAGGTTGGTCGACAGGCTGCTGGATTCGGCCGACAGCACCTCGGAGCCCTTCGATGCGATCTCTGGGCTGGCGTATCCGCTGCCGGTCGCGGTGATCTGTCGCCTCCTGGGCGTCCCGCTGTCCGACGAGCCGGAGTTCAGCGCTGCCTCTTCGCTGCTGGCGCAGTCGCTGGACCCCTTTGTTTCGGTGACGGGGTCGGCCGGCGACGGCTCCGAGGAGCGTCTGCAGGCGGGTCTGTGGCTGCGCGAATACTTGCGTGACCTGATCGCCGTGCGCCGACGGAACCCCGGTGATGACCTGATGTCGGGGCTGATTCACGTCGAGGAGTCCGGCGACCAGCTCACGGAGGAGGAAATCGTCGCGACGTGCAACCTGCTGCTGATTGCCGGGCACGAGACGACGGTCAACTTGATCGCCAACGCGATCCTCGCGCTGCTGCGCGATCGGACGCAGTGGGCGGCCTTGTCCACCGACCCGGCCAGGGTGGCCGCGGTGGTCGAGGAGACGATGCGTTATGACCCGCCCGTGCAGCTGATCGGCAGGATCGCGGGTGAGGACATGAGCATCGGGAACGTGGCCGCCGGGCTGGAGCGAAGCGACCGGGGGAGTGTCACAGTCCCCAAGGGCGACAACATGCTCCTCCTCTTGGCTGCCGCGCACCGCGACCCCGAGGTCTTCGAACAACCGGACAGATTCGATCCGAGTCGGCCGGCGATTCGACACCTCGGATTCGGCAAAGGGCCGCACTTCTGTATCGGCGCCCCGCTGGCCCGGCTGGAAGCCAGTGTCGCACTCACTGCGGTCACGTCCCGGTTCCCCGACGCCGCCCTTGCCGGCGAGCCAGAGTACAAGCAGAACGTCACCCTGCGCGGCATGTCAGTGCTTCCTATGTCGCTGTGAGACAGGTTATTCGAGGAGCTCAGCGATAACGGCCTGGGCGGCACGTTCGCCCGCCTCCACAGCGCCCTCCATATAAGCGCTCCAGTAGGTGGCAGTATCGGTCGAGGCCCAGTGGATCGCATCGATGGGCGCTGACAGCGCAGGGCCGTAGGCGGTCCACACCAACGGACCCATGTTTGCGTTGTAACAGCCCCGGGTCCACTGCCGATCCGACCACTCGCCGTCGACGTAGAACTCCGGACGGGCGGCCTTGTCGCCGAAATGCCGCACCAACTCTGCTGTCATGGCCGCCCGCCGCTCGTCCTGAGGCATCCGCCCGTAGGTGCGGGCCTGCGTACCCTCCAGGAACAGCAGGATGACCCCATGGTCGGCGCCGGGCACGCAGGTGTCGTTGGACATTCTTGCCGGACCCACGTCGGAGATGAGTTGACCGTTGAGTCCGTCTGCGCGCCAGAATGGTTCGTCGTAGATGAAGAACGCTTTCATCGACGATGCGTTGGGCACCCGTTGGGTGAGTTGATCGCGGACGCCCGGGAGCGGAGGGTCGTACATGATCCGGCCGGCCAGCGTCGGGGAGACGGCGACGATGACGCGACGCGCGCCGGCTACCAGCCCGCCACGGCAGTGCACAGTGACGGCGTCTGCGCTGTGCTCGATCAGTTGCACGGGGCTGTCGAGCACGATGTGGTCGGCGACCAACGCTGCCAGCCGTTTCGGGATCTCACCGGTGCCGCCGGTGAACCGGGTTGTTTGTGCACCGCCCTCGGATTCGGCGAACAGTTCGGCAGTGACGCCGCAGGTCTGGATAGTGAACAACAGATGCAGGAACGACACCTCGACGGTTGGTACCGCGAGAATTCCGACGGTGCAGATCTCCAGCAGGGTGCGGGCGACCGGTGCCAGGCCCTGGGCGTCGTACCAGGCACCGGCGGTGAGGGCATCCCATTCGGCGGCCCGGTGCGCCAGCCAGGGCGCCTCGGGCGGAACCTCGGCCGCCAGTTCGTCGAGAACGCGGAACACGCGCTCCAGATCACCCAGTTCGTCGTGGAACAGGGTATGAAATTCGTTCTCGCGCAGCACACCTGAGCCGACAAGATCGTAGGATGTCTCACCTTCGTCGTACTGCGGGTAAGTCTGCACTCCGAGTTCGGCGGCCAGCGAGAACATCCGGTGGTGGGTGTCGCCGATCCACTGGGCGCCGAGTTCGACCGGCAGACCCGGCAGTACTTCTTCGGTGAGAATGCGTCCGCCGACGCGCTCGTCAGCTTCCAGGATCAGCGGTGTCAGGCCCGCCCCGAGCAACGTGCGGGCGGCGATAAGCCCCGACAGTCCGGCGCCGACGACGACGACGTCGGCCTCGTGACGGCGTGGAATTGCCATGATCGACACTGTCTCACGACCCGTTCACCGGGGGTAGGGAATGCGCTGTGCAGGAAATATGTGAGGCCCAATGCTGCTTAGTGGGGCCGGTATACCCACGGCGCCCGCGGGATTCGGCTCGGATCAAACTCGGCGAGCATCCCCTCGGGCGTGTTCGACGTGAAGCCCAGCGATTCCGCGATCTGCCTGAGCGCGTTACCCACACCGATCTCGGCGAGCGTCACCGCGCCGTCGCGCTTGGCCAGCCGCGCGCCGTCTTCGTTGAGAACCAGCGGTACATGGGCGTAGGTCGGCTCCGGGTGGCCGAGCAGGCTCAACAGATATGCCTGCCGTGGCGACGAGGACAGCAGATCGTCGCCACGCACGACCTGGTCGACTCCGGCGGCGGCGTCATCGACGACCACGGCGAGGTTGTAGGCGGGCACACCGTCGCCGCGTCGCACCACGAAATCGTCCACCAGGCCGGTGTATTCACCGTGCAGCAGGTCATGAACTGTGTGCTCGGCGGCCCCGCGGCCCTCGCCGCGCTTGGTGCGCAGCCGAAGTGCCGGGGCGCGTTCGGTTTCCTTCCTACGGGTTTCGCGTTGGTTCTGGGAGAGGTCGCGGCAGGTTCCGGGATAGGCCCCTTCGGGACCGTGTGGAGCTCGCGGCGCCGCGGCGATGTCCTTTCGCGTGCAATAACATTCGTAGAGCAGTCCGCGGTCGGCGAGAGTCTCGACTGCGGCATCGTAACGTCTTGTGTGTTCGGTTTGCGCGGTGACGGGCCCGTCCCACGACAGGCCCAGCGCCGCGAGGTCTTCGAGTTGTCGGTCGGCTATCTCGGCGTGGGTGCGATCATCGAGATCCTCGACGCGCATCAGGAAGCGACGTCCGCTGGCGCGGGCGAACAGCCAGGCCAACAAGGCGGTGCGCAGGTTGCCTAGGTGCAGATCCGCCGATGGGCTCGGCGCGAATCTGCCTGCTCCCGTCACATCCGTCAGGTTAATCGGCGAGGGCACCGGGGTGCCCGCAGTCTGCTGTGTCTCGGGTCCTGCTACAGACTTGTGGGGATGCCCGGAATGCCGCCCGATCACCAAAGCTACGTTCGTGCTGCGCTGCCCGCTTACGGCCGTAGCCCGGATTCGGCGCTGCGCCTGCTCAGCGTGTCGGAGAACGCGATCTACCTGGTGGCCGACGGCGAGCCGATGGTGCTTCGCGCGCATCGCCCCGGATACCATTCGCTGGACGCTATCCGTTCCGAGCTCAGCTGGATGGCGGCGCTGCGCGCCGACACGGTGGTGGCCACACCGGAGCCGATTCCTGCCGCCGACGGACGGGACGTTGTGGCCGCCCGGGTCGGGGGCAACACGCTGCACGTCGACGCCGTGACGTTCATTGAGGGCTGCACCGGTGAGGACAATCCGGAGGCAGTCGGTTTTGACGAGTTGGGCAGGCTCAGCGCGCACATGCACGACCACATCGCGCGGTGGAACGCACCGAGCTACTTCACCCGGTTCCGCTGGGATGTGGAGGCGATCTTGGGACCATCCGCGCGGTGGGGGAATTGGCGGGAGGGGCCCGGGCTGAGTGCCGAGGGCTTGGCCGTCGTAGAGCGCGCGGCGGCGGCCGTGTCGGCCCGGTTGACGGAATTCGGTCAGCAGCCCGACCGGTTCGGGCTGGTCCACGCCGATCTGCGGATGGCCAACCTGATCATCGCCCCCGGCGGTCTCGGGGGTATCACTGTGATCGATTTCGATGACTGCGGCTGGTCCTGGCACCTGGCCGATCTCGGGGCGGTGGTTTCGTTCATCGAGGACGCTCCCGAAGCTGAACGGATGATCGGCGACTGGCTGCGCGGGTATCGCGAAGTGCGCGACATCCCCGGCGACCACCTCGGCATGATTCCGACCTTCGTGATGCTGCGTCGGCTGATGCTGACCGCCTGGGTGGCTTCGCACGCCGACGCTGACGCGGCGGTCACTGTCACCGGCGGCTTCGCGACGGGCACGGTTGAGTTGGCCCGGCGGTACCTCAGCGACGCGGCCTGGCTGCGCTACGAGTAGGGCAGCCAGGCCGCAGGGCGAACCGAAGCGTGCGCGAAGGTATGGAACCGAACTGTCGGGCGGAGAACTGTCGGGCGGAGAACTGAATAGTTGAGCTCAGGGTTATCCCCAAGTCGGAATTCATCCACAGTGTTGCCTGCCCGCGCGATCCAGCATTCGAAATAGCACAAATGTTCGATAGCTTGAGTTCATGGGTCGGTTCGTCACAGGTGAGACAGCGCGGCAGCGGTTTGCTGCGTTGCTGGATCAAGTCGATGCCGCCTACCGGGAGATGGCTGACCTGTCCAGCGACGAGGTCGGCAATGGGTATCGCGTCGAGATGGCTGAGCGGCTGGAAACCCAGGAACGCGTCAATCGCGGGTTGATGTATCGGGTATTCGGCCAGATCGCCGACCCGCCTGATGAGGCCGCGATGGTTCCGGACATGATCCAGCGCCTGTGTGCGCGGCTCCGCGTTCCGCCGCGCGAGATCAGGCGCCGGTTCAAGCTGGCCGCCCGGATCCGGCCCCGTCGCCAGCTGTCCGGACCGCCGCTACCCGCGCAGTTGCCCGCTGTCGCCGCGGCGGTGCAATCCGGCTCGATCGGTGAGGATCACCTCAAGGCAATCATCAAGACACTTGACCTTCTGCCGTCCTGCACTTCGGACACCGACCGCGTCGAGGTGCAGTCCAGCCTGGTCGGCGCGGCCGCCAAGAACGACGCCGACATCGTCACTGCCCTCGGTCGGCGTATCGACGATATTTTCAACCCCGATGGCCATTACGACGAAAGCGACCGGGCCCGGCGCCGAGGCTTGTCCCTGAGTAAGCAACGCAGCGACGGGATGTCACGGCTGAACGGCTGGGTGGACCCCGAAACCCGTTGTTACATCGAAGCGGTCACCGCCGCTGTCCGGCCCGGCCGCCACCTGCCTGACGGCACCGTGGAGGAGGCCCGCGACGAGCGCAGCATGGCGCAGCGCTGCCACGATGGCATCAAACTGGGCTTGAAGGCGGGGATCGCTTCGGGCGAGATGGGGTCTCATCGCGGGCATCCGGTCACCGTGATCGTGCGCACCACGTTGGGCGAGCTGAACCAGGCTGCCCACTCGGTCGCGGACACCGGGGTGTCGATGCCCCCGCCAGCGCGCACCGGCGGCGATAGTGCGCTTCCGATGCGTGACCTGGTCCGGATGTCTGCCGACGCGATCCACTACTTGGCGGTGTTCGACGAACACACGGAGCGCCCGTTGTACCTGGGCCGCCAGACCCGCATCGCCACCACCGACCAACGGATGATCTGCTACGCGCGCGATGGCGGCTGCACCAGGCCTGAGTGTCTGACGCCGGGGTATCAGTGCGAAGTGCACCACAGTCCTGACTGGAATCCTGGCGGCCGAACCGACGCCGACGCGCTGTTCTTCGCCTGTGGACCCGACCACAAACTCCTCACCACGGGTCATTTGAGTGCCGCGGTGACCGACGCCGGGCGTCTGGCCTGGACCGACGGCGAGTCGCCACCGCGGATCAACAACGCCCACCACCCCGATGAACTTCTGCGCGGCCACCCCGACCCACCCAAAACTAGGTGCGGCTGAGGCCTGGGATTATGTCGCCAAGGTCGAAGGCCACAGGTCGCTCTAGCTGGTCGTATGTGCAAGAGTGGGGATCACGGTCAGGGCGCCAGCGGTTGAACTGTGCCGTGTGGCGGAACCTCTCACCTTCCATGTGGTCATAGCGCACCTCGATCACCCGGTCGGGCCGCAGCGGCACGAACGACAGATCCTTGCCGGCGTTCCAGCGGGAGCCACCCCGGTAGCTGCGTCCATCGTCCGGATTGGCCGCGACCTGGGCCGACCAGTTCCACGGGTGGCCCTCCAATGTCGTGACCCAGGCTTGCAACTCAGCAAACATGCGCTTGCGGGTGGTCATCGGGAACGCGCCGATCACGCCCACGGGTGCCAGCGTGCCGTCGTCCTTGTAAAGCCCCAACAGCAGTGACCCGATCGCTTCGTCGCCGGACTTGTGAAGCCGGTAGCCGGCCACCACGCAGTCCGCCGTTCGAGCATGCTTGATCTTGAACATGGATCGCTTACCCGGTAGGTAACGTCCGTCGAGCGGTTTGGCGATCACCCCGTCGAGCCCCGCGCCCTCGAACTCTTCGAACCAGCGCTGCGCGATATCGGCTTCGGTAGTCGCGGGCGTGAGGTGGAACCGAGGACCCGATCCGCCCAGCACCTCAACCAGTGCAGCACGCCGTTCTCCGAAGGGGTCGGCCGTGTAGTCATGGTCGTCGAGCGCGAGCAGATCGAAGGCGATGAATGCCGCCGGGGTCTGTTCGGCGAGCTTCCGCACCCGCGTCGCCGCCGGATGCAAGCGCAGCTGCAGGGCCTCGAAATCCAGTCCTGAGCCGGCAGCGATGACGATTTCGCCGTCGACCACGCAGCGTGCGGGCAACTCGACGCGAGCCGCCTCCGCGAGTTCTGGAAAGTACCGTGTCATCGGCCGTTGGTTACGGCTACCCAGTTCCACCTCGTCGCCGTCGCGGAACACGATCGATCGGAAACCGTCCCACTTCGGTTCGTAGGACGCTCCCGGCGGGATCGCCGGTACTGCCTTGGCGAGCATCGGAGAGACCGGCGGCATGACGGGAAGCTGCACGCCACCATCCTCGCCTCTATCAGCCCTGGCGGGTTCGTGGGGTGGTCGGGGGACAGGTGCAGTAGTCCAGTGCAGGAGTATGGAAACCATGGACGTCCCTGTGCAGCCATCGCCGCAGCCCATGCGGGCGAAGGCAAAGACCAAGGTGCCGACCGATCTCGATGATTTCCACCGCCCACTCGGGTGCTGACATGGCCGGCACTGCAACCGAACTCGATGTCGACGGCGTCACGGTCAGGCTCACCAATCCCGACAAGCCGTACTTCCCCGACCTCGGTGACTCGGGCACCAAGGGCAAGCTTGTCGACTACTACCTGTCTGTCGCGGACCGGATGGTGGCTCTGCTCCGCGACCGGCCGGTGCATCTGCAGCGTTTCCCCGACGGTATCGACGGTGAGGAGATTTACCAGAAGCGGGTTCCGCGCAAGCACCCCGATTATCTCAAAACCTGCACCGTCACATTCCCTTCAGGTCGCACAGCCGACGCGCTGAAGATCACGCACCCGTCGGCGATCATCTGGGCCGCACAGATGGGCACGGTGACGCTGCACCCCTGGCAGGTGCGTTGTCCGGACACCGAGTATCCCGACCAACTGCGCATCGACCTCGACCCGCAGCCCGGTACAGGCTTCAGGGAAGCCGTAGAGGTCGCTGGTGACGTGCTCAAGCCAGTGCTCGATGAACTCGGGCTGATCGGCTATCCAAAGACTTCAGGAGGTCGCGGGGTGCACGTCTTCCTGCCGATCAGAGCGGACTGGGACTTCATCGCGGTGCGCCGGGCGGGAATCGCGCTGGCTCGCGAGGTCGAGCGGCGTGCGCCGGACGAGGTGACGACGAACTGGTGGAAGGAGGAAAGGGGCAGGCGGGTCTTTCTGGATTACAACCAGAACGCCCGCGACCGTACCTTCGCCTCGGCCTACTCGGCACGAAAGACCCGAATCGCCACGGTGTCGACTCCGCTGACCTGGGCCGAACTTCGCGACGCGGATCCCGACGACTACACGATCAAGACGGTTCCGGGTTTCCTAGCCGGAAGGCCAGATCCGTGGGCCGGCATCGAGACGGCCTGCCAATCGATCGAACCGCTGCTCGAAATGGTGGCTGCCGACGAGGGCCGCGGCCTCTCAGACCTGCCGTATCCACCCAGCTACCCCAAAATGCCCGGTGAGCCGCCGCGCGTGCAGCCCAGTAAAAAGGTCAGCGCGCATTGGGACGAACACGGTAACCGCGTCGCTGACTAGACGGCTACCCTGCTCTGGTGTCCTTCCGAAAGCTGCTCGCGATCATCGGGATCGTCGGGATGGTGGTGAGTGGTCTCGGCGTCGCATCACTGGTGATCTTCAGCGACCCTACGGAGCAAGAGTCGGCGGCTCCCCGTCGCACACCGCCCAAACCGCCGCCCCCGTCGGTCCCGACTGCCGAGGAGTTCCTGGTCGGGGTCAACGTCACCGCGCAGGAGTGCGATTCTGCCGACGTGTGCCTCTACACCTACACAATTGACCCAAAATACGTTGGGCTGCATGCTTTTCCGGAGGAGCCATTCACCGTCGAATATGAGGTCACGGGCGGTTTTGAGGCCCAGCCGGGTGCATTCACCGTCACAGGTGAGAGCGCCCAGATCCTCATAGACGTCATAGTGGAGGGGCCGCCAGGGGCGGTTCTGGAGGCCACTGTGCTTCGGACATTCGAGTCGCCGCCACCGCCGCCGGAACCGGAAACGCCGCCGGGACCGGAAACGCCGCCGGGACCGGAGCCGTCACCGGGGCCGGAGCCGTCACCGGGGCCGGAGCCGTCACCGGGGCCGGAAACGCCGCCGGAACCGGAAACGCCGTGACGCAGCCACTGTCTGACCGCAGCCGCTGGATCCGCAACTTCCGGCCCGCGCCCGCCGCCCGCATGCGCCTGGTGTGTTTCCCCCATGCGGGTGGTTCAGCCAGCTATTTCTTTCCACTGTCGACAGCCTTGTCGCCTGAGTTCGACGTGCACACTGTGCAGTACCCAGGGCATCAGGATCGCTACAGTGAGCCCTTCGTCGACAACATCGAGGACATGGCCGACGAGGCTTTCGCTGCGCTGGAACCGCTGGGTGAGGCACCGGTGGCGCTGTTCGGCCACAGTATGGGTGCGGTGCTGGCCTTTGAAGTCGCCCGCAGGTTGGAGAGGTCAGCTGGGCGCGGTTCGGCTGTGGTGTTCGTTTCCGGGTCGCGGGCACCCAGTCGCTATGCCCCCGAGCGCGAAGCCACCGAGGATTCTGACCTCATCGGCGTGATGCGCGACCTCGGCGGTACCGATCCGCGGGTGCTGAACGACCCGGACATGCTGGCCACGTTCCTGCCCGCGTTCGGCAATGACTACCGGGCTCTGCAGCGATACCACCGCGGCACCGGGGTCGGAATCAGCGCTCCCATCGTCGTGATGACGGCGACTGACGACCCGAAGACCAGCGTGGCCGACGCCAGCGCGTGGCTTGAACACACGTCCGGCGGCGGCGAAGTGCACACCTTCGAGGGCGGCCATTTCTATCTCGAGAAGCAGCCGCAAAAAGTCATCGAGGTGATCGCGGGGAAGCTGCGGGCGTCCGAATACAGCTAGAAAGTCAGTTGGCACCAGGCGTCAGCGCCGCCTTGCCGGTACGCACCTGACCGGTGGCGTCGATCCAGGCAAGGTCGAGCACATCGCCCGGGTAGTGTCTGTCGAGCACCGACGTCAGGGTGTTCGACGAGTCCAGCGTGACGCCGTCGAGAACGATGAGGATGTCGCCGTCCATCAACCCCGCGAGGTCGGCGGGACCGCCGCGCATCACTTCGTGGATGTACACCCCCGGTTCGTCCCTCGGACTGGTGCGCACGCCGACACCGAGCAGTACCGGTGGACCGATGTGCACGGTATCGGAAGGGATTCCGGCCCGTATCTGGTTTGCCACCCCCATCGCGTCATTGATCGGGATCGCAAAGCCCTTACCCCCGGGGCCCATTCGGAAATTCACCGAAGCGGCGGTCGTGACCCCAACCACCTGACCGGCTCCGTTGACCAAGGGGCCACCGGAGTCGCCGGCGCGCACCGGCGCGGCGAACTCGATGAGGCCGTTCAGCTCATCGGTGGTGCCGGTCAGTAGGTCCTCGGCGTTGACCGTTCGCCCGAAGCCCGTCACCGTGCCGACCTCCCTGGTGAGGGCGGCGTCGCTGCCCATGGCGTTGCCGAACGCAACGACCGGCTCACCCGGGATCAGCGTGTTCGAGTCCCCGATGGCGGCTGCCGGTAGACCAACGGCGCCGAGCAACTGGATGAGCGCGATGTCGCGTCCGCGGTCATAGCCCACCAGGTTCGCCGGATAGGACCGGCCCCCGAGTGTTCCGGTGATGCGGTCAGCGCCCTGCACGACGTGGAAGTTGGTCAGGACCTGCCCGCCCTGATCCAAGACGATGCCGGTACCCAGTCCGACAACCCCCTGGTAGTCGACTGCGGTGTCGATGCGCACCACCGCCGGTTCCGCCTGTGCCGCCGTTGTGAGGACATCCTCTGGTGAGGCAGCCGCGGGGGCGATCGGGGCAACGACCGCCAGGATCGCCAGGATCGCGGCCAGCACGAACGGCAGGCGTCGAGGCGACGGAAACAGGTCCATAGCTGTCAATAGTGACCGGCTTGCGGGCTGCTGTCGACGTCTTGCCGTCGGCTCAGCGCTGGACGGCGACGCCGCCATGGGTCCGCCGGTGCCCGACCAGCACCTTCCTCGTGCTGGTGGGGCGGCGGTTCTGGAGTGTGGCATGGAAGCGTTCAGTGTCGTTGCTCTCGCTGTTCTCCGAGGTCTGCGGTGTGGTTTCGGTATTGGTATTAGGTCTCAGCGGCCGGAACGGCGTTATCCTCGGGGCCCTCCATGGCTGCGGCGCCCCGGGGGCCGTCTGACGATTCGGTGACCGGTGCGGAGTCTTGGATCTCCTTCGACTCCGCGATGGTTCGCCCCATACCCCTCCTCGACCCCTGGCCCGGGGTGTGACCGACTGTCGGCCAGCCGGTCACGCCCCGCGCCAATTGCGGAGGATGCGGGATTTGAACCCGCGAGGGCTATTAACCCAACCCGCGTTCCAGGCGAGCGCCATAGGCCACTAGGCGAATCCTCCGTCGGCCATGGTAGCCGACCCGCCTGGTGACCCCATGAATCCACGTGGTGGTCGCGCGGCGGCAGCTGAGCGGGGCCCGAGTACTACACTTCCCGGTGGACCCCGCGCGGCGTCCATCCTGTGAACTCCCCCAGGGCCGGAAGGCAGCAAGGGTCAATGGGCTCTGGCGGGTGCGCGGGGTCCCCTGAACCTTTCAGAATCCAGGTACGACGGTGAAAGGCGCGCGGTGTCGTTTCAGTCGCTGGGCCGTGACGGTCTGTTGGCGCAGCACGAAATGCAGCGGCGCAACTACGCCGATTTGCAGGCCAAGGCGCTTCATCTGGACCTGACACGGGGGAAGCCGTCAGCCGAGCAACTCGATCTGTCCAACCGGCTGCTCGAGCTGCCCGGAACTGGACCTGACGCCTTCCGTGACGGGACGGGCACCGATACTCGCAATTACGGCGGTCTGCACGGTCTCCCGGAACTGCGGGCGATCTTCGGCGAGTTACTCGGTATTCCGGTGCCCAATCTGATTGCCGGCAACAACGCCAGCCTGGAGTTGATGCACAACGTCGTGGTGTTTTCGCTGCTGTACGGCGGCGTCGACTCGCCGCGTCCCTGGATCCAGGACATCCAGGGCGGCGCCGGTATCAAATTCCTGTGCCCCTCGCCGGGTTACGATCGCCACTTCGCGATGACCGAGAGTCTGGGCATCGAGATGATCAGGGTGCCGATGTCCGAGGACGGCCCGGACGTCGACCTGATCGAAGAACTCGTCGCGGTGGATCCGGCGATCAAGGGCATTTGGTGTGTTCCGGTGTACTCGAATCCGACCGGCACCATCTATTCCTGGGAGGTGGTCCGCCGGTTGGTTCAAATGGAGACTGCGGCGATCGACTTCCGGATCCTGTGGGACAACGCCTACCCCGTGCATACGCTCACCCACGATTTCGTTCGGCAGGTCGACATTCTGGGCCTCGCAGACGCCGCCAATCACCCCAACCGGCCGATCGTCTTCAGTTCGACGTCAAAGATCACCTTCGCCGGGGCGGGAATCAGTTTCCTGGGGGGATCGCTGGGAAACGTCGCCTGGTATCTGCAGCATGCCGCCAAGAAGTCGATTGGCCCGGACAAGCTGAATCAACTACGTCACCTGCGCTTCTTCGGTGACGCCGATGGGGTCCGCCTGCACATGCAGCGGCACCGGGACATATTGGCCCCGAAGTTCGCGTTGGTGCTGGACATCCTCGAGGATCGGTTGGGTGACGCCAAGATCGCATCCTGGAACGAACCCAAGGGCGGCTACTTCGTCAGCATGGACGTCCTGCCCGGAACTGCCAAGCGGACGGTGGCCCTGGCCAAGGACGCAGGTATCGCGGTAACCGAGGCCGGGGCAGCATTCCCGTACCGGAGAGACCCGGCGGACGAGAACATCCGGATAGCTCCGACATTCCCCAGCATGCCCGAGTTGCGCGAGGCGATCGATGGACTCGCGACGTGCGCTCTGCTGTCGGCCACCGAGTTGCTGCTGTCAGCACCGGCTGAGGAGTAGCCGGACCGGCGGGCCGGTAGGTCGGTCCCCGTTGTCGGCCTGGCTGGTCCGCTGGCGCGTCGAGCGTCGGACCGACTGGGTAGCCTGCTTGGGTGGCTCTCTATCGTAAGTACCGACCGGCGACGTTGGCTGAAGTCGTCGGTCAGGAACACGTCACCGAGCCGCTGTCGATTGCGCTGAACTCCGGTCGCATCAACCACGCCTATCTGTTCTCCGGTCCGCGCGGCTGCGGAAAGACATCGTCGGCGCGCATCATGGCGCGCTCGCTGAACTGCGTGCAGGGACCCACAGCGTCCCCGTGCGGCGTCTGCGATTCCTGCGTGGCGTTGGCACCCAACGGGCCCGGCAACGTCGATGTCGTCGAGCTCGACGCGGCCAGCCATGGCGGCGTGGACGATACCCGCGAACTGCGCGACCGGGCGTTCTATGCGCCCGCCCAGTCGAGGTACCGCATCTTCATAGTCGACGAGGCCCACATGGTCAGCACCGCGGGTTTCAACGCGCTGCTCAAGATCGTCGAAGAGCCACCCGAGCATCTGATCTTCGTGTTCGCCACCACCGAGCCGGAGAAAGTGCTGCCCACCATAAGGTCGCGTACTCACCATTACCCGTTCCGTCTGCTGGCACCCCGGACGATGCGCACGTTGATCGAGAAGATCATCGCGGCGGAGAAAGTGGACGTCGACGACGCAGTATTCCCGCTGGTGATCCGTGCAGGTGGCGGTTCGCCCCGGGACACCTTGAGCGTGCTGGATCAGCTGCTGGCCGGCTCTGAAACTGGTCCGGAGGGAAGCCACGTCGCCTACCAGCGTGCGCTGGCTCTGTTGGGTGCAACTGACGTGGCCCTCATCGATGGTGCCATCGACGCGCTGGCCGCCGGTGACGCCGCGGCGTTGTTCGGCGCGGTGGAGGGCGTGATCGACGCCGGCCACGACCCGCGTCGGTTTGCCACCGATCTGTTGGAACGGTTCCGGGATCTGATCCTGCTCCAGGCTGTGCCTGACGCGGTCGCGAAAGGTGTCGTCGACGGTCCACAAGACGTGTTGGACCGGATGCGCGACCAGTCGGCCCGCTTCGGGACGGCCACGCTGACGCGCTACGCCGAGGTGGTGCATGCCGGGCTGGGTGAGATGCGCGGAGCGACCGCGCCGCGGCTGCTGCTGGAGGTGGTGTGCGCCAGGCTGTTACTGCCGTCGGCAAGCGACACGGAAGCCGCCCTGCTGCAGCGAGTGGAGCGTATCGAGACGCGGCTGGAGATGTCGATTCCGACCAGTGACGGCGGCGCAGCCAGCCCAGCCGTCCCCACCCCGCCCAAGCAGTACGTCCGGAAGGCGACAGCAGCCCCCAAACCCGCGTCGAAAGTCGAACCGGCCCCGACGCCCAGGGGTGCTCCGCCACCGCAGGCACCGCCGGCCTCGCCATCTCCGCCCGCGGCGGCTGCGGCGCCGCCAGCTCCGGCAGCTCGACCCGCCGCGCCCGCGGCGGCTAAACCTACGCCTGCGGTGCCTGCGGAGGCCCCGGCACCCGCGGGTCAACCCGACGCCGCCGCGGTGCGCAGCATGTGGACGACGGTGCGGGAGAAGGTCCGTGAACGCAGTCGCACCACCGAAGTGATGCTCGCGGGTGCGCTCGTGCGCAGCATCGAGGGCGACACCCTGGTCCTCAGCCACGAATCAGCGCCGTTGGCTAAGCGATTGACCGAACAGCGCAACGCGGACGTCATCCGGGAAGCGCTGAAGGATGCGCTCGGCGTGAACTGGAAGATCCGGTGTGAGACCGGCACGGCGCAGCTGCCGTCGGCGCCAGCCGCGGAACCGCAGAAGGTCCCCGCCGAGCCGCAGCCGACGCACGACGACGTGGAGAGCATGCTGGCCGAGGCCGGCAACGTCGACCCCCAGGTACCGCGCCGCGATCCCGAGGAGGCCGCGCTGGAACTACTGCAGAGCGAACTCGGGGCACGCCGCATCGACGGCTGAATTCGGCGCGGGGATCGCCCCGGGTTCAGTCGGTCTTCTTCTCCCGAAGCACCAGGGCCGGCAATATCATCGTTGCTGCAGCGGTGAACAGCCAGACCACCACGGTGGCTCCGATCCATGATCCGATACCGCTGATGGTCAGCCCGTTAGACAGCAGCGATGCCACCAGCAGGGCGACGAAGGTCGACACCAGCCCGATGCCACCCAGAAAGGCCGATGCGTACCGGCTGGCGATCTTGAGGAAGGACGGCGCCAGGATCGCCTGGGCAACTGTGAAGATCACCACCGCCGCGACGAAACCCCACGGGGAAACCGACACGCCCGGCACTAGCAAGTCGGCGGCGAGCAACCCGATCGCCGAGGATCCGAGGAAGACAGCGACGCGCAGCAGGAAGCGGATCACTTGGGTGATCCTACGCCGTTGGTCGGACTCCTCAACGCGGCTCGTGCCTCGCCGCTTGATCGTCGTCCGACTACGCCGTTGGTCGGGCTCCTCAACGCGGCTCGTGCCTCGCCGCTTGATCGTCGTCCGACTAGGCGGTCCACCAAGGCCGCAATGGCAACCCGCCATCATCGCCATGCTCGTCGAGTTTGACGGCGAGTACCTGGTGCAGCTGAATCGAGTTCTGTTCGAAGCCGACCCGGGAAGCCGCCATGTACAGCCCCCACACCTTGGCAGTCGGCAGACCCACCTCCGCGACCGCGTCGTCCCAGTGTTCGACGAGGTTGCGAGACCAGTCGCGCAGCGTCAGCGCGTAGTGGTGGCGCAGATTCTCCTCGTGCAGGACCTCCAGCTGGGCATTCTGTACCTCCGTGACGATGCGTCCGGAGCCGGTGAGCTCCCCGTCGGGGAACACGTATCGGTCAATGAAACCTCCGGCGTTCG
>NZ_JBMYXC010000032.1:2405-38981 GCF_049608025.1 Mycobacterium sp. | reverse complement strand
CACATGTCACCGATGTCCTGAAGCAGAACTGTCACCGATGTCCTGAGACATCACACTACGCGCCACCCCCGACATGCCCCACGTCCGACAAGGCGGCTCAGCCCTCGAGGTCTCCCTCGGTTTCCAGAAGCACCTGCCTCAAGCCGTCCAGCGTGGCGGACTCCGGGTGCTCCCACATGCCCCTGCCCGCGGCCTCCAGCAGACGCTCGGCCATGCCGTGCAGCGCCCATGGATTCGATTCGCCCATGAACTTGCGGTTCTCGTCGTCAAGCACGTACTCACCGGCAAGACGCTCGTACATCCAGTCCGCAACCACACCTGAGGTGGCGTCGTAACCGAAGAGATAATCGACGGTCGCGGCCATCTCGAATGCGCCCTTGTAGCCGTGCCGCCGCATCGCGTTGATCCATCGCGGGTTGACCACGCGGGCGCGGAAAACACGTGCCGTCTCCTCCGACAACGTTCTCGTGCGAACCGCCTCGGGGCGCGTGTTATCGCCGATGTATGCGGCTGGTTCCTTGCCCGTCAGCGCCCGCACGGTGGCGATCATGCCGCCGTGATACTGGAAGTAATCGTCGGAATCCGCGATGTCATGCTCGCGGGTATCGGTGTTCTTGGCAGCCACCGCGATCCGGCGGTAGGCCTTATTCATGTCGTCCGCAGCAGGTGCGCCGTCCAGCCCGCGCCCGTAAGCGAACCCGCCCCAAGCGGTGTACACCTGCGCCAGGTCGGCGTCGTCGCGCCAATTGCGGCTGTCGATCAACTGCAGGAGCCCAGCTCCATACGTGCCGGGCTTGGAACCGAAAATTCTCGTGGTGGAACGGCGTTGATCACCGTGCTCGGCGAGGTCAACCTCGGTGTGGGCACGCACGTAGTTTTGTTCGGCAGATTCTTCGAGGCCCGCGACCAACTGGACTGCGTCGTCGAGCATCGTGACGACATGCGGGAACGCGTCGCGGAAGAAGCCCGAAATGCGGACGGTGACGTCGATGCGTGGCCGACCGAGTTCGGCCGGCGAGATGGCCTCCAGGTCAACGACGCGTCGAGAAGCATCGTCCCAGATCGGCCGAACCCCCAGCAATGCAAGTACTTCCGCGATGTCGTCGCCTGCAGTGCGCATGGCCGAGGTACCCCAGACCGAGAGCCCGACCGACTGAGGCCACTCTGCGTGATCCGCGAAGTAGCGCTCGAGAAGCGACTCTGCCAGGGCCACACCGGTTTCCCAGGCAAGCCGGGACGGAACCGCCTTAGGGTCGACGGAATAGAAATTGCGCCCGGTGGGCAGTACGTTGACCAGGCCCCGCAACGGTGAGCCCGAAGGCCCGGCCTCGATGAAACCACCGTCGAGCGCCCGAAGGACCTGAGTTATCTCGCAACCCGTCTGACGCAGACGGGGAACGACTTCCTCGGCAGCGAAGCGCAGCACCGCCGCGACGTCAGGGTTGTCGGCAATATCGTCAACGGCTGCAACATCCCAGCCAGTCGACTGAAGTGCGGCCACCAGATCACGCGCCTGCTCCTCGGCGACGTCAACGGAGCCACGCGTGTCCGAGCCGTCCTCGGCCAGGCCGAGCGCCTGACGCAGGCCAGGTACCGACTGCTCGCCACCGAACAATTGGCGCGCGCGCAGGATGGCCAGCACGAGGTCGAGTTCCACCGAGCCCTCCGGTGCCTGACCGAGTACGTGAAGGCCGTCGCGGATCTGGACATCCTTGATCTCGCACAGCCAGCCGTCGACGTGCAGCAACATGTCGTCGAACACGTCCTCGTCGGGCCGATCCTCCAAACCCAGGTCGTGGTCCATTTTTGCGGCCCGCATCAGCGTCCAGATCTGCTGACGGATCGCGGGTAGTTTGCCCGGGTCGAGCGCGGCGATGTTGGAGTGTTCGTCGAGTAACTGCTCGAGTCGGGCAATGTCGCCATAGGTCTCGGCCCTGGCCATGGGCGGGATGAGGTGGTCGACCAGGACTGCATGGGCGCGACGTTTGGCTTGGGTGCCTTCACCGGGGTCGTTGACCAGAAAGGGATAGATCAGCGGTAGGTCGCCGAGGGCAGCATCGGATCCGCAGGCGGCCGACATACCCAACGTCTTGCCCGGCAACCATTCAAGGTTGCCGTGCTTTCCCAAGTGCACCACGGCGTCGGCGCCGAAACCCTTGTCCAGCCATCGATACGCCGCGAGATAGTGGTGGCTGGGCGGCAAATCGGGGTCGTGGTAGATCGCGACCGGATTCTCGCCGAACCCCCGCGGCGGCTGGACGAGAATCACAACGTTCCCCGACTGCATTGCCGCGATGACGATATCGCCGTCGGGGTCGCGGCTGCGGTCGACGAAAAGCTCACCGGGCGGCGGGCCCCAGTGCTCGATCATCTGGTCCGTCAGCTCTGCTGGAAGTGTCGCGAACCATTCCCGATACTCTCTGGCCGACAACCGAATCGGGTTGCCGACCAGTTGACCCTCACTCAACCAGTCCTGGTCCTGCCCGCCGCGTTCGATCAGCCCGTGCATCAGTGCATCGCCGTCGCCGGAGGCGACAATCGTGCCGAGGTCGCCGGGCGCCTCGGCTTCGCCGATCGCGTACCCGGCCTCCCGCATCGCACGCAACAACGCGACCGCACTTGCGGGAGTATCCAATCCCACGGCATTGCCGATGCGGGCATGCTTGGTCGGATAGGCCGAGAACACCAGGGCCACCCGCATGTCGGCGGGTGCGATATGACGCAGCCGGGCATGCCGCACGGCGAGTCCGGCGACCCGCGCACACCGTTCGCGGTCTGGAACGTAGGAGATCAGTCCCTCGTCGTCGATCTCCTTGAACGAAAACGGCACCGTGACGATACGACCGTCGAACTCCGGAACGGCGACCTGAGTGGCTACGTCCAGCGGAGACATCCCGTCGTCATTGGAGTGCCAGTCGCTCCGCGAGGACGTCAGGCACAACCCCTGCAGGATGGGCACGTCCAACGCTGCGAGGTGGGCGACGCTCCACTGGTCGTCACTGCCGCCCGCGCCAACCGAGGCCGGGTTGGCCCCCCCGGCGGCCAATACCGTGGTCACCAACGCGTCCGCGGTGCCCAGCAGATCGAGCAGTTCGGGTTCCGCGGTACGTAGCGATGCGCAGAACACTGGAAGCGCGAGGCCACCGGCGGTCTCGATCGCCTCGCACAGCGCCTCGACGTATTCGTAGTTGCCTGCCAGATGCTGTGCGCGGTAATACAAAACCGCGATGCGCGGGCCGCCGCCGGTCGCTACGCTCCTGCCCGCCGTACTCAATTCCCCGGTCGCTACGCTCCTGCCCGCCGGGCGATCCAGCACCCCCCACGTCGGGGTTGTCACCGGTCGGGCGAACCCGAAACCAGTCATCAGCAAGGTGTCGGACAAGAACGAATAGAGATTCGCCAGATTCTCCACCCCTCCCTGCGCGAAATACACATGGGCTTCGAGCGCTACACCCGCCGGCACGGTCGAATGGCTCATGAGGTCGGCGTCTGGAGCCTGCTCGCCGCTGATCACCACGGCGGGTAGGCCCGCCGCCACCACCTGATCGATGCCGGTCTCCCAGGCGCGGTATCCGCCCAGGATCCGGACCACCACCACCTGCACGCCATCGAGCAACTCGGCCAGCTCACCGTCGACGAGTCGGGACGGATTCGCCCAGCGATAGGGGGCACCAGTTGCACGGGCAGCGATGAGGTCCGTGTCCGAGGTCGACAGCAACAGCACGGTCGGGGAACTCACGGATTCGGGCACCCACCATTCGTACCCCACCACGCCCGGCGCGAGGCATCGGCCCGGCGCCGAGACGACGCCGACTCTGGGACACGAGACAGAACGAGCCGTAGCGGTCAGTGACCTTTGTCACATCGATGCGGCGCGGAACCCGAAGTCGGGCACCTGCGGGTTGCGCAGCAAACCGGCGTAGGCTCGAAAACCCAACGAATCAATTCGGTAAATCCGCTGACTGATAATTCTTTTCGGCAGCGCAGCCCGTGGCGCAAGGCGAAATGTTTCCATCGCACCGCCGGCCGAATTGGCCCGGGTACCGTGGACAGATGGAAAGGGCGCGGGACGCAGACGCCTGCCCGGGCGCGCTGCAGACCCACCACGCCGCCGATGGCGAACTAGCCCGGATCCGGCTGCCGGGCGGGATGATCACCGCCACACAAATGGCGGCGGTGGCACGGGCAGCCACCGAGTTCGGATCCTCGACACTGGAGTTGACCTCCCGAGGCAATCTACAGATCCGGGGGTTGCGCGACACAGCCTCGGTCGCCGAACTCCTCGTGGACGCCGGGTTACTGCCATCGCGCACCCACGAGCGGGTCCGAAACATCGTGGCCTCCCCGCTGTCGGGACGTAGCGGCGGCCTCTGCGATGTCCGCGGACTCGTCGCAGCGTTGGATTCCGCGGTGCAGCGCGAACCACAACTCAGTCAGCTGCCGGGCCGTTTCCTGTTCGGCCTTGACGACGGCCGCGGCGACATCTCGGGCCTTGACCCCGACGCGGGCATCCACGCCCTCGACGAATCAACCTTCGCCCTCCTGCTGGCCGGCCGCGACACCGGGGTCCGACTGAACGTGACCGACGTGGTCGCCGTCCTCCTCGCGACCGCGGTGCGATTCACCGATTTGCGCGGAAATTGCTGGCGGATAGCTGAACTCGACGACCCGCTGGCAATTCTTGGGCCGCTGACGCCGACAGTACCGACGCCGACAACACTGACGCCGACAGCGTCAGCCGGCAGGACCTGGCCCGCACCCACCCGTCCCCCCGTTGGCTGGATCGAGCAGACCGACGGCCGCGTCACGCTGGGGGCCGCGCCACGACTGGGAGTCCTCGACTCCGAGTCGGCGCTCTACCTGGCGGCCCTCGGCGCACCCATGGCCATCACCCCGTGGCGCTCAGTGCTGCTCTTCGATCTCGAGGAAGGCACCGCAGACGCCGCACTCAGGGTTCTCGCCCCCCGAAGTCTGGTATTCGACCAGAACTCCGGGTGGCTGTCGTTGTCGGCCTGCACCGGCAGCCCCGGGTGCGAGCACTCCGCTGCCGATGTCCGTGCAGACGCCGCGGCCGCGGTCGATGATGCTGTATCGCTGTCGGGAGTTCACCGCCACTTCGTCGGCTGCGAGCGGGCCTGCGGCAGCCCCACCCACGGAAAAGTCATGGTCGCGACCGGAGACGGCTACCAGCCACGCAAATCCCACCCGTAGGGTGAGCAGGTGCTCGACTACATCCGCGACCCGGCGGAGATCTACCGACAGTCGTTCGCGATGATCCGCGACGAGGCGGATCTCTCCCGGTTCCCCGAAGACGTCGCGCGGGTGGTCGTCCGACTGATCCACACGTGCGGTCAACCCGACGTGTCAGAGCACGTGGCCTTCACCGACGACGTCGTCCAGCGGGCACACGCGGCGCTGGCCGGCGGCGCCCCGATCTTGTGTGACTCCTCGATGGTCGCAGCCGGCATCACCCGGTCGCGATTGCCGGCTGATAACGAGGTCCTGTCACTGGTCGCCGACGCCGGGGCGCCCCACCTGGCCGCCCGATTGGGCACCACCCGCTCAGCAGCCGCCGTCGACCTGTGGGCCGACCGACTCGGCGGCGCGGTGCTCGCCATCGGAAACGCACCCACGGCGCTGTTCCGGCTGCTCGAACTCCTCGACGAGGGCGCCCCGGCACCGGCAGCGGTGCTCGGCGGCCCGGTCGGGTTCGTCGGCTCGGCGCAATCGAAACAGGAGTTGGTCGACACCCCGCGCGGCATGTCCTATCTGGTGGTCACCGGTCGGCGCGGCGGCAGTGCGATGGCGGCCGCCGCCGTCAATGCGATTGCGACAGAGGCCGAATGAGCGAGCCCGCCGGGACTCTCTGGGGCGTCGGCCTGGGACCGGGCGACCCCGAGTTGGTGACCGTCAAAGCGGCCAGGGTCATCGGATCCGCCGATGTCGTGGCCTACCACAGCGCGCGACACGGACGCAGCATCGCACGGTCGATCGCCGAACCGTACCTGCGTGCCGGCCAGATCGAGGAACACCTGGTCTACCCGGTGACCACCGAAACCTCCGACCACCCCGGAGGCTACGCGGGCGCGATGGAAGACTTCTACCGTCAATCCGCCGAGCGCATCGCCACACATCTGACCGCGGGCCGCGATGTCGCCCTGTTGGCCGAGGGCGATCCCCTCTTCTACAGCTCCTACATGCACATGCACACCCGACTCACCCAACGTTTCGACGCGGTGATCGTGCCAGGCGTGACGTCGGTCAGCGCTGCGTCGGCCGCGGTGGCCACTCCCCTGGTCCAGGGTGACCAAGTGCTCACCATCGTGCCCGGCACACTGCCTGCTGATGAGCTTGAGCGCCGCCTCGCCGACACCGACGCCGCCGTGATCCTGAAGCTGGGACGCTCATATCCCGCGGTGCGAAAGGCCCTCGCAGCGTGCGGGCGATTGAATGAGACGTTCTATGTCGAGCGCGCCAGTACCCCCGGACAACGGGTGCTTCCCGCTTCCGACGTGGATGACGAATCGGTACCCTACTTCGCGCTGGCGATGATGGCAGGGCGCCAGCACCCGCCGGCGCCGGCCGGAATGGTGTCGGTCGTCGGGTTGGGCCCCGGTGACACCGATTGGATGACTCAGCAGAGTCGCCGTGAACTCGCCGCTGCCACCGATCTCATCGGGTATGCCCCCTATTTGAACCGCATCGGCGTCCGCGCGGGACAACAACGGCATCCCAGCGATAACACCGATGAGCCGGCCCGGGCACGACTGGCGTGCACGCTGGCCGAGCAGGGTCGCACCGTTGCGGTCGTATCCTCAGGAGACCCGGGAGTTTTCGCGATGGCCACCGCGGTCCTCGAGGAGGCAAAGCAATGGCCGAGCGTCACGGTACGGGTTATCCCGGCCATGACGGCCGCTCAGGCTGTGGCGAGCCGGGTCGGCGCTCCGCTGGGCCACGACTACGCCGTCATCTCACTGTCTGACCGCCTCAAGTCCTGGGATGTCATCGTGGCGCGGCTGACGGCCGCAGCACAGTCCGACATGGTGCTGGCCATCTACAACCCCGCATCCAAGACCCGAACCTGGCAGGTCGGCGCAATGCGGGACCTCCTGCTGGAACACCGCGACCCCGGAACCCCGGTTGTCGTCGGCCGTGATGTTTCGGGCCCGGCCGAGAAGGTCAAGGTCGTTCGGCTGGCTGACCTGAATCAAGACGATGTAGACATGCGGTGCCTGCTGATCATCGGGTCCTCCCAGACGCAGTGGTACGCGGGTGGCTCCGATTGTGCTGACGATTCGGGCACGGATCGGGTCTTCACGCCGCGCAGCTACCCGCGGAGTTGAATCGAACAGCACGCCCCACCCACAAGAGAGCAATGTCGTGAGCATTCCCCAAAATCCGTCAGACATCACCGCCGAATGGCTCGGGTCGGTGCTCGGCGCCGAGGTCAGCGACGTCGAGGTGACCGCCATCGGCACCGGACAGACCGGCGCCACCTACCGGGTCACCGCAACCCGTGCGGCCGAGACGGAATTGCCACCCCCACCGTCGAGTTTTGCGATCAAGCTCACCGCGCAGGACGACACGGTCCGCGAGCGAGTCGCGCTCGCCTACCGCTCTGAAGTGGAGTTCTACTCAACGGTCCGTCAGCATGTCGCCATCCCGGTGCCGGAGTGCTTTCACAGCGAAATATCCGCCGACGGAGCTGACTTCGTTCTCCTACTCGCCGATATGGCCCCCGCCGTCCAGGGCGACCAGATCGCCGGTTGCAGTCCGGCCGAAGCCGCACTGGCCGTCCAAGCCCTGGCGGGATTACACGGCACAAGCTGGCGTGACCGGCGTTGGTTCGACCTGCCGTCCATCATCATGCCCAAGCCCGGCGACGCCGAGGCGGCCAAGGGTCTCGGCGACATCGCAGTCATGGCAACCGACATCACCCTTGAGCAGCTCGGGGGGTCGGTCAGCGACGAGGACCGCGACACCCTGACCACTGCGATGGGCCTGGTGACACCCTGGCTCCTGGCCGAGCCGGACCGCTTCTCGCTCATGCACGGCGACTACCGCCTCGACAACCTGCTGTTCGATCCGGATCGCGCCCGGGTGACCGTGGTCGACTGGCAGACCCTGGGACTCGGTCTGCCCGCCCGCGACCTGGCGTACTTCAGCGCGACGAGCCTGCTGCCCGAGATTCGCCCGACCGTCGAGCGTGACCTGGTCGAGAAATACCACCGGGCGCTGCTCAGCTACGGCGTCACCGAATACGACGGCGAAACCTGCTGGAGGGACTACCGTCTCGGGGCCCTGCAGGCACCGCTGATCACCACGTTGGGCTTCGCGTTCGCGGCATCTACCGAGCGCGGTGACGAGATGATGCTTACCATGCTGCACCGGGGCTGCCGGGCGATCCGCGAACTCGACACCATCGAACTGATCAGGTCCTATCCGTCGTCTTGATCACTGCCCACTGAGTCACTGGCATCGCGGGTCGCCAGCCGGTGAATGAGCCTACCGGTTCACCGCGAGAATGTTGAAAGCGCCGAAGCTCCCCGCCGAAACGGGAAAACCATTGTACAAGAACGGCTTCGGATTCTACCGTCACCACATTGACCACCAGACGGCCGCCGACCGGAAGCCTCTCCCAGCAGGCGTCCATCAGCCCGGGCTGACTGACGCCCCCGCCGATGAAGATCGCCGCGGGCGGCACCGCAGCGGCGAACGACTCCGGTGCCGCCGGCTCCACCTCGACATGGACACCGAACGCAGCCGCGTTCTCGACGATTCGTCTGCGACGCACCTCATCGCGTTCGAATGCTATTGCACGACAACTGTTTCCGCTGCGGCACCACTCGATCGCGATGCTGCCCGAGCCCGCCCCGACATCCCAGAGCAGCTCTCCCGGTCGCGGCCCCAGCGCCGCCAGCGAGACCGCGCGCATGGCCTGCTTCGTGATCTGGCCGTCGTGGGCGAACGCGTCGTCGGGCAGCGTCGCGTACCGACGCTCGTCGGGCAGGTACCGCACGGCCATCACGTTGAGGTCATCAACCTTGCCAGGCGGACGGGCTGCCCACTCCCGCGCCGTGGACGAACGGCGCAACTCCCTTGGTCCCCCGAGTTGTTCAAGCACCGTCAGTTCCGAGTCGCCGCGCCCGGAATCGGTCAACAGTCGCGCCAGCGCGGCAGGACTCAGGCGGTCGCGGGACAACACGATGGCCTGACCTCCGCGCCGCACCGCCTGATGCGGTTCCGCGGTGACGAGGCTGATCACCTCCGTGTCCTGCACCGTCCAACCGACTCTCGAACAGGCCAGCGTCACCGACGAGACATGGGGCAGTACCGAAACCCGACCGGGGCCGTACAGCCCGATGAGGGTGCTGCCGACCCCGTGTAGCAGCGGGTCCCCGCTGGCCACAACATGAACGTCCCCGTCGGCATCGGAGACGCCGTCCAGCAGCGTATGCAGCGCAGGCAACATCGGCGACGGCCACGGTCTCCGGACCGCGGGTACGCTCCCGTCAAGCAGATCGAGTTGGCGTTGCGAACCGTAGACCACGGTCGCACGGGCCAGTTCGGCGCGAGACGTGGGCGCAAGCCCGGCCATGCCGTCGGCACCGATGCCCACCACAACAATCATGCTCATCGCCGCAACCTGCGCCACATCCACTGCGGCATCAGCTTCATTCCGGAAAAAACCGGCTTCAGGATCCACGGCACCCAAACGGTACGGCTGCCCGTACCCCGATTCAGCGCCCGCACCGTCGCCTCGGCCACCTGCTCCGGGCTACTGGAGAACGGCGCCGGCGACATGCCCTGCGTCATCCTTCCGACGACGAAGCCTGGCCGCACCAGCACCAGTCGCACATTCGAGCCGTGTAAGGCATCAGCGAGTCCGCTGCAGAATCCATCCAGACCCGCCTTCGCCGACCCGTATACGTAGTTCGCACGACGCACTCGAACACCTGCGACCGACGAGAAGACGACGATGTCAGCTCTTCGCGCAGTGTCCGCTCTTCGCGCAACCGGTTCATCGCCAATCCCGTGGGCTGCCGATCGCATGGTATCGGCCAACACTGTCAGCAGGCTGACCTGCGCCACATAGTCGGTGTGCGCGATCGCCGCCGCGTGCCCGGCATCTTTTTCAGCACGGGCCTGATCGCCGAGGATGCCGAATGCCAGCACTGCGGTGTCTATCGGCCCGTGCTCGGCGACGATGGCCTCGACCACGCAACGGTGCGAGGCCAGATCGTCAGCATCAAAACCCCGGGTGTGCACGGCCTCGGCGCCGGCCTGCTCGAGTATGGCGATCTGCGCGTCGAGGTCGTCGGGCCGGCGGGCCGCCAGCACGACGACGGCGCCGGGCGCCAACCGCCGCGCCACCTCCAACCCGATCTCGCTGCGACCGCCGAAGACGACGAGAAGCTCGCCCACCGTGACTAATCGACGGCCACCGCCGTCCGTGTCCTCCACGGTAGTGATTATGTCCTGCGCTAGCGTGTTCATCGATGGCTACATCTGGTGGAAAGCCAACCACGCGGTTGACCAACGAGGCTCTGGCGTTCCTGACCGAACGGCACCTGGCCATGCTGACGACGCTGCGGGCGGACCAATCCCCGCACGTGGTGGCCGTGGGGTTCACCTTTGATCCCACCACCCACATCGCCCGGGTCATCACCTCGGGCGGTTCCCAGAAGGCCGTCAACGCCGACCAGCGCGGCATTGCCGTACTCAGCCAGGTCGACGGCGCCCGCTGGCTATCGCTGGAAGGCAAAGCCACGGTCCACACCGACGTGGAGGCCGTTCGCGACGCGGAACTGCGCTACGCCCAGCGTTACCGCACCCCGCGGCCCAACCCCAGGCGGGTGGCGATCGAAGTGCGCGTCGCGCGGGTACTGGGCTCCTCGGATCTGCTCGACCGCGGCGACGCCTGAGTAGTTCCTAGGGCCGGTTCGGGCCAACCGGGACTGCGACGAGGTCCCGGGGGCGCTTGTTCACCGAAACCGCCCCGTCGGCGGTGACGATCACGATGTCCTCGATACGCGCACCCCACTGCCCCGGAAAGTAGATGCCGGGCTCCACCGAGAAAGCCATCCCCTCCTGCAGCGGCAGCGAGTTTCCAGCCACAATGTAGGGCTCCTCGTGAACCGACAGACCGATGCCGTGTCCGGTGCGGTGCACGAACGCCTCCGCCAAACCCGCTGCGGCTAGTACGTCGCGAGCAGCGGCGTCGACCTGCTCGGCGGTCACACCGGGCCGCACCGCGTCAACCGCCGCACGCTGCGCCCGCTGCAACACCGCGTATCGACTGGCAACCTCGGCGTCGGGTTCGCCCAGGCAGTAGGTGCGGGTGGAGTCGGAGTTGTAGCCCGGTTCGTAGGGGCCGCCGATGTCGACGACGACGACGTCCCCCGCCTGAAGTTCACGATCCGAGCATTCGTGGTGCGGATCCGCACCGTGCGGACCGGATCCGACGATGATGAATGCCACCTCCGAATGCCCCTCGGCGACAATCGCTTCGGCGATGTCGGCGGCCACGTCGGCTTCGGTGCGTCCCGGTGCCAGGAATCCCGGCACTCGGGCGTGCACCCGGTCGATCGCCGCACCGGCCTGGAACAACGCGTCGACCTCGACGGGATCCTTGATCATCCGTAGCTTGCGCAGCACGTCGGTGGCCAGCACGGGGACCAGCCCCAGGACTTCGGCCAGCGGAAGCAGGTGCAAAGCCGGCATCGAGTCGGTGACGGCGGTTGCGACGCCCGATCCGCCGAGCGCGTCGGCTACCAGCTGGTACGGATTCTCCCCATCCACCCAGTCACGCACCGTGACGCCGAGTTCAGAAACTGCGGACTCCTTGAGCGAGGCGAGTTCCAAGCGCGGCAGGACGATCGTCGGATCGCCGGCCGACGGCAGCACCAGCGCCGTCAGCCGCTCGAAGGTCTGCGCGCGCGATCCGACCAGGTACCGCAGGTCATAGCCGGGCGTGACGATCAGGCCCGCGAGCCCGGCCTCGGCGGCCGTGCGAGCTGCCGTGGCCAGTCGCTGTGCGTACACATCGGTGCTGAAACGACCCTGCGTCATAGGTTTCAGGCTAATCCCGGCCAACCCCGTGGCGAATTCTGCCTGGCAGGATGACGGGTATGGGCCCAATGAGGAGCGAGCGGATCGCGCATGAGTGAAGCTCCATTGCTGCTTCTGGACGGCGCCAGCATGTGGTTCCGCTCCTACTTCGGGCTTCCGTCGTCGATCACCGCGCCGGACGGGCGACCCGTCAACGCGCTGAGGGGCTTCCTCGACGCGGTTGCGACGGTGATCACCCGCGAAAGGCCGCACCGGATGGTGGTGTGCCGCGACGAAGCCTGGCGCCCTCAGTGGCGGGTCGACCTGATCCCGTCCTACAAGGCGCACCGCGTCGCCATCCCGGCCGAACCCGGGGGCGAGCCTGACGTCGAGGAGGTGCCCGACGACCTGACCCCGCAGGTCGACATGATCACCGAGATCCTCGACGCGTTCGGGATCGCCACAGCGGGGGCACCGGAAGCCGAGGCCGACGATGTGTTGGGGACCCTCGCAGACCGAGAACGCCTCGACCCGGTCGTGGTCGTCAGCGGTGACCGCGACCTCCTACAGTTGGTGCGCGATCAGCCGGTGCCGGTCCGGGTCTTGTATATCGGCCGCGGGCTTGCCAAGGCGCGGACTTTCGGGCCCGACGAAGTCGCGCAGACCTATGCGGTGCCCGGTGAGCGCGCCGGGCCCGCCTACGCGGAACTCGCGCTGCTGCGCGGAGACCCCTCCGATGGACTTCCCGGCGTAGCAGGCATCGGCGAGAAGACCGCGGCAAAGCTGCTGGCACAGCACGGCTCTCTGGAACAGATCCTGATCGCCAGCCGAGACCCGGGATCCACCCTCGCCACGGCGCATCGCACCAAACTTCTGGCAGCGACTGACTACATCGACAAGGCAGAACCGGTAGTGCGGGTTGCCACCAACGCCGACGTCACGTTGTCCACGGAGACCGACGCGCTTCCGCGGGTCGCCGCGCGGCCTCGGGAGGTCGCCGAACTCGCTCAGCGCTACGGCGTGTCGTCATCGATCGGGCGATTACAAAAGGCGCTCGACGGGCTGCCAGGCTGACCAGACTATCTCGGCCGGCCGACCTCGTAGGTTCCCTTGTTGTCCTGGAACGTCACCGTCACCTGACGTTTGGTGCCGTCGATGCTGACCTCGCAACTGAAGGTGTCCCCCTTCTTGACTGTGGGGCTCACACCGTTGTTGCACTTGATGGCGTTGACGTTTTTGGCGCCGTAGCCGTTGGTCTCATCGGTGAGGATCTGCTGCACACCCGATTGAGCGGCGTTGACGTCCAGCTTGGTCGTCACGAAGAAGCCTGGCTTCCAGAACCCCAGCACCAGAACGACGGCGACGATGACGGCGGCGAGCAAGCCGACCACACCGCCGATCACGGCCAACGAACGCTTCGAGCTCTCCTCCGAACCGGTCGGGGAGAATCCGCCGGCGGGGTACTGACCGGGCTGCTGGCCGTACTGGCCGGGCTGCTGGCCGTACTGGCCGGGCTGCTGGCCGTACCCGGCGCCCGGCTGCTGGCCGTACCCGGGGCCCGGCTGCCCGTACTGACCCGGCGGCGGGTAGTTGGCGGGGTTGTAGTCCGCCGGCTGCTGGCCGTACTGATCACCTTGCGCGTACTGCTGCGGCGGGTACGGCGGCGGGGTGGGCTGTTGGTACTGCGGATACTGCTGCGGCGTATACGCCGGCGGCTGCCACGACGGCTGCTCACCCTCGGGGGATTGCGGCTGCTCAGACCCTGGGGTGGGCGGCTGCCACCCTTGATTACCGGCCGATTCGTCCTCCGGCTTCGTCGGGTCAGATCCCTGCGGTCCGCTCATTTCTCTCCTTGGTCGTCCGCGGCTGATATGCCGGTTTCTGGCCTGCTGCCACACACTACCCCGCATCAACAGCTACGACGCCGCGCCGAACGTCGTTGATGGTGCGTTTCGCCGTCGCCCGCAACGCCGGTGAAGGCGCAGCATTGCGAACCTGGTCGGCCAAGTCCAGCACCTGACGGCACCACCTCACGAAGTCGCCCGCCGACATCGAGGATCCGCCTGCTCCGCCTGCCGTTGTGCCAGCGGCCGCCAACGCCGAGGCCAGGTCGCCGGTACTCGCCCACTTGTGGATTGCCGCGACGAAACGGTCATCGGGTTCACGGCTCTGCGTGATGCGGTGCCGCTGTTCATCAGCGCGCAACTCGGTCCACAACCTGCGGGTGTGATTCAACGCGCGGCGCAGTCGGCCACTGGGCACGTCGGAGCCGTCGGCCGCACCCAGTCCGTCACGACGGGACTCGTAGAGCACCGATGACAGGGCCGCGGCGAGTTCGGCCGCGTCCAGTCCATCCCACACACCGGCGCGCAGGCACTCGGCGACCAGCAGGTCGCTCTCGCTGTAGATTCGGGCCAGCAGCCTGCCATCGGCGGTAACGGTCGGGGTGACGACACCACCGTCCGGCCCGTGCGGGTCCCCCGTGTCGGCGATGAATCCACGCTCGGTGAGCAGCACCACGATTCGATCAAAGGTCAGTGCCAGCGAATTTGTCGCTGTCGCGATCTTCCTGCGCAGGTGGTCGTTGTCGCGTTCGACCTTGAGATAGCGCTCGGCGATCCGGGCCCTGTCTTCCCGGTCAGGCAGGTGGTGAGCACGATGAGCGCGCATCCGGTCACGCAGTGCTGCCAACTCGGGGTCGATGTCGGGCTCGGGCGCCGGGCCGCTCCTGCGAACCCGGGCCGGTGGGACATCGTTGCGGTCAGCAGCGGACCGCAACGCCGACGCCAGGTCACGTCGGGCTCGCGGATTGCGATGTTCGACTCGCTTGGGCAGCGACATCGTGCCCATCGGCCCGGCGGCGCCCGGGTAGTCGGCGGATGAGATTCGACCTGCCCAACGATGCTCCGACAGCACCAAAGGCCGTGGATCGTCGCTGTCACGCGCGGGTTCCAGCACGACGGCCAGACCGCCGCGGCGCCCGTGGGTGATCGTGATGATGTCGCCCCGGCGCAGCGCGGTCAACGCATCGTTGGCTGCCTGACGACGGTGTAGCCGCGACGCGCGCGACTGGGCGCGCTCCCGCTCGGAGATCTGGGCTCTGAGTCGGACGTAGTCCAGGACTGCCGAGTCGGATCCGCCGAGCTCAGCGGCCAACTCGCCGAGGAGCCGCTCGCCACGCTCCACCCCGCGTACCAGACCGACGACCGACCGGTCGGCCTGATACTGCGCGAAGGACCGTTCCAGCAGCCGGTGCGCCTGCTCGGGCCCCATCTGGTGCACCAGGTTGATGGTCATGTTGTACGTCGGCGCGAACGAACTGCGCAGCGGGAACGTCCGGGTCGACGCCAATCCGGCGATCTCGACCGGGTCGGCGGTGTTCTCATGCGGGGTCCACAACACCACCGCGTGGCCCTCGACGTCGATGCCGCGACGCCCGGCGCGGCCGGTGAGCTGGGTGTACTCCCCTGCGGTCAATGGCATGTGCTGCTCGCCGTTGAATTTCACCAGCCGCTCCAGCACTACGGTGCGCGCTGGCATGTTGATCCCCAGTGCCAGTGTTTCCGTGGCGAATACAGCCTTGACCAGACCGGCGGTGAACAACTCCTCCACGGTGTGACGAAAGATCGGCAACATGCCGGCATGGTGGGCCGCCAGTCCACGCAGCAGCGCCTCACGCCATTCGTGGAAGTCCAGCACTATCAGATCGGAGTCGTTGAGGTCGGCCGTGCGGCGGTCCACGATCTCAGCGATCCGGCCGCGCTCCTCGTCGGTGGTCAGCCGCAGCGAGGAGCGCAGGCACTGCTTGACCGCGGCATCGCATCCCGCTCGCGAGAAGATGAAGGTGATGGCCGGCAGCAGTTCGCCGCGCTTGAGCACGCCGATCACGTCGGGCCGGCCGGGGGTGCGGTAAAGGCTGGGGCGGCCCGCCCGGCCCCGGCCGCGCGGCTGCCAGTCCGAGAGCCGTTCGGATTCACGCCGATGCGCAATGTGGCGCATCAACTCCGGGTCTACCCGCAGATCCGGGCCCGCCTTGGTCGGTCCGGACGCCCGATAGTCGAACAGGTCGAGCAGTCGCTTGCCGACCAGGACGTGCTGCCACAGCGGCACCGGGCGGTGTTCATCGACCACGACGGTGGTATCCCCGCGGACCGTCTGGATCCAGCCGCCGAACTCTTCGGCATTGCTCACCGTCGCGGACAAGCTCACCAGCCGGACGTCGTCGGACAGGTGCAGGATCACCTCTTCCCAGACCGCACCGCGCATGCGGTCGGCCAAGAAGTGCACTTCGTCCATCACGACGTGGGAAAGCCCTTGCAATGCGGGGGAATCCGCGTAGAGCATGTTGCGCAGAACTTCGGTAGTCATCACCACGACGTCGGCGTCGCCGTTGACAGCCTGGTCACCGGTGAGCAGACCGATGCGCTGCGGCCCGTAGCGGCGCACCAGATCGTTGTACTTCTGGTTGCTCAGCGCCTTGATCGGTGTGGTGTAAAAACACTTTCGGCCCGCAGCCAGTGCGAGATGCACGGCGAACTCGCCGACGACCGTTTTGCCCGCACCGGTCGGCGCGCAGACCAGCACCCCGTGGCCCTGTGCCAGCGCCTCGCAGGCGCGGCGCTGGAAGCCATCCAGGGTGAACGGCAGTTGCGCGGCGAACTCGGTGACGTCAGCTACCTCGGTGGGGGCGGGCACCGGCGGCTCAGGTCGCGTCGTCATCGATCACGAGCCGCGACGGGGCGGGAGCGGCCGCCCGCGCTTCCACGGTCTCCGCCACACCGATCGGTGCCGCCTCGTCGTCGGCCACCTCGCTGAGCCTGGCGCGGCGCGCCTTGCGCCCATCATTCAATCGCGCGATCTGGATGGCGACTTCCAACAGCAAGGTCAATGCCAGCGCCAGCGCCAACATCGAGAACGGATCCGACCCGGGCGTGGCGAAGGCCGCGAAAACGAAGAGTCCCATGATCAAACCTCGGCGCCATGCCTTCAAACGTTCGTAGGTGAGGACGCCGATGAGGTTCAACATGATGATCAGCAGCGGAAATTCAAAGCTGATACCGAACACCAGCAGCAGGTTGATCAGGAAACCGAAGTATTGGTCACCGGACAGCGCGGTGATCTGCACGTCGCTGCCGACGGTCAGCAGGAATCCCAAGGCCTTCGACAACACCACATACGCCAGTACCGCGCCCGAGACGAAGAGCATCGCCCCCAGCGTGACGAACGCCACGGCGAAGCGGCGCTCCTTGTTGTACAGCCCTGGGGTGATGAACGCCCATAGTTGGTACAACCACACCGGGCAGGCTAGGACCAGACCCGCCGTGAGCCCCACCTTCAGCCGCAACATGAACTGGTCGAACGGTCCGGTGGCCAGCAGTCGACATTGCCCGTCGGGGGCGATGGTCGCACGCGCAGACTCCGGAAGCGCACAGTAGGGGCCCCGCAACCAATCTCCGAGGCTGGGCATTCCGAACGCGCTGTGGCTGAACCAGATGAACCCGATGATCGTCGTCACCACGACGGCGAACGCCGAGATCAGCAGCCGACCGCGAAGCTCTGTGAGGTGGTCGACCAACGACATGGTGCCGTCGGGATTGACTCGTGAACGTCGCCGACGGGGATCGAGCTTGTTGAGGAATCCGGGTATCTGCACGTCAGGTTGCCTAGATATTGCTCACAGGCGGGGTGCTGGGCACAGGCGCGAAGTCACGGCGCGAGCGCGAGACCCGCGGTTCGCGTTGCCCGGTCAGGCCGGGCGTTTGTCCGACGACGGATCGGTGGGGGCCTGGGTGGCGGCACCCCCCGTGGGGTCGGCGGCCCGGTCCGAAGCGATCTGCTGCGGCGGTGCCGGCTTGTCGGACTGAGACTCCGACTGCATCTCCTTGATCTCGGACTTGAAGATGCGCATCGACTTACCCAGGGAGCGCGCGGCGTCGGGGAGCTTCTTGGCGCCGAACAGCAGCACGAACACGGCGATGACAATGACCCAGTGCCAGGGTTGTAGACCACCCAATTTGGTTACCTCCAGACGTCTAGGGCGAGTCTACCCGCCCGGCGACTCGGTACCGACCCGATACGCCTCCAGCGCGGCAGCAGCGGACTGCCGGACCCGCTCGGCGAGCTGCTGCGGCTCGAGCACCCGCACAGCTGACCCGAATCCCAGGACGAAGCGCGACATCCACTGGTCGGAGGCATAGGTCATCGCCGCCTCGCACGAACCGTCGGGGAATTCGCGCAACAGTCGCAGCGGGTAGTAGTCGAACATCCATGCCGCTGATCGCTCGACGAGAAGCGTCGCGGTCGGCAGGGACGGGTCGGCTGCGTCAGGATCGAACAGCGATGTGTCCGGCCCCGCCTGGACCGCCGGTGGCGGCGGCGCCGAGGGCTCGTCGAGCACCCTCGCCTCGACTATCCGGTCGAGGCGGAACAGCCGCACCCCCTCGGCTGATCGGCACCACGCCTCCAGATAGCTGTGGTCGGCGATCACAACAACCCGAATGGGGTCGACCACACGGCTGGACATCGAGTCGTGTGATGCCGAGTAGTAGTCGATGGCCAGCGCCCGGCCGGCGCGCACCGCGGTCCGTACCGCCGCGGCCGCCTCGCTCTCGGTCGGCGCAGGCTCATCGGCGGCCGCGCCTTCAGCACTGTGACCAGCTTTTCCCGTCACGGACTCGATCTTGGCGATGGCACTGCGCGCGGCCTCCGGATCCACTACCCCGGGCACGTCAAGCAGCGCACGCAGCGCCACCAGCACACCCGTGGCTTCCGGGGACGTCAGCCGCAGCGGCTGGTCGATGCCCGCGGTGAACGTGACTTCAATGGTGTCGCCGGAGAATTCGAAGTCGATCAGATCCCCTGGTCCGTATCCCGGCAGACCACACATCCACAGCTGGTTGAGATCATCGCGGAGCTGGCTGACGCTGACGCCGAGATCTGACGCCGCCTCCGAGTAGGTGATCCTGGGATTGGCCTGGAAATAGGGCACCATGTTCAGCAATCGCACCAACCGCGTACTGATGTTCGTCATGTGTGATCCGCCTGGGCGTGCAACCGGGCGATGACGTCCTCGCGCAGCGCGGCCGGTTCCAGCACCACCGCGTCGGCGCCATAGCCGGCGATCTCACGGGCCAACCGGTCGAACATATCGATTTCCACGGCGACCACTTCTCCCGCTCGCTCCCCCAGGGGCCGCGGACACGCCTCAGCGGCCCGGCGGCGCAAGGCGGTCGCCCGGCCGTCGGCAACCCACACTCTGGCCTGACCTGCGGTCGGCCAATCACCGACCACCCGGTCGACGATCTGACGCAGGTTCAATCCCGCGGGCCTGCTGACCGCGCCCGGCTCCCCGACTGTCGTCACCTCGGCACCGATCCGCGAGAGCCGGAACGTGCGAACAGCGTCGCGGTCGCGGTCGTGGCCGACCAGATACCAACGGCCCCTCTCGGTAACCACCCCCCACGGCTCAACGGTGCGGAGCACGTAGCGTTCGGTTCTCGATGGCCGGTGCGGGAACTGCACTGCATGTCCAGAATCAATGGCGGACAGCAAGATTCCCAGGACATCGTCGGAGCCGCGCAGTCCGGGCAGCGCGGCGGTCGAGCTGATCGTCACATCGCCCACCCCGGCTTCAATGTCTATGCCGGCGGCCCGCAACTTCAGCAACGCGCCCTGGGTGGCGGTGATGAGTTCGGGCGACTCCCACAGTTGGGTCGCCACCGCCACCGCGGCCGCCTCGTCGGGTGTGAGCTCCACTGCAGGAAGCGCGTACGCCTCACGGCTGATTCGGTAGCCCTCGATCGGATCCATCTGTGAAACCCGACCCGTCTCCAGCGGGATGCCCAAATCCCGCAATTCGTTCTTGTCGCGCTCGAACATCCGCGAGAACGCCTCGTCGCTGGCCCCCTCGGAGTACCCGGACACGATTTCGCGAATTCGGTCAGCTGTGATGAAAGTACGCGTGGACAGCAACGCGATGACAAGGTTCATCAGCCGTTCGACTTTCGAGGTCCCCACGGGTTAGAGCTTAAGGGGCATCGGGCCTGGGCCAGAGCGCTGATGCGGCGCGGCCGGTCACATACTGGCGATGAGTCGGTTGACCCGCTCGTCGACGGATCGGAACGGGTCTTTGCACAACACCGTGCGTTGCGCCTGGTCGTTGAGCTTCAGATGAACCCAGTCGACGGTGAAGTCGCGGCCGGCCTCCTGCGCCGCACTGATGAACTCACCCCGCAACCTCGCCCGGGTGGTCTGCGGCGGCGTGTCGACCGCGGCCTCGATCTCCTCGTCGGTCGTGACGCGCGCCGCCAGGCCCTTGCGTTGCAGCAGGTCGAATACCCCGCGACCCCGTTTGATGTCGTGATAAGCCAGATCGAGCTGGCTGATCTTCGGATCGGACAACTCCATGTTGTAGCGGTCCTGATACCGCTGGAACAGCTTGCGCTTGATCACCCAGTCGATCTCGGTGTCGACCTTGGCGAAGTCCTGGCTCTCCACCGCGTCGAGTTGACGGCCCCACAACTCGACGGCCTGGGAAATCTGCGCGTTGGCCTCGCGCGTTTGCAGGTACTCCACAGCGCGGGCGTAGTACTCACGCTGAATCTCCAGGGCACTGGCCTGCCTACCGCCGGCCAGCCGCACCGGCCGCCGGCCGGTCAGGTCGTGACTGACCTCGCGGATCGCGCGAATCGGATTGTCCAGCGAGAAGTCGCGGAAAGCGACGCCGGCCTCGATCATTTCCAGGACCAGCGACGCCGAGCCCACTTTGAGCAACGTGGTCGACTCACTCATATTGGAGTCGCCGACGATGACGTGCAGGCGGCGATACTTCTCGGCGTCGGCGTGTGGCTCGTCGCGGGTGTTGATGATCGGACGCGAGCGGGTGGTCGCGCTCGACACGCCCTCCCAGATGTGTTCGGCCCGCTGGGACAGGCAGAAGGCCGCCGCCTTGGGCGTCTGGAGCACTTTGCCCGCCCCGCAGATGAGCTGGCGGGTCACCAGAAACGGCAGCAGCACATCAGAAATACGGGAGAACTCGCCGGCGCGCACGATGAGATAGTTCTCGTGACAGCCGTACGAATTGCCCGCCGAGTCGGTGTTGTTCTTGAACAGGTAGATGTCACCGCCGATGCCCTCGTCGGCGAGGCGCTGCTCAGCATCCACCAGCAGGTCTTCGAGCACCCGCTCGCCTGCGCGGTCGTGGGTCACCAGCTGGATGAGGTTGTCGCACTCGGCGGTCGCGTACTCGGGGTGGCTGCCGACGTCGAGATACAGTCGGGCGCCATTACGGAGGAAGACATTGCTGCTGCGGCCCCACGACACAACCCGCCGAAACAGATAGCGGGCGACCTCGTCGGGACTCAGCCGACGATGGCCATGGAACGTGCAGGTCACACCGAATTCAGTCTCGATGCCCATGATTCGTCGCTGCACCCTACCGAGACTACTTGCTGCGCGGTGGGCGCGGTTGCAGGACCACGCCGAGGAGCACTCGCGCGGGCAGGAGACGGCGCCGTCGGGTCAGGGCCGCCCTGGGCCCGGCGGCCATCTGGGCCCCCTAGGGGCCGTCGCCCTCTTCAGCGGAAGCTTGAGCGACCACGTCCGAATCGCCCTCGGGCAGCAACGCTTCCAGGGCGGCACCGGTGACGCGGCGAAATGCCCGCCGGGGCCGGTTGGCATCGAGGACTGCGACCTCCAGCGTGGATGGTCCCAGAACACGCGGCTCCCGGCCGTCACTGCTCGCGCTGAGCGCACCTACTGCGATGGACACCGCGTCGGCCAGGCTGGCGTTCTCGGTGTAGGAATCGTTCAGTGCCGTGGCGATCGGCTCGGTGCTACCGCCCATCACAACGAAATGCGGTTCGTCGGCGATCGAGCCGTCGTAGGTAATGCGGTACAGCTCAGGCGCTTTGGCCTCACCGTGGTGAGCCACCTCGGCCACACACAATTCCACCTCGTAGGGCTTGGCCTGTTCGGTGAAGATCGTGCCGAGCGTCTGGGCGTAGACGTTGGCCAGCTGACGACCGGTCACATCCCGGCGGGAGTACGCATAGCCCTGGGTGTCGGCGAATCGGATTCCGCCGCTGCGCAGGTTGTTGAACTCGTTGAACCGGCCGACGGCGGCGAATCCGACCCGGTCGTAGAGTTCGCTGACCTTCTGCAGCGACCGGGAAGGGTTCTCCGCGACGAACAGCACGCCGTCGGCATAGGCCAGCGCGACCACGCTGCGCCCGCGTGCGATGCCCTTGCGTGCCAACTCTGAACGCTCACGCATCGCCTGCTCGGGCGAGATGAAATAGGGGAAGCTCACGAATCCGCACCCCGGGGCTCCGCGCCGACGCCGAATGTATCAGCGCGCGAACGACTCTCGATCACTTCTCGGCACACCGCTGCAATCTGCTGCTCAGCCACCTCAACGGCGCCCTCGGCGCCGATCGCCACCGCGGTGGGATAGATGCCTCGGACCAGATCAGGACCGCCGGTCGCGGAGTCGTCGTCGGCGGCGTCGTAGAGCGACTCGATAGCAACCCGCAATGCGGAATCCGAGTCGGCCACCCGCGAGTAGAGCTTCTTCATCGACGACTTGGCGAAGACGGAGCCGGAGCCGACCGACTGGTAGCCCTCTTCCTCGACGTTCCACCCACCGGCGGCGTCGAAGGACACGATCCGGCCGGCGCCGTCGGGATCTGGGTCGTCAAGGTCGTATCCCGCGAGCAACGGCAGCGCTACGAAACCCTGCAACGCGGCGCCGAGGTTGCCGCGCACCATGGTGGCCAGCCTGTTGACTTTGCCGGGGAACGTCAGCGCCACACCTTCGAGCTTCTCGTAATGTTCGAGTTCGACGGCGTACAGGCGGGCGAACTCGAACGCGATTGCAGCAGTCCCCGCGATGCCCGTCGCGGTGTAGTCGTCGGTGATGTACACCTTCTGCACATCGCGACTGGCGATCATATGACCTTGGGTCGCCCGTCGGTCACCGGCCATGACGACACCGCCGGGGTACTTCAGCGCGACGATGGTGGTGCCGTGGGGCACCGCGTCCGTCGGCAGCGGCCCCGCCCCGGGCAACAGCTGAGGTGCGTGCTGACCAAGGAAGTCGGCGAACGACGACAGGGTCACACCGCCCTGTGACACACCGCCCTGTGACATACCGTGCGGCAAGGCACTAACCGCTCCGGGTAGCGATGTCGGGAAGGTCGACTGTTCGCGGTTCGGCCAGGTCACTGGCCGCCCTTCTGGACGTACGCGCGCACGAAGTCCTCGGCGTTCTCCTCCAGCACATCGTCGATTTCGTCGAGGAGGTCGTCGGTTTCCTCAGTCAGCTTCTCACGGCGCTCCTGGCCGGCGGCCGTGCTGCCGGCGGCGTCATCGTCTTCTCCGCCCCCACCGCCACGCTTGGTCTGCTCCTGAGCCATTGCTGCCTCCTGCGTATGTCTTGCCCCGTCGCGGGCGCGCTGCACATTGCCTCAAGCTGCACATTGCTTTACCTTGCCCCGCGGGTTCCTCCACACTACCGGTCCGCATCGAGCTCGCTGGGTCAGGTCGTGAGCTGCTCAACGAGTTCTGCAGCACTGTCGACGGATTCCAGCAGCGCACCCACATGGGCCTTGCTGCCACGCAACGGCTCGAGCGTGGGGATGCGCACCAGTGAATCACCACCCAGGTCGAAGATCACCGAATCCCAGCTGGCCGCGGCGATGTCCGCACCGAACCGACGCAGGCACTCGCCCCGGAAGTACGCACGGGTGTCGGTCGGCGGACTGTCCACCGCGTCGAGTACCTCTTGCTCGGTCACCAGCCGCTGCATCGACCCCCGGGCAACCAGCCGGTTGTAGAGGCCCTTGTCCAGACGTACGTCGGAGTATTGCAGGTCGACCAGGTGCAGTCGCGGCGCCGACCAGCTGAGGTTTTCACGGTGGCGGAATCCGTTGAGCAGCCTCAGCTTCGCCGGCCAGTCCAGCAGGTCGGCGCACTCCATCGGATCGCGCTCGAGCAGGTCGAGAACCTTCGCCCAGGTCTCGACGATGTGGGAGGCGCGCGGGTCAGGATCACGGCTGTCCACCAGCTTGGCGACGCGGTCCAGGTAGATCCGCTGCAACGCCAGACCGGTCAGCTCGCGACCGTCAGCCAGCGCAACCGTGGCACGTAGAGACGGGTCTCGGCTGATGACATGCACGGCGTGCACAGGACGCGCCAGCATCAAGTCGCTGAGGTCGAACCCCTCTTCGATGAGGTCGAGCACCAGCGCCGTTGCGCCGACCTTCAGGTAGGTCGAAGTCTCGGCCAGGTTGGCGTCGCCGATGATGACGTGCAGACGCCGGTACTTGTCGGCGTCGGCGTGCGGTTCGTCGCGGGTGTTGATGATGCCGCGTTTGAGGGTGGTCTCCAAGCCGACCTCGACCTCGATGTAGTCGGCGCGCTGGCACAACTGGAAGCCGGGCTCGTCGCCGGAAGCGCCGATGCCTACCCGACCGGACCCGGTGACCACCTGCCGAGACACCAGGAACGGCGTCAGGCCTGCGATAACCGCTGAGAACGGCGTTTGGCGCGACATCAGATAGTTTTCGTGCGAACCGTACGACGCGCCCTTGCCGTCGACGTTGTTCTTGTAGAGCTGCAGCTTGGCCGCGCCGGGAACGCTGGCGACATGGCGCGCCGCGGCTTCCATCACCCGCTCGCCGGCTTTGTCCCAGATCACCGCATCCATCGGGTCGGCGCACTCGGGCGCGGAGTACTCGGGATGGGCATGGTCGACGTAGAGCCGCGCACCGTTGGTCAGGATCATGTTGGCGGCACCGACCTCGTCGGCGTCGACTACCGGCGGCGGACCCGACGAGCGGCTTAGATCGAATCCCCGCGCGTCACGTAGCGGGGATTCCACCTCGTAGTCCCAACGCGTGCGCTTGGCCCGCTGGATTCCTGCGGCGGCCGCATAGGCCAACACCGCCTGGGTGGAGGTCAGGATCGGATTGGCGGCCGGGTCGGACGGCGACGAGATGCCGTATTCGACCTCCGTTCCGATGATCCGTTGCATACCGGCCAGCGTAGAGGGACGACGAAGGGGCCGAGGCACGAGGCCACGAGGAGCCCGACCAGAACACACCAGGGACGACGAAGGGGCCGAGGCACGAGGCCACGAGGAGCCCGACCAGCCGGGCGGCACTACGGCGCGAGCGCCGTCAGTTCCCGCCCACCACCTCCCAGGTATCGTCGCTGTCCGGCCCGCCCGCGGTCACTATGACCGTCCGCGTGTCTCCACGTCGATCCGCCGCCTCGCACTCGAACGACTCGCCTACCGCCACCACCTTGAGCCCGCTGCCACAGCGGACCCTGATATCGAAGCCGTAGTCCTCTGACACCTCGTCGGACAAACCCTTCCCCGTTTCGGCGAGATCGAAGACCACGTCGAGCGTGGAGTAATTGACGTTGTAGTCGTCGTCGGTGAACGTCACCTCCACTCGCACGTCATTGCCATCGAGATCGGCGATGCAGTTGAAGGTGGACCCGGCCTTCGGCGAACCCGACGGGCGTGGGCATTCGACCGCCGACACCTGCCGGGACATGGGCGCGTACTGCTTGTTGAGCTCGTCCGCGATGGCCGTCTCGAGCTTTTCGTAATCGGGTCCACCGGACGAGAAGGAGAATTGGCACCCCGCAGCAATTGGTACGAGCAGCAGTGTCAGAAGTGCGCGTGGCGATTTCACGTCGCCGACGTTACCGTTCGCGGTGCTCACAATGACTCAAAATGAATGGGCCCGAACTTCTCGACTTCGGCACGACTCCCCAAACTTGGCTGGATTCCCCAAAGTTCACCTGGAGAAATCCGCGAACCCCATCTCGCGGATACTAGATTCACTCCCGTGAAGGGATTGCGCGGCAAACGGTACGGCGAGGTTCTCCTGGTGGGTGCGGGCGCCGGCTCCGGGAACGGACCGCAAGCCATCGTCTACAACACGTTCGGACTCAACGACTGCCCGGCTGATCTTTGGTCGAAACTCGACCCGGACGCGGTGGCCAAAGACCACGACGCGGCGGCGGCACTACTCAACGGCCCGCGCTACTGGCTGATGGACAGCATCGAAAAGGACACCGCAGTCCAGCCCGAGATCGCGACGTTCGGCGGCATCGCCATGATCCGACAGGCCACTGTCGTCTTGGCCTCGGTGGACCCCGCCCCCTATCGGCCCAACACCGTCGCGCGCAATGCCGTGTTCGTGTTCGACTCCGGGGAACCGATCTTCGAGCTCCTCGATCCGGACGGCCGGCATTGGGTGATGCAATCATGGGGCCGGCTCGTCGACCCCACCCTGGCCTACGGAGACCTCGCCGACCTCGCCAAGCGACTCAGCCTGCCCGAAGGCTGGAGCTACCGCGCACGCGTTCTCGATGAAGATCTCCGGATCGACACGAGCACTAGGGCAGCCCAGGTTCTCCAGGACGACATGGCCAACAGCTACTCGCTGGTGCCCGGGTTTTTCTAGCGGTCCCGGAGTCCTCTACAGGTACTGCCCTAGGTTCGACTCGGTATCAATGGCCCGGCTCGCACTGCCGCTCTTGCCGGTGACCAGCGTGCGGATATAGACGATCCGCTCGCCCTTCTTACCTGAAATCCGCGCCCAGTCATCGGGATTGGTGGTGTTGGGCAGGTCCTCGTTCTCGGCGAACTCGTCAACGATCGAGTCGAGTAGATGCTGGATGCGCAGACCTCGCTGGCCAGTCTCAAGCACCGCCTTGATGGCGTTCTTCTTCGCACGGTCCACGACGTTCTGGATCATGGCACCGGAGTTGAAGTCCTTGAAGTACATCACTTCCTTGTCGCCGTTGGCGTAGGTGACCTCCAAGAACCGGTTGTCATCGATTTCGGCGTACATGCGGTCGACGACCTTCTCGATCATCGCCTTGACGGTCAACATGTGGTCGCCCGAGAACTCCGCGAGATCTTCTGTGTTGATCGGAAGACCTTCGGTCAGGTACTTGCTGAAGATGTCCTGCGCCGACTCGGCGTCGGGCCGTTCGATTTTGATCTTCACATCCAGGCGGCCGGGCCGAAGGATTGCCGGGTCGATCATGTCCTCACGGTTCGACGCACCGATCACGATGACGTTCTCCAGGCCCTCCACACCGTCGATCTCGCTGAGAAGCTGTGGGACGACGGTAGTTTCGACATCAGAACTGACTCCGGTGCCACGGGTGCGGAAGATGGAGTCCATCTCGTCGAAGAACACGATGACCGGTGTGCCCTCCGACGCTTTCTCCCGCGCCCGCTGGAAGATGAGCCGGATGTGACGTTCGGTCTCGCCGACGAACTTGTTGAGCAGCTCGGGTCCCTTGATGTTGAGGAAGTACGACTTCGCCTCGCGCGCATCGTCGCCGCGCACTTCGGCCATCTTCTTGGCCAGCGAATTGGCCACAGCCTTGGCGATGAGCGTTTTCCCGCATCCGGGCGGGCCATAGAGCAGCACACCCTTGGGTGGTCGCAACGAGTACTCCCGGTAGAGCTCCTTGTGCAGGAACGGCAGCTCCACCGCATCGCGGATCTGCTCGATTTGACGACCAAGACCGCCGATGTCGTTGTAACTGACATCGGGGACCTCTTCGAGAACGAGATCCTCGACCTCAGCCTTCGGGATGCGCTCGAACGCGTAACCGGCCTTCGTATCCACCAGCAGTGAGTCGCCGGGGCGCAGTTTGCGGGGCCGATCGTCGCCGAGTTCGTCGTCGTAGCTATCGGGCAGATGCTCAGCGGCGACCAGCGGATCGGCGAGCCAGACGATCCGCTCCTCATCGGCATGCCCGACCACCAGTGCCCGATGGCCGTCGGAGAGAATCTCCCGCAGGGTGCTGATCTCCCCGACAGATTCGAAGTAGCCCGCTTCCACGACGGTCAGCGCCTCGTTGAGACGAACCGTCTGGCCCTGCTTGAGTTCCTTGGTGTCGATGTTCGGCGAGCAGGTCAGCCGCATCTTGCGGCCGGAAGTGAACACGTCGACCGTGTCGTCCTCATGTACGGCGAGCAGGACGCCGTAGCCGCTGGGCGGCTGACCGAGCCGGTCTACTTCTTCGCGCAGGGCCAACAACTGCTGGCGGGCTTCCTTGAGGGTGTCCATGAGTTTGGCGTTGCGGGCGGTCAGCGAATCGATCCGGGACTCCAACTGGTGCAGGTCGCGCGCACTGCGTAACCCGCTCTCCGGGCCTACCGCGCTGTCGAGTTGCTCGCGCAGGATGGCAGCCTCGCGGCGCAGTTGTTCCAGTTCCGCAGCGTCCTCTCGGGACCGGCGGTTATCATCGGGGGTACCCGAGACGTCAGAGGTCTCAGAACGGTCGGACTCACTCATGCTGAGCTCCTTTCCCACACCGGATCGTGGTGCGGTAACAACTTCAACGCTACCGGCGATTCACTCTTTGTGTGTGGTGTAGAAATTCGAGACACACCAGCAACACTGTTAGCCTCTGATAATCAGTTGGCCGAACGAAAGGACAGCCGTGACCTTGAAAACCCTCTATACCAGCCTTAAAGCTGGTATGGCAGCAGCCGCTGTGGTGGGCGCGGCGGCGGGCGTGACGTCGATTGCAGTCGGTTCTGGCACCGTGGCGCAGCCCGCAGTACAACCGGTCGTCTTTGACGTTCCGCTGCCGGCCGCACCTGCACCCGATTTGCAGGGACCGTTGTTGTCGACGCTGAATGCGCTGTCCGGACCGGGTTCGTTCGCCGGTGGCAAGGCCAGCTTTGTCCAGGGTGGCCTCGGCCGCCTCGAGGCCCGCATGGCCGATTCCGGCTTCAGCAACGCCGCAGCTAAAGGGTACTTCCCGGTGAACTTCTCGATCGCTGACATCGACCAGAACGGGGGCGTCGCCACGGCAAACGTGACCGCATCGGCGGCCTCCGGCGCTGTGGCGACCCAGCCGCTGACGTTCATCGCGGGACCCAGCCCCACCGGATGGCAGATCTCCAGGCAGTCAGCGATGGCCCTGATCTCCTCAGTGGGCTGACCCTTTCCGAGTCCTTGCTGGCGAGGCCTTACCGAATAATGACGCTTGTGCGTCGCACCGTCTCGATCCGCAGCGCCGCCATCATCGTGGCGGCGCTGGGATTGGGTGCGTGCAGCCACCAGGAACATCCGGCTGCCGCCCCGTCGGTCGAGACCTCGGCCGCGCCGACGGTCGGTATGCCCGCGCCAAACTCACCTGCGCCCGGCGCGCCTCCGCTGCCCCCCGACTCGGCGCTGATCGATGTGATGAGCAGGCTCTCCGATCCGGCTCTCCCGGGCGACCAGAAGGTCGCCCTGATCGAAGACGGCACGGCCGACGAAGCCGCCGGACTGGACCGCTTCGGTATCGCTCTGCGTGATAACGGTTCACTGCCACTGACCTTCGAGGCGCGAGACCTCGCCTGGTCGCAATCCGAACCCGGCAACGTCATCGCGACGGTGCTGGTCAGGACCGCGAACCCGTTGGACGGTGAATTCGCCTACCCGATGGAGTTCGTCCCAGCTGACGGCCCGTGGCAACTGACTCGGCAGAGCGCCGACCTGCTCCTTCAGCTGAGCGGCGAGGAAAGCGCAGCCCCGCCCGCCCCATCGGCCATCGAGCCACCGCCGGCCCCGCCGGCCATCGAGCCACCGCCGGCACCGCCGGCCATCGAGCCACCACCCGCACCGCCGGCCATCGGGCCACCGCCGACCCCGCCGCGCTGAGCGCGGGTGGTTCGGCTGACCGGGATGATCAGACCGCCCCTGGCTCGGCGCGTCCGCGATTCTTCTTGCGTAACGGAACCGGCGCGACCGCACCGGGGGCCAGTTTGCGGGCACTGATCAGAAATGCGGTGTGCCCCCGCATCGAGTGCTCCGGACGCACCGCCAGGCCCACGACGTGCCAGCCCCGCTGCATGCTCTCCCACGCCCTGGGTTCGGTCCAGCACTGCTGCTCACGCAATGCCTCCACGGTCTTGGACAGTTGGGTCACGGTGGCGACGTAGACCACCAGCACTCCACCGGCGACAAGCGCGTCCCCGACCGCGCCCAGCACGTCCCAGGGCGCGAGCATGTCCAGCACGACGCGATCCACCTCGGTCCCGGAGTACTCGGCGACGTCCCCGATGACCAGCTGCCAGCTCGGCGGGTGCTCACCAAAGAACGTCGTCACATTGCGCACCGCATGCTCAGCGTGATCCTCGCGCACGTCGTACGAGGTCACGTGGCCCTGCGGCCCGACGGCCCGCAGCAGCGAGCACGTCAGCGCACCGGATCCGGCGCCGGCCTCCAGCACCCGCGCACCCGGGAAGATATCGCCTTCGTGCACGATCTGCGCGGCGTCCTTGGGGTAAACGACCTGGGCACCACGGGGCATCGACATCACGTAGTCGACCAGCAGGGGGCGCAACACCAGAAACTGATCACCGTTGGTCGAGCGCACGACGCTGCCTTCGGGCAGCCCCACCACGTCGTCGAGGGCGATGCTGCCACGGTGCGTGTGGAACTCCCCGCCGGTCTTGAGCAGCATCGTGTAGCGCCTGCCCTTGGCGTCGGTGAGCTGAACACGATCACCGACGGCGAAGGGACCTGTACTGGGCACAGCTGCTCAGCCTGCCAGGATATCGGCGACTTCCAACGCCCGGGTTCCCCAGATGTGTCCGACCGCCGTCATAGGCTTGGCTCATGACCGAACAGACGGAGCGCCCGGCGCATCGCCCGGCACTGTCTCCGTCGCGGGCCAGTGACTTCAAGCAATGTCCGCTGCTGTACCGATTCCGGGCCATCGACCGGTTGCCGGAGCCTTCTTCCATCGCGCAGGTGCGCGGGACGGTGGTACATGCCGCGCTCGAACAGCTGTACACCCTTCCCGCCGCCGAGCGTGGCCCCGGGACGGCGGCAGCACTGGTGGCGCCCGCATGGGAGCAGGTGGTCGCAGCACAGCCCTCGGTGGTATCGGACATCGATCCGGAACTGCATGCCGAGCTTCTCGAGCAGGCGCGCACCCTGCTGTCGGGCTATTACCGGCTGGAGGATCCCACCCGCTTCGACCCACAGAGCTGCGAGGAGCGCATCGAGGTGGAACTCGAGGACGGCACCCTACTGCGCGGGTTCGTCGACCGCATCGACGTCGCGCCGACCGGCGAGCTGCGGGTGGTCGACTATAAGACGGGCAGGGCGCCACCGCGGGCGCGGGCGCTCGCTGAGTTCAAAGCCATGTTCCAGATGAAGTTCTATGCGGTCGCGTTGCTGCGTTCGCGGGGCGTGCTGCCCGCGCGGTTGCGGCTGCTGTACCTGGCCGATCCCCAGGTGTTGGAATACACACCCGACTTCGACGAGCTGCTGCGATTCGAGAAGACGTTGATGGCGATCTGGCGGGCCATCCGATCAGCCGGTGCGACAGGGGATTTTCGGCCGAGTCCGTCGCGACTCTGCAATTGGTGTGCACACCGCGCCCACTGCCCGGTCTACGGTGGCAAACCCCCGCCCTACCCGGGCTGGCCCGAAGCGTTCGACGAGGGCGATCCGGACCCGGCGCGGCAGGCGGCGGAGCCGGCCGCGTGATCGATTGTCTGTTTCGCCGACAGCCCGTCGCCGACGGCGAGGACCCGGTCTTCACGGCGACCGACGGCACCCGCAGCAACTGGGACCCCGAGATCCAGCACGGTTCTCCCCCACTGGCGCTGCTGACCAAGGCCATCGAGGATCTCAGCGACCGCACTGCCGGTGGGGGGTTGCGGATCGCGCGGCTCACGCTGGACATCATCGGCGCCATACCCGTGACCACCGTGCGTGTCGAGGCCCGGGTGGACCGGCCGGGCCGTCGAATCTCGCTGATGACCGCCGAGATGCTCACCGACTCCGCCGACGGCAGCCGGCGGGTCGTCGCCCGCCTCACCGCATGGCTGCTGCGCCCCAGCGACACCCGCGACGCCGCCACCGACCGCTACCCGCCGCTCACAGAGGGCCCCGAGACCGAGATGACACATGCCTGGGACGGGGCATCCGGATACCTGGAGACGGTCAGCTGGCGCCAGCAGGCCACCCCCGAGGGCGAAGCCCGGGAGGCGTGGCTGAGTCCGCTGATACCGCTGGTGGATTCGGAGCCCACAACACCACTGCAGCGTCTGGCGATGGTGGTCGACTCGGCCAACGGGATCGGCGCCACGCTGGACCCGCAGCAGTTCGTCTTCATGAACACCGACACCGTCGTGCATCTGCACCGGCTGCCCACGGGCGCGGATTTCGGGCTACGGGGCCGGGCTTCGATCGGCCCGGATGGCATCGGCGCCACCACCGCGGAGATCTTCGACCGCCGGGGATTCATCGGCACCTGCGCGCAAACCCTGCTGGTTCAGCGCCGCTCGTGATCGTCAACCAGGTCGGCGAATGGGCATCTCCCAGGGCTCAATTTACGCTGAGGCCACCAAGGCTCGCCGATCCTCATCGGCGAAGGCGTCCTCCAGCTTGAGAGGTGAGTAGTCGACATCGATCTCGGCCAGGGGTCGCCCGCGCGCGCTGCTGATGGTTCCGAATCGGCGCATTCCCTTGTCCGCTGCGTACTGCTGAAACTCATCCATCTTCAAGCCGAACGGGACCTCGTCGTATTGGGCGAACGCATCTTCGGTATTGCGCAATGCCAACGGGGACAGGATGTCACGGTCAACGCAAACCGGATTCCGGCGCCGTTGATGCGGGCATCGAGTGGCTGCCGCTACTGCAGAGGCTCGAGGTCCTGCAACATCGTGGGCACCAACTCGCTGACGGTCGGATGGATGTGCATGGTGCGTGAGATCGCGGTGTAGGGCAGTTCAGCGGTCATGACATCGAGGATGCTGTGCACAACCTCGTCGCCTCCTACCCCGAGAATCGAGGCCCCCAGGATCTGCCCGGTTTCGGCATCGACGACCACCTTCATGAAGCCCTGCGTCTCGCCCTTCTCGACCGCCCGACCGACCCGGGTCATCGGTCGCTTCCCCACCAGCGCTTTCCGGCCCGACCGACGGACTTCGGCAGCCGTCTTCCCGACCCGGCCCAGTGGCGGATCGATGTACAGCGCGTAGCTGGTGACGCGATCGCTGACCTTGCGGGGATCGTCATCGAGAAGATTGGCCGCAACGATCTCGAAGTCGTTGTAGGACGTGTGGGTGAACGCACCGCGTCCGTTGCAGTCACCCATCGCCCAGATGTGCTCGACGCTGGTGCGGAGTTGATCGTCGACCACGACGTAGCCCCGACCGTCGGTCTCGACGCCCGCCACGTCGAGCCCGAGGTCGTCGGTGTTGGGCTGGCGGCCCACCGCGAGGAGCAGATGGCTACCGGCGATGGATTGCGCTCCCTCGCGGGGTGTGACGGTGAATCCGCCGTCCTGTTTGGTGAAGCTGATCGCGTCGGCGTCGAGCACGACGTCGATCCCTTCTGCTTCGAGAATCTCCTTGATGGCCGCAGAGACATCTTCGTCCTCCCGCGCGGTCAGCCGCGGACCCCGCTCGACCACAGTCACCCGGGCGCCGAACCGGCGGTGCATTTGGGCGAACTCCAATGCGATGTAACTGCCGCCGATCACCACGAGATGCTCAGGGACGGTGTCTAATTCGAGGATACCGACGTTGGTGAGGTAGTCCAGGTCGGCGAGGCCGGGCATTTCCGGCACCACGGCGCGGCCTCCGACGTTGAGGAAGATCCGGTCGGCCTCCAGCAGTTGATCGTCGACCCGGATCGTGTGCGGGCTCTCGAACCGAGCGTGACCGCGAATCACGGTGCAGCCCTGCATCCCGTCCAGCCAGGACTCGACACCCTCGCGGTCGGCGATGCTGATGCGATCCTTACGCGCCTTTACCGCGGCCATGTCCACGGTCACCGGGCCCTCGGTGCCGGTATTCACGCCGAACTCCGGGCCGCGGCGCGCCAAGTGCGCCGCGTGCGCGCTGGCTACCAGCGTCTTGGTAGGGATACAGCCGTAGTTCACGCAGGTTCCACCGAATAGCTTGCGTTCGATCATTGCCACCGTCTGCCCTGCGGCAGTCAGCCGGCCGGCCAGCGACGGTCCGGCCTGACCGGCGCCGATGATGATCGCGTCGAATCTCCGTGCCATCGCACTCTGGGACATCTCTGCTCTCCTAAACCAGGCTCACGAGGAACGCCACCAGAAATCCTGCACCTACGGCGAGAAGGTCCTCGCCGAACGCTCCCGGTCGGTCGTTTCCGTTGTTGGCTGCGGCTACCCGACTTCGCAATGCGGCACCGCCGAGCGTGCCGAGAACGGCCCCGACCATGCCCGCGCCCATGGCGCTGAAGGTGTGAAAGAAGGCACTTCCGATCACTGCGCCCGCGAAGGCCCCGGTGATCAGTCGGGTCACGAACTGCGGTGTGACCGTGCGACTCGGCGTCTTCGGCAGCTGATCGGTGAACAGTTCGCCGAGCAGGAGGATCGTCAGGACGACGACGGTGATGGGGTGCGCCATCCAATCCGACCACTTGTCGCCGACGTCGATCCAGCCCAACATCGCCCCCCAGGCCACGACGGCCGGCGCGGTCATGGCGCGCAGGCCAGCGACCGCACCGATCAGCAGGGCCAGAAACAGCACAAGAACCTGAGTCATCGGACCTCCGAGCGGTGGCTGGACATCCGGACGCTAACACGGGTAACCACCTCGCGAGTCATATCAGAAACGGCAGAACCTGATGTCCGAGGCAAGGATCGCCTTGGCGCCGATGGCCGCGATCTGATCCATGATGGCGTTGACATCGCGCCGCGGCACCAACGCGCGCACCGCCACCCAGGCTGGATCGGCCAGCGGTGAGATGGTCGGAGACTCTAGCCCGGGGGTGACCGCGGTGGCTTTATCGAGCACCGTCCGCGGGCAGTCGTAGTCCAGCATCAGGTACTGCTGGCCGAACACCACTCCTTGCACGCGGGCAACCAACTGGTCTCGGGCAGTGAGCTTTTCGCCATCGGCGGCCTGGTCAGCCGCCCCTCCGGAGCCCTCGCGTTCGATCAGCACCGCCTCGGAATCACACAGCGGCTCACCGAAGGCCTCCAGGTTGTGCAGGCCCAGGGTTCGACCGGAGCCGACGACGTCGGCGATGGCGTCGGCGACGCCGAGCTGCACCGAGATTTCCACCGCACCATCGAGCCGGATCACCGTCGCGTCGATTCCGCGGCTGGCAAGATCTTTTCGCACCAGGTTGGGAAACGCTGTGGCGATTCGTTTTCCGGCCAAGTCTTCCACCCGCCACGATCCGCCGACCGGGGCCGCGTAACGGAACGTCGAGGACCCGAATCCGAGCGCGAGCCGCTCACGCACCGGCGCAACGGATTCCTGAGCCAGATCCCGTCCGGTGATTCCCAGGTCGAGTTGGCCCGAACCGACGTAGATAGCGATGTCCTTGGGGCGCAGAAAGAAGAACTCGACTTGGTTGGCGGGGTCGACGACGGTGAGATCCTTGGTGTCGGTGCGCCGACGGTATCCGGCCTCCGACAGGATCTCGGCCGCGGAGTCACTGAGCGTGCCCTTGTTGGGAACGGCGACTTTGAGCATTTGTTACAGCTTCCGGTACACGTCATCGAGCGACAGACCCCGAGACACCATCAGCACCTGTGTCCAGTACAGCAATTGGCTGATCTCGTCGGCCAGCGCGTTGTCGCTCTCGTGCTCGGCAGCCAACCACACTTCGCCGGCCTCTTCGAGAATTTTCTTTCCGATGCCGTGCACACCGGAATCGAGCGCTGCGACGGTGCCGCTGCCTGCGGGGCGAGTGCGCGCACGCTCGCCCAGTTCGGCGAACAGCTCATCGAAGGTCTTCACGGCTTGCGATTGTGTCACGCTCGGGCCCACAACCCCGCGAGCCCCGGCCGATCTCGAGATGGATCCTGCGCAGATCTGCGACCTCGAGGTCGGCCAGCGAGCCGGTGTGGCGTCGCCGCCGACCACCGGGCACCGCGACGTCGTTGGGGACCACCAGCACCGCGCAACCAGCACCCTCGGCAGCTGCCGTGCCGGTCACCGAGTCCTCGACCGCCAAGCAGTCCGAAGGCGGAACCCCGAGAAGCTCCGCCGCACGCAGGTAGGGATCGGGGGCAGGCTTGCCATTCCGCACCTCGTCTCCACAGACCGAGACTGAGAAGTATTGACGGCCAATGCTATTCAGGGCACGTTCAGTTAGTGCGCGTTGGGTGTTGGTCACCAGCGCCATCGGCGTGCGCTCGGCTGCAAGAGCTTCCAGCATCTCGCGCGCTCCGTCACACCACGGCAGCCCGTCATCGAACAACTCGGCGGTGTGATCATGTATCCAACGGTTGGACTTCGCCATCGCCTCGGGCTCTGGTTCCAGGTCCAATTCCCGGTATACCGTCAGGATGGTCTTTTCGGCCGATGCCCCGACCAGCGCCGCCCTGGTCTCGCGGCTCATCGCGCCACCGAGCGACTCGTAGAGCGCGGAGAGGGACACGTCCCACAATTTCTCCGAGTCGACGAGCGTGCCGTCCATATCCCACAGCACCGCCCGCACAGGGCCATTCTGACACGATCGCACTCCCTAGTCGTGCGTGAAGTTG